>CAJTKM010000011.1 GCA_910576545.1 Lachnospiraceae bacterium
CGTAAGAATAATCAACCGGAGCATATCTGGGTTTATATTTAAACTTATCCGGATAGAACAGTTCATAAAGCCTGTCGTCATCCCATTCAGAAATATCATCCCATGATTTGTCCGATTGTAAGAATAACGCCTGTACTTCAGCGACGATATTTCTTGATACACCTAAAACTTTTGATACCTCCCTTGCGCTTAGATTTTTTCCCAGAAGTTCCAGAATACTTCTGACTTTTGTCTTCTTAAACATAAAAAGACCTCCCTATAGATTATTTGGTGATACTGCATCAGCAGTTCTCCAAGAATAACTATAAGGAGATTTATAGTGAAATCAAATATGTGTGCTGCCACAATATGTTGTGGTGGCTCTGAAGGTGGAAAATACCATTTCCGGGTGGCTCTGAAGCGGGAAACTGGTGGCTCCCAAGGGGGATAATATTCACTTTTCTCCAACCTCGATTCGCTTGATGAGCCGCAGGAGGGTGGGACGGTCGAGTTCTTCCAGCTTTGCGTACTCTCTAATCAGCTTCATCCACTGCTGGACATCATCCGTCTCCTGCTGGTACGCCTCCAACTCGCCCGACAAATGCGCCCTCTGCTCCAGCTTATCGGCCCGTTCGGCTTCGTACCGGTTCATCAGCTGGACGCAGACGGCCTCCGGGATGCGCCCCATCACCTTGTCCTCATAAATAGCCTGGGTCAGCCTGGAAAGTTCCGCAAGCCGTTTCTCAATAGCCGTCAGAAGAAGTCTGGTCTGCTTCATCTGTTCGGCGGACGATGCCCTGCGCTGGGTCTGGATTTGCTCAATCAACCCGGATGGGTCGTTCCTCGCCTGTTTCGCTTTCATGCGGATGTCGGTCAGGACAACCTGTATCAGCACCTTTTGATTCATCGTGTGGGCCGTACAAATGTCTTTTCCACCGCAGCAGTACCGATTGCACAGGTAACTTTCATAGGTGGACCTGACCGGGGTCCCGTCCTTGCACTTGTGGTAGTCCCCATGATGGCGCATGGTCGAGCCGCAATCCATACAGTAAAGCAGTCCGGCAAACAGAGCGGTCTCCCCATTTGCCTGTGTCCGGCTCCGGGCGTTCTGCTGCTCGATTGTCCGTACCAGTTCCCAGACCTCCATCGAGATCAGCGGCTCATGCGTACCCTCGACACGAATCCACTCGGCCTCCGGCTTGCCCACCTGCTTGTGAACCTTGTAGGAGATATTGCCGGTTTTGTTCTGCACCGTATGACCGATATAGACCTCATTGCGAAGGATGGCCTTCACGGTCTGGGCTTGCCAGTAGCCTCCGTCCTGCCGGGGATTGACCATGCCTTTCTGCAAGTAGTAGAGGTCGCGGGGCGTGGACACCTTCTCCTCATTCAGCGTTGTGGCGATTTTACGGTAACTGAGTCCCTGACAGCGCATATCGAAAATACGCCGCACAAGGGGCGCTGTTGCCGGGTCGGGAATGAGGATGTGCTTGTCATCAGGGCTTTTCAGATAGCCGATAGGGGCATAGCATCCCACATACTTCCCGGCTTGAAACGAGGAGCGTTTGACTGCCCTGATTTTGGCGCTGGTGTCCCTGGCGTAGAGGTCGTTCATGACATTTTTCAGAATCACCAGCATCTCATTGTTTTTGTGAGCGGTGTCCACCCCATCATTGAGGGCGATGAACCGGCAGCCGAGGCTCGGAAAAACGATGTCCGTATACTTCCCGCTTTCGATATAATCTCTGCCGAGACGACTGAGGTCCTTGCAGAGTACCAGATTGATTTTCCCGGCGGTGGCGTCGGCGATAAGCTGGTTGAACCCAGGCCTATCGAAGGTCGTACCTGAGACCCCATCGTCACAGTAGGCGGCATAGAGGTTCCAGCCCTGCTCCAGGACATAGCGGCTGAGCATCTCCCTCTGGTTCTCCACGGACACGGACTCGCCGGTTCTCTCGTCCTCCCGGCTGAGCCTGCAATAAATTCCAACATTGTAAGTTTCCTGCATCTTTGATTTTACCTCCCAAAGAGCAGTGCGAATGGCGGTCGATTACCTACCGCCATTATAGCACGCTCACACTCTGATGCAAAGGCCCTTTACGCGATACGGCTGAGTTTTTCCATCGCCGCCAAGTCGAGCAGATCACCCAACTGTCCTTTGTCAGAAAATACACTTTTGACCCGGTAGACCACGCCGCCGATTTTGACTTCGGTGTAATCGTTCAGGCGGCTGACCTCCTTTCCTTCCACAGGTTCCGGGGACAGAACAGCCCTCCGGTTCATGTTCAGCTTCTCCATACCGTCACGCCCCTTCCGAATCATCAGGGGTGGGCGTGTAGGTTGTGTAGGTATTGCAGATATTTTTACGACCGTCACCGGCACTCAAAATACCGTCATTACCTACATTATCTGCATCGTCCATGTCGGTGCTGACCCAGGGAGCATTCAAATCCAGCAGAGAGACCAGCCGGCCCTTCCCAGTGCGTTTCCCGGAACGGTAGCGGACGCCGTACTCACGCTCAAGTTCTCCGACATTGGCGTTCAGCAGCCGGGTCAGCGTGTTCGGCTCGGCGTTGATTTCTGTTTCCGCCTTCAACTCGTCCAACAGCACAGCGGCATAGCCCCGCCACACGCCATGCACCTGAGTAAAAGTCTGAACGGCGGTCAGGATGGGGTCAGGCTCTTTCTGCGGGGCCTCGCTCCCGAAGGAAACAAATCCCCACACTTTCCTCTGCTTGTCAAAGCGGAGGTTCAGTTGAGTGTCGGCCACCTCCCGCCCGGTCACATCCAGCGTGGCGGAGGTCTCCATCCGGGAGGACTTTTGCAGGACAAGCGCACCGTCAGCGCATCCCAGAAGGCCGGTCGTGCCGGAAATCATGTTGAAGGAATCGGCAGACCCGGCC
Source organism: Lachnospiraceae bacterium (assembly GCA_910576545.1). Taxonomy (GTDB): domain Bacteria; phylum Bacillota; class Clostridia; order Lachnospirales; family Anaerotignaceae; genus Anaerotignum_A. Next base: position 2,883 of record CAJTKM010000011.1, read on the forward strand.
TTGCGGGTGTGGTGGACTACCAGCACTGTTACCAGGAAGCGGTCGGCAATTTTTTTCAAAGAGCAGACTGTCTCATAGTCGCTGGCATAGTTGTATTGCTCCTGCCCGGCCTTGCGGACACGCTGGAGGGTGTCGATGATCACCAGTTTCACATTGGAATGGGCAGTGAGGAAATTCACAAGCTGTTCCTCGAAGCCCTCGCCGATATACAGAGCCTCGGTCGCCAGCCAGATACTGCCGGGACTGCCGCCGCTGACATCGTTCAGCCTCTGCTGCATCCGCTGGAAGGTGTCCTCCAGGCTGATGTAGAGGACACCGCATTTTTCGGCTTTCAGTCCCCAGACCGGCTCGCCTTTGCTGACCTGGTTCGCCAGCCACAGCACCAGCCAGGACTTGCCCACCTTGGGCGCTCCGGCGAGGATGTAGATGCCCTGACCCATCAGACCGTCAATCAAAGTGCCGGACGGGGTGTAGGTCGTGTCCAGCAGTTCCTCCGCCGGGATCACTTTCAGTTCAGGGATTTTGCTTTTTTCTTCCGTCATTCACAGTTCCTTTCACGGCATCCGCCAGCGAACACCATAACGCTGGCGGAGACAGTGGGTGGAGCGGCGGGGTGGTCCGGCTGACCTCCTTCCTGTCCGGGCTGGCCGCTGATTTGGCATGTATGCCGGGTTGTTCTATTTACGGAAGTTCATAGAGTTCAATTCTGAACTGCACTTATCATTATAGCCGTTCAGAAATGTGCTGTCAAGTGATTTGCAAAAATTCCTTTCATTTTTGAACGGCGTGTGATATAATATCCGGCAGGACGGCTATACTCAAATCAACACCAGAACAGGGAGGGCGCGGCATGGAACTGCTGTCAATTAACTCGACATTGGGAGAGCGAATAAGGTTTTACCGCCAGCAGGCGGGGCTGACGCAAAAAGAACTCGCCGCCCTATGCGAGGTCAGCGAGTCCGCTATCAGGAATTATGAACTGGGGAACCGAGTGCCGGATTTTCTCACGCTCCATATAATCGCCGAAAAACTCCGGGTCAACTACGCCGCCATCAGCGGTGAAAAAATCTCGGATATGGAAGGGGCGCTGCAGGCGTTATATAAGCTGGAGGAGATTTACGGATTGTACCCGACGGAGGTGGGCGGGCATATCCATTTTGTGTTCAGGGACAGTGTGGCAATGGACGATTTCAAGCCAGATATAGAGACCATCACGAGAAGTCCCGGTGCGTTGCTCCAATACCGTACTCTGGGATTTATGAAAGCCTGCGCCCAGCACGATGCCGGAGAAATGACCGATGATGAGTACGCCCTCTGGAAAAGCAAGTTCCCGGCGTTCCTGAGCGACTTCTACGAATTTCGGAAACAGGCAGGGCAGACAGAAGAAGAAAACTTTGATGGCGATGCTCCCGTCTCTTCTGAAAAACCGCAGTCCCCGAAGCGGAGACGGGAACGGAAAATCAACAGTGGGCGGTAGCCAGAAGCGGCGGAACGCCGCGCAGCCAACCTCGGTAACGAGGTTGTTCAAAGGGTTTGGGACGCTTCCCAACAAGCAGAAACAGCGATTTCCGGCGGAGCCGGGAACCGCTGTTTCGAGGCTTTGTGGGAACAAAGACACTGCTTGCGGGATAGCGAAATTCCATCAATGGACAGAGTGTTTCCATTGATTTTAGAGTAGTAAAGTGGGATGGACAGAATTTGTCCACCCCACTACAGTAACGAGTTCTTTTGCCCAGTTGCCATCAATCCATATTTTGGGTGCGGGTCATTTTGACCCGCACCAGATTGATACAACCTCTCGGGGCAAAGTGGTCTTATGTTAGAAGTGCGCTACTGGGCAAGCAGGGCGTTTGTATATACAAACGCTCAAAACGGACTTCCTGCGTTGCCGCCGAAAGCTCGTTTTTGCTTGTTGGGACAGCGTCCCAAACCCTTTGAACAGCCCCTTGCCGGGGCTGGCTGCGCGTTCAGAAGCCGAATGCTAATAGGGCTGATACTAATCCTCACTCAACTTTTTCAGATTGCGTAGAATTTTCTATTTCCTCCCGATGATTCAAAGATACATTAATCAATCCTTGAACTACTTTAAGAATCCTTTTTGACGCTAAAATATTGGTTACCGTATCTTCTAATTCATTTTTAGTTTGTATTTCAAAAATGTATTCTGCATTTTCTTTTTTAAATATCTCATCTGCAAGCCCTTGCTCAAGAACAATTTTCACAGGATAGCCCCCTAACCCGTATTCAAAAAACATTATCCTAAATTTATAGTTAGGAAGCTTAGCCGATGTTAAATAGAATTCAAATTTAAATAGCTGATAACCGATTTCTCCAAGGTCATTTTGAATATCATACTTTTGCGTTGCTCCAAGAGCTGCGACCAAGGACGCCATTCCGCTTAAAGTGTTGTAAGATTCTATTGGACCATCGTATTCGTTTACAACTCCTTTCACAAGACCGTTTGTAAGGGATTCGAGTTGAGTTCCTATTTCAGCGATGGTTATATCCGGGTTTGTCAAATCTTCAACATCAAATTTAAGTTTACTTTTTATATCCAATCTTTCGCTCATGATTGCCCCTCCCGTATTTGGAAAACAATAGGTAGATGATCGCTATACTTTATGTCTGGATATCCTTTTATATCCAACAAGTCTTTTTCTCCCGCTTTTGATATGATTTCCAAACTACTCTTCACAAATTCGCTTTTCAAGCAGGCACGAATCATTACCTGATCAAAAATGTGCCAATATGAACACTTAGGATTACTTCCGGCATAGTAATAAGTTCCAGGCGGTGAATTAAAATCGCCAAATAAGTTCCACATAGGATTGTAAAACATTTCAAATTGTCGCCCTTCTATTTTTCTGTAGATCTTTAAAGCATCGTTCAAACAAGGCAATCCATGAAAGTTTACTGCAGATAGACAACCATCCTCATAAGGGTCTTCATTAAAATCTCCAAGTAAAATACTGCGTTTTGAACCTAACTTTTTTTCAATATCTTGAAGATCATTTAGAATTGTTTGAATTACTATATTTCTTCTTTCTTGATGCCCGCTACTCATTTGACTTGGAAGGTGCAGGGCACATAAAATATACTTATTATCAATGATTTGAATAGAATATCGTGTACCCTGTGGTCCAGGTTCGACACTTTTTATTCTACCCATTACTTTGATTCGGTCGCAACCGAGAGTGAAATAAGATTGCATATCTAACGCGCCAGCCAGAGATTGAATGTTATCATCATACTCAGCTAAAAAAATAATGTCAATATCTTTCTCTCTCGCTATTTTGCATATTATTTGATTTATTGACACATTTTTATGTGTATTCCAAAACATTACTCGCATTATAGGACGCACGCTTTCTCTGTTTATATTTCATTGCTATTAATGCTCTGCTAATCTTTGATACATCTTCATCAGTTCCGCCACGCATTTGCTCTCTGTCATGTCCCTGACAGAAAACCCATAAGCCTGCATAACTGCTCGGTCATTATCCTGATGCGCCTTTCGCAATTCCGGGGGCATAGTCAATTCATCATAGAGATCAGCAAGACTGCTTTCCGGATAGCGGGCGCGGGCGTCCAGAATTGCCTGGGCAGTCTGCTCAATTTTGGTCTTTTGCGTATCGGTGGGTGTGGGCCAAGGGAAGTTGTTGTAAACCACATCTTTGGAGTAGCGATAGTCGCTCTTAATGCGGCCACAGACAGCCCTTGTCCATGCCATATGCACGTTTGACATCATAATGCCAAAATGATAAATCTTAGCATCTGGGATGATTTGCACAGCGTCATTGACCACTATTTGCGGCTGCACAAATCCAAACGGAATATAACGGCGTGTTTCAGAGGAATGGCGAGGGATGATGATATACTCACTGTCAGGATGCCGGATTTCCTGGAACAAAGTCGGAGTATCCGCACTCCTCTGTGTAGCCGCTTTTGTGCTGTTCAGTCGGAACTGCCTTACTTGCTCCACTCGCTCCATGATGAATGGGGACTTGCGCAGTTCAGAAGGAGATGCGCCGACCAGCCACAGGCAGTAGCGGGCTTTATTGTTGATGTACTCGGTTGCGCCATATATTTGCCGGATAAACTTTTCCGTTCCCGGTTCACGCTTGAGCAGTTCGTCACGTTCTTCTGGGGATAGGAATAGAAAGCCGCCATCTGTTGGTTTATTCCCATATACCATCTGCGGTACATTGCAAATAGAATTGGTTCGGCTATCAATAAATACATTGGGGGCATCAAGCAGATAGGGATTGATATTCTCTACTTCTTGATATCGCTCTGTTGTATAAATCCGCTTAGGCGCAGGATTAGGCTCATTACTGAACCCCACAATCACACAATGGACATGAGCCTTAATACTGGCTTCGCTGTCCCAACGGAATGTGCGGTGCGCAAAGTCAATATGAATACCGAAACGTTCATAAAGCGGCTTCCAAACTCCTGCGACCTGTTCGCCTTGGGTAATGGAATTGGTAGACACAAACGCTGTCCGAACGGCGGTTCCCTGCATCAACTGTGCCGCCTTGAAATACCAGCCGGAAACATAGTCGATCTTGCCCGCTGTTTTGTAAGGCTTGCCCTTTTCATCAACATAGACGGAGAGAATATCATTTTTCTGTGCTTTGCTTTGCAGTGAGTAACCTACAAACGGCGGATTCCCCATAATGTAGTTCAGCTCATGCTTGGGGACAACACTTGCCCAGTCTACCTGGAGAGCGTTCCCCTCAGTGATATTGGCATAAGATTTCAGAGGAAGGAAGTCCAAGGACATATGCACTACATCCTCGGTTTCTTTCATCATCTGGCTTTCCGCAATCCATAGGGCAGTCTTTGCCACAGTCACGGCGAAGTCGTTGATCTCGATGCCGTAAAATTGACCGATGGACACTTGGATAGGATCGCCAACATCCAACATAATCTGCCCCCGGTGGAGCAGGGAGAGCGTCTCGTTTTCCAGCCGTCGAAGGGAGATGTATGTCTCAGTCAAGAAATTTCCAGAGCCGCAAGCCGGATCAAGGAATTTCAGACCAGCCAGCTTCATTTGAAATGATTCCAATTTGGCTTTGCGGGTTCGGTCAACTGTAATTTCTTTGATTTCCGCAAACTCGGCTTTCAGTCCGTCCAGGAACAACGGGTCAATCAGCTTGTGGATGTTCTCGATAGATGTATAGTGCATCCCTCCGCTGCGCCGGGTCTCCGGGTTTAATGTGCTTTCAAAAACTGCGCCGAAAATAGTAGGGCTGATGTCGCTCCAGTTAAAATCCTCGCTGGCATTTTCCAGAAGGAGCGTTTTCAATTCTTCTGTGAAAGGCGGGATTTCAATATCCTCGTCACTGAACAAGCCGCCATTAACATAAGGGAATACCGCCAGTGCCGGATTATCATCCGCAAGGTATTTGTCGCGTGATTCCGGTTTCTGATCTAAGATTTTGAACAACTCCACCAGTGCCCTACGAATACCACTGACAGGAACATCCCTGAGATAATCGTGGAACATACTTTTGCCGCCGAAAATCCCAGCATCTTCCGCATAAAGGCAGAATACCAGCCGGACACAGAGCTTGTTCAGGCTTTGAAGCGTTGACTGACTGCTGGGGTCCTTGTACTGTTTCAAAAGCGCGTCATAAAGCACCCCTACCAGTTCGCCAGCTTGCAGGGAGATTTCCATTTCTTTTTTGATGTGTTCACTCCCAGTGTCCACCAGGAATTGCAACCGGTAATACTCCTTCTCCAAATCCGCAAGGAGAATCACTTCCGGATCGCCGCCGGGCCGCTCCATATCATACACATGGAATTCGGCAAAATTGCAAATCACAATCCAGCGGGGGCGCTGGGAATAAGGCAGTTCGGCGGCGTACCGCTTTGCCTGCTGGAACGGGGACAGCAGCGAACCGTCAGACTGCTTGATGGCGGCTTTCAAGTTTTTGTCAATGCTCTTTTGCTCAATCAGCACATGGGTAGAGGGGATAATGCCGTCAATGAAGCTGGTATGGTCCAGCTTCACCTGTTCCTCAAACGTGATAAAACTGCCCACATCCTCAACACCCAGCACATCAGAGAGCAGCGTCAGCCAAAATGTCTGGCTTTGTCCCTTCTCATAGCCTTTATCTTTCCAGTAAGCCGCGAACTTCCTGGCGGCTACCTTTTGTTGCGTATCAGTCATACTATCACCTCAGCGTCAATCGGACATTGAAAATAGCCTGTCCTTCAATGCGCTTATATCCTCAAAAACTATTATACCACATAGAACGGCAGATTTCCAGATAAACCCCAATAATTCTCCAAGCAATCTCGTTGTTTGTCACACATAAACGCTGAAAGCCGGCCTACTTGTAGTAAGCCGGCTTTCGGTATTTGCGCACTCACAGTAGCGCATTTGCAAGGGCATTGAACCCACTAAGCATTGCATATCTCGTCTCTGATAATTTCTTCAGCACAACTGGCGATGCTGTTCATGGCCTGTACCCACGCCCATTGAGAACGCCGCTTCAAGTTCTCAGTTACGCCTTCGGTATCAGCCATCTGCTGGACAATGAGACGGTAGCGGTTTTGTGCTTGTTCGTTAAGGTCGGCAAGGTAGCTGTGTAGCTTACCCGTCAAAATCAGGTGGTTGAGCAGAAGCAAGTTCGTTTCTTCCAGATATGCCCGGTACATCTGTCCCCATTTTCCGATGGGACGGTAATCGTCCTCCGGCAGTTCAATGGCCGGGATGTAGTAGTCGCCAGCAAGGATGTAGTCGATGCCAGTGTCCTCGTCATGGATTCTCGGTTTCAATTCGCTCATTGTGTTTTCCCCCTATGTGATAGTCTTGTTTGATTATCGGTAGCCGCTACCGATAATGTGCCACACCATCTCGCCGGAGGTAATCGACCACCAATGCACTGCTGTGATGTCATTCTTTATGTAAGGTTGACTAATGATATGTACGCCAAGGATATTTCCACGAAAATCAAGTCCACGCTCCATACCAAAGCAAGAAGCGGCGAATACCTTGGCGCACTCGACCCCTACGGCTACCTGCGGCATCCTGACAATAAGCACAAGCTGATTATCAACGAGGAAACTGCGCCGGTTGTACGGCGGATGTTTGAAATGTGCGCGGCTGGGATCGGCTCAAAGAGTATCGCAACAACCCTGAACAACGAGGGCATCTTATCCCCCAAGGAATACACCCGCTTCCGCAAGCACAATCCTGAACGGGATGGCGAGTTTGAACGCCGCCACTTCTGGACTCGGACTTATGTGCAGTTCATGCTGAAAAATGAAATCTATGTGGGGAGCATGGTGCAGGGACGGCAGTACACGCCATCTTACCGCAGCAAGAAGCGGGAACCCATCCCCAAAGAGGATTGGATCGTGGTTCCTGATATGCATGAACCTATTGTATCGCGGGAACTGTTTGATGAAGCGCAGAAACGCATGGGAGCGCGGAAAAAGACCATTAAAGCCAAAGACGAACCCGATTTATTTGCCGGACTGTTCTTCTGTGAAGCCTGCGGAACCTCCATGCTGCCCAAGGTAAGCCAGCAGAAATACTTTTACTACAACTGCGGACGCAGCCACGCGATTGGACAATTAGCCTGCTCAAGCCACTACATCAACCGTGACACCTTTCATCAGGCAGTGCTTGAGGACATCCGCCGTAACGCGAAATTGTTCAGCGAGGATGCGGAGAAAGCCGCACAGCGGCTCATGGAACTGAAATGCGCCGATCAGCAGAAGAAAGCCACAACGATGAAGCGCGACCTTGCATCGGCAAAGAAGCGGCTGGCTGACCTGGATGTGAAGCTGAAACGTACCTACGAGGACAACATGAGCGGCAAGCTGCCTGACCACATCTTTACCATGTTTATTGCAGACTACGACCAGGAACGGGCTGCACTGAAAGCGAACATTGCAGAGATGGAAAAGGCGCTGGAAAAGGTTCGGGATACCAAAGCCGATATTGACCGCTTCGCTGACCTTATCCGAAAATACACCAGCTTTGAAAAACTCGACCGCTTCATGCTTCACGAACTGATCGACCGGATTACGATTTATGAAACGCCGGGTATGGGACGTTGCCGCAAGGGTAAGGAAAAGCGCATTACCATCTACTACAAATTTGTCGGGGCTATCCAATAACACAAAAACGGCATCCCCTATGGATGCCGAAAAAAATAACTTGGCTTTACGTCCTTTTGACTTCTCATCATCACGACTAAGCCGCTCATAGAGGGCAGTAATTTTCTCCGTCTGCCTGCTCATGTGGTACTCCCTTCAGGCTGACGGCTCATTTGTGGCATCATTATTATACCACATTCCGGGGCCATGTCCATAGTCTCGCTGCCAATTAAACGGATAATTTTATCCTCCATGCTTTCCTGGGTGGTGTCACTGAAATGGATACGCACTTTGTATGTAGTAGACCCGATCCGCCGGTACATAACGGCGGTGTTTTCCCTTTGAACTTCGCTGATAATTTCTATCCTTTCCTGCGGTCAGGCCGCATTTCCAGCACTTCCAATCGGTACGGTTTTTTCGCGCAGGCGGGTGCTGGTTTCCCGCCAGTATGTCTACTATCGCCAATGCGATATCCATCACAATGATCTCCCCCCTTTCGCTGAATGTATTTGCGTGTGATCTGCCGTTCCTCCCAAACGTGGTTCCTGCCCCCGGATTTCACGGCGGCGTTGTTCTCTCCATTGGTGCGCTCATATCGTGGCGCACTTCCCCTGGAGCATATCTCGTTCAGACGGTCATTCAGCTGTGGATTTGCATGAGGACTTCCCAATAAGCATACAGAGTTCGCGTGTTCTATGCAGTCGAATTGTGGCGTTCACAAAAAATTTACAAATCGCCGTAAAAAGGACGGAACCGCCGAAGCAGTTCCGTCCAGTCCAATTTTCTCTTTAGTAGGCGTACACCAAATCGTGGAGAACGATTTCCTCCGCCCTGTGGCGGATATTGTTCATGTATCCCACCCAGGTCATGGGATCGGCGGCTTTCAGGGCCTCGGTCACACCCTCTCGCTTGGCAATCTCCTTGATGAGATATTCCATCTGTTCATTGCAGGCGGTATCGACCTCATAGAGATGCCTGAGCAGTCCCTCGGTAAGAACAAGTCTTGCCCATACGCTGGGGCGGTGTTCCTTTAAGTACCGCTCATGTTTCCGGCCATAATAGCCGATTTCGTACTTGGTGGTGTCTGACGGGGCAATGTCAGGGTAATAGTAATCGCCAATTTTTGTGTAGGTCAGCCCTAAATCCATAGTCATCAGCTCCTTTGTGGTGGTATGTTGAATGCAGTCGCAGAAAACGCCGAATTTTGTGGTATCACCGCCCTTCTCACAACTGCTTATGTCATTTTTGCCACAAATGAGCCGCAGCTATGTTGTATTTGGCAAGGCGGTCAGCCTTACCCTTTACAACATACATCTTCCCAGAACATCATGGTAAAACTGCTTGCTTTTTTCCATATCCGAAACCGCCAGCAATGTGCTGGTATACTTCATTCTATTCACCTTCATCCCTGTTTTTAACCATATTATTTCAACGGTAATTTCCTGTTTTTTATTGCTTGAAGGGTGACCATAATCACAATTCTTCCCATTCAACGCAGTCGGGCAAATCCTCAAAACAAACAGGACATTCATCATAACACATAAATTTGAGTATGACTTGCAGTGCCTTTTCCTTTGTACAGACATATTTGTTTCTGATTTCCATTTCCACTGTCGGAGTATTTACATAAAAATACAGTGATATCATCAGGGTCTGATTCTGTAGCTTCCACATACGCCTGAAATCCGTGATTCTCAGTTCCGGCAAAAGAAGAGTACCATGATATAAGCATTTTTCCCATTTACCAATACGCTTAGATATGGATAAAGTTTGTCAGAAATATCCGAAATGAAAAACTGGTCTACACCATTACTATGTTTACTAAATGCAGCTTTCACTTCGTCCGCCGTTCTGCATATATCTTCACCACAAAAATGACGAAATACCATTGGAATAATCATAATGCAAAGCCTCGAATCATCCGGCAGTATTGCCTTTACTGCTTCTCTTTCTCATTTCAGCAGACTTTTTTCATACATTTTGTAAACATCCTCTTTCGTCAAAGGATATGGGAATGTTGCCATTTTCTGCGGTGTTTCCAAAAAACGCTCTGTATAATAAGCAATATCCTTTTCCGTATATGTTTCTGTATGTTCCAGCACAGCGTCCATAAATGCGCCCATTTCTGCCGTATCCTTCATGCCAAGGCACGCCAGCAGCTTTGCAACCTTCTCATCCCCTTCTGGAAACTGTTCCAGATAAGCCCTTGTCAGCACGCCGTTTGCCATTCCATGCGCCAGATGCTTTTCATACGTCAGGAAATACCCCATGCCATGTGGCAGAGATGTACCCGTCTGCGCGATTGCCACGCCGCCGATAGCAGACGCCAGCATCAGTTTATCCCTGATTTCAGCGGGATACTGCTGTGCTTTCAAAGCCGGAATACATTCCCTAAATATGGAAAGCCCCATTTCTACAATTTTTTCGCTTATAAAATTCGCGCTACCAGAAAGATAGCTTTCGATTAAATGGGTCAACGCGTCTACCGCCGTATTGTTCGTGATTTTTGGGGAAAGCGTATCCATATATTTCGGGTCTAGATAGGATACTGATGCAAAAACCTTCGGCGCAATGCTTGTTTTTGTGCGCTTTTCATGCAGTGTGATGATGGAAAACTGCGTTACTTCGGAACCCGTGCCCGCTGTTGTCGGCACAGCCACAACAGGGAGGGCTGCCGAATTTCCGTCAAACAGAGCATCACTGCCTTTGCCGGGATTTGCCGCCATTACAGAAATGGCCTTTGATGCGTCCATCGGCGAGCCGCCGCCGATTCCGATAAAAAATTCCACACCCACTTTAACAGCAATTTCTGCCGCCCGTTCTACTGTTTCCAAATCAGGGTTTTCCCCAATTTCATCGAACAATACCCATTGTATGCCCAAACTGTCCAGCGCATCTGTCACATCTTTCTGTGCACCGTTTTTCTTCGCAGAGCTTCGCCCTGTTACGACCATTGCTTTTTTGCCCAGCTTTTCCATCACGTCTTTATGCGCCTCAATACAGCCTCTGCCGAAATATGTATCCGCAGGCATAAAATATCGGAATGCCATTGTTGTTTTTTCCATGTGTTTTCCTCCTTCATTCTTTAGGTGATTTCAGTGATTCCATCTGTTTCGCTTGTCTTTTATATATAAATCATTATGAAAATTCATAGGGAAATCCTAATTTCCGCATAAAATCCGCCATTTGCCAGCAGTCGTCCTGCTCAAACTCATCATCTTCATAGGCTTTTCCCTCAGAGAATTCCAACTGTTCTTCCGTCCGTGCCGCAAGATATTTTTTGATTTCCGATTCCTCTATTCCGAAATATTTTGCAATAAGCCCGCTGTTCCCCACAGCAGCCAGCGCTTCTTCTTCCGAACCATCCGAAAAATAATCCGGAACTGTCTGAAAGCAGTCTAATGATTTGCCATTTTCATAGAAATAATATCCCCAGAAATCCTCATCATAAATATAAAGCAGGAGAACCGGGCGCACCAATTCATCTGAAAGCGTTTCCGCCAGTTCTTCATATCCCATACAGTTCTCATTCAGCAAAACCGCTGTACCCTTCTGGCGGCTCTGGAATTTGCATTCCGAAGCGACCACATCCAAGCTGGCATCTTTCTCTATCCGTTCCAACGCTGCTTTTATGCCAGCTTCATTTTTGTTCAGCACCAATGCCGTTTGCAAAAACAATCCCATTTTCTTCCCTCCTCACAATTTTATACCTGATATAACGCATAGTCCTTATCGTTATATCCATTTTTCCAGAGGCTGCTTTGCTTACAAACCCTTCCTGATTTTATATTCTCAGCATAAAAAATCGTACCAATCCCATTCCTCTGCAAGGATCGCCTCAACGGTTTCCCCTTTCGGCGGCTGAAACAGTTCAAACTCAATCTGGAAATCATGGTAGCGTTCCCCTTCAATTGTAGCAATCCCTGAAATCACATACCGTTTTCCTTCCCCTTCCAGATATTCCCCTTCTAGCAGAAGCTCGTCCTCCTCTAAATAAATTTTATTTTTCTCCTGTTTTATCTGTTCCTCGCTGAATGTCAATCTCATATGCAACGCGTCCTTTCCATATTTTTCAATCCCCTGTTCCTTATCATTCTATCATTTCCAAAGAAACGGCACAAGAAATTTTCAATTTTTCTTCCTTCCCGCAATGTTTCGTGCTATACTCTTAGCGGAGGGTCTGTTGTAAAAGCAGATTCGGCAGACAGGAGGATTTTTCATCATGCATTACATTGTACTGGATTTGGAATTTAATCAGGCATTTCCCTTCAAAAGCGGGAAAAAGGCAGAGCCAGTGCCCGAATGCCCCTTTGAAATCATACAGATTGGCGCGGTAAAGCTGAGTGAAAATTTTGAACAGCTGGATACCTTTGACATCATGATAACTCCTAAACTGTACCCGAGGCTACATCCTTTTGTGGAAAAAATCACAGGAATCAAGCAGGAAACTCTGGAAAATCAGCCCTCTTTTCCCGAAGCGTATCAGGCTTTTCTGGATTTTATCGGAAACGAAACATCCATATTGTGCAGCTGGGGCGAGGATGATATCAAATCTCTTTTCCGAAATATCTGTTATTATGACCTTGATGTAGACAGTCTGACCGATTCCTATTTGAATATACAGTCCTACGCCTCCGCCTACCTGAATCAGGAGGCCGGGCGGTCAATTGGTTTGAAAAATGCTGTTGCAGAGCTTGGTCTGCCGGAAACAGCATCATTCCATAACGCCCTGCATGACGCAGTCTATACAGCAGAAATATTCCGCATTGTACGGCCGGAGCAGATTTCGCCGAAAACATTTCAGCCGCTGACAATGCTTGCAAAAAGACCGCGCAGATCAAGAACAGATACCCGTGCCCTGCTTGCCTGTGCAGAGGAGAAAATGGAGCGGGAACTGACGGAAGATGAAAGGAAACTCGTAAAAATCGCTTATGCGCTTGGACGGAATCATACCTTTGACTGCACACTGCCAGCAAAAAAGAGAAAAAAAACAGAATAGTATCCTTCAGGAAAGAACTCCAGCAGTTCTTTCTTTTTTTAGATGGTTCCGGCAGATCCCCATTGTCAAAATGCATCATAAGGAAAGCGACTTGCCTTTTTTCCCCGGAAATGCTACACTAAGGAAAAAGGAGGTTTGAATCATGTATCAAACAAGCATTGCAATTCAGGTATTGCCGGACATTCTGGAAATGGACAAAGTCTGCGCTGTTGTGGACAAAGTAATCGCCTATATCGAAAGCACAGGCTGCCACTATGTGGTTGGCCCGTTTGAAACCACTGTTGAAGGAGATTTTGATACACTGATGGGTATTATCCGCCGCGCGCAGGAAATCCCTATTGAAGAAGGCGCGCCTTCTACAAAGGCATATGTCAAGATTTTCCACAGCCCCTCTGGCGTACTGACCATCAATGAAAAAATAGACAAATACAGAGAAGAAGGAAAATAATCCATGAAGCATTATATATTTGATTTGGATGGAACACTCATTGATTCCATGCCAATCTGGAAAGACACAGGGAAAAACTTCCTGCTCAACCACGGATTCACGCCTCCTGATAATTTACAGGAAATCGTGAAATCCCAGACACTTTATCAGACAGCGGAACATTTTCAGCAGAAATTGGGTGTCCCCTTTACAGCAGAGGAAATCACTTCAGAGATTATCTCGTTTGTAGAAGAGCAATACCGCACCACTATTCCCCTGAAACCTTTTGCAAAGGAATTTCTGGAAAAAGAAAAAAAGAACGGCGCGAAAATGTGTATTTTGACCGCCTCCGAAGCCAGCTATATCCATTTAGCACTGAGCCGGCTGGACATTTCAAAATACTTTGATTTTGTCCTGACCTGTACAGAAACAGGGCTTTACAAAAGCGGACCGGAGGTGTTCCAGACCGCCATGGAGCGGCTGGGCGGCACTCCTGCCGATACGATTGTCTTTGAGGACGCATTATATGCCATAAAAGGCGCGAAACAGGGTGGTTTTACAGTATACGCCATAGAAGATCCTGTTATGGAACAGGAAAAGTCAGAAATTCAAGCTTTGGCAGACCGATATTTTACAAGCTACGAAGAACTGCTCTGACCATAGTACATAAAAATGGTGAAAGGCTCAGCCTTCCACCATTTTTATGCCATATACATCTCATCTTCCAAAAGAGAACCGCTCTGTATCGCCATACGCGCCAACTCGTCACAGCGTTCATTTCCCGGATTATCCGCATGGCCCTTCACCCAATGAAACGAAACCTGATGCTTTTCCAAAAGCGCGGTCATACGCTCCCAGAGGTCTACGTTCTGTGCACGTTCTTTTTTATTCCGCATCCAGCCATTCTGCCGCCACTTTGCAACCCAGCCTTTTTCAATCGCGTCCACAACATATCTGGAATCGCTGTAAAGCAGAACTCTGCAAGGCTCTTTCAGGGCTTCCAGCCCTTTGATTACCGCAAGGATTTCCATGCGGTTATTTGTCGTCAGCCGATAGCCGCCGGAAAGCTCCTTCCTTGCTTCACCGTAAAGCAGGACTGTGCCGTAGCCGCCCGGCCCGGGATTTCCGGAACATGCCCCGTCTGTATATATCGTTACTGTTTTCATGGATTCCCCCTAAACTATAATACGTTTTCAAGGATAACAAGATTCTTCCACACACTCACAAAAAGAGCGTTCCTTCTCGGGTCATACTGTGCAATCGTAGACATTTGCCCGATTTCGTATTTCTTAACCACGCGCCGGCTGTCAAGGTCTATCACATAAACCTCATCGTTTCCATAGCATAGAAATACATAATTTTCATACTGCGTGATATAACAACAGCCCCCGCTATAATATCCTTCCAAAAGATACTTTATGTCATGGTTCGGATTCGGTTTTTCGCTGAGTATCGTATACAACTTGGGCTTGTAAAAAGTCTCCCCGCTGTAATCCTTCTTAATCGCATTGAAAGAGATATAAATTCTTTTCCCTGCAAAATTCCACGCAATCACAGCGTATTTCACTTTCGTCCACAATGGCAGACTCCTCGGCAAGCACCTTCCCCTGATAATCCAGCCTCAGGAATATTGTGGGCAAATCTGAATTTGTGCAAAAAAATTCATAGCATTTCAAATCGGGATTGTCCCAGCCATTATGGAAAAAATAATAATCCTTTTCCCCGTTCAGAACCGAAACCTCCAGCGTATCCACCGAAACGCGTTGTATGCCCCCGCGGTTGATAAATACAATCACGTTTTCCTCGTCGTCCGTCAGGAAAATCTCCCTGTCACAATAGCCAAACTTACGCAGCCTTTTCAATTCCCCTGTATTGAAATCATATACATACAAGTAATTATTCAACATGGATTTCAAAAACAGCCTGCAATATTTCCGGCTGTATACGGCTTCAGACATCGCTCCGACCTTCAGCACTGCAATCACTTCTCTGCTTTCCAAATCGACCAGCTCACACCGCCGGATATACCGGACAGCCGCAAATGTATCAAAAAAGAGAAAAAACGTCGATTTATGTTTTTTCATATACGCAGTAAACCCATCTATGTACCTCTCCCCTATTCCAAAAATGCCCTTGCAATCAGCAAATCCTCCTGCGTTGTGATTTTAATATTCCGATAGCTGCCCTGAATTACTTTTACAGGAAATCCGGCATACTCCGCCACAGAAGTATCGTCCGTAGCAACAAAGCCGTCCTTCCGCGCTTTTTCAAATGCCTGAAAAATGACCTTCCGCCGGAACGTCTGCGGTGTCTGAATCTGCCAGAGGCGGCTGCGGTCAGGCGTTTCCAGCGTCATACCGTCCGCTCCGCATACCTTTATGGTATCCTTCACAGGAACTCCGACCGCACAGGCCCCCATTTCCCGGGCAGTCTGTATAGACGCCTGTATCATTTCTTCCGTCACAAACGGACGCACACCATCATGCAGCAACACGATTTCCACTGACGGGCTTGTCTGCATCAGGCCGTTCCAGATAGAATCCTGTCGTTCTGCACCGCCCTGCGCAACAGCGGAAATCTTTTTCCAGCCATATCCAGCCGCCATCTGCTTCATCCTGCTGACGTCTTCCTGACCGATCACAAGTATGATTTCATCGATCATCTTGCTTTTCTCAAATTTTTCTACAGTATGCGCAAGAATTTCTTTTCCTTCCAGAAGCAGGTATTGCTTGCAGACAGTCGTTCCCATACGCTTGCCCGACCCTGCCGCCACAATTACGGCAGCACAAACAGGCTTTATTTCCATCTTTTTCCTCCATTATTTCCAGCATCTGTCCGGCATTCCCTCGTCATTTGTTGAGATACAGAACAGACCTTCACGCAGCGGCAACCATTTTCGTAAATATCATACGCCCTGCTGCCGTCTGCAATACACTTGTGACAATCACCGTTTTGGTTTCCCCGATATGTCTGCTGCCGCCGTCCACAACAATCATCGTACCATCGTTCAGATAGCCTACACCCTGTCCGGCTTCTTTTCCGGATTTGATTATCGTAACCTTCATTTCCTCGCCGGGCAGCACAACAGGCTTAATGGCATTTGCCAGTTCATTGATATTCAGCACCCGTACACCTTGAAATTCCGCAACTTTATTCAGGTTGAAATCGTTCGTCACTACAAATGCGTCCATGTTTTCCGCCATTTTCAGCAGCATGGAATCAACCTCCATAAACTGCGGCGTTGTAAATTCCTTGATTTCCACAGGTACAGCAAGCTGTTTCTGTATCTCATTCAGGATATCCAGTCCACGGCGGCCCCTGTTGCGTTTTAGGCTGTCCGCAGAATCCGCAATATGCCGCAGTTCTTCCAGAACAAACGTCGGAATAATAATCTTGCCTTCAATAAACCCCGTCTGCAAAATATCCAGAATACGCCCGTCAATAATCACGCTGGTATCCAGTATTTTGGGCCTGCCAGCTACAAGCGGTTCTTCCGGTACAGGCGCAGTTGTCAGCAACACCTCCTGCAGTTTGCGGACATTTACCTCATCTTTTTTCCGCCTTGCCACACGGATGCCCAGAATACCAAACAGGAAATTTAACAGCACCACGATGAACGTACCGACTGCGCCGAACCCGCGGAACGCAAGCCCAATCAGGTTCGCCAGCACCAGCCCGATAAAGCCGCCAAAAATAGAAAATGCCAGCTCTTTCAGGTTCATTTTCGTCAGCCGGTCCTCCATCTGTGACAGCTTTCTCATCAGCATTTCCGCTACCGGCGAAGAAATAATGAAATAAAATATAAATCCGGTGAATACTGCCAGTCCTGTCGGGACATAAATGGGCAGTTCGCTTTTCCATTGGAATAAGTCCGTTACAAAAATAATATGCATAATGGCATATGCAGCCGCCGTAACGATCAAGCTCATAATCAGTTCTACAAACCGTTTCATTTTTCCACCTCCTTCCCACATTCTGTAAACTGTAAAAATGCGAAAAAATCCGCACTATACAGTAATAAAATATTATCCTATTTTTATCCATTTTGCAAGCAATTCTTCTGCCTTTTCCCCGTTAATTTCGTATACAGAAATAATTTCGCTCAAAACAATCTGCCGCGCCATTCCCAGAAGCCGCCCTTCCACAAGGGACAGTTTCTTTCTTTTCTCCCGTTCTGTTAACAGCTTTACGACCTCCGCAGCTGCCTCCAGCTTTCCAGTACGCAGACGTTCCAGATTTTCTTTATAACGTATATTCCAGTTCTCAGAATTGCTCTGTCTGCTCTCCCCTGCCTGCGTCACCAGCTTTTCCACATCCGCACGGCACATCAGCCCGCGCAGTCCCGCATCCTCCGCACGTTCCATAGGAATACGAATCATAACATTCCCATTTGGTATCCGTATCACATAATAGCCTGTATCTGCGCCATCTTCAATCTGCTCGATATAGCCCGCGCCATGCATGGGGTATACGATTTTCTGCCCTCTTTCAAACATGGAAACCCCTCCTCTTTTTCTGATTTTTACCATTTTTCCCTTGCCTTATGCAAACAGAGTTACACTCCAACATATCTGGTTTTTCATACTACTTAATTCAGTTTTATATATTGCATTTTCTATTATTATTTGCTATATTATAAGCATGATAAAACAACAGAATGGCAGCTAGGAGGATATTATGGCAGATTTTCAAATTTTCAGTGATGGCGCGTGCGATTTGGGGTTAGAAAAAGCGAACGAACTGGGTGTTAAAATGATTCCCTTTTATGTTTCGATTGACCACGAAACGTATTACAAAGAATTGGAAGAACTGTCCTTGGACGATTATTTTCGTAATATGACACAGGAAAAAGGCTATCCGAAAACTTCCCTGCCTTCTGTGCAGGATTATATTGATGCATTCCGCCCTGCCCTTGAGAATGGCATGGGAATTCTCTGCCTTACGATCACAAGCACGTTAAGCAGCTCC
Source organism: Lachnospiraceae bacterium (assembly GCA_910576545.1). Lineage (GTDB taxonomy): Bacteria > Bacillota > Clostridia > Lachnospirales > Anaerotignaceae > Anaerotignum_A. Next base: position 21,395 of record CAJTKM010000011.1, read on the forward strand.
GTACAGTCTGCCCTTACCGCAAAATCCATGCTGGAAGAGGAATTCCCGCAGGCAAATATCCATGTTATCAATTCCTGGCATGCTACCGGCTCTCAGGCTCTTCTGCTGATGGAGGCTGTGCGTATGCAGCAGAACGGGAAAACTTTAGAGGAAACAGCTGCATATATTGAAAAAGCAAAGGCCGATGCCCGGATTCATTTCATGGTAGGTGATTTGAGTTATTTGGAAATCGGCGGGCGCATTGGTAAGCTGGCAACGCTTTCTGGCAGTGTGCTGAAAATAAAGCCCATTATCATATTGAAAGACGGCGAAATCAGCATAGGCGGGGTTGTGCGCAGCAGAAAAAAAGGCTTTTCTAAAATCGCAGAAGTGACAAAACAGCATTTCCAAAAAACTGGAGAAAATCCTGCGGATTATATTGCAACCTGCGGCAATACAACCATATGGGAAGACCTTGCAGAGTTTGAAGCCCTAGCAAAAGAAGCCATGCCGGGAACAGGATTTCTTCCACCATTCCAGATTGGAGCAACGATTGCCACGCACACAGGACCTGGCACAACAGGGCTTTGTTTTGTGAAAAAATACGAAGCATATGGTTTCTAAGATAATTCAACAAAAAAGGAATGTTTGGAAATAAAATTTCCAGCCATTCCTTTTTTATTTTCGGCAGTGTGAAACTTTTTCTGTAAATATGTAATTGAAGAGGTTCTTCTATGGTAAAATCTAAATCATAGGAGGACTTTTATTATGGCAAAACAGAAGAAACCCATACATCGGGTACAAATGACAGAAGGAAAACGCAACATTATCCATCAGCTTCTGGAAGAATACGATATTCAGACAGCCGAAGATATCCAGGACGCTCTGAAAGATCTTCTGGGTGGAACAATCAAAGAAATGATGGAAGCAGAAATGGATGACCATCTTGGATATGAAAAGTCTGAGAGATCCGATAATGATGACTATCGGAATGGTTACAAACGCAAACGTGTAAACAGCAGCTATGGGACTATGGAAATCGAGGTGCCTCAGGATCGGAAATCCACATTCCAGCCTCAGGTCGTAAAAAACGTCAGAAAGACATTTCGGATATCGATCAGAAAATCATTTCCATGTATGCCAAGGGGATGACCACTAGACAGATTTCTGAAACGATTGAAGATATTTACGGTTTTGAAACTTCGGAAGGATTTATTTCTGATGTGACTGATAAGATTCTTCCTCAGATTGAAGACTGGCAGAACCGACCATTAGATGAGGTATATCCGATTCTTTTTATAGATGCCATACACTATTCTGTTCGGGATAACGGGGTAATCCGAAAACTGGCGGCCTATGTGATTCTGGGAATCAATACAGAAGGCAAGAAAGAAGTTCTTAGCATTCAGGTGGGCGATAACGAAAGCTCTAAATACTGGCTAGCTGTTCTGAATGAGCTGAAAAACCGGGGTGTAAAAGACATCCTGATTCTTTGTGCCGATGGTCTTACTGGAATGAAAGAAGCCATTGCCGCAGCCTTTCCAAAGACAGAATATCAACGCTGCATCGTCCATCAGGTAAGAAACACTCTGAAGTATGTTCCCGATAAGGACAGGAAAGCCTTCGCAACCGATCTGAAGACCATCTATCAGGCACCAGATGAAAAGAAAGCTCTGGCAGCACTTGAGAGGGTAACTGAAAAATGGACTCCCAAATATCCGAATTCCATGAAACGCTGGAAAGATAACTGGGATGCGATTTCTCCGATTTTCAAATTTTCATCAGACGTCCGTAAGGTCATATACACGACCAATGCCATAGAATCCTTGAATTCCACCTATCGGAGATTAAATAAGCAAAGGAGTGTATTTCCAAGTGATACAGCTCTGCTGAAAGCCCTGTATCTGGCTACATTTGAAGCTACGAAAAGATGGACTACCACCATCCGGAACTGGGGCCAGGTCTACGGCGAACTGAGCATTATGTATGAGGGACGGCTTTCGGAATAAAAAAACAGCTTGGTTAAAACAGGCTTATTTTCATATTCGTACAACACTATTCCGCTTCGGAAATCAACAGTGTCCTTGCCCCACAGGAACCATCCTGATCAGATCCCATCAGCTCAAATGTTGCGTCTCCAACTGTAAGCCTTACAGCGTCCCTCCCTCTGCCGACTGTGCTGATGTTTTCAGAAAGCCAGGCACGCACCTGCTCCGCATCGTTGTTTTCATAAGGCAGACCCGAGCAGAAGCCAAGGTAGTTTTCCGCCGCCTTCAAAAAGGTTTCATTATCGACTCGTTCCAGATTGATTACATCAAAGCTTGCGTCTATAATTTCCCCATTATATGTATACGTCATTTCATAAATGCAATGGATTCCTGTTGTTTCGTCCAGATACCCATTCACTGGGATTTTCATGCATTTCTTTTCCAATAGGTTCAGCGTTTCATGCCCTTCAAAGCCAAGCTCCTCCAGCCTGTTGGGAATTGCCTGATAATCAGAGCCGCGTATGCCGCGCCGGTCGCGCTTGACAATTTCCCCATCTACTTCTATCCTGCCGTCCTCATACCATTGCAGGAAATGGCTTCCGCCAACTGCTGCAAAAAGCAGTACAACAATCAGGCAGCAGAGCAATGCAAATACTTTCTTTTGGTTTTTCATATCAACCCCTCCTAAATTCCTTTATGCCTCCGCCTGTTTAGCAGAATTGCGTAGTTTATCCACGATTTCCTCTGTAATAGAAAAACCAATGCCAATCGCGCCTACTCCCAAATGGCACGCAATGCTGCAGGAAAGAGGATAATAGCGTACTGGCTGTTCGGGGAACGCCGCCTGTACCTGTTCCCGCCACTGCTCTTCTTCCTCCACGCTTTCCAGCGTACCCGCCGTTGCAATCTGCACGCGGTTCAGCGGAATCTGCGGGAAGCGTTCCATAATGTCAGCTTTCAAAGCTTCAATCATCTTCTTCCCGCTTTGTTTGATACCCCGCGCTTTTGAAAACAGATCCAGTTTCTCTCCCTGAATGGTAAGCACTGGCTTGATATTCAAAAGATTTGCAATCGCTGCTGCTGAGGATGTGATGCGTCCGCTTTTTTTCAAATATTTCAGAGAATTGACTGTAATGTAAATGCTCGCGTGGAGCGCGGAATTCTCCAAAATCTCTTTAATTTTTATGGCAGAATATCCCCCGTCCGCAAGTGTTTTCGCATTATATACAGATTCCGCCAGCGTTGCGGAAATGCGGTGATTATCCACAACATAAACTCTGGAATCGTAATCCTGCGCATACTGCGCTGCACTTTCGCAGGAGCTGCTCAATCCGCTTGTCATCGGAATATAAACGATTTCATCATATCCTTCGCGAAAAACGCTTTCCCAAAGCTCCGTTACATCACCCGGGGAAGGCTGGGAAGTACACACATCTCTATCACTGCGCAACGCTTCATATAATTCGCTGTGCGTAATATCCACACCTTCCAGATAGCCGCGCCCATCCACAATGACCGGCATCGGAAGCACATAAACCCCTATCCGTTTCCCATCCTCCACTGTAAGTCCGCTGTTCGTATCTGTGATAATCGCTGTTTTCATAACTGTTCTCCCTATCCAACTACTTTCTCAAATAAATGCAAAGAGCCGCCTTCGCAACCCTTTCCAAGGATTATACCGCAAAAGGGCATGACTTGACAACGGCTTTCCTGATTTTTCCCATATTCCTTTTCGGAATGATATGCCCATGCATTGCAAATTACAGACGATTGCTTTATAATCAAATCAATGATTGCATCTGCACGACTGCGTAGCATTGAAATCGAAGGAGGGACATTGTATGCCGTTTACCGAAATCTGTATTTATCAGGTCAAACCTCAGAAAACAGAGGAATTTGAAGCATTACTGTCAGAAGCGAAAAGCCTTTTGGAAAAACAGGAAGGACTTCTTATGCTCCGGCTTATCAAAAGAGGATATCACATAGATATGGAGCAAATCAAAGAGGGACTGCCGCCGCTGAAACTCACGCGGATAGTAAAAAGCGTCAAGTATATGCTTTATTGGGAATTTGATACAAAGGAAAGCTATGGAGCGGCTCAAAAAAACCTTTACGAAAGCTATTGGAAAGCCATTGAAAAATGTTTGGTTGTCCCACATGATAAATATTTAGGGGAAAGGCTGTTCTGACGGCCTTTGCAGGGCTTATCACATACGGGGCAAACCTCTGTTATGGATGTTTTTCTTGCCATCACAAAAGAGCTTCCATGTTTTTTCACAGAAGCTCTTTTCTATTTCATGTCGGCTGGAAATGCTTCATACAGCCTGTCCAGCCGCAGTTTTTTTATTTCAAGCAGCTTATTCGTCCCAGTTATGATAAACATTCTGTACGTCGTCATCATCTTCCAGCATATCCAGAAGTTTTGTCATTTTCTTGACGTCGTCATCAGATTTCAGTTCTGTATAGGTCTGCGGAATCATTGTAATCTCCACACTTGCCATCGGAATGCCTGCCGCCTCCAAGGCTTCACGCACAGCAGAAAAATCATCAGGAAGCGTCGTAACCTCATAGCTGTCCTCTTCTGCCGCGAAATCCTCCGCACCAGCGTCCAAAGCCACCATCATCAGCTCTTCTTCATCCATCTCAACTTCTTCTTTATCAATGACAATCAGACCCTTTTCGTCAAACATAAAGGAAACACAACCGTTTGTGCCCATGTTCCCGCCGCCTTTCGAGAAAGCATTGCGCACATTCGCAGCCGCACGGTTTCTGTTATCCGTCAGAGCTTCCACGATGACAGCCACGCCACAGGGACCATAGCCTTCATAGGTAACAACTTCATATTCCACGCCTTCCTCATTGCCAGCGGCTTTTTTAATGCTGCGGTCAATGGTGTCATTCGGCATATTATTGGATTTACATTTTGCGATAACATCACGCAGCTTGCCGTTTACGGCAGGGTCGGGACCACCAGCTTTGACAGCTACCTGAATTTCGCGTCCCAGCATTGTAAAGACTTTACCTTTTGCCGCGTCGTTTTTCTCTTTTTTATGCTTAATATTTGCAAACTTAGAATGTCCAGACATTTGAATCCTCCTTTGTTTTTATAACTGTGGGGAGTATTGTTCCCACTGCTTCTGAAAATGCTTTGAAAATATTTGCCCCCGAACTCCACTTCGGAAAATTGCGTTTTCGAAAATTTCAAATTTTCATTTTTACAGATTTGTACTTACAGGGTGCAAAGCCTTGCGGTTTTTAATATGCACGTCCCCAATAAACCATATGTTTTGCCTTTTTGCCACAGCAAATGCAGGTATCGGAAATTTCTTCCTGTTCAAAAGGAATACAACGGCTTGTTGCGGCAGTTCTTTCCTTTATCGCGTCCTCACAAGCCTGGTCGCCGCACCACATTGCTTTGATAAAGCCGGGTGTTTCATTGAGGATCCGCTCAAATTCATCCATATCCTTTGCGGTGTATGTTTTAGAATCCCTGCGTTCCTCTGCCTTTTTCAACAGGTTTGCCTGAATTTCCCGCAAAAGCTGTTCAACTTTTGTTTCCAGTTCGTTCAGAGAAACAATGATTTTTTCACCTGTATCGCGCCGCGCCAGCACCGCCTGATTTTTCTCCATATCTTTAGGTCCAATTTCCAGACGCAAAGGTACACCCTTCATTTCGTACTCACTGAATTTCCAGCCGGCAGATTTATCTGTATCGTCAAGCTTAACACGGCAGATGGAGGAAAGTCGGCCAGCCAGTTTATTGGCTTTTTCCAGCACGCCTTCTTTATGCTGCGCGATAGGAATGATAACAACCTGTGTAGGTGCGACTGCGGGCGGCAGTACAAGCCCGCTGTTGTCCCCATGCACCATGATGATTGCGCCAATCATGCGAGTAGTAAAACCCCAGCTTGTCTGGTGGACATATTGCAGCTGGTTATCCTTATCGGTGTACTGGATGCCAAATGCACGAGCAAAGCCATCACCGAAATTGTGGCTCGTACCAGACTGCAGGGATTTCCCGTCATGCATCAGGCTTTCGATGGTATATGTTGCCTTTGCGCCCGCAAAGCGTTCCTTTGCCGTCTTTTCTCCCTTAATAACGGGAATCGCCAAAACCTCCCTGCAGAAATCCGCATATACGTTCAGCATACGAATCGTTTCCTCCTGCGCTTCTTCGGCAGTGGCGTGTGCCGTATGGCCTTCTTGCCAGAGGAATTCCATCGTCCGCAGAAAAGGACGCGTTGTTTTTTCCCAGCGCACTACGGAACACCACTGATTATACAGCTTCGGCAGGTCGCGGTATGACTGAATGATATTCGCGTAATGCTCACAGAACAGCGTTTCAGAAGTCGGACGGACGCAGATGCGCTCCTCCAGCTTCTTCTCCCCGCCATGCGTTACCCATGCAACCTCCGGAGCAAAGCCCTCTACATGGTCTTTCTCCTTCTGGAGCAAACCTTCAGGGATAAACATGGGCATATATACATTTTCATGCCCTGTCGCCTTAAAGCGTTCGTCAAGGTTTTTCTGAATCAGCTCCCATATGGCATAACCGTAGGGACGGATAATCATACAGCCTTTCAGGCTGGAGTAATCCGTCAGGTCAGCTTTTTTTACAACGTCCGTATACCACTGGGGAAAATCCACTTCCATGTCTGTAATGGATTCTACAAATTTTTTTTCCTGTGCCATTTCGTTGCCTCCTTTAATTTTTTCAGAAAAGGGTGAAAACAAAAAAAGACCCCGTCCCCTCCTAAAGGGACCAAGGTTCTCCGGCGGTGCCACCCTTCTTAACGGGTCTCCCCCGTTCTCTTGAAGCCGTTAACGCCGGAATACGCCGCATTTTCCCTGCGGAACTCAAGGGGCAGGTTCAAAAAGGCTTGCCGAGGCTCGCATCAACCGCCTGTTTTCTGTGGGCAAGGGGCTTCTTTACTATTCCCTGTCATCGCTTTTCACAGACATAATGATAAACCGAAAAAGCCCCGCCTGTCAAGGGAAAATATCAAAATCCACCTATAAAAATACAGAACAATGGCGTCATTCAGAAATACAGAAAAGCCCCGATTCCGCAATATATACGGAAACAGGGCTTTTGACAGGCGCCACCCGGATTTGAACCGGGGATAGAGGTGTTGCAGACCTTTGCCTTACCACTTGGCTATGGCGCCGCTTTCCTCCATAGTATACCGTCCTTTTTTCCATTCGTCAAGCCTTTTTCGTATTCTTTCCAAAAAATCGGCTCTGCTGTTTCCACAAAAAACGCGCGGCTTTATTCCTGCCCAGCCAAGCGCAGGACGCCCTCCTGCCAGACGCCGTATAACTCTTCCAGCGCGGCAAACGCCTGCTGGCCCCTGAAAATCTCCGTCATCTTCTTTTCAAATGCCTCTGTCTGGTCTACTTCGACCAGAACGGTAAACTCCACCTGATGCGTATAAACTGTATCATACAACTCATGTCCGCCCTGCAATATCTCATACTGCACCTTACCGGAATCCGTATATTCCGCCGTTACCACATATTTCCGGTAAAGCACCATCTCCACAATGCCGGCCGACAAAAGTCCTTCCTTTGCTGCTTTGCCGTATGCACGGACAAGCCCGCCTGTTCCCAGAAGCGTGCCGCCAAAATAGCGCGTCACAACGACTGCCGTATCCTTTACATCCTCCCCTTTCAGAACGTTCAGCACAGGCATGCCTGCCGTCCCCTGCGGCTCTCCATCATCGCTGAAGCGTTGCAGTTCATTTCTTTCGCCAATCTGATAGGCAAACACATTATGCGTTGCATTCCAGTATTTCTTTTTCATTTCCTCAATAAAAGCACGCGCTTCATCCTCTGTTTTGACAGGGCGCACCGTTGCAATAAAACGAGATTTTTTTTCAACAATCTCCCCTTCTGCTTCTTCCAGTATCGTTTTATATTTTTTCAGCATTTCAATTCCCCAATCCGCAAAAATCGCTTCCAAATTTTACTGTTCTTTTGGTAGTATAGCACATCTTTCCTCTATCTCTCAAGCCCCGCTTTTGCATGGAACGCCGTTTTCTGCGTATGATAATGTTGAGAACCTGTTCTGCAGCTGTCGCATACTGGCGCAAAGCAGGTTCTGCGGCACTTTTTCTCTGGAATATTAGAATGAAATGATGCCGGAAACTGCTGAAAGGAGCGATTGCAATGCTTGGTAAAGAATATCATGATTTAGCCGATCTGCTGTTAAACAACGAAAGGGCAAAACATTTTTACAAAGCCCTGCCCGATGAAATCCAGCAGACCATTTCCCACAATGGCAGCGAAATTCGCACAATGACCGCACTACGGCACTTTGCAAAGACTGCGGCAAAAACAGAAGATTAACCTGCAAAACACCCCTGTCCAGCAAAAAACAGGGGTGTTTTTCTGCTATAGCTGACAACTCCAAATACTGCCTTACAAAAGCAAAAACTCAGGCAAAAATATTTGCCTGAGTTTTCACTGCACCCATTCTGTTCAAAAAGGCTGCAAAAATTTTCAATTCGCCAAAGGAAATTCTATTGAAATTCCTGCCGCTTCTGCACTATCACCTGTTCGGCGCATCAGTTGCATTTGTTTGTCTTATTAGTTTTGCTGGTCTTATTGGACTTTTCAGCTTTGCTGGTATCAATGCTGTATTCCTGTGCAAATTCTGTTCTGTTCATACCCTTCTGCGCATTCTTTTCGGCATTTTTGTTTGTGTTTTTGTTTGTGTTCTTGTCCATGTCTATGACCTCCCTATTTTCGCTTCTTAACTCTGGCGAGGGTTTCTCGCAGTCATAGTATGTCCTGCACACTTGATTTTATACGCCGCTTTTTCAGCCGGATACCTTTCTCGTAAGCCTGACCGTTTTTTTCTGGAATTTTTTAATCCTTCTTTTTATTCCCATGAAACATATTGTCTAGGTCGGCACGAGCGAAATTATTTTTCATTGTTGTGTCTGCCTGTACGTTCTGCATACGGTAGTAATCCATCACGCCCAGATTGCCGTTCCGGAACGCTTCCGCCATTGCCATAGGCACTTCTGCCTCAGCCTCTACGACTTTCGCTTTCATACGCTCTACTTCCGCGCGCATTTCCTGTTCTTTTGCAATAGCCGTTGCGCGGCGTTCTTCCGCTTTTGCCTGTGCAATTTGTTTATCTGCCTCTGCCTGCTGGATTTGCAGATGTGCGCCAATGTTCCTGCCAATATCCACGTCCGCGATATCAATGGAAAGAATCTCGAATGCCGTTCCATTATCCAGACCCTTGGAAAGCACTGTCCTCGAAATCAGGTCAGGGTTTTCCAAAACACTCTTATGGCTCTGAGAGGAGCCCACTGTCGTAACAATGCCTTCGCCGACTCTGGCAATTATCGTTTCTTCACCCGCACCACCGACAAGGCGACCCAGATTTGCGCGAACCGTAACCTTCGCAATGACCTTTACCTCAATACCATCAATCGCTACTGCCGAAATCCATGGTGTTTCGATGATTTTAGGCGTTACACTCATACGTACCGCCTCAAACACATTTCTGCCCGCCAAGTCAATCGCCGCCGCACGCTCGAAAGACAGGTCAAGATTTGCCCTGTGCGCCGCAATCAGCGCATCAACCACATTATCCACACGCCCGCCGGAAAGCAGATGCGATTCCAGCTGGTTTGCGTTTACATTCATGCCCGCTTTCTGTGCCTTAATCAACGGGCGGATAATCTTATCCGCACGCACACGCCGCAGACGCATGCCGACAAGCGAGAATATGCTGACCTTTACACCCGCCGAAACTGCGGAAATCCACAGACCCAACGGTACAAAGCTCAGGAAAATCCCAACAATAACCAGAATCACAATAATAGGGACGATAAAGCTCATCATTTCAAATCCATAATACATTTCTTCTCACGCCTCCTCTTTCCTTACCCTGTTTTCTCATTTACTGATTTTCCCCACAGGCACGCACCGTTACGGTCTTTCCCGTAATCTGTACCACCTGCACCCGTTCTCCTCTGTCGATAAAATCGCCCTGCGAACAAACGTCGAAATTTTTCCCGCCGAAATCTGCAACGCCGAACGGCCGCAGTGTCGTCTGCGTCAGCCCTGTCTGCCCTAAAAGCCCCTGCAAAATGGTTTCATCAAAATCCTGTGTCTCCTGCCGGTCTTTCAGTATAACCTTGTTGTACAGCCCACTTTTCTTCGCAATCGCAATCATGACAAAGAAAAGCGCAACCACCAGCGCAAGCATTGCCAAAAACGCCAGCAGACCATAAATCCTATAAGTCAACACCAATGCGGCCAAAAGGGAAATCCCACCCAGTATGCCGAAAAGCCCAAAGCCCGGCATCAGGATTTCCGCAAAAAGCAAAATCAACCCAAGCAATGCCAAAACAATCGTCCATGGTAACATCTTACCCACCTCCCCGGGGATTCTCGTTGTTTCGATACCTCTTTGATACAATATAATAGTATCATAAAGAAAGCTTATTATGCAATGGGAATTCAAAACCGTAATAAATGTTTAAGAAATAGCTGAATCTTCCCGCGGACTGAAAGGCAAACATACTTTCTGTATGATTTTTCTTTTTGAAATTGCGAACACAGGTTTGAATTTCTCATTTTTTTGTGATATAGTAGGAATGACAGCAGGATTAGTCCTGTTCGTCTGAAACTGTTCCGAAATTTCCGTTCCATATTGGACAAGATAATAAAAGGAGTGAGCGCATGAGCGATTTATCCGCAAAGCAAAAACAAATATTGGAATATATGAAGGCCGAAGTACGAGAAAAGGGCTATCCACCCTCTGTACGCGAAATCTGCGACGCGGTCGGGCTGAAATCCACTTCCACTGTGCATGGACATTTATCCCGTCTGGAAAAAAAAGGGCTGATACGCAGAGACCCGACAAAGCCCAGAGCTATTGAGATTTTAGATACTTTTTATGAAGGACAGCAGCAGGAAATCGTCCATGTGCCAATTATCGGCAATATTGCCGCAGGCACTCCCATACTGGCAGAGGAAAATATTGAGGATACTTTTCCGATTCCCATTGAATATATCCACAACGATACGGTATTTATGCTGCGTGTTAAGGGGAAAAGTATGATAGAGGCAGGCATTTATGACCGCGACCTCATTCTTGTGCGTCAGCAAAACGATGCGATAAACGGCGATATCGTTGTCGCGCTGATTGAAGACTACGCAACTGTTAAAACATTTTACCGCGAAAGAGATTTTATCCGGCTCCAGCCGGAAAACTCCGCCATGTCCCCTATCATTGTAAAAGACGTCCTGATTTTGGGCAAAGTCATCGGTTTATTCCGTAAATTTTAAGGAGGATTACTACATGTTTGGTTATGTAAAGGTCGGCGCGGCAGTTCCGAAACTGCGCGTTGCCGATTGTGTCTATAATAAAGAAGAAATTTTGAAATCCGCAAAAGATGCAGCGGCAAAAGGCGTGCGCGTTCTTGCTTTGCCTGAGCTTTGCGTGACAGGGTACAGCTGCGCAGATTTGTTTTTCCAGAAACCACTTCTTTCCGCTGCAGAAACCGCTGTCGCAGAAATTGCCGCAGAAACAGCAGGGCTGGAACTCCTGCTTGCTGTTGGCGCACCCGTCCCTGCGGACAACCGCATATTCAACTGCGCGGTTGTACTTTACCATGGGAAAATTCTGGGCATCGTGCCAAAAACCTTTATCCCCAATTACAGTGAATTTTACGAAGAACGCTGGTTCGCCGGAGCAAATGACCTGCTTTCGGAGAGCATCTGCTATGCGGGGCAGGAAACCCCTATTGGAAATGATATTCTGTTTGCCGCAGACGGTATACCGGATTTGAAAATCGGCATAGAGATATGCGAGGACCTCTGGACGCCCATACCGCCAAGCTCCTACCAGAGCCTGTATGGCACAACGCTGATTCTCAATCTTTCCGCCAGCAATGAACTTGCCGCGAAACCGGATTACCGCCGCCAGCTGACTGCACAGCAGTCCTCCCGCTGCCTTTCCGCTTATGTCTATGCATCTGCGGGCATTGGTGAATCCACACAGGATACTGTATTCAGCGGGCACAGCATGATATATGAAACTGGTTCGCTTCTTGCCGAAACAAAGCTGTTTCAGCGGGAAAGCCAGCTTATTTTCGCAGATATTGATTTAGAGCTGATTCTTCATGAACGCAGAAAGCGTTCCACATTTATGGCACAGCTGCAGCAGCCTGAGGCACAGCGTTTTTACCGTCAGGTTGGCTTTGGCATGAAGGACGCGCCGCTTGACGGCTTTGAGTGGCACCGTCCGCTTTCCCCTGCCCCCTTCCTGCCTCCGCCGGATTCTTCTCTGGATGCACGGTGCGGAAACATTTTCGGCATACAGGTAACAGGGCTTGCCAGAAGAATGGAGCATACCTATGCGAATACGCTGGTTATAGGCATCTCCGGCGGGCTGGATTCCACCCTTGCGCTGCTGGTTGCCGCCAAAGCATGTGATTTCCTTGGCCTTGACCGCAGTCACGTTCTTGGCGTTACCATGCCCGGCTTCGGGACAACAGACCGCACATATCAGAACGCTCTGAACCTGATGACGGCTCTCGGCGTATCACAGCGGGAAATCTCCATTCGGGACGCAGCTTTGCAGCATTTTAAGGACATCGGGCATGACCCCTCCGTTCATGACGTGACCTACGAAAACACACAGGCAAGGGAACGCACTCAAATTCTCATGGATTTAGCAAACCAGACCAATGGGCTTGTAGTCGGTACGGGCGACCTTTCCGAACTTGCGCTCGGCTGGGCAACTTATAACGGCGACCATATGTCCATGTATGGCGTAAATGCAGGAATACCCAAAACACTGATTCGCGTACTGGTAAACTGGATTGCACATACAGATGAAGTCAATCAGACAGCCTCCGCAATTCTGCTGGATGTACTTGATACGCCTATCAGCCCGGAGCTTCTGCCGCCCGATGCGGAAGGTAAAATTGACCAGAAAACCGAGGACCTTGTTGGGCCCTATGAGCTTCATGACTTTTTCCTCTATCAGATTCTGCGTTTTGGTTTTTCACCCGCAAAGGTACTGTTTTTGGCAGAAAAGGCTTTCCATGGCGCATACAGCCGCGAAATCCTGCTAAAATGGCTGAAAAATTTTTACCGCCGGTTCTTTATTCAGCAGTTCAAGCGTTCCTGTCTGCCGGATGGTCCGAAGGTCGGTGCGCTCTGCCTTTCTCCGCGCAGCGACTGGAAAATGCCTACGGATGCTTCCAGCCGTATCTGGCTGGACGAAGTGGACAAGCTGTAAACTTCCAATCTTTCCGCTTGGCAGAAATTTTCTGATTGGGAAGGCAGCAGATATGAATAAACGTGACGTTTTGTGATAAAGGAGGCAGAACGATGGTTGCTATATTAAAACCCGAAACAAGTGAAGAACAAATTCTCCATCTGAAAAAATGGCTGGAAAACAACGGCATCGAATTGCATATTACACGCGGCAGGAGCCGCATTATTGCCAGCCTTACAGGTGACACCTCGGACATGGATATCGACTTGATACGCTCATTTGACATGGTGGAAAACGTCCAGCGCATACAGGAGCCCTTCAAGAAAACCAGCCGGAAATTTCACAACGGCAACCTTGCAGTAGATATTGACGGCGTAAAAATCGGCGGCGGCAATTTCCAGATTATTGCCGGCCCCTGCTCCGTAGAAAACGAGGAGCAAATTTGTTATATCGCGGAATGTGTCAAAAAATCCGGAGCAGGGCTGCTGCGCGGCGGCGCGTTCAAGCCCCGCACCTCCCCCTACTCCTTCCAGGGGTTGAAGGGCGACGGGCTGAAACTGCTTTTAGAGGCAAAAGAAAAAACAGGGCTGCCTATCGTTTCTGAAATCATGAACGCAGTCCATATTCCTATGTTTGAAGACGTAGACTTAGTGCAGGTCGGCGCACGGAATATGCAGAATTTTGAACTGCTCAAGGAACTCGGAAAAATCCAGAAGCCCATATTGCTCAAGCGCGGCCTTGCCAATACGATTGACGAGCTTCTGATGAGCGCAGAATACATCATGACTGGAGGAAACGAAAATATCATACTTTGTGAACGTGGTATTCGTACATTTGAAACCAGAACGCGCAACACGCTTGATCTCTCCGCTATCCCTGTTCTGAAAAAACTGACGCATCTGCCTGTCGTAGTTGACCCGAGCCATGCGGTAGGGTATTCCCAGCTGGTGAAACCACTGGCAATGGCGGCAGCTGCTGTGGGTGCGGATGGGCTGATGATAGAAGTACATAATGACCCTTCCAGAGCCCTTTGCGATGGTCCGCAGTCCCTGACGCCGGAAGCATTTGATGATTTGGCAAAATCCGTATTCGCACTGCAACCCTTCGCCTGCAGCTATGATGAAGATTCGCCAAACGAAAACAAGGCTTATGAGGATTATTTTTTCTAAAACTATCCGCCGCAGGCAAGGCAAAGGAGTCTGAAAAATGGATACTGTAAGAAAAGTCATTGTCAGTGTTTCCACAAAATATGCCGTATTGATTGGGCGCGGGCTTTTGGCACAAACAGGAGCGGAGGTTAAAAAGCGCATTGCCCCCTGCCGGGCGGCAGTGATCACAGACAGTAATGTGTCTAAACTTTATGTAAAACCTGTAGAAAGTTCCCTGCAAAAAGCCGGATTTACCTGTTGCCGTTTTGTATTTCCTGCCGGAGAAGCCTCCAAAAATATCCGCACGCTTTCAGATATTCTGGAATTTCTTGCGGAGCAGGAAATGACCCGTCAGGATATTATCATCGCCATCGGCGGCGGCGTAGTCGGGGATATTGCAGGCTTTGCGGCAGCAGTCTACCAAAGAGGGATTCGTTTTATACTGCTCCCCACAACATTTCTGGCAGCAGTAGATTCCTCCATCGGCGGGAAAACGGCAATCGACCTGAAAGCAGGAAAAAATCTGGCAGGGGCATTTTATCAGCCTCATCTTGTGCTTTGTGACACAGACACGCTTGAAACCCTTCCGCCAGAAATTTTTGCAGACGGCATAGCGGAAACCTTGAAATACGGTATACTTGGAAACAGGGAGCTTTTTGAAAAAACTGCCGCCGGTATCGCCCGGAAAGACTGGGAAAATATAATTGAAGCCTGTGTCAAAATGAAGCGGGATATTGTCACAGAAGATGAATACGATATAGCCAAACGGCAGCTTTTGAATCTGGGGCATACGTTTGGACATGCTATCGAAAAACAGAGTGCTTACGCCATATCACATGGGAAAGCTGTTGCCATCGGTTTGCACCTGATTGCACAAGCGGCAGAACAGCGTGGTATCGCCGAACAGGGGCTTGCCGAAACCATACGCCGCGCCCTTTCCGCAAACTGCTTACCGACAGAAACAGAGTTTACCACCGTTGAAATAATGGACGGGCTTCTGCGGGACAAAAAACGACATGGCAGCAGGATCAGCTTTGTTTTTCCAGAAACAATCGGCTCTTGCCGTATTGCGGAACTCACTGTTGCAGAAGCAGCAGAGCTTGCTGAGAAACTACTTGGATAAGACTGCATAGCCTGATTTTGCGGCATGCACAAAAGGAGAATTTGCATGGATATTAAAATAGGAAAAAATGCCCTGAGCGGGCGTGTGCGAATCATTTCCTCAAAATCCGACGGACACCGCGCGTTGATTTCTGCTGCCCTTGCCGACAGAGACAGTCTTCTGCTTATGGACAGCTGGTCGGAGGATTTGGAAGCAACAGCGCGCTGTCTGGAATCGCTCGGCGCAGAAATTACAAAAGAAACTGTCGGCATACTCGTTTCCCCCATTTGGGAAGACAAAAAGGATCATTCCGTTTTGGACTGCGGTGAAAGCGGCTCTACGCTCCGTTTTCTTCTTCCTGTCACAGGTGCGCTCGGACACTCTGCCCGTTTTGAAGGACGTGGACAGCTACCGGAACGCCCCATTGGCATACTGATGGAAGAATTGGAACAACATGGATGCACTCTTTCCGGCGGACAGCTGCCAACAGAAATCAGCGGACAGCTGCGCGGCGGAAGATATACCCTGCCCGGCAATATCAGCTCTCAATTCGTCACAGGATTGCTTTTTGCTCTTCCACTGCTGGAAAAAAACAGCGAAATCCGGCTGACAACACGTTTGGAATCAGAATCGTACGTCGAAATGACACTGCATACACTGAAAAAATTCGGAATCCGTATTGAAAAGACAGAAGTTGGTGGCTATCAGGTGTACGGTGGGCAGACCTACCGTTCGCCCGGCATGATTCCCATTCAAGGTGACTGGTCTAACGCTTCGTTCTGGCTTACTGCGGGCGCAATTAAAGGCAGCATTACCTGTCAGGGGCTGGATACGCATTCCCCACAGGGAGATAAGGAAATCCTTGCCCTTCTGGAAAAGTTCGGTGCAGAAATCAAAACATATGCAAACGAGATTACAGTGTTGGCTGGCACTTTGAAGGGCTGTCGAATTGACATTTCACAAATTCCTGACTTATTCCCTGCCCTCTGCATTGTGGCAGCGGCAGCAAAAGGAAAGACAGAGCTTTATCATGCTGAACGGCTGCGCATAAAAGAAAGCGACAGGCTGGCAGCAATGGCAGAATGTCTGCACAGGATTGGTGTGGAAGTGCAGGAAAAACCAGATGGTTTGGTCATTACAGGCGGTGTAAAGCCTCCGGAACAGCCTGTAATAGTAGATTCCTATGGTGACCACCGTATTGTGATGGCTATGGCTGTTGCGGCGGCATCGTTCGGCATCGAAATCATCATAAATGGTGCGGAGGCTGTCAATAAGTCTTACCCTTCTTTTTTCGCAGAATTTCAAAAGCTGGGGGGTGTGGCAGATGTCCTCTAGCTTTGGGATACGGCTCAAAATCACGATATTCGGGCAGTCACATTCAGAGGCTGTCGGCATTGTTATAGACGGTCTTCCTGCTGGCGAGCACATCAATATGGAACGCGTCCAGCGTTTTCTGGAACGGCGCGCACCTGGACGAAATGCCTATTCTACCAGTCGAAAAGAAGGAGATATTCCCCGTGTGCTTTCCGGTCTGTTCGAGGGAAAAACCTGCGGTGCGCCGCTCTGTGCAATGATTGAAAATACGAACGCGAACCCAAAAGACTACGCATTGCTGAAAGACATACCCCGCCCCGGACATGCGGATTATACGGCCTGGGCGAAATACGGCGGTTCAAACGATTACCACGGCGGCGGGCATTTTTCTGGCAGACTGACCGCCCCGCTCTGCTTTGCTGGCGCAGTTTGTATGCAGATTTTGGAGCGACGCGGCGTTCATATTGGGGCGCATATCCTTTCCGTCCACAATATCACAGACGCCCCTTTTGACCCTGTTACAGTAGACAAAAAAACGCTTCAGGATACAACAGAAAAAGAATTTCCTGTGCTGAATGATGACGCTGGTGCAAAAATGCGGACTGCCATTGCAGAAGCAAAAACCAATAAAGATTCAGTAGGCGGTATTGTAGAATGCGCCGTAGCAGGTCTGCCTGTTGGCTTAGGCGAGCCAATATTCGATGGTTTGGAGAGCCGTTTATCAACTGCTCTGTTCGCCATTCCTGCTGTAAAAGGCGTAGAATTTGGCGAAGGATTCCGGTCAGCTACTTTGTACGGCTCAGAAAATAATGATGCTTTTTTTTATGATTCTGATGGGCATGTGCAGACAAAGACAAACCACCATGGCGGAATCCTTGGCGGCATTTCCAGTGGCATGCCCCTGATTTTTCGTGCAGCTTTTAAGCCAACGCCCTCTATTTTCAGAGAGCAGGAAAGTATTTCCCTCAGCAGGCAGGAAAATACAAGCCTCAGTATCATCGGACGGCATGACCCCTGTATTGTCCCCAGAGCCGTACCCTGCGTAGAAGCAGCCGCGGCTATTGCCCTGTTGGATATGATGCTGTAAAGGAGTATTACATGGACTTAAATGATTTTCGGAATAGAATCAGCGAAATTGACAATCAGATTATTGAACTTTTTGTAGAACGGATGCGTACAGCGGCAAAGATCGCCGAAGCAAAATCGGCACAGAATCTGCCCATATTGGACTCCAGCCGAGAAAAGGCTGTTTTGCGATATGTAAAAGAAAAAGCTGGCAAGGAATTTGAGGGCTATGCTGAAACGCTTTATCAAACAATGTTTAACGTCAGTAAAAGCTATCAATCTGAACTCATGGCAATGAAAACACTTCTTTCCCCTGAGATTACTGCTGGAAAATACGGCAAAAAAAGTCACATAAAACTGTTGGTAATCAATGGACCAAACATCAATATGCTTGGAATACGGGAAAAAATTATCTATGGAGATGAAAGCTATGACGCTCTGCTCCAGCTTCTGAGGAAAACCTTTCAGGAAGCTAACGTAAAAGGTGAGGTTTTCCAATCCAATTCTGAGGGCGCGTTGGTAGAGCGCATACAGGCCGCTTATTCTGACGGCACGAATGGCATTATCATCAACCCTGCCGCTTATACACATACCAGTATAGCTATTCTGGACGCTCTGAAAGCTGTCAGCCTTCCAGCCGTGGAAGTGCATATTTCAAACATCGCAGAGCGTGAAGCATTCCGGCAGATTTCTTATGCGGGTATGGCATGTATAAAAACGATTGCTGGCATGGGGTTTCAGGGTTATGTGGAGGCAGTCCGCTACTTAGTGGACTATATCGCTTCGCAGGGCAGATGAAAAATGGAAAACGATATATGAGTGTTGCAACTGGCGTTTGGCTTAAGAGATTGATTTATGAAAAGGTTATTTTCTTAAAGAACCTGTCCGTAAATTATCTACGCACATCCTGCTTCATCTTTTCCGGCAGTCTTTGTCGCTTTTCCTTGCTGTACCACCCGGTACGCCTGCAAAAAGCCCCCTGCCTGCCGAAAAATCTGACTGTGCAATTTGCACATATCTAATTTACGGATAAGTTCTAAGTCAAATTATCATGGCTTCACTATTTGTTTCGTTATTTATGTGCCTGACTTCAAATTTCATGCCTGATGTGGCATATCTTTCTTGCGTTCCAGTTTCAGTTGCAGTATTTCCAAACTCTCATATACCAAATCATACTGTTCGTCTGTCCATTCCTCCGTTAATTGCCTGTTATATTCCCCCAATGCCTCAATTAAAGATACATATACCGTTTTTGCACTTTCAGTAAGGTATAACCTTTTATTCCGCTTATCAAACAAGTCTGTTTCCCGCACAATATAACCCTTTGCCTCCAACGATTTTACCGCGCGGGCCGTTGCGGATTTATCTACATTTACACGATTGGAAAGCTCATCTTGTGTCAAGCCGTCCTCATGTGCCAGTTCTACAAAGTAAGGTTCTTCGCCAACTGTAATTCCAAAAGGCTCTACAACATCCCTTAAGTCATTATAAATGCTCCTTGACAATAACGTTACTATCCGCCCGATACTTTTACTCATTTTGAAAACCTCTTGGAGTTTAACAGCTTGTCTAATATCAAATTCAAAAAAATACTAACAGTATAGCCATATATGGTATAAACAGGCAGTGACGAAAAATATATATGCCAGAAATCCGCCGAAAATCCCTTCATGCGCAGCAACCCGCTTATGGACATTATCGCAGTAAAATAAATTGCCGGGAGTACTGAAGAAATAAGCAGGAATGTCGCATACTGTAAATCTGGAAACAGCTTTTTAGTTATTTTCGCTCCAACCAGTCCTGCTGGAAAAATCAAAGATGCTATGCTTGAGATTACAGACTGTACTGTCATCATTACGAAAATCGCAGGAAAGACGATTTTTCCTGTGTTCAGCAATGACATGATATTGCTCATTATCATACCCATTAAAATAGGAAAAATATATCGTTTATATTTCATTGTGTTCACCTCTTGTCTTAATGATAAAGAGTTTAGCAAAAAATAGTTGATATATCAACTATTTTTTGCTGATAAATAAAACATTGTATCACGAAATATCTTCCGGGCATTTTACACAAAAAAGCCGCCTGCAAGGCGGCTTGACTTCAGAAAATAGATATAATTCTTTCCCATTAATTTCCTAAATCAAACGCCAATTCAGGCGGCTTTTTACATAACGTAATCGTTACTCATTCTGCTGTTCCATTACCAGCCGCTGCGGAACTTCATAACATCATCGGAAATATTTCCATTTTTATAATCCTCAATGGATTCCGCAATAATCTGGAATGCTTTTTTCAGATTTTCAGGCTTGATATTCAGAGGCGGCTGGATTCTAAGCACATTTTCGCCCAAAGAAATAACCAGCAATCCCTTTTCATATGCACGGTACAAGACCTTAAATGTACCGTCACCATCAGGCACATCTTTACCCGTTTCAGGGTCTTTTTTTGTAATAACCAGACCTCTGGACATGCCGATTCCTCTTGTCCCCGTTGCTACATCGGGGTGCTTCCTGCATACCTCGTCCAGCCCCTCCTGCATAAGCGCAGTATTTTCCGCAAGGATTTTCTGGAATTCATCAGAACACATATAATCAAATGCAGCAATGCCAGCACTACAGGAAAGCGCGTTGCCGCCCAGCGTAAACAAATGTGCCGGTGCAGGCAGGCAGTCCATAATTTCACTCCGTGCCATAAATGCACCCAGCGGCAGGCTTGCACCTAATGATTTACCCATGATGATACCATCAGGAACAATGTCAAAATGCTCAATTGAGAACCATTTTCCTGTACGCTGGAACGCCTGCTGTACTTCTTCCGCAATAAAAAGGATACCATGCTTTTTGCAGAGGTCATACAGCTTTTTCATAAAAATCTTATGCCCAGCAATCAGACCTGCATCGCCCTGTATCGGCTCAATGATAACAGCCGCTACTTCTTCCGGCGGAAGGTACGTCGAAAACGCCATTTCTATCGCACTTACACATTCCTTTTCACAGGTTTCATCGTCAATCGAAGCATCATAAAACGGGAAACTGTAAATTTCAGGCAGGAACGGCCCCATTTTGGAACGCATACGGGTCGTTACGGTTGTCATGGAAGCTGAGCCATAGGTATTGCCGTGATAAGCGTTGATAAATGTAATGATTTTCGTTCTGCCTGTATACGCGCGGGCAAATTTTACTGCCGCATCATTCGCGTCAGAGCCGCAGTTCCCAAAGCAGACCTTTGCATCAACACCGCCGGGATAAATCGAAGTCAGACGTTCCGCATATTCAATTCCTGCACGGTTATAAGTATACGCAGGTGTATACTGGGCATATAAATCAAGCTGTTTTTTAATGGCATCATTGATGACAGGGAAACAGCTTCCCAGGTTCAGAGAAGATGCGCTGGAAAGAAAATCAATAAACGAGTTTCCATCCTCATCGTAAACCAAATCCCCATCAACCTTCGCAACAGCCAGCGGATAATAAGAAAGGTGCTGGCACGGCGCAATCACTTTTTTGTCCCGCTCTACCAATGCGCTGCATTTCTTAGTATTCAAACCCATATGTTACCACTCCTTACTTTCAGTCTCTCTCAAAATTTCTCTTTTGTTATTACAATTTATACCGCCCCTGTCAAAAGACTGGAGCGGTACGATATGCCAGCTTATTTTGCCTGTTTATGCTTCATGAGTTTGTATGTTCCCAATGTCAAAGCAGGGATTACATATACAATCAGGAATACCCATGCCAGAGTGCCGTAGCCCTTTGCAATCAGGCCGGACAGACCAACCTGCGCAAGAAGCATTGTACCAGCCAGCAGTACGAACGCAACAACGGGTGTTGTAAATTTCGGAGCCTCGTTGCCTTTGTTCTTGTATGCCGCTTCGATACGGTCTGTAATGGAATAAATCATGCCGGAGCCTGTTTCAATCAGCGTACCAAACAGTACAATCTGAAATACATAGCGCAGCCAAGGCATATTCATCTGCGTCAAAATATAGTCAACAGGCAGTTCCTGGTCAATGATAGCGGGATAGAATCCGCACATAGCAACGAACAGAATAATGCCGGGTACGATACCGATGATACCTGCGATAAAGCCCGCAATACCAGCATCTTTCGGGGATTCGCTGTGTTTTACTGTATACAGTACGCCAGCGATGATAGCCAGATTATAGAAAGCATACTGGAAACCGCCGACAGCCCAGTTGCCCTGTACGGGAACCGTTGCAAAGTTATTTCCGATATCCTTGCCGAAGTTGATAAATGTCAGAATCAGGAACAGGATATAAACGCCGTACAGCACGAATGACCATGCAGACAAAACCTTTTCAATCATCTCAGAACCGTTGATAACCAGCAGGAATACTGCAACCGCCATACCTATGATACCGACCCATTTATTGAGGCCAAACAGTTCCGACAGGATAGAGCCTGCGGAAGCCTCTACAACGCCCAAAATAATTAAAATCAGAATGATATACGCAACTTCAAATGCGACCCAGCCGGGGCCCATCAGTTCCTTCATAAAGCTCTTATAATCGAATTTTTTAAAAGTCCATGCAAACGCGAAAGAAATTCCCGCGATAACAGACCACGTCAGCAGAGACACGATGCACATAGCAAGGCAGCCGCCGACAGGTCCATAGCCCATGAAGTACTCTACCAGTTCACGGCCTGTACCATAACCACCCGCGATAACGCAGGATTGGAATACAATACCGGGAACGAAGTATTTTTGGAACTTTTTAGATGTTAAAATACTCATATGATTCCTTCCCTTCTCTTGTTACGAAATTTTCATTGCTCTTGTATTTTTCATTGTCTCTTTTGTTCCTTTGCCTTCCCTTTTCTCCTTTGTTTTTTCAGATGTTTTCTTTTGTACCTGCCCTTTTCAATGTTATCTTTTGTGCAGTTCCTCCCCTCCTTTCCATCAAATACGGTTTATCACTTTAACGTATTCGATTAAATCAAATTTACACATAGTATAATGTACAGCCCAGCAATTGTCAACAAAATTTAATATAATTAAATTTTTTTATTGACTATTACAAAGATTTTATATGTATTTATAAAAATACATTGTGAATTTCTGCAAAGATTCACACAACATTCCAGAGATCCTAATGCAAAGTACACAACTATATTTTTTACAGTGGGGCATTACACATAAAATCTGAATATTCTTTGCAGTAACCCAAGTGAACTTTCTTTCTGTTCCGCGAAAAACAGACAGCTTTTACTGATATACTTCTTTGCTGTTTTTGTAAAAAATGTTTAGAAAATTTACACAATTCCTATGGCATTCCCTGCCAATCCATAGTATGATAAAAGCAAACCCTATTTGGACAATTACAGCTACAAATTAAATTTCCCTGCACGAGGCATTACTGCCCACAATATTTTAGAGGTGTATCATGATAAAAAAACCGAATTTTCCCAAAATAGACAAAGCATATTTCAAAATCAGTATCTATGTCTTTTTTGTTGCCGCCGCTTTGATATTATTTGAAAAAATCGTCGGTAACTTGCCGAACATCAGCGGCAGTCTGGGTACTGCATCCGTTTACCTGAAATCCCTCGGCGCACCATTTTTCCTGGGCTTTGCTTTCGCCTATATCATGAACCCGTTCATGAATTTTTTCGAACGCTTTCTGACGATGGATTTTGTCTTTTTCCGCCAGCATCATAAACTGACACGTATGCTCTGTATTTTGACAAACTATATCATCATCATTGGCGGCTTTATTTGGATACTGATTTATCTGCTGCCTGAACTGAAAGCCAGCATTGTTTCTTTGACGAGCCAGCTGCCGGCTTATACGGTAGATTTGAACCAGCGTGTCCAAATATTTTTTGATGAAATTGATTTTATCGAAAGCGAAACAGTACAGAAATATATCAATACAATAATGGACCCCATCGCAGATGCTTCGGAAGACTTCCCGAAAACGCTGGAAACCATTGTTGGGAACCTCTATTTCTTTGGACGGGCAACAGTGAACCTTACGTTTAATCTGGTAATGGCTGTTTTCATCGCTTTTTACATGTTGTATGACAAAGAAAGCTTTGCGCGGCAGTTCCGCAAAATCGTTTATGCGCTGAGCAGCCGGAAAGCCGCTGAACAGTTTCTTCGTACGATGAACCGAATCCATCATATTTTTCAGGATTTTATCGTAGGCAAAGCTGTGGATTCTCTGATTATCGGCATTTTGGCGTTTGTCGGTTTTTCCATGCTGAAAGCGCCTTTCCCGCTGGTATTGAGCCTGATTATCGGCGTCACGAATATGATTCCCTATTTCGGTCCGTTTATCGGGGCAATCCCTGCCGCTGTCATCACCCTCCTTGCCGATCCTATCCTTGCAATATGGGTGATTCTGTTTATATTGATTTTGCAGCAGTTTGACGGGAATTATCTTGGCCCGAAAATCCTTGGCAATTCCCTTGATCTAAGCCCGCTTTGGATTATACTGGCGGTCGTTGTCGGCGGGGCATTGTTAGGGCCTGTAGGCATGTTTATCGGCGTACCCATACTTGCTACATTCAAAACCTTCGGCTCGGAATTTATTTCCCGCAAATATCAAAAAAAATATCCGGAGGATGATCCTGCCGCCGTTCCCTCTCCTTTTTTGGATGAGAATGCGCCAAAGAAGGAAACAGACGCTGAATAAGGTTCAAAAGCCTGAATGTACCGCTTCTGAAGTACATTCAGGCTCTTTCTGAAACCAAAGATTTTTTTATTTATCCGTATAAGGCGCAAGCTCCAGCCGGATAAAAAATCCTCTGTCATGCTCACAGACAGGACATTTCTGCGGGGCTTCCTTACCCGTAAAAATATGCCCGCAGTTCAGACACATCCATGCACATTCCACATCAGAAATAAACAGCTTATTCTGCTCAATGAGGTCAGCAAGCCTGCCGAATCGGTCGCCGTGTACCTTCTCAATCTTCGCAATCTGGTGGAAAGATGCCGCGATTTTCGGAAAGCCCTCCTCCATCGCCTTATCCCCGAATGCCTGATACACAGGGTCATGTTCTTCATATTCATTATGCTGGGCAAAGCGCAGCAGTTCCAGAACAGACTGGGAAATATCCACAGGATAACCTCCGTCAATTTGAATGGTTTCCCCTGCCATTTCCTTCAAATGGTTATAAAACACCTGTGCATGTTCCTTTTCCTGGTCTGCCGTAAATGTGAATACCGCTTCCACGACATGGAGTTTCTGCTCCTTTGCCTGCTGCGCCGCAAAAGTATAGCGGTTTCTTGCCTGACTTTCCCCTGCAAAGGCGCGCATCAGATTCAATTTTGTTTCGCTCGTTTTGAAATTCACAGCCATTTTTAATTTCCTCCTGATTTTTCATGTCATTATTACAGCATTTCATGCTCTGCTTTTGCTTTCAAAATTTCCCATCTCCGGTCGATCTCCTTCTGGATGCCCGCCGTCACACAGGAATAATTCGGCTTTGTCAGGTGCTTTGTCCTGCCCATCATGGAAAACCACTGTTCCACGCCAATCTTTTTTTCGCCCGGGTCGTAGCTCAGGGAGGTGTGACCCCGCTCCACTTCATACAGCGGGAAATAACAGCAGTCTACCGCCGCACCGATGACCTTTCTTTCAAGATTCGGCTTGTCGCCCCAGTTCAGCGGACAGGCTGACAGCGCCCTGATATATGCCATGCCTTCCTCTGCGGCATATGCTTTTGCCTTCGCCGCTTTTTTGATAAAATCCAAAGGATTGGATTCCGCGACAGTTGCCACGTAGGGAATCCCTGACGCCGCCATAATCTGCGGCATATCTTTGTGGAAAAAAGGTTTCCCATACTGCTCCGGTCCCACATGGGAGGTTGAGCTTTTCGCGCCTTTCGGTGTGGAATAAGAAAGCTGGTAGCCTGTATTCATATAGCCGCCGTTATCATATTCGAACAGTATCAGACGATTGTTTCGGATTGCCGTTCCCAAAGCCGAACCCATGCCGATATCCATACCGCCATCCCCGCTGACCATGACAAACGTAATTTCTCCATCAGGATATTCCCCGCGTTTCTGTCTCTGGCGGAACATTTCCGCAAGGCCAGTCAGCGTTGCCGCACCATTCTGGAACAGGTTATGCACATATGGCACTTTGAACGCCGTTTTGGGGTAACCTGTCGTTACTACCATGCCGCAGCCCGTCTGGAACAGCAGCACCACATTGCCCTCAATGCCGCGCAGCAAAAGGTTTACATTCACAGGGATGCCGCAGCCGGGGCAGGCCCCATGCCCGGGTGCAAGGCGTTTCGGCATAGCGGTCGTTTCATTGATTCTGCCGCCCTGCACCTTCGCCGCCCTCTGTCTGTCCGTTCCTTCAAAGACGCACTGCGTCAAGCCGGGTGATGCTTCCTTTTCACTGATAGGCGCGAAATATTGCTGCGTCTGCATGTTGATATCCCCGGAATATTTCCCCAGATAATCAAATTTCGGCGTGTCCGCGCGATAGCAGGAAAGCAGCATTTCTTCTGCCTCTGATTCATAGAAATCACGTCCACCAAGACCATATACCCGGCTGAGTACCCTGCAATCTGCCCCCTTCCCATGTTCCTGAAGCATGGCTTTCAATTCAATGGAAAGGTTGCCGCCCATCGCGCCGTAGCTGTCCTGCCTGTCACCAACCATGATGGTTTTGGCGTTTTTGCAATACTGGAACAATTCTTCTGCCGGATAGGGACGCAGTACATTCGTTGTAAACACGCCTACCTTTTTCCCCTGCCCGCGCAGCTTATCCACCGCCACTTTAGCCGTATGGTATGCCGAGCCAAGCAGACAGAGCAAAACCTCCGCATCCTCTGTACAGTAGCCCTCCGCCATACCGTACTGTCTGCCGGAAATTTCCGCATATTCCGCAAATACCTCCGGAATGACTTTCGCCGCTTCCTCCATCGCCTGATGCAGCTGGAATTTATTATTCAGCACATCCGGTTCATTCATATAGGAACCGATAGAAACAGGGTGCTCCAAATCCAGCGCGGAGCACTCCGCATGATATTCCCCGACAAACTTCTGCACGGTTTCATCCTGTTCAAACACCATGCAGCGGCGTTTCTGGTGGCTGGTGAAAAATCCGTCAAACGCCACAATGACAGGCAGTTTTACCGCTTCTGCAATTTTCAGTCCGCAGATATTCATATCATAAACCGCCTGCGGTGTATTGGCGAACAGGATAATCCATCCGGCGTTAAGGGTAAACATAATGTCACTATGGTCACCCTTAATGCACAAAGGTCCCGAAACCGTCCGGCAGGCAACATTCATCACCATCGGGAAACGTGTGCCGGACTGCACCGGAAGCTGTTCCAGCGCATAAAGCAGCCCGTTCGCGCTTGTCGCGTTGAATACCCTGCCGCCGCCTGTTGACGCACCATAGCAGATGCCCGCCGCGCTGTGCTCACCCTCTGCCGGAATCATCACTATATCATGTTCCCCGTCCGCCTTCATCTGGTCAAGAAATTCGGCAATCTGTGTGGACGGCGTGATGGGGTAATAGCCCATGATGTGATAATTGATCTGCTTTGCCGCGAAAGCCGCCACTTCATTGCCGCTTTCAAATAATATCTTCTGCTTTTCCATCAGACCATCCCTCCGTCAATCCGTTTTTCTGTGAAATGAGATTCGCTCGTCACCCACGAATTGGGACCCGCGTCTTCATATTCCAGACGGTCCACAATCAAGTCCTTATTACGGACAAACCATTTCAAATCTGGATGCTCCCGCTCCACGCCCTTTACCAACGCGTTTGTCGGACATACATCTACACAGCGCAGACAGCCCTTGCAATGGTGGTAATCCAGCCCCGTATTCACCATAGCGGGACGCCCTTTATATTCGCCTGGCTTAAACTGGAATACCATATCTGGGCATGTGGTGTCGCATAGCCCACAGTTGATACATTTTTCCTGCAAAAACAACGGAATATATCCCTCCCGCGATGCAGAAAGGTCATTGGAAACCGTACTGCCGATACGGGGATTTGCCCCGCCAATCGGTGCGTTGGCATAGCCCCATTTGTTTTTTGCCTCCTGATACGGAACACGCTCAAATGTGCCGTCCTCCTGGAAAAACATGGATTTTCCTTCCTCATAGCCGCGCTTCAGCCCTTCCAGATTTTCCTGTATCAAATTCGGGTATTTCTTCCCTATGGTTTCCCGCACAAGCTCCTCCGCGGCTTCAAACGGGATAAAGCCGCTGGCTTTCACAATTGCCCCCAGCATAACCATGTTTATACGTGTTTTGGATTCCATTGCAATTTTCAGCGCGTCAATACAGATGATTTCACCGCCACACAGCTTCAGCCGTTTTCGCATTTCCATCGGCGAAGCATCGGTATTGACAATAACCTTTGTTTTTTCCGTCACGCCAGCCGTAACAGGCAGTTTTCCTGCCAGTGCTTCATGGAACAGCCCCAAAATATGCGGCTCCTCCACAGGGCTGTTAATACCGATTTCCTGCCCTTGTGCGCTCCAGCGGATATAAGCCTTAACTGGCGAGCCTCTCTTTTCCGAACCATAGCTGGAAAAGCTGGCAGCATTCAGCCCCATAAACACCGCGCCTAGTTCGCCTATCATTTTCCCGCATAAATTTGCACCAAGCCCACCGATACTCTCCAGACGGATTTCATAATATCCATTTTCATTTGTTACCGGTAATTTCACTTCTTCTTTCATCGCAGCCTCCTCCTTCGCTTTTCTTCCCTATTATGGGCAAAAACGGCAGGAGTATACCCAAATTTCCATACTGATGTGATAAAATCCGGCTGACTGCCCAAACCATTGGAAAAGGCTTTCAGGCAGGACTTTTCAGGGGACCGTAAATGTGATATAATCATCGAAACCAAAGGCAAAAAACTTATATTCGTTGGTTCCATCAGAATTGGAGGACATTATGGGTCTTGGCTTTTTTATGATCTTTCTGACAATCTGCGGCGCAGGGGTCTTTGCCTTCCTCTTTTTTTCTTTTGCAGGTTTTATCTGGAAAAAAGAGAAAAAGGCGGCATCTGTTCTGCTTGCCCTTCTGGGCGCGGGCTGCGCAGGTTTGGCTTTTTGGCTGACACTTATACTGCTCGATGGACTTTTTTACTTTTTCTGACCATTTGACAGAAAGAAAGGAAGAAAATTATGTCAAATTTCCCGAGAATTGGAATGCGCATGATAAAATCGGCTGCAGCCGTTGCTATCTGCCTTCTGCTTTATATTCTGCGTGGGGAGCAGGGCGTGCCTGTGTTTTCCGCAATCGCAGCAGTAATTTGTATGCAGCCTTATGTGGATAACAGCGTGCAGGTTGCGCTGAACCGAATTTTTGGCACGATACTTGGCGCGGCGTTCGCCCTGCTGGTACTCTATTTTATCCGTTTTATACCAGAGGAATACCGTTTATGGGAATACGCTATCATCTCCATTGCAATCATCCCCGCACTTTATACGACAGTGCTGTTCAAAAAAACGGGTGCGTCCGCCCTTGCAGGAATTGTGCTTTTGAGCGTATGCCTTTCCCAAAGCGGCGACCCTCCCCTGACAGATGCGGTAAACCGCTCTGTAGAAACCATTTTCGGCATTCTTGTATCGCTTGGGGTGAATATTATTCATCTGCCGCGGCGAAAGCAAAAGGACTTTTTCTTTGTTTCCGGCTTTGACGGCGCGCTTTACCATGAGGAAGAAGGCATGACGCCTTACTGTATTTTCGAAATGAACCAGCTTCTGCATGATGGACTGCCCTTTACAATTGCCACAGAGCGCACGCCAGCCTCCCTGCTTTCAGACCTTGGGAATCTGAATTTGCAGCTGCCTGTCATTGCTATGGATGGGGCTGTACTGTATGATGTAAATGAAAAACGCTATCTGGCATGTCATGGACTGGAAAAGGACACCGTAGATAAAATCTGTGATTTCTTACGGGAAAAGGGCTGTCATTATTTCCTCAATGTTGTCTGGCAGGACGTTCTGCTCATCTATTACCGCGATTTCCAGAATGATGTGGAGCGTGAACTGTATGAAACCGCGCGCCGCTCGCCTTACCGCAACTATGTATATGGGGATATGCCGGAGGAGGGCATTGTGGTATATATTCTGTTGGTATTGAAAGATGCAGAAGCCGACCTGCTGGAGGAAGAAATCCGCAGACGGGACGAACGCAGTGAACTGCTTTTCCTGCGAGATAAATCCGAAACGCCGGAAGATTACTGCCATTTGAAAATTTACCATAAAACCGCGACAAAAGAGGATATGGTGCGGCGCATGCTGCGGGATATGCCCCAGAAAAAATGTGTGGTATTCGGTAGCAATAAAAACGACCTCTCCATGATGGAAGCGGCGGAGCTTTCTTATGCCGCACCAGAGGCTATGCCAGAGGCGGCAAAAATTGCAGATTACTGCCTGAAAGGCGGCACAGACAGCGTTGCAAGGCAGATGCTTCGGCTCTATATGCCTCTGCCCTGGCAGAAACTGCCGAAGGAACTGCGCTGAGAAAGGACGGACAGATATGGAAGAAACGCATTTATTTTCAAGGGCAGAGCTTCTGCTCGGAAAAGACGGGCTGGAGCGGCTGAAACAAGCAAGAGTAGCGGTATTTGGCATTGGCGGGGTCGGCTCTTTTGCGGCGGAGGCATTGGCGCGTGGCGGCGTTGGGCATATCGCTCTCATAGACGGGGATACCGTCAGCCTGACGAACCTGAACCGCCAGCTGATTGCCACACAGGCTACCATTGGGCGGCTGAAAACGGAAGTAATGGCAGATCGGATACACATTATTTCGCCGGAAACAAAAACCGTTTGCTATCCTGTTGTCTATGGGGCAGTAAATAAAGATTTGCTGGATTTTGCGTCATATAATTATGTTATTGACGCGATAGATACTGTTACTTCCAAGCTGCTTCTAATTGAACAGGCAAAGCGAGCCGGTACGCGTATCATCAGCTGCATGGGTACGGGCAATAAGCTCGACCCGACTCGTTTCGAGGTCGCAGATATTTCGAAAACCTCTGTCTGCCCACTGGCGAAGGTCATGCGGAAAGAATTAAAAGCAAGAGGAATCAGCGGAGTGAAGGTAGTTTATTCCAAAGAACCGCCTCTTACACCCTCCCCTTCCCCCGAATCAGGGAAATGGCAGATTCCCGGCAGCCTTTCTTTTGTGCCGCCGGTAGCGGGAATGATTCTTGCGGGCGAAGCCATAAAGGAAATCTGCGGCATCGGACAGGATTAAAAAAATTTTATATAAGGCGTTACAAAGAAGGGAGAATTGCAATGAGCTATTTGGATGAAATATTTGGGTTGGCTGGGAAGGTCGCTATTGTAACAGGCGGCGGGCACGGCATCGGGCAAACCGTTGCAATCGGACTTGCAAAGGCAGGCGCAGAGGTCGTTGTCATTGCCAGAAGCAATGCAGACGAAACCATTAGCAAAATTACAGGCGAAGGCGGAAAGTGCTGTTTTGTGCGTGCAGACGTTACGAAAGAAGCCGAAGTAGACGCTGCCCTTGCTGAAATCATGCAGAAATCCGGACGGATTGATGTCGTATTCAATAACGCCGGAATCTGTAAGCACCAGAGCACATTTGAAGCCAGCGTTGCAGATTGGCGCGAAGTCATCGATACGAACCTGACAGGCGAATACATTATGGCACGCGCTGCCGCAAAAATCATGGTGGAAAACGGCATCCATGGGAGTATCATCAATATGGCGTCCATGTCTGGTACAATCGCGAATATCCCCCAGTGGCAGTGTTCCTATAATGCGTCCAAGGCGGGCGTAATACATATGACGCGTTCCCTCGCTTTGGAATGGGCAAAATATGGTATCCGTGTAAACAGCCTGAGTCCCGGCTATATTGCTACGCCGATGTCCGTAGATACGCCGCAGGAACTGAAAGACGCCTGGATGCCGCTGATTCCCATGCACCGCATGGGTACGCCGGAGGAACTCGTTCCCGCTGTGCTGTATCTGGCAAGCAGCGCGTCCGGCTATACCACAGGTAGCGATATCATCGTAGACGGCGCATACACCTGTTTTTAAGCTCTGATAAAACCGGAAAAGCCTTATACAATGAAGTGACCCCAAAAAGTTAGACAAATATTTCAAGCACAAAATGTTCAAGCAGCCGAAAGGGCTTGCTGTCTGTGAATTGCAGGCGGCAAGCCCTTTCGTTTTGCCTTAATCCTGCGATTGTTGTAGTAATCCAAATATTCAATCAGTTCCCGTTTGAAGTGTTCCATGGACTGGAACTCTTGCAGATACAGCAATTCAAAACAAGCCTGTAAAATCAAATACCGCAAAATAATCCTTTTCTGTTTCTGCACGCCGCAACAGTTCCACACTGCCATCTTCTTTCAGCAGGAGTTCCGCAGAGCGCAGTTTGCCGTTATAGTTATAGCCCATTGCGTGCCCATGCGCACCGGTATCATGGATATAAAGGATATCCCCGATTTCAATTTCAGGCAGCATCCGGTCAATAGCAAATTTGTCGTTATTTTCGCAAAGACCGCCTGTAATGTCATACTTATGGTCGCAGGGAGCATTTTCCTTCCCCAGCACGGTAATATGGTGGTATGCACCATACATCGCCGGACGCATTAGGTTTGCCGCGCAAGCGTCCAGACCAATATATTCCTTATATATATGCTTTTCATGAATTGCCTTCGATAAAAGGCTGCCATAAGGCGCGAGCATATAGCGCCCCATTTCCGTATAGATTGCCACATCGTCCATACCTTCCGGCACCAGAATTTCCTCATAGGCTTTCCTTACACCCTCCCCGATTGCCATAATATCGCAGGGTTTTTCTTCGGGCTCATATGGAATCCCTACACCGCCGGAAAGATTGATAAACGAAATATGAATATCCAGTTCTTTTTTCAGTTCCACAGCAAGCTGGAAAAGTATTTTTGCAAGCATCGGATAGTAATCATTCGAACTTGTACTGCTTGCAAGAAAGGAATGGATGCCGAAATGTTTCGCTCCCTTTTCCTTGAGCATACGGAAAGCGTCCCGAAGCTGTGTTTTTGTCATACCGTATTTTGCATCCTCTGGGTGATCCATAATGTCATTACTGATTTGGAATACACCACCGGGGTTATACCGGCAGCATACGGTTTCAGGAATTTCCGCCAACTTTTCAAAAAAAGGGATATGGGTAATATCGTCAAAATTGATAATCGCACCCAGCTTTGCCGCAAGAACAAAATCCTCCGCAGGCGTTACGTTGGAGGAAAACATGATATCATGCCCCTTCTGCCCAACTGCCTCCGCCATGACAAGCTCGGTATAAGAAGAGCAGTCTGAGCCGCAGCCTTCTTCTTTCAATATTTTAATGATGCCCGGTGTGGGCGTCGCTTTTACCGCAAAATATTCCCGAAAGCCTTTGTTCCACGAGAAGGCCTCGTTTACTTTGCGTGCATTTTCCCTGATGCCCTTTTCATCGTAAAGATAAAACGGGGTAGGATACTGTTCAATGATTTTTTTTGCCTGTTCCAAAGAAACAAATGTTTTTTTCATTTGCGTAATTCTCCTTTATCTCTGCCAGTATATTTTGCTGTTTCTGCCTGCCTGGACGCACCAAACAGCATTCGCCTTATTATAACAAACTATCCTGACATTGGCAACGAAACAGCACGATTTCTCCTCTCAAAAAAAATTTATCCTGCTGTTTCTTCTGCATTTCCTTTCCGACAAAAATGTTGTATAATAGTGCTGATAATTTTCTGACGGAAGATAAGGAGCAAATCCATGAAACGAATATTCAAAGCAATGTTAAAAGCAAGCAATTTCAATCCTACGGCAGTGTTGTATGATTTTTTCAAAGCCCTTTTGATTTATCTGATAGCAACGTCTTTTGCCCTGTGCCTTGTCGGTGCGGAGGTGATACACGATAATATTTTCGGAATGTATATCCTTGGCGTAGCCGTAACCTCTGTAATTACAAGCGGGTATTTCTGGGGAATCGCAGCTTCTGTTGGCGGTGTAATCGGCGTGAATTTCTTTTTCACCTATCCGTATTATTCACTGAATTTCACCATTACAGGCTATCCAATCACATTCGCGGTTCTTTTGCTGATTTCCATACTGATCAGCACGTTGACCGCGAAGGTCAAAAAAGCCGCTGTCATTTCTTCATCAGGAAAAAAATGGGCGGAAACGCTGAATGAGATGAGCAAAGCAATACTGACAGCAAGTGACCGCGATGTGATACTGGAAATGGCAACAGACTATTTTTATGAAGCAAACCAGTGTAGCGTTGTTTTATATCTTGGTTCACCTTTGGAGCCTGAAAAAAAGGCTATGCGGCTGATGAAGGACACAGACGAACAGATTTTCAACAGCATACTGGAGCGGCAGGTAGCTTTTTCTGCATTTGACACAGGACGCCGCACAGGTGCAAACCTGAGCGACCAGACGCAAAACTGCAAGGGAACGTATTTCCCTATCATGACAAAAGAACAGAAATATGGTGTAATTGGTCTGCTTTTTGAAGACTCCAAACTGATTTTGAATAATACTTACGGTTCTATTGATGTTATGATTTCTCAGACAATTTTAGGATTGGAGCGCCAGGAAATGATTGAAAAAGCACAGGATATCCTTCTGGAAAAAGAAAAAGAAAAAATGCGAAGCAACCTTTTGCGGGCTGTTTCTCATGATTTACGGACTCCTTTGACGGGTATTTTAGGCTCTACGGCCACACTGATTGAAAACAGTGACACCCTGAGCAAAGATGCCAATACAAAATTACTGCGGGATATTTACCAGGATACGGAATGGCTGATTCATATGGTTGAAAACCTGCTTTCTGTGACCAAAATCAGTGGAAACGAAACTAACCTGAAAAAACAGGAGGAAATCGTAGAAGAAGTCGTTTCCGAAGCGGTTACTCGTACGCAGAAACGTTTCCCCGATGCGCATATTGATGTAAAAGTACCAGATGAACTGCTGATTGTCCCAATGGACGCGACTCTGATTGAGCAAGTCCTCATCAACCTGATGGAAAACGCTATCCGTCATTCGGGGAGTTCCCTCCCCATCGGCTTGCGGGTGGCGAAAAAGAAAAGCGGAGCGGTCTTTACCATATACGACCATGGGAAAGGTATTGACCCATCTCAAATACCCGATTTGTTCGATGGAAATTCCCGTTCCAGCGATTCCAGCAGAGGCATCGGCATTGGACTTTCCATCTGTAAATCCATTATATTGGCTCATAGCGGAACAATTTTTGCGAAAAATAATCAAAGCGGCGGCGCGAGCTTTACGTTTGTACTTCCCATGAAAGGAGAGAATACATATGGCGACGAAAGTAAAAGTAATGATTATTG
Source organism: Lachnospiraceae bacterium (assembly GCA_910576545.1). GTDB lineage: Bacteria > Bacillota > Clostridia > Lachnospirales > Anaerotignaceae > Anaerotignum_A. The sequence continues at coordinate 56,562 of CAJTKM010000011.1, forward strand.
AGGACGAGGACGCGATTAGCAATTTTATTGCGATGACATTGAAAGCAAATGATTACGCACCGCTTCTGGCAAAAACTGCCAGCGAAGCGCTTTCCATGATACCCTCTCATTGTCCGGATTTGATATTGCTGGATTTAGGTCTGCCAGATATGGATGGCATGGAGATACTGAAAAAAATACGGGAATGGTCTGCAACGCCTGTTATCATTGTTTCTGCCCGCGGCGAGGAGGCGGATAAAGTCGAGGCGCTGGATTTTGGCGCGGATGATTACATATGCAAGCCCTTTGGTACGTCCGAGCTTTTGGCAAGGATACGAACTGCTTTACGCCACAGCATGAAAAATGCCGGAACAGCTGCTGCAAGCGATATTTTTACAACAAAAGGGCTGCGGATTGATTTCAGCAAACGGCAGGTTACTATCGATGGGCGGGAAGTGCATTTGACACAAATCGAATTCAAAATCGTTTCCCTTCTGGCAAAAAGTGCGGGACAGGTTCTGACCTATGATTTTATCATTACGGAATTGTGGGGACCTTATGCGGTAAAAGATAATCAAATTCTGCGGGTTAATATGGCGAATATTCGCCGCAAGCTGGAAAAGAACCCGGGTTCGCCTGAATATATTTTTACCGAAGTCGGTATTGGCTATCGTATGGTTGACGACGGGATATAATAGTTTCAAAAAAGTGGATCATGGAGAGCTAACAAATTAAATTCTCCATGTTCCACTTTTTATTGTCATATCAGGAAAGATCGGAATTTCTCTGTTCTCGTTACTGATTTTTTATTTACTTCTGTGTGTCTACGGAGTACATATGTGCTGCCAGATCAACAACCTTATTGCTGTAACCCCATTCATTATCATACCACGCAATCAGCTTTACGAAGTTATCATCCAGAATGATGCCTGCTTTTTCGTCGAAAATACAGGTACGGGTATCGCCCAGAAGGTCGGAAGAAACCACATCATCATTGATATATCCAATGATACCTTTCATTGTTGTTTCAGAGGCTTCTTTGATTTTCGCACAAATTTCCTCATAGGTTGCGTTTTTCTTCAGCCTTGCCGTCAGGTCTACAACAGAAACATCATTCGTGGGAACACGGAAGGACATGCCTGTCATTTTTCCCTTGAGTTCAGGAATAACGCGTCCAACGGCCTTTGCCGCGCCCGTTGTGGAAGGGATAATGTTATTGAATACGGAGCGGCCGGTTCTCCAGTCGCGTCCTGCTCTTGCGTCAACAGCTTTCTGCTTTGCCGTAGCCGAGTGGATGGTGCTCATCAGCCCCTGTTCGATGCCAAAGTTATCATGTACAATTTTTACCAGCGGAGCAAGGCAGTTTGTTGTACAGGATGCATTGGAAACAATATCATATTCCGGCTGATAGGTCAGATGGTTTACGCCCATAACGAATGTAGGCATAATATCGTCTTTAGATGGCGCAGTCAGGATGACTTTTTTAGCGCCTCCAATTTTATGTAAAGCCGCTTTTTCCATTGTGTTAAATGCGCCCGTAGATTCAATGATATATTCTGCGCCGCATTCAGACCATTTAATCTGGGAAGCATCGCTTTCGCTGAAAACATAAATCTTCTTGCCATTCACAATCAGACAGTTTTCACCGATTTCAATATCGCCTTCAAAACGACCGAAAATACTGTCGTATCTCAGTTGGTACGCCATATAATCCAATTCTGCGTTTCTGAGGTTAATGCCGCAAAGTTCGAACTGCTCCTGACGCTGCATCAGTACTCTGAAAACAACTCTGCCGATACGGCCAAACCCATTGATACCAACTTTAATCATAACTATTATCCCCTCTCAAAAACTTGTTGGACGTTTACTGTCCTACCTATTGTAGCATATTATTTCTTAAAAAAAAGTAAAAAACTGCAAATATTTTTTTTTCAGAAGTCTTGACAGCATATCCTGATATTTCGGGGATAAATTTATTCAAAGTGATACAAATGCGGGACGTTTATAGTCCCTCTTTCAAAATCTTTTCCTGTTTTCTTTCTGTTTCTTTCCGGTAATATTCTGCTGCTTCTTCTGGCAGAACCATATTGATATAGCAGTTTGTTGCATATTCAAAGCCGGCAAAACCGCCGATTCGAGGCAGAATTTCCATATACCAGTGGAATGGTTTGCCTTTCGGCGCATTATAGATACAAATGTTATATCCGACGTCCTTCCGCAGTAAAATGACCTTATGCAGCAGTTCCAACAGGAGTACGGAAAGGTTATTCCTTTCCTGTGCGGTCAACTCGGCGATACTGCTCTGATGCTTTTTCGGTGCAATCCAGAGTTCATAAGGGAAACGCGCCGCATATGGCACAAAGGCAATGAAATCTTTGTTTTCCTGCACGACGCGGCTTCCAGTTTCTGTTTCATGCCGCAGTATTTTGCAGAAAAGGCAGTCCCTTTCCTGCATTTTTTCCGACATAGCTTGTATTCTCTGTGGAATCAGCGGCATCCCAATCAGCTGGGAATGGGAATGGCGAATACTCATACCCGCTGCAGAACCACAGTTTTTGAAAATCTGAACATAAGTTGTCACTTTTTCCGAAAGTATGCTTTCATATCTTTCCTGAAGAACCACCAGAACCTTGGAAAGATGCTCCTTTGAAAATCTGTCGATTGTCATTCCATGCTCGCGGGTATCCACCAAAACCTCATGCCGCCCAATACCTGCCCGCCGTTCATAAAACGTTTCCTGCGGCAGTTCCTCAGCATTTTGGGATACAGCGGGAAACATATTCGGAAAAACCCGAATCTGCCATACATCATCGGCCGCATCCTGATAAACGGGAGTCGTTGTCTGTCCCTCGTTCCCGCCACAGAACGGGCAGTTTTTCCCGCTTTCTGCCGTTGTCCGCGTTGTATGCCGGAACTCATAGGGCCTGTTCCGGCGATTTTCCGCGTAAAGCGTCCAATCTCCTGTAAATGGGTTTTTTCTGAATTCAGACATTCTATTCCCCCGCTTTCCGCTGATACGTCCATTGCTCGATATTTCGGAACACATTGAATGAAGTCGGAGAAATCTCCCCGCCTACATATTTAGAGGTGAAAACAGCATCTTCCCGAAAAGCGATGCTGATATACGGCAGTTCTTCCGCCAGCTTTTTTTGCAGACTGCTGTATGCCAGAAGTGTCATGCCCTCTCCCACAGCCGTCCGCGCCGTTTCCAGAAGGCGGTCCATCTCTTCGTTGGAATATCCGATGTAATTATAGCTGCCTCCCGTTGCAAAAAACGGTGTCAAATCTACCACATCAGAAAACTGCCAGCCGCCGACTACCATGTCAAAACTACCCGATGTCAGCTTTTCCTGATACTGCTCATAAGGCTGCGCGTCCAGCGTGCAGACAAAGCCAATTGTCTGGAGTTCTTCCTTCAGTTTGGAGGCAATCTGTTTCCGTACGCTGTTCTCCTCATTCACAAGGATAGAAGCCTGAAGCGTTATAGTTCCTGCGGCAGTGGGCTTTTCAAGTATTCCGTCCCCGTTTTCATCACTCCAGCCATTGTTTTTCAGCACAGTAGCCGCCATTGTCGGGTCATAATTATACGGAACGACATTTTCCTCATACAGCCAGGATTTCGGGCTGACCGGCGTATTAGCAAGTTCGCCGTACTGCAAATAAGCACTGTTCAGCAGGCTTTCTTTCGGGAAAGCATATGCCACAGCCTGCCTGACTGCTTTTTCCTGAAACAGGCTCCGATTAAAGTTAAAGCCGATAAAATCATATTTTGTGGAGGGGAATGTGTGGATTCCAGATGCGCCTTCTTCCGCATAGCGTCCCGTTTCCATCGCATCCGCAATCAACACATCGGTAATTCCCTGCTGGAAAGCGTTGACATCTGTCTGCGCCCCTTCCGTAATTATGACACTGATTATGGGGATTTGCGGTACGGTGCCATAATAGCTGTCGCTTACATTCAGCAAAAGCTCCGATGCTCGCCGATAGCTCAGCATTTCATAGGGGCCATTCCCCATAGGCGTCATATTGATTCCGTTTTGCGGGTCTGTCTGCCCTTGATAATATCCAGCGGAAATGACCGGAAACCGCAGCGCACTGATATTTCCGCTGAATGGCTCGTAAAATGAGATTTCAACTGTATTTTCCGAGATATTTTGCCAGCCGCTGACGTATTGCAGCACCCTTTTATAAACTGCGTCCTCTGGTGCGCTGCGCAACGTATTCAGGGAAAAAACTACATCCTCCGCTGTCAGTTTTGTTCCGTTCTGCCAGAAAATATTACTGTTGATTTGCAGCGTCAGCATACGCCCATCTTCTGAAAGCGTCCAGCTTTCTGCCACAGCTGGAACTGCTATGCCCCGCTCGTCAAAATCCAGAAGCGGGAGATAAATCAACTTCAAAATACGGTCAACCGTTTCTTCCCGATTCAACAAAGGGTTCAGCGTTTCCGGAACGCGCATGGAAAGCCTTAACCGCGATTCTACAGAGCCATCCAGATTGGGCCCGCCTGACGCTGTAAAAAAGTTCCCCTGTTCTTCTCCCCCTTCTTTGCCGCAGCCACAAAGCCCTATGCATAAGGCAAGCAGCAACGCCAAATTCTTTTTTTTCATAGGCTCCTCCTCAAAAGCGGTATGCGATACGGTAGAGTTTTTCCGCAAGCTGTACTCGTTTCACATAGCTTTTTGTTTCTCCAAATGGTATTTCATCCAGTTTCATGCCGTCCCTACTTTTTTCCTCATCTGCCAGCCATTTTGCTACGTTGCCATGCCCTGCATTATAAGCGGCAAGCCCTGTTTCCTGTACGCCGCTGAATTTTTCATCCAGCCATTTCAAATACCAGCAGCCAAGGCGGATATTTGTTTCAGGGTCTTTCAGATTCAGCGTTTCCTGCTCCAGCCCAACCTGTCCGGCAGCCCAAAGCCCTGTTTCTTCCGTCACCTGCATCAGCCCTATTGCGCCAGCAGGGGAAACTGCATCCTTGTCAAAATGGCTTTCACAAAAAATAACTGCGTAAACGAGAGATTCCTCAAGCTGATATTCCGCGGCATATTTTTCCACATATTCCGCATAGTCCCGCGGCAATACCCGCGGCAGAAGCACTAAATATGCAAAGGCAGCCAGAAAACATATGACCAGCAGCCTGTATAATAGTTTTTTGAACCATCGAATCATAGTTTATTCCGCATCCTGTTTTATATTTTTGACCAGCTGGCTGATTTGTTCCTCCACAAAAGCAATATCCCTGCTGTTGTCGATAATTTTGTCAGCGGCTTCCTGGTATTCCTCCCAGCTTTTCTGACTGGCAATACGCGCCTGTGCTGTTTCCGCACTTACGCCGTCCCGTTCTATAATACGGTTCATACGTGTTTCGCTGTCAGCAAAAACGACCCAAACTTCATCACAGATAAAATCCAGGCCTGCTTCCAGCAAAAGCGGCGCATCCAGTACAGCGGCTTTTGCTTTCCCGCTTTCCTGTATGTTTTCTATCTGCCGCTTCATTTCTGCAATGATATATTTATGGGTACATTGATTGAGAAATGCAAGTTTTTCCGCATCCCGAAATACAATTTCTCCCAGCTGCCGCCGGACAATATCCCCATTTTCATCTAAAATACCGCTGCCAAAATAGCCGAGGATTTCCCGATAAGCAGGTTTTCCCTGTTCTATGATTTCATGGCTGATGCGGTCTGCGTCAATAATCGCAAGCCCCTCCGCCGCAAGACGGCGGCTGACAACGCTTTTCCCGCTGCCTGTTCCTCCTGTCAATCCAATCACTTTCATAAGACACTCCTGTTATTTTGCTTCAAACCACGAATTTCCTTCATGTACGTCCACCAGCAACGGCGCAAGAAGGTCTGCCGCCTGCTCCATATTTTCTTTCAGAATGGCCGCGACAGCCTCTTTTTCCTCTCTGTGCGTTTCAATCAGCAGTTCATCGTGTACCTGTAAAATCAAACGAGAACGGTAACCGCCTTCCTGTAAAGCATGGTGTACTTTTATCATCGCAATTTTAATAATATCCGCCGCACTGCCTTGTATCGGCATATTCATTGCTACACGTTCCCCAAACGAGCGCTGGACAAAATTAGCGCTCTGTAATTCCGGCATTGGACGCCGTCTGTGCCAAAGTGTAGACACATAGCCGCTTTCTGCCGCATCTGCAATGGTTTTGTCCATATAGGTCTTGATTTTCGGATATTTTGCGAAATATGCGGAAATATACTGCTCCGCTTCTTTTCGGGTAATCCCCAAATCCTGGCTCAGGCTGAACGAACCAATACCATAAACAATGCCGAAATTCACCGCCTTGGCATTACTTCTTTGCAGGGGTGTAACCTCGTCAAACGGCACATGGAACACCTGCGAAGCTGTCAGCCTGTGAATATCCTGATTCTGCCGGAACGCGTTGATTAGCGTTTCATCGCCGGAAATATGAGCCAGCACCCGCAGTTCAATCTGCGAATAGTCCGCGTCCAGAAAGCAATATTCCTCGCTTTCGGGAATAAAGACTTTCCGAAGCTCCCGCCCCAGTTCCAGCCGGACAGGAATATTCTGTAAATTTGGTTCTGTGGAACTGATACGCCCTGTTGCGGTGATGGTCTGGTTGAAAGTCGAATAAATCTTATGGGTGTCAGTATCCATCACAGCCAGAAGTCCATCGGCATAGGTGCTTTTCAGCTTCGCAAGCTGCCTGTAATAAAGTATTTTTTCCACAATAGGATGGTCGTGTCGGATTTTTTCCAGTACGTCAGCCGCTGTAGAATAGCCTGTTTTTGTTTTTTTGCCGCCCCGCAGACCCAGCTTTTCGAAAAGGATAACACCCAATTGCTTCGGGGAATTGAGGTTAAACGGTTCCTCAGAAAGCGCATAAATTTCTTTCGTAATGCTTTCAATGCTTTCGTCCAGGCGGCTCTGGTATACCCGCAAAGCCTGCTCATCCACCTTAATGCCGACCTGCTCCATATCTGCCAGAACAAAAAGCAGAGGCATTTCCATGTCGTAAAAAAGGCTGTCCTGCCCGTTTTGTTTCAGCTGTTCTTCCATGACACTTTTCGCGCGGAATGCAACTTCTGCCTGTTTTGCGGCAAAATCTGCCCGCAGTTGAAGTTCCAGAGTTTTGAAGGCACGTTTTTTTCTGCCTTTTCCCATAACTTCCTCGGCGGAAGGATTGCTTTCATTCAGAAAAGCCCGGGAAATGTCATCATATTCGTAGGAATTTCCTGTTGCATTCAAAAGATATGCAGCAATTGCCGTATCAAAAACCAATCCCTGCGGCTCACATCCGATAGAACGCAAAGGCTTCATATCTCGTTTCATATCATGGCCAATTTTCTGAAATGAGCTGTCCGCAAAAAATGTGCGTGCCGTTTCCAGGAGTTCAGCCAACGGAAACATATCGCTGGTTTCCAGCCAAATGCTGCCAATCTGCGGTTGATATATCGCCAGCCCCTGGCATTCCTGTTCATCATATAGCAGGACATATCCCGTTTCCATCCGTTCCAGTTGTGCAAAAAATGCTTCCGCTTCTGCTTTCTTCGAAATATAGCGGCAGGATGCACTTTCCTTCCGTATTTCCTTTGCTTGTTCAAAACGGCTGAACATGCTCCTGAATTCCAGCTGTTTTATCAGTTCGTAAGCGGCAGGGTTGAAAGTATCTTTTCGCTCCAGCTTTTCTCTGTCCCACTCCAGCGGCATATCACGGATAATAGTTGCAAGATATTTGCTGAGCCTTGCCTGCTCTTGATATTCCGTCAAATTTTCTGATGCTTTTTTTGGCTTAATCTCTGACGCATGTGCGATTGCCGTTTCCATGTCATGGTACTGCTGTATAATTTTTACAGCTGTTTTTTCGCCAATGCCGGGTACTCCTGGAATGTTGTCAGATGCATCACCCATTAATGCCTTTACGTCAATAAACTCCAATGGTGTGACACCATATTTTTCAACAACATCAGCGGCATAATAGTCCTCTGTTTCTGTCCGCCCACCCTTTGTTTTCGGTATGCGTACCTTTACTGTTTCGCTTGCAATCTGCAAAAGATCTCTGTCTCCGGATACAATGACAGGGCGAATCCCTTCCCGCTCTGCCATAGCGGAAAGTGTTCCCAGAATATCATCTGCTTCATAGCCCTCCTGCTCAAAAATCGGAATATTCATAATCCGAAGGACTTCCTTTAATAAGGGCATCTGCTCCCGCAGTTCCTCAGGCATTCCTTTGCGCGTCCCTTTGTATTCTGCATACGTCTTGTGGCGGAATGTGGGCGCATGCAGGTCAAATGCCACTGCCCAGTATTCCGGCTGCTCCTCATCTAAAAGCTTGAAAAGAATATTCAGAAAACCATAAACCCCGTTGGTGTAGCGCCCCTGTGTATCTGTCAGCAGGGGTACACCGTAAAATGCGCGGTTTACGATACTGTTCCCATCAATTATCATTATTTTTTCAGCCATAAAAGACCTCCCAAATAGCCTGTATTGTTAAAATCAGGCAGCTATGAGCTGCCTTGTGTGTCAAATTTTCTCATGCAAACATGAAACGCTTTCCGTCTAATATTTCACTTCCGGCAATCATAAATAAGTCTTTCGCTTCACACAGCTTGCAGCAAAACGCCATACTCCCGCTGTGCAAATTCGTAAATTCTGCGAATTTACTCATTTGGGCTGTCGCCCTATGAAGCTGAAAACAAAAAAACTTTTTCTTATGCAAGCATAAAAAACTTTTTGTTTCCGCTTCGCACAGCTTGTAGCTGTAAAACATTATACACCAAAAAGCAGAAAAAACATATCCTTCCTGCCAAAAAATTTCCAGACAACATACTTTTTAACGCCTCTCAGCATATAGTGAAAACATATCAGTTTCCTTGGGAGGTCAAACATGAAAAAAGTAATTTGTACCGCCACAGCGGGGATTCTTGCGCTTAGTCTGTGTGCAGGCTGTACAACAGATTCCGCAGAGGACGGGTTAACGCCTGTCCGTCTGAACGAAGTCGTACATTCTGTTTTTTACGCACCACAATATGTTGCGCTGGAGAAAGGCTTTTTTGCGGAAGAAGGTTTGGAGGTTTCGGTTGCTGTTGGCAACGGCGCGGATAAATCCATGACTGCCCTGCTCTCCAATGCGGCGGACGTTGCGCTGCTTGGAACAGAAGCGGGTCTTTACGTCTATAATGAAGGAAAAGAGGATTATCCGAAAGCATTTTTACAACTGACCCAACGGGCAGGAAATTTTCTTGTTTCGCGGGAAGATGAGCCAGATTTTGAATGGGAGGATTTGGAAGGAAAATCTGTAATCGGCGGCAGACTTGGTGGTATGCCGGAACTCGTTCTGGAATATGTGCTGAAGGAAAATGACTTAAAAATCGGAGAGGACGTAGAAATTATCAATAATATTGATTTTTCTTCAACAGCGGGGGCATTTACTGGTGATGTCGGCGATTATACCGTTGAATTTGAACCGGTTGCCACAACGCTGGAACAAAGCGGCAGCGGCTATATCGTTGCGTCTTTAGGTGAAGCCAGCGGCTATGTTCCTTACACCGTTTACATGGCGCGTGACGATTTCATGCAAGAAAACCCAGATGTCATCGAAGCGTTTACGCGTGCCATTTACAAAGGGCAGCTTTGGGTAAAAGAGCATACCTCAGCAGAAATCGCCGAAGCCATCCTGCCGCAGTTCCCGGATTCCGACCTGGAAACACTGACGACCATTATTGAGCGTTACAAAGCGCAGGATACATGGAAGGAAGACCCTGTATTTTCAGAGGAAGGCTTTGAGCTGATTCAGGATATCATGCAGGCGGGCGGCGAACTGGATACCCGCGTACCATATGACGACCTGATTCGTACTGATTTTGCAGAAAAAGCCATGCAGTAATCCCTTTTGATGAAAGGCCCGATTCGCGGGAATCGGGCTTTTCATTTATGTTCTTTTTCTGCTGTCAGCACTGCCGACCATGAAGACATTTTCATGCCATTCTGAAAAGAAATGCCAGCATTTTCATCTTGATATGTCCCTGCCGCATTCCATCTCAGGGAATCGAAAAAACATGTATGTTATAATATTCTCTCCTTATTCCGGCGCAGTTCCATCCTCCTGCACCCTTCTCTGTATCTCTCCAGCAAAATCCTCTGCCGCATATCCATCCGTGCAAAATGTGTCCGTGTCAGTCAGCGCAGCTCCGGCGCGTGCCATATCTTCCACATTGACACGCTGAATTTCTTCTGTATTGGAAGAACAGCAGTCCTCAATAACTACAATATTATAATCTAAAGAAAGTCCGTCATAGCAGGTCGTTCGGATACAATTCGGCGTTGTTGTCCCAATCAGGAAAACTGTTTTTACACCCAGGCGCCGCAGCACCAAATCCAATTCCGTCTGAAAAAAAGCTGAAAAACGAGGCTTTATGATTGTATAATCTTCCGGTGTCGGCAAAAATTCCTCCGGTACCTCAATGGAAAGCGGCCCTGTACTGCCAGGCGCAAGATATCTCCCGCCTTTTGCCCAGCTTTCATACCGCGTAAACTCTACATCGCTGCCATTTTTGCGATAAACACGGTTGACAAAAAACACAGGGATCTTCCGTTCCCTGGCCTTTCGGATTACCCTGCCGCATGCCGGCACAGTCGCCGCCGCCTGTTTGATGCACAGGGGAGAACGTTCGTCAATAAAAGCGTTTTCCATATCAATCACAACCAAAGCTGTTTTTTTCCAGTCCATTTCCATTCCCCTTCCGTTTCCATTTATAAAGTACAAAAATCATAACATAAATTCTTATTTTTGGCTACTGTTTCTTTGTGCCGGAAAAGCACCTTTTGTCCTTGCGGAAATATAATGAGAATATAAACCGTCAAGGAGGTCGTTCCCATGCGCCCTATCGTTTCACTAGATAATGTCAGCCTGCGTTATCACAGCGTCAGCGGCGAAACTCCTGCTGTTTCACATTTGAATCTTGAGGTACTTCCCGGCGAATTTATCTGCATCGTCGGTCCCAGCGGCTGTGGGAAATCTTCCATTCTTTCCATGCTGGCAGGGCTTCTCTCCCCCTCCGAAGGAAGTATCCGGATTGATGGCGAAATCGGCTACATGCTGCAAAAGGATTACCTGCTGGAATGGAGGAGCATCCGCAGCAACGCCCTTTTGGGATTGGAAATACAAAAAAAACTGACAAAAGAAAACATTGAATACGTTGATACCCTGCTGGAGCAGTACGGTTTAGGCGATTTCAAAGAGCATTACCCTTACCAGCTTTCCGGTGGCATGCGTCAGAGGGTCGCACTGATTCGTACGCTGGCTGTGCGTCCGGATATCCTTCTGCTGGATGAGCCGTTTTCCGCGCTGGATTATCAGACGCGCCTTTCCGTTTCCGATGAAATCGGCTCCATCATCCGAAAGGAAGGCAAGACTGCCATATTGGTCAGCCATGATATTTCGGAGGCAATCAGCCTTTCCGACAGAGTTGTTGTGCTTTCGGGCCGTCCGGCAAGGCTGAAAAAAATATACCCGATACAGCTTACCATTGAGGAATACAGCCCGATGAAAGCGCGGGAGGCTCCCGAATTTCGGGAATATTTCAATGCAATCTGGAAGGAGTTGGACGTCCATGTTTCGTAAAAAAACACAACAGGTTATTTCACGGGAGCAGGCGGCATTCCTTTCCCGTATACAAAGGCGGAAAGCACTCGTCCTGACGATTCAATGGACGCTTCTTTTTGCGTTTTTCCTTTTATGGGAAACAGCCGCGCGTTATGGCTGGATAGATCCTTTCATATTCAGCCAGCCCAGCCGCATGTTTGCCGCCGGTATCCAAATGGCACAGGACGGCTCGCTTTGGACACATATCGGCACAACGCTCTGGGAAACTGTCGCAGGCTTCGTGCTGGGGACAATTTTAGGCACATTGACCGCTGTACTTCTTTGGTGGAACCGTTTTGTTTCCGATGTAGCGGAGCCGTATCTGGTGGTGCTGAATTCCCTCCCTAAAACCGCGCTTGCCCCTATTATTATTGTCTGGATTGGCAATAACCAGACCTCCATTATCGTTGTTGCCCTGCTGACCTCCGTTGTTGTAACGATTATGTCTGTGCTGAATGGTTTTTTGCAGGTTGACCACGAAAAAATAAAGCTGATACAGATTTTCGGCGGCACAAAACTGCAGGTACTGGCAAAAGTGGTTTTTCCGGCAAATATCCCCTGTATATTGAACGCACTGAAAATCAATGTCGGGCTTTCCTTCGTTGGCGTTATCGTCGGGGAGTTCCTTGTCGCACAGTCTGGTCTGGGTTTCCTGATTGTTTACGGCGGGCAGATTTTCAAGCTGGACTGGGTTATGCTCAGTGTGATTGTTCTGGCTGTGCTTGCGGCAGCAATGTATGAGGGTATTTCCCTTTTGGAAAAAAAGTTCATGAAATGGCAGGAATGATATGGTAAAAGGCAAGACAGACCATTTCGGTTTGCCTTGCCTTTTTACGGTTGATGCTTGCGGAAAACAAAGTCAAAATGCAATATCCTTATAGCCGATTTCCGTAATTTTCTCATCTATGCCGCAAACACCAATTCCGTTATCATCAAGGTCTATGCCGCCCCACCCCTTTGAAAAGAGTAAATATATACGTCTGCCTTCGTCCATCAGGAAATCCTCCGCAACAACGATTGTTTCCAAAGCAACTGTCTTCAGGAGTGATTCTTCCGTTTCAATCTCCGGCCAGAATTCTTCTTTCACCTTTTCATTATCCGGACCATGGGAAAAACGTTCTTTTTCATTATAGTATCTGATTAGTGCTTCGATTAGCTCCGTCTGGAACAGTGTCCATTTTTCCATAAAACACGAAAATGCCTCGTTCTGCTTTTCGGTAATTTCTTCACCCCGCACAAATACATCAACTGCAATTGCTTTTCCTCCAAAGTCAAGCGTCTGTTTTCCCCGTCAGATGCAGCCATCTTCGGCCAGCCAATCGCGCAATGCCCTATCCGCCATAAAAGGAACCTCCTGAAATTTTCTGTTTGTTCATAATACTGCGATACCCGCCGAAAAGCAATTCTTCCTTCCAGCAGGTATCTGTTTTTATAAAAATTTCCCTATTTTACGACATCTCCTGAAGCACCCAAAGCGCGTAATCCACATATGTGTTGCAGGAAAGCAGCATTGCCTCCTCGTCAATATCAAACAGCCCATGGTGGTGCGCCACCATAGTATTGGGATTTTCCGGATTCCCCGTCCCCACAAAGGCATACATCCCTTTCGTTACCGCCAGAAAATCCGCGAAATCATCCGCACCCAGTGCCTTTTCAAAATCCGGCACAATCTTCTCCTTTGGCCAGAAACGTTCCACGACCTGCGTTACTTCCTCCACAGCTTGCCCATCATTGATAAGCGGGGCTGCATAATCCCGAAATTCCACCTCGGCTGTGCCGCCGTACATCTCCGCTGTATGCTCCGCAATCTGCCGTATGCGTTCATTTGTAAAATTGCGCACCTCTGGCAGGAAACAGCGCGTTGTCCCTTCCAGTTCGGCATCTTCCGCGATAATGTTGTACTGCGTTCCCGCCCGCAGCACCCCAACGCCAACAACGACCGTTTCCAGCGGGTTGGTATTCCTTGCGACAATGGACTGCAATGCAACAAGAACCTGTGCGGCGATATAAGCCGCATCAACGCCCAGATGCGGCATCGATACATGCGCGCCCCTGCCCTTTATTTTGATTTTGAAATAATCGCAGCTTGCGTTTTGCGGGCCTTTTGTCAAGGCAATTTTCCCGCTGGCCAATCCACTGGCAACATGCGCGCCGAACACACGTGCCGCTCCATCCAACAGGTTTTCCTGTACAAACAATCGCCCGCCCTGACCGATTTCTTCCGCCTGCTGGAAAAACAGCCGAACCTGACCGGAAAATTCATTTTCCTTCTGTTTCAATACTTTTGCCGTGCCAAGCAGCGTAGCCGTATGTGCGTCATGCCCGCAGGCATGGCATACGCCGCTGTTCTGCGAACAATACGGCACGTCCTTCAAATCGTCCATTGCCAGCGCGTCAATATCCGCCCGCAGTACGATAATTTTTCCATCGCCCGCTTTTTTGCCATCTATCCAGCCGTAAACGCCTGTTTCACCTACGCGCCTGTGCGGAATGCCCATGCTGTCCAATTCCCGTTCAATTGTTTTGCAGGTTTCAAATTCTTTCAGGCTGACCTCAGGGTGCGCATGAAACTGCCGCCGCATATTCACCAAATACTCTTTTTCTGCCAGAATATATTCTTTGATTGCCATAGCCCACCATCCTTTTCAGAAAAGGCTGCGCCCATCAGCACAGCCCACTCCGTTTTTCTTTGTAATTATTCTGCGCTTTCAAGGGCTTCCTCCCATGCGCACAGGAACGCACCCTGATAAGTATCCTCGATTGTTTTCTGTACTTCCGCAGTGTGATAAGTATCTACGATTTTCTTGTAAACCTCATTGTCCTTGGCTGCTGTCCGCGCCGCAATAACGTTAATCAGCTGGGGAACTGCTTCATTTGTTTCGGGGTTTACGTCCTCTGTGAAAATGGTGTCCTCTGCTGCGCTCAGCCCTGCCGTATATGCGTTGCCGCCGTTGATAATTGCCGCTGTGCAGTCGGGCAGGAGGTTTGCCAGTGTAGCGGATTCTGCTTCCATGATTTCAATGTTTACATTATATTTTGTAATATCCGCCTTTGTGGGTACATAGCCTTTTGCGGGGTCGCACTCCAAAATCCCCGCCTTTTCCAGAAGCTTCAGCGCGCGTCCGCCGTTTGTCAGATCGCTGGGAATCGCGATAATATCGCCGTCCTTGATTTCTTCAATGGAAGAAATCTTATCCTTGTTGTTGTAAATTGAAAGCGGTGCAATGATGGTATCACCGATGTCTACAATTTCATACCCTTTCTGGCTGATGTCGTTTGCCAAAAACGCTTTATGCTGGAACGCGTTCAGGTCGATTTCGCCATCGTTCAGAGCTCTGTTCGGAGCGGCATAATCCGTAAATTTCACCAGCTCCACCTGATAATTGCTGTCTTTAGCCAGCAGTTCGTTTACTGTATCCCACTGCGCATTGTATTCCCCGACAACGCCAACCTTTACGATAACGGTTTCCGCAGAATCCCCGCCTTCATTCGTATCTGCCGCGCCGCCGCATGCTGCCAGAGAACCTGCTGCAATCGCCGCAATCACTGCTGTTGTCCATCTTTTCCAATTTTTCATGATACATTCTTCCTTTCTTTTCAAACGCTCTGTTTTATTTTCCCTATATTTCAAACGGTGTCCCGCTTAAAATCAATTGTACACGAACTGCCGTCAATGTGTCGTCCGTTTGATAATCACGTTTCCGATAAACTGTATTACACTGATAATAGCCAGTATGATAATGACCGTTACCCAAATCATATCGCGGTAGCCCATCTGGTAGCCGTATCGGATAGCAAAATCCCCAAGGCCGCCCGCGCCGATTGCGCCCGCCATTGCCGTTATACCTATCAGGCTGACAAATGTAATCATGGTTACGCGCGTAATGCCGGGAATGCTTTCTTTCAGATAAACGCTGAATATAATTTCAGTTGGGGAAAAGCCCATTGCCTCGCTTGCTTCCACAAGCCCGTAATCCACATCTGCCAATACCGATTCAATCTGTCTTGCAAAAAACGGTACAGTCCCTGCAATCAGCGCGACATAGGAACCCGTTACACCGGAACCCGTTCCCACCAGCGCGCGGCTCAATGGAATCAGTAATACCATCAGTATGATAAACGGTATGGAGCGGATAACATCAATTATCTTATCCAAAAACTTATACAGGATGGGATTGCGCATGATGCCGTCACTTTTCGTCACTGTCAGCAGCACCCCGAGCAGTACACCCAGAAAAAACGCAATCAATCCGGAAACCATCAGCATTTGAAATGTCTGCCGAATACACTTCAGTAATTCACCGCCCAACGGCTCCAAATTTGGTGCGATTTGATATAAGAAATTCATTCCTTCACCACCTCAACTTCTACTTTCTGCTCTTTGATGTAAGCAAGCGCTTTTTCCATCTGCTCTGGCTCACCACTCAGGGCAACGCCCAGCTTGCCGATGGTCTTGCCTTTCAGTATGTCGATATTCCCATAAATGATATTTGCCTTTACGCTGAACGCCTCTGCCAGATAGGAAATAACCGGTTCACCGGCGTTGTTTGCCGAATAGGTCAGCAGTACCAGCTTATCCCCCGTACCAAGGCGGGTCAGCTCGTTGTTCTGCTCCACCAGCTCCAGGAATTTATCCATATTGCTTGCTGTACTGATGAAATCCCTTGTCAGATGCTCTTTGGGATGGACGAATATTTCTTCCGCCGTCCCCTGTTCTACAACGCGCCCCAGTTCCATAATCGCTACTCTGTCACAGATATCCTTTACAACTGCCATTTCGTGTGTAATCAGCACGATGGTAATGGAAAGTTCTTCGTTTACCTTTTTCAGCAGGCCGAGAATGGATTTCGTTGTCTGCGGGTCCAGTGCGCTTGTTGCTTCATCGCAAAGCAGAACTTTCGGGTCATTTGCCAAAGCCCTGGCGATGGCAACCCTCTGCTTCTGCCCGCCGGAAAGCTGAGAAGGATATGCGTCCTTTTTATCCGCCAGCCCGACCAACTCCAGCAGGGAATTGATTTTTTCATCTTTTTCTGCTTTGGAAAGGCTGCTTTTACGCAAAGGGAACGCAATATTCTGGTAAACTGTACGGGAGCGCAGCAGGTTGAAATGCTGAAATATCATGCCGATTTTTCGGCGAACCTCCCGCAGCTTTTTTTCGTCCAACCCAGTCAGTTCCACGCCGTCTACGGTAACCCGCCCTGCCGTAGGCTTTTCCAGCAGATTGATACAGCGGACCAGCGTAGATTTCCCTGCGCCCGAAAACCCGATGATACCGAAAATCTCCCCTTCCTGAATATCCAGCGTCACATCCTGTACGGCAGGAATTTCCTTCCCTCCGCTGTGGAAGATTTTACTCACCTTCTCTAATTTTATCATTGCAGTTTCTCCTTTCGGCATAAAAAAAGCTCCCGTCCTAAATATGATTAGGACGAAAGCGTAGCTTCGTGGTACCACCTAACTTTATCCGTCCCTCGCGGAACAGACCTCTGAAAGTACGCCCATACGGGTTATACTCCGACGCTGTAACGGGCGTTCCCGTTATGACCTAACCGTAGCGGCTCAGCCATACAACTCCGGGGCCATCTTCTCAAGCGTATCCCTGTTTCCTTCCCACCAGCCGGAAACTCTCTGTGAGGGCATTCGCATGTTACTCTCCCCATCTATGTCTTTTTCTTTTGGAAATTGAGTTTATTTTAATGCCCTTTCACATTTTTGTCAATCCCTATTTTTATTTTTTCTAAATTTTTCTTATTTACGTTCCATAATCCGGAATGTAAAATCATTGTTCCGCCCTTCAAAAGTAAAGCTGTCCCGCAGTCCTTCCGTAGCAATTACTTCGTCATTCGTAATAAAAATGACTTCAAAATCATTATGTTTCTGCCAGAAAGCAGCCGCATCGTCCAGCCCCATCACAAACAAAGCCGTAGAAAGCGCGTCTGCCCGTGTAGCGTTTTCACAGACAACAGCAACCGCAAGCAGTTCATTTTCCGCGGGATAGCCTGTTGCCGGGTCAATGATGTGATGGTAGCGTTTCCCATCCTCCTCAAAATACCGCTGATAGCCGCCGGAGGTCACAACCGCACAGTCACTGAATTCCAACATACCTACGTAGTCCTTGGCGTCCAAAGGGTTGCCGACTGCCGCTTTCCATGCTGAACCATCAGGTTTCTGTCCAATACCCATAAGATTCCCGCCCAGTGAAAAATATCCGGAGGTGATGCCTTCGGCACGCAGCAGTTCCGCCACTTTATCCGCTGTGTAGCCCTTTGCAATGCCGCCTAAATCAATTGCCATGCCCTCCTTTTGCAGGAATGCCGTTCCATTTTCCTTGTCCAGCAGGATGTCGTCTGTATCCGCCAGCGGCAGAAGCCTGTCAATTTCCTCCTGCTCCGGCACATGTTTCTCTTCTTCTGTAAAGCCCCATGCCTTCACAACAGGTGAAATCGCAATATTAAAACAGCCGTTTGTTTCTTTCCCGATGCTTTTTCCCAGCGAAAGCAGTTCCATTGTTTCCTCTGAAATATGTACCTCTTTTTCTCCCGCTTTGTGATTCAGCTCATGAATTTCGCTGTCCTCCATCGTTACGGAAAGCAAATGCTCCAGCCTGCGGATTTCCTGTTCTGCATCAATCAATATTTCTTCGCCGTCCTTGCTGTACACCGTAAACATCATAATGGTGTCCATTGCGAAGGTCGTCGCTTCGTGCTTTTCTTCCTCTCCGCCTTGCGGATGCTCCTGTACCTGCTCCGGCGTCCCTGAGCATCCGGCACAGAGAAATACCGCCATTGCCGCAGCCGCCAATTTCTTCCAGTTCATGTGCTCCTCCCCTTTGCCGTTGTGTTGTCCTGTTCTATTGTAGCGTGCCGCCCGCGTCCTGTCAAACCCGTAACGCAAAAATCCCCATGAAGATATTTTCACAGGGATTTTGCATGCATCAATTCAAAATATAAACCATAGCAATCGCCAGACCGATGCCAATCATCAGCAGGCTTCGCGCAAAGCCTTCGCGGTAAACCGTCTTGTCGGTTTCCCCATCGGTATAAGCGGAAAAGTATTTATCTTCTAGCGGTACAACTCTGCCGTTGTCATCATTGAAAATCACCATACGCAGTATCGCGATAAAGCCATCTGTCAAAGAACCCGCCAGCCTTGCGGCAAATCCACCGATATACGGCAGGCAGACCAGCAGTATTGGGCGGTACATTTTATCCTCAATATTGAACCATTCCGGCCAGCGGTCCACATAAACCATATTTCCGTTTGCGTCCTTTGCCATGAGTGCTTTGCGGATAAACAGGAAATATACCACCATGCCAACAACAATGGAAATCACCGCGCCTTTGAGGTTGACCCATGCAAAGTAATGCACCGCATGCTCCGGCGCATGAGCATTCATAAAGCCGCGCCCCATTTCCGCCAGAACGTCCTGCGTTGCATGCGGCAAAAGCCCCAGCACAGGAAGCACGACCGCGCCAATCACAAGTACAGCCGCCGTCAGTTTGCTCATATAAGGCCCTGCTTTCCTCCTTGTCACAGGATTTGGATTTTCCTCCAAAAATACCGCAACAAAGAGCTTTGTCATGTATGCCAGCGTCAACCCGCCGGAGAACAGAAACAAGCCTTCCGCAAACCGCATAAACGCCGTAGGCTGTCCTGCCGCCGCAAGTACGGCAATGTATTCCACAATACTTTCGTGTATCAGGGTTTTGCTGATATAGCCGTTAAATAGCGGTACACCGGCAATTCCCAGCAGTCCTGTCAGGAAAATAATTTTCAGCAAAGGCTTATCCTTACCGAACCCGCGCACCTTGTTCAGATCCAACTCCCGCAGATTCATAAATACAACGCCAGCGCAGAGGAACAGCACCAGCTTCAGCAGAGAGTGGTTGATGAAATGCAGGAACGTACCTGCCGCCGCCAGAGCGTTATGCTCGCCCAGAAGCCCCTGCATACCGATTGCAATAATCATAAAGCCAATCTGTGACATCGAGGAGCACGCCAGCGTCCGTTTCAAGTTGACGGAGAATACCGCCAGAACCGCGCCCATTACCATTGTAATCAGGCCCAGCATCAGTATCATGCTGCCCCATGCCGCATCGTGCAGGAACAGCTTACAGCTTACCACAATCACACCGAATACGCCCGTTTTCGTCAGCAGACAGGAAAGCAGCGCGCTGGACGGCGCAGGCGCAACTGTATATGCCCCCGGCAGCCAGATATGGAGCGGGAACAATCCGGCTTTCGCTCCAAAGCCAAACAATATCAAAACGCCAACAATATACAACGGCTTCCTGTCCGGCTGTGCCTGTATGAACACAGAAAGTTCGTTCATATCCAGCGTACCCGCCATATGGTACATCATGAACAGCCCCATTAACGTCACCAAGCCGCCAATAACCGCCACGGCAAGATATGTTTGTGCGGAGCGGATGGAAATTTCACTTTCCTCATGGATAACCAGCACAAAAGATGTGAAGGACATGATTTCAAAGAAAATCAGTGTTGTAAACAAATCGGCAGAAAGGAAAATCCCCATCGTCGCGCCAAGTGTCAGAAACACAAAGAAATAATAACGGTTCCTGTTCCGCTCATCTGCCATATATTCTTTGGAAAACAGTGTTGTCAAAAGCCAGATTGCGCCTGTCAGCACAGCCAGTACAACGCCGAATCCATCAGCCGCAAAGCTGATGCCCAGTCCGCAGAAACCCGGCAGGGAATAAACGGATTCCTTGCCAATCAATGTCAAACTTCCCGCAAAGGTCAGCGCGGCAAGTATCCACGCCCATATATCCCTTGCTTTTTTATTGCTGCGGCCAATGCCATAGCCAACCACCGCGCCGAGCATCGGGAAGAAAGCTAAAATCGGCAGCATACTGTTTTGAAATACTTCCATTTTTCTCTCCTCCTTTTACAAAATCCCAAGCACAGCGTTCTGCATGATATGCAGCAACATATCCGGGAACAGCGCAATCACAACGGATACAACCGCCAAAAGCACGAGCGGAATCGTCATATAGCCGTTCGGGTCGGATACATGGTCATAATACCCTGCAGGATATTCCCGTTTTCTGGGGAAATATGCCCGCACAATAATATAGAAAATATAAAGCGCAGTCAGCAGTGCGGAAATAATCAATGCTGCAATGCCGAAATACGCCATTGCGTTCCCGCTTTCCACTGCTGCCGTTGCCAATGCCCATTTGCTGTTAAAGCCCGCAAACGGCGGGATACCAACCAGCCCAACACCCGTAATTGCCATTGTCGCAAACGTAATGGGCATATATTTCGCAAACCCTTCCACCTCATACAGATATTCTCTGTGTGTCTTATACAGTATCGCACCTGCCGTAAAGAACAGCGTAATTTTGATTACCGCATGGCAGACCATATGCAGAAGCCCTGCCGCCAGCCCAGCGGGCGTCATGATTGCCACGCCGAAAATGATATAAGACAGATTGGAAACCGTTGAATATGCAAACCGACGCTTGATATGGGGCGTGCGGAGCGCAACTGTTGAACCAAATACAATCGTAATCGCCGCAATAATCAGCATGACATTCTGTGCCCATGTTCCAATCAGGAAGGACGTGCCGAAGCTGTAATATGTCAGGCGGATGATTGCAAAAATACCGGATTTCACGACTGCAACCGCATGCAGCAAAGCTGTAACAGGCGTAGGCGCAACAGACGCTTTCGGCAGCCATCTGTAAAACGGGAATACCGCTGCTTTTACGCCAAAGCCGAAGAAAGCCATAACAAATACCATGCGCAGCAATTCCTCATGCCCTGCCACCAAGGCCGGATTCAATACGCCGCCTGTCACAAAATCCGTCGTATTGCCGTAGCAGTAGATAAAAACAAATCCAATAAATGCCAGGGACGCGCCAAACATCATATATAAAATATACGTTTTTCCGGCATGGCGCGCTTTGTTGTCCATCGCATGCATAACGAGCGGCAGCGTTGCCAACGTCAGAAATTCGTAAAACAGATACATCGTCAGGAAGTTCCCTGAAAACGCTATCCCCAGCACAACGCCGAATGTCATAATGAAGAACGCAAAGAATTTATCCTCCTTGCCCTCATGTGTCATATATTCAAAGGCGTATACTGTTGTAATAATCCAAAGCAGGGAAACCATCGTCCCGAATACTTTGGAAAGCCCATCGATGTGGAAGCCCAGAGAGAGCTTTTCGCTGAAGCGGAACAGTGTAACATATGCCCCGCCGACTCCCCAAATGGCATAAAGTGCAAACAGCGCGTTCAGCACTACAATAGAAAGCACCCATTTCTCGCGGTCCTTCCTGTCCTTAAATTTTACCGGCAGCAGTCCGATTCCCGCAATAATCGGAAAGATCACCGGCAACAATGTCGCAAATGCGTTCATATCGTTCCTCCCTCTCCCTTAGAAAATCATTCCGCTGATATTGGCAATGATATCCATCAGCCTGCCGGGCATTATGCCGAGCACCACAGCCGCAATGGAAAACAGCACCAACGGCACAGTCATCAGGAAATTGGGCTCCTTTTTTCGCAGGGACGCATAATCAAAATCCCTGCCCGGGAAAAATGCGTCTACCACGATTGGCAAAAGATATCCTGCTGTCAAAAGCGCGCTGACCATCAGCACAGCTACGCCAACAATTCCAAGCGTACCAAACACAGAAGAAAGGCCGCCCTGCGCAAGATACCATTTGCTGACAAACCCGCTGACAGGCGGAATGCCAATCAGGGAAAGCGACGCAATGGCAAAGCACCACATCACAACGGGCATTTCCTTGCCCAGCCCTTTATACTGATAAACATACGTTTTTTCTGTCTTGTAAATGATTGCGCCCGCAGAAAGGAACAGGATGTTCTTTGCCGTTGCATGGAACAGAACCTGAAGCAGCGCCCCCATAAAGCCCACAGGCGAAAGCAGCATCAGCCCGAACAGGACATAGGAAACCTGGCTGACCGTAGAATATGCCAGCCGTTTTTTCAGCAGCTTTTCCTTGTATGCCAGCATGGAACCCATAAATACCGTAATAATCGCAAGCGTCAGCAGTGCCGCCTGTGCCCATGTTCCCCGCAGGAAATCCGCGCCAAACAGATAGAACGTCACGCGGATAACAGCGATTATGCCCGCTTTCGTAATAATACCGGAAAGCACAGCGGAAGCAGGGGAAGGCGCAACAGGGTGCGCTGTCGGCAGCCATGCGTGCAGCGGGAACATGCCCGCTTTACAGCCGAAGCCTATAGACATCAGGAAGAATACTGCAAGCATCATATTCTCCCTGCCGTTGATAAACGACATATCCAGTGTTCCGCCCGGCATAAAGTCTGTTGTCACACAGTACGTATTCAGGAAGAAGAAGCCCATCAGGCCAAGCCCCGCGCCAAACATGGAATAGCCGAGATATTTCATACCCGCACGTACAGCCTCCGGCGTCCCCGTATGGATAACAAGCGGGAGCGTCAGGACTGTCATATATTCATAGGACAAATACATCGTCATCATATTTGCAGAGAAGCACAGACTCATCAGTGCCCCCAGCGAAAGTATGTAAAACATGAAAAACCTTGCCGGCTTATGCTCATGCTTCATGTATTCCATAGAGAATACCGCTGCCAGAAGCCAAACTGTACTAATCAGGCAGGCAAAGAATTTCGCCAGCCCATCTGTATGGTATGCAATAACGAGCCGGTCCGTAAACCGCCATACCTCCAGCGTATAGTCCCCAAAAGCCAGCATCCAGACCAGCCCTGCTTCCACCGCCATTACAATAAATACCCAAAGGTTGCACTGCTTTTCCTCCTTCAAAAAGCCGGTAATCAGCCCGGCAATCAGAGGCAGTATCATAGGAAGCAGCAGAATCATATTTCCGTTCATTTTCCTCACCTCATCCTCTCATGGTTTCATCATTGCAGCAAGCTAATACCCATTTCAATGATATGAATGAACGGGCGGTACCAGATACCTAATGTAATATTGGCGACAATGAACAGTACAACCGCAATACCAAATGCAGGGGAAACGGAAATCGGGGCAGGCTTCTCCTGTACCTCCGTTTTTTTCGGCGTCCAGATTGCAATGGTAGAAGGCAGGAAATACAATGCGTTCAGTATCATACTGATTGCAAGCACAACCAGAACCGCCGCCATTTTCCCCGGCGCATAAACCGAAGCCGAGGCAAAATAGAGCTTTGAAATAAACCCTGCCGTCAAAGGAACGCCAACCATGGAAAGCGCACCGGCAGTAAAGCCAATTCCGGCAAGCGGATTGCGCAGCCCAGCTCCTTTCAGGTAGAAAATCTGCTCCTTATTTCCGGAATCCTCTACCATCTGACCACAGCAGACGAAGAGCATCGTTTTCGTAATGGCATGTGCCAGAATATGGAAACATGCCGCTGTCATACCAATTCTTGTTCCAAGGCCGATACCCATGTAAATATATCCAATCTGTGCAACGGAAGAATATGCAAGCATACGCTTCATGCGCGTTTCCCGCATTGCATACAGCGAACCCATTACCATGCCAGCCAGACCAAAAACAAACAGCACGTCAACAATTTTCAGCTGATGCATTACATCGACAGAGAATACACCGTATACCAGCTTAATGCCCAGAATGATATAGCTTTTCAGTACAAGGCCGGAAAGGATTGCGCTGGAAGTCGGCACAGCCGCGCCATACGCGCCGGGCAGCATGGAATGGAACGGGAACAGCGCGCTTTTGATTGCAATACCGATAAACATAAAACCCGTCACAACAAGCAGCGGGAAATGGTAATCCCCTGTTGCCATCAGCTGCACGACCGCCTCTTTCATCTGCGGCATAAGCAGGTGCCCCGTAATGCTGTAAAGAATGCAGACCCCCAGCAGGAACAGGCCTGATCCCAGCAGGCTGATTACAAGGTAATGCGTTGTCCCAACCATCGCCTGTGCCGTGCCTTTTGCCATAATCAGCGCACAGGATGCAATAGTATTGATTTCTATAAATACATATGCCGTAAAAATATCATTTGTATATACCAGCGCGAGCATTGCCCCAAACAGAGCATTCAGCATAATAAAATACAAATTTTGTTTTTCCGGTACAACTTCCTTATAAATAAACTCACTGCCGCCCATTACCGTCAGGAACATTACCGCACTAAATGTCAGTGCCATCAAGGCCTCCAGTGGACCGGCGCGCAGTTCATTTCCCCATGGTGCGGGAAAATGTCCCATCATAAAAGTAAAGGTTTCTCGGTTTTCCGATACATTCAACAGCAGTATCGCCGAAAGTATCATTATAATAAATACCATCGTCCCGTGAATTTTGCGGGCAGTCCGTCCGTTTTTCACAAGTGGCGTGATAATGCCGCAGAACATTGCCAGAAAGATACTGAAGAAAGGTATATTATGTACAAAGTTTACGTGCGCCATTATTCCCCTTCCTCCTCTCTGGAAAGCTTCATGATTTCATCCATGTTCAGCGTGCCGTAATGCTTATAAAGCCTCTGCACCAGAGCAAGGGAGAACGCCGTGACGCTGACAGAAACGACAATGCCCGTCAGCACAAGACCGGCAGGGACAGGGTTGATATAATAATCCGCGTCCACAACGCCATTTGTCAAAATCGGCGCAACTCTGCCAAAAATATAGCCTTTTGCCGCAAGGAAAAGATATACGGCAGTATCCATGATATTCAGGCCGATAAATTTCTTAATCAGGTTATTCTGCAAAAGCAGGTTCATAAATCCTATGCCAAACAGGATTACTGACGCTGCCTCATAAAAGTTTGTCGCAAGATGATTCATAATCAGATTTCTCCTTTGGTAAATAATGCATAGAATCCATACATTGTACATGCTACAATCAGCCCGACGCAGATATTCAGCGGCAGGATAAAACCGGAACTGAGTATTGCTCCCGGAACGCCCTTGGGAATCTCATAGCCCACGTGGTTTGCACCGGTAAAGAAGGAATAGCTTTTACAGCCGCAGTAGGTCAAAAGACAGGCTACACTAATCAGTGTAAACGTGCGGAATGTGAAAAAGGTCTGCATTTTTTTCTGCCCATTTGCTGCGGAATACAATATCAGCCCTGCGCCGATGATAGAACCGCCTGAAAATCCGCCGCCCGGAGAAAGATGCCCGTTCAGCACAACATAAATCCCGTAAAGGATAACCAGCGGCGCAATGGTCTTGCTGCCCTTTTTCAGAATCAGCTTCAGGTCCTCCATGTCAAAAACATCGTCCTCGGCGTTTTCCTGGTCCTCCGCCGCACTGATATTTTTGCTGTCACGCTTCAAAAGCATTACCACACAGATAACCGCCAAAAACAGCACATTGGACTCACCGAAGGTGTCGAACGCTCTGTAATCCAGAATCATGCCCGCAACAAAGTTGATTGCACCTGTTTCCTCAATGCCCTGCTCCAGATAGCGTTCCGCAACTTCATTATTGGAAGGGTTTGACGCTTCGCCAAATGTCGGCAGGTGTGTCACCGTAATCAGCATAATTCCAATAAACACCAGTGAAACAAACACGCTCATAAGCCGGTACAGCTTTTTATTGGAACGCACATTCTCTGTGGAAAAATGCTTTGCAAAATGCGGCAGTTCCGGTTTTTCTCTGGTCGAGATATACTTATCCGCATTGATGAGGATTTCCTCCCCGTCTATCCATGCCTTCAGCTTCTGCCAGAAGGATTTTTTTTCACTCAATGCCATCAGCCCTCCCTTGTGCCCTTCAGCGCGTGTACTTTTTTCAGCGTCAGGAAAAACAGCACGCTGTCAACGCCCGCGCCTACCGCGGCTTCTGTAATCGCAAGGTCGGGAGATTCCAGGAAAAGCCATATAATTGCCATAATAGAGCTGTAACCCATAAAGATAATAACTGCCATAAATAAATTTCCTGTAACCGAAACCCCGATTGCGCTTGCAATCAGAAACAATACCAATATTACCTGAATCACTGTACTCATCGTACTCATTTTCCCCGCATCCTTTCCTCATAATCCTTATCTGTCAGCAGTTCCACTTTCGCAATCATATGCGTTGCAATCGGGCTGGAAACCCAGAAAAAAATAACAATCAGAGCATATTTCAGCATATGGAACATGTCTTTTCCCAGTATCAAAAGACCAAGCACGACCAGAAAAAGCCCAAGCGTATCGCCCAGCGCAGCTGCGTGCATCCGGTTCAGCACATATTTCAAACGATATACGCCCAAAATGGAACAGCAGAACACGAGAATCCCAAGAATAATGCAGACCGCTGCCAGAATTTCCCTTATTGACATTCCCTTTCCTCCTTTGCTTTCCTGCTCAGGTAAAGCTGCCGTCCTTTATGGTGCAGCGTAACAACATGGCAGATAATTACGACTGCCAAAAAGCTCAGCAGTGTATAAACAAGAGCAACGTCCACCAAAGCGGTTTCACCCAGATAACCGGAAAGAATACAAATCACCGCGGTCGTCATCGTGCCAATCATATTGACAGCAACGATCCTGTCTGTAAAGCGCGGCCCTTTTACCGCACGCAGAAATGCCAGACACATACCAACTGCCAGAACAATCATGGCGGCTTCTAAAATAAAACGCATCGCATCGCTCATAGCTTACTCCTCCAATTTTCTCAGCTGTTTCACAAAGACAGAATCGTTCAGCCCTTCGGCAAAGGATTTATCCAAAGCCTGCACAACAAATTCACCGTTTTCCAGCCCTGCCGTATATGTCCCCGGTGTCAGCGTGATGGAGTTTCCCAAAACAACTTGAGCAGTTTCACTCCGGAGGTCTGTGGTAAATTTTACCAGCACAGGCTCAATCTCCAGCTTCGGCGAAAGCACAATACGGATAACAGCAAGATTTGCCTTAATGATCTCCCAAAGAAGAACAACGGCGTATTTCAAATACAGGGGAATCTTTTTGACGAGTGTAAGCTCTTTTTTGAAGCTAAATCCCATATGCTTTGAAATGAACCAATAGAGCCAGGCGCAGATAACCGCGCCGAAAAGAAATACTTCCAGAGTGACCCTTCCATTGAATATGAACCACATCAGAAGCAGCAATAGATACATAAAACCATCCTTTCCGCAGAAACTTCTGTTTTTCACACCCTTTGCAAAAGAAATAGCCTTATCCGCAGAACAAAGCCGATGGCACCGCTTTTTCGTTTGCAGAAGGCAGAAAAACCTACTTCTCTTATGATACCTTATGACTATATTATCGGGGAAATGGCGCAAAATGTCAAGAGCGTTAGTGCTATCTCACAGTTTATTTCCTAACATTTTCTTAATACCCGTTATTTTTTTATGCAATAAGTTTTATTTTTACTCATAGATACCATTCTTTTTTATATACTTCTCACAATTTTGAAACACATTTTTGAACGTCAAAAAAACGGAAAAAATGCCATTTTTCAAGCCTCTTTCCGTTCTATACACTTCTATGACAACCGCAGGGTGTATTTGTAAAAAAGACATATCCCGAAAGAATATTTACATCCTTTCAGGATATGCCTTTGCGAGAGAGCCTGTTTAAGCTTCTGTATTAGATACCGTTGCCTTTTTCTTTTCCTGCACAGCGTAAACCGGCAGCCCGATCAGTGTAATGACGATACTGCCTATCGCAAGCAGTCTTGTCGTACTGCCAGCCATAAACAGCTGGTTTACGATTACATAAATGCCGCTGATAATGGCAATCGCCGGAATTACAGGATACAAAGGAACCTTGTATGTGCGGTTCAGTTCCGGACGCATTTTTCTGTATTTCATTACGGCAAGAAACGTCAGCGTATAGAAAATCCAGCAGGAAAATACAGCAAGGTCTGTCAGCATATTGAACTGCCCGCTGACTGCGTAAATACATCCCAGACCGCCAACCAGTAAAATGGAGTTGATGGGAACCTGCGCTTTGTTCAGCTTTGCCAGGGCTTTGCTGCCGGGCAGAGAACCTTCGGAAGCCAGCGAATATGTTACGCGGGAACCGGAAAGTACAAAGCCGTTGCATGCCCCGAATACGGAAATCATAATGCCTACGGAAATAAGTCTGCCGCCAAAATCGCCAAAAATCGCAATCGCTACCGCAGAAGCAGGCGCGGCAAGGTTCATCATTTCATCTGCGGGCAATACCCACAGGTACGCAATGTTGATAACAAAATAGACTGCCATAATCATGGAAACGCCGCCTACGATTGCGATTGGAAGGTCTCTTCCCGGGTTTTTCATTTCACCCGCAATCGCGCCTACATTTGTCCAGCCTTCAAATGCAAACAGCACAGAAACCATCAGCTGCCCCAGAACAACCGCAGGATTCAGCCCATCCGCCACCATAGGGCTCATGATAGGATTTGCCCCGCCGCCCTTGATAAAACCAAAAACCATTAACAGGAACAGCGGAATCAGTTTGCAGACTGTGAAAACGACCTGCACTGCCCCGCCGACAGCGGAGCCAAGGCTGTTCAAAAGCATGATTAAAATAATAACTAAAATAGCAACCGGAACAGTATAGCCGTCGCCGATGAACAATGCCGCCTGCTGTGCGCAGACTACCGCCAGCGCGGAAATCATCGCGGGATAAAAAACGATGCTCTGCATCCAACCTGCCAGAAAGCCAACTTTTTTGCCGAAGGTTTCTTCCAGATATGCAACCATACCGCCTGTTTTGGGAATCAGTATCGCGATTTCCGCGAACGTCATCGCGGCACAGATGCAGACAATGCCTGTAACCAGCCACGCCAGCATTGCCAGCCCCGGCGCGCCGCCCGTCGCGGTATACATTGCCTGTGGCTTAAAGAATACGCCTGAACCTATGACGCATCCTACCACTGTCGCCATAGCTGTGGACATCCCCAAATTCTTTTTCAGCTCCTGTTTGTTTTCCATTTTTCTGCCTCCTTTTCTTTTTTCCTCCGAAAAAACGCCGTTCCCGCACTACTTTTGATAAAAATAAAACAGGGATATACAAAAAGCAAACAAAAAACAAGTCTGCCTTGTATATCCCTGTATCTTTACCTGAAAGCATTACTTCTACGGCGGCCCGCCCATTCCTGCACGGACACTTTCCAGAGTGTCATCCGCAAAAGGTCTGCTGACCTGAAAGTTTCTCCAAAAACGGCTCTTTTGGATTGCTCCATCGGTTTCCTTTCCCCCAATGGGAAGGAATCTCCCTTCTGCTTCATCTGACCATTATGTAATTTTGTGTTTATAACATAACAGTTTTTTTTCCACTTGTCAATAAAAATTCAAACAGTTTTCCGTTAAGATTTTGACAAATTTTCTTAACGGAAACAGAAGCTGTCAGCTCTCGTTTTTCAAAAGTTCCTCAATAATTTTCATATCGTGTAAATCCACTTCCCTCGGCTCATACCCCGCGTGGAAAATTTCCTGCCCTTTCGCGGAAATACAGGGAATTTCCCTGCCTGCAAACACCGCCCTGCCGAAATAATCCGCCTCAAATTCGTACCAGCCGCCCTCTAAATCCGCCTGTTTTGCCGTACCGTCCTTCGACAGAACAAACGGGTGGATATCAAGGTATCCCCGTTCCGGGTGATGAAGCTCTATCCTCACCGGCCGCCAGTCCGTTTCAATCACATAGCCTGCCGCAAGCAGGGCATCGAGAAGCCCGTCCGTATGGCGGCTGTCAAAATTTATGTCTACATCGCGATGCTCCCTTGTCTGCCTGCCGATGAGCACGTCCACGCCCCAGCCGCCGTCCAGCCAATATGTGATATCCAATTCCTCCATAAAATCCAGTACCTCAAACAAATCTTTCTGCCCTGCCGTTTCTTTTTTCATGTAGTTCCTCCTCTGCTTGTTCTCACAAAACCTGTTTCAATGGTAAGCCTATTCCCGCCCTTCCCTGCATATATTTTTTATAACAAGACCAAGGAGCAGGATACATATGAGCCGGAAAACGATTATAGCCGGAACACTGATACTTACCGCGGCAAACCTCATTACAAAATGCATGGGGTTTTTATACCGCGTTTTTATGTCCAA
Organism: Lachnospiraceae bacterium; assembly: GCA_910576545.1. Classification (GTDB taxonomy): domain Bacteria; phylum Bacillota; class Clostridia; order Lachnospirales; family Anaerotignaceae; genus Anaerotignum_A. The sequence goes on from CAJTKM010000011.1 coordinate 87,137, forward strand.
CGCCATCGGCGCGGAAGGCATGGGGCTTTACCAGCTGATACTGCCGATTTATTCCCTTGCATGGAGCATTACCTCCGCCGGATTCACTACCACAATTTCCCGCCTGACCGCACAGGAAAATATCCGCGGGCAAAGCGGTAATATCGGCAGAGTTGTCAAGCAGGCTGTCACGCTGTCGCTTTTGCTGAGCCTGCTGGTCGGCGGCGGGCTGTTCTTTTTTGCGGAGGAGACCGCCCAGCTTTTCCTGAAAGATTCCCGTGCCGCGCTTTCCCTGCGTCTGCTCGCACTTGCTGTGCCTTTTATGGCGGCTGGCTCCTGTTTCCGCGGCTTTTTCCTTGGTATGCAGGAAACGGTCGTCCCTGCTGTTTCACAGGTACTGGAACAGGCTGTCCGCATCGCCGCAATCTTCCTGTTGGCAGGGATTTTTGTCCCACTTGGGCTGGCATATGCCTGCTGTGCCGCCGTCTGCGGCATACTGCTCGGTGAAATGCTTTCCTGTGCTTTTACCATCGCCAATTACGTCCATTATAAGCGTGTACATAAAATGGTGCGTCGGCCAACAATCAGCACCTCCGGAGTATTGTCCATGATTCTGGCAATGGCTGTGCCGCTTTCCGCTTCCCGCATTGCGGCGTCACTGCTTTCCGCATTGGAAAATGTCCTGATTCCGCGCCAGCTTCAGCTATACGGACAGGATACCGCACAGGCGCTCAGTACCTACGGTGAACTGACAGGCATGGCAATGCCGCTGATTCTCCTGCCCTCGGCATGCCTGATGGCGGCATCTGTTTCTCTTGTACCGGAAATTTCAGAGGCATGTGCTGTCAAGCAGGACCAGCGTGTCAGCCGCACGGTTTCCGCTACAATGCTGTTTACTTTTATCATCGGGATTGGTTCCGCTGCCCTTTTCGCTGTGTTCCCGCAGGAAATCTGCTACATTGTATACAGCCGCGCAGGGCTGGGGAAAATCCTGTTCCCGCTGGCGTTCCTCTGCCCCTTCCTTTATGCGCAGACGACCCTGCACGGTTTGCTGAACGGGCTTGGCGAACAGTTTTTCCTGTTTTGGAACAATCTTGCCGCCTCCATCATCACCATCGGCGCAATCTGGTTTTTCATGCCGGTTTATGGGGTAAGTGCGTTCCTGTTCGGCTGGTTTTGCAGTCTTTGCTTTACGGTCGGCTCTTCCCTTCTGCGTCTGCATCGCAGAACAGGCGTTGTGCCCTCGTTTTTCAACTGCTTTTTGAAGCCTCTGCTTGCGGGCGCGGCCTCGGGACTGCTGGTAAAATACCTGATACGTGTTTCCGAGCCCTCAAAGGCATTATTCCTGCTTTCCCTTGTGGGAATGGGTGTGCTTTACCTGTTTTTCCTGTTTCTGCTCGGGTGCCTTTCCCGAAAGGAACTGCAATTCCTGTTTTCTAAAAACGGGCGGTAAAGTTTTAGAGCTTTACCAGCCCTGCTTCATACAGCTTTTGCAAGGACATGAGTATACCGAATTTCGCGTGATACCACGTCAGTCCGCCCTGAAAATAAACGGCGTAAGGTTCCCTGATGGGCCCGTCTGCGCTCAATTCGATAGAGGAGCCTTGTATGAACGCCCCTGCCGCCATGATAACGTCGCAGGAATATCCCGGCATTGCGTAAGGCACAGGCGTGACATAGCTGTCTACAGGTGCGGCTGCCTGTATCCCCCGGCAGAACGCCTCCATTGCCGCCGCGCTGCCCAGCTCGACCGCCTGTATGATATCGTGGCGCGGTTCTGCTCCATTCGGAATGACACGAAACCCCAGCTTTTCATAAATATTTGCTGCAAAAACTGCTCCTTTCAGCGCGCCGGATACCACGGAAGGCGCGAGAAAAAAGCCCTGATACAGCCCGCGCATCAGGTCAAGGCTTGCGCCTACCTCCTGTCCCAGCCCGGGCGCGCTCAGGCGGTAAGCGCAGCGGTCAATATATTCCTGTTTTCCGCAAATGTATCCGCCAATGGGCGCAAGCCCGCCGCCGGGATTTTTAATCAGCGAACCTACAATCATATCCGCCCCCACATCGGAAGGCTCAATTGTTTCCACAAATTCACCGTAGCAATTATCTACCATACAAATCACGTCCGGCTTAATGGTCTTTACAAAGCGAATCAGCTCCCCAATCTGCGCCACAGAAAACGTCGGGCGCATCTGATAGCCCTTGGAACGCTGTATTGTTACCAGCTTTGTTTTTTCATTGATTTCCTTTTCAATGGCGGCATAGTCGAACGTTCCGTCAGGAAGAAGGTCTGTCTGCTTATAAATCACGCCATATTCTGTAAGGGAGCAGGGCGCGGCGTCCCGTATGCCAATGACTTTTTCCAGTGTGTCATAGGGCTTTCCGGCAGGGGAATACAACTCATCCCCTGGCAGGAGATTAGCGGAAAGCGCGATTGTCAGCGCGTGTGTGCCGCAGGTAATCTGCGGGCGCACCAGTGCCGCCTCTGTATGGAAACAGGACGCGTATACGCTTTCCAGCGTATCCCGCCCCATATCATTATAGCCGTAGCCCGTAGAACCGGCAAAGCAGTCGGCATTGACCCGCTCCTTCTGCATTGCCCCGATGACTTTTCCCTGATTGTATTCCGCCACCGCATCAATTTCCGAAAACCGTTCCCGCAGTCCCTTCAGTATTTCTTCGCCAAATTTTTCCACTTCAGGGGAAATTCCCAGCGCGCCATATATCTGTTCCATGTTTTTCTCCTTTTCAAAAATCTTTTTCCTCTTTGATATGCAGAGGGCATTGAAAGCCCGCCATACATTTCAAAATGGTTTCAACCTGCTGTTCGTTCATGTTGTGGCAGGAAAAACGCAGGATTTGATGTTCCCGCTCAATTTCCGTTTCCCTGCCATATTAAAATATTTTATTATCCATTTTTATACCCTCCGCTTTTCTGTGGTATTACGGTTCCTCCCTCATAAAATCCATCATTTCCGGCATACCGCCCTTTTCCTTATTCAGCAGGAACACTGCCGTCCCTTTCTCTCCGGTCTGCGGAAGGGCAACGGGAATCCGCTCTGTTTTTCCCGCTTTCAGCAGTTTTTTCACAAACGCCCCATCCAGCTCCACGCCGTAGGGCTTCAGACAGTCTTTCCAAAGCGTAAATTTACAGCCGCCTTTCCAGCCTGCACAGTAAAATGCTTTTGTGTTCTCCAAAACGTCCCGCCCGCAAAGGGGACATTTTCCAAAGCTGTTGGTTTTCCGTCCCTTCCCTCTTCGGTTTTCCTCGGGGAACACAACGCCTGCTTTCCTGCCGGACGCCGCGTCCTGTACAAGAAACCGCACATACCGCCGTATGCTTTCCATGAACCGCTCCTCGCTCATTTTCCCTTTCGCGATAGAGGAAAGTCCTTTTTCCCATTTTCCGGTAGTCTGCGGAGAACACATTTCGTCCGGCACAATCTCAATCAGTTTCCACCCTTTTTCCGTTGGGAGAAGTGTCTTGCCCTTCCGCACAATGTAACCCACCGTCAGCAGACGTTCGATGATTGCCGCACGTGTTGCGGGAGTACCCAGCCCGCTGTCCTTCATCTGCTCCCGCAGGGCTTCATCCTCCACAAACCGCCCCGCGTTTTCCATCGCGGATAGCAGGCTGCTTTCCGTATATGGCAAAGGGGGCGTCGTTTTTTTCTTGAGCAGCTTCGTTTTTTCCGTTCTGCGTTCCTCACCTTTCTGCACAGGCGGCAGCTTCTGTTCTTCCTCTTTCTTTTTGCCACGCGCAGAGGATGGCGGCGTCAGCGTTTTTTCCACTCTCTGACAGCCCTCTTCCAGAATAACTGTCCCTTTTGCAAGGAATGATTCCCCTTCTGTCCGTACCAGTATTTTTGTTACCTCATAACGGTAATATGGATAAAATACAGCCAGAAAACGTGCCGCCACTAATGAAAATACTTTCTGTTCCTCCTCCGAAAAAGAATCCGGCCGTAGTTTTGCGTCTGTCGGGATAATGGCATGGTGGTCTGTTACCTTGCTGTTGTCAACGATGCGCTTCGTAAAAACAAGCCCGCCTTCCTCCAAAAGCGGCTGTGCAAAAGCGGCATATTTTTCCAATTCAGAAAGCCTCTGCACCGTATGCCGTACCTTCCCTTTCATGTCATCGCTCAGATAGCGGCTGTCCGTCCTTGGGTATGTAATCGCTTTGCGTTTTTCGTAAAGATTTTGTGCGATATCCAATGTCTTTTTGGCGGAAAATCCGAATTTCCGGTTGCAGTCCCTTTGCAGCTCCGTCAAATCATAGAGCAATGGCGGAGGTGTGCGTTTTTCTTCCTTTTCCACTTTTTCAATCAGCGCGGGCTTTCCCTGTACCCTCGTGGAAATTTCCTTTGCCGTTTCTTCCTTCGGGATACGGGTGTGTTCTTCTTTATCTATCCATGTTCCCCAGAAATCCCCGAAATACGCCTGCAATTCAAAATAGTCTTCCGGCACGAAGGCGTCAATTTCATTCTGCCGCTCCACAATGATTGCCAGCGTTGGCGTCTGCACCCGCCCAATGCTCAAAAGCGCGTTATACTGCGTAGTATACGCTCTTGTAGCATTCATGCCAACCAGCCAGTCTGCCTCGGAACGGCATTTTGCCGAATGGTACAGCAGGTCGTATTCACTGCCGTCCTTCAATGCCGCAAATCCATCTCGTATTGCCTGTTCCGTCATACTGGAAATCCAAAGGCGGCGGAACGGCTTTCTACACTTTGCAATATCGTAAATATACCGAAAAATCAGTTCACCTTCCCGCCCGCTATCCGTTGCACAGATGATGCTGTCGATTTCACTGCTGTGCATCAGCTTATGCAGTATTTTCAGCTGAGGGCGCGTTTTCGGAACGGCTTTTAGTTTCATTTCTTCCGGAAGGATTGGCAGAAGGGAAAGGTTCCACTTTTTGTATTTTTCATCGTAATCCTCCGGCTCTGCCAGTGTCACCAAATGCCCGATTGCCCAGGAAACAACATACTCTTCCCCAATCAGACAGCCATCGCCCTTCTGTCCCGCTTTCAGCACCTTTGCAATATCCCGCGCAACGGAGGGTTTCTCCGCAATCACCAGTATTTTTCCCAATTCTTCCGCCTCCCTTCCTTTTTTCCATATTTTTTCAGTATAGCATTGTCAGGGCGGAAAAGCAAACAAAAACACAACTTACATATAGCAGCTTGACTGAAGGAATCAATCTCAAAGAGATAAGCTGTTTTCTGAAATCGAGCCGCCTTTTTCAGATGTTAAGAACTTATCCGTAAATAAGATACGTGCAGATTGCACAGTCAGATTTTTTGGCAGGCAAGAAGCTTTTTGCAGGCGTACCGGGTGGTACGGCAGGGAAAAACGACAAAGGCTGCCGGAAAAGATGAAGCAGGATATGCGTGGATAATTTACGGATAGGTTCTAAGTATCCCTTAAGAATCCTGATTTTCCAATGCCGCCATTGACAACCCTGCTCTTTTCCTCTAAAATAAAACCGATTAAGAAACCAACTACACATGGAGGACAGTACATGAAACCATACCAGATTATATCCGACAGTTCCTGTGACCTACCCACGAACCTTTTGGAAACATTAAATATCGGCATCGTTCCCTATTACGTTTCCTTTGATACAGTTTCCTATTATAAAGAAATTCTGGAACTTACGCCGGAAACATTCTATGATGAAGTAAAGGCGCGCAAAGTCTACCCGAAAACCTCTCTGCCCCCAATACAGGATTACATCAATATATTTGAGCCATATTTGAAGGAAGGGAAAGATATTCTCTGCATTTGCCTGACCTCCAAATTCAGTGGCTCCTATCAGAGCGCAATAAACGCCGGAAACATACTTCTGGAAACCTATCCCGATGCCCGCATCGAAGTTATGGATTCCATTTCTGTTACAGGTACACAGGGACTTTTGGTCTATGAAGCCTGCCGCATGCGGGATGAAGGATATTCTCTTGACCGGCTGGTCGAAACGCTTGACCGCCAAAAGCAGACTTCCAAAATTAATTTTACAGTCGATTCTCTGGACTTCCTGCAAAAAGGCGGAAGAGTCGGCAAAGCCTCTGCGCTTGCCGGAACAATACTAAATATCAAACCCATCATCATTATGACAGATGGCGAGCTGTTCCCGTCCGGAAAGGTACGCGGGCATAAAAAAGCCCTTCGCCATATCATAGAGATGACAAAGGAAGAAATTGGCGCGGAAAAAGAGAAGTACCGCATTTGCGTGATACGTGCGGAGCGGGAACGTCAGGCTGCCGCCGAAGAAGTTTCTGACGAGCTGCGCGGCGAAGGCTTCGATGTAACAGATGAAATCTGGCCTATCGGCATCACAATTGGCACACATGCCGGCCCTACACCTATCGGTATCTGCTATATTAAAAAATACGAATATCTGTAAGAAAAAATGGTGAACGTCTGTATAAGAAAGGCTTTCACCATTTTCCGGATAAGCACAGCTGAAATACTCACGCAAATGGAAATCTGCCTGACATAAAACAGCGGAGCGTCCAAAGATTCTCCAAAAGGCTCCTTCGGACGCTCCATTTTTATTATGCTCTTCTCTTTTGTATTCCTCGGCTTCAGGGCTCTCGTCCTGACTGCCAGAACCTGCCCTGTTTTCTTTCGAAAAGCAGACAGCTTCTTATTTATCTCTCAGCTGTGCGCCCAATTCGTTCGCCAGCCCGTTGATGATAGCCTGCATCGGATCGGCAATGTCACCATCCGAAAGTGTTCTGTCCGCGCTGCGGAAAGAAATGGAGTATGCAACAGATTTGCTGCCCGCCTCAATCTGTTCTCCCTGATATACGTCAAACAGCTTAACTTCTTCCAGATATTCGCCCGCATTCCTTTTGATTTCATCTGCAATCTGTTTCACGGTAACATCCTCTTTTACAAGCATCGCGATATCCCTCGTAATCGCGGGGAATTTCGGCAGGGCCCGATATACGACGTTTCTGTTGGCATTCGCAATCAGTTTCGGCATATCCAGCACAGCCAGATACACTCTTGTGCCAATATTATAGTTTTTCGCCACCATCGGGTGCAGCTCGCCCAGATAGCCGGCATTTTCGCCGTTTATCCATACAGAAGCCGTACGTCCGGGATGCATCCAGGGCAGCGTTTTTTCCGTTTCATACTCTGTTTTGTCCTTCATGCCCAAAACGTCCGTCAAGTGCTCCACAATACCCTTCAGATCAAAGAAATCCATATTGCCATACATACCGATGGTCAATGTCGGGATTTCATCCGGCAGTTCTGTAACAGGCAGGGCCTTCGGAATATAAATCCTCGCGACCTCGAACAATGCCGCACTGTCATTCCGACGGTTATAGTTTGTGGAGAGCGAATTTAAGATACCGTTAAAGGAAACCGTACGCATCACGCTGAAATCCTCGCCCAGCGGGTTCGAAATGGTAACCGTTTTCCGCAGAGGGCTGTCCGCAGGAAGCAGTATTTTGTCAAATACCTTCGGGCTTTCAAAGCTGTATGTCATCGCTTCACAAAGACCATCTGCCACCATGGTATCTTTCACCATTGCGGTAATGTTCTGTTCATATGTCTTTTTGCCAACTGTCGGCGTGCCGGAAGCAAGTGTTTCCGTAATTTTATCGTAACCGTACATACGGGCAACTTCCTCCGCCAGATCCGCCTGCGCTTCAATATCAGGGCGGAATGTCGGCACTGTAACTATATGGTTCACAGGGTCAACTTTCAGCTGTACGCGTTCAAAATATTCTACCATATCCTTTTCAGGAATATTCGTCCCAAGGAATTTGTTAATCCATTCCGGGGAATAGGAAATCTCCCATGTGGTACGCGCTCCGGGATAATTGTCCACAACGCCGGGCACAACCTCGCCCGCGCCCAAAAGCTCTACCAGATGCGCCGCGCGGTTTGCCGCATCAATTGCCAGATTCGGGTCAATGCCCTTTTCATATTTGCTGGAAGCGTCTGTACGCAGGCCTGCTTTTTTTGCCGTGATACGAATGTTGGGACCATCAAAGCATGCACACTCGAACAGTACCGCCTGAGAGCCTTCCACAATTTTGGAATTTTCGCCGCCCATTACGCCTGCAATACCGACTGCCTTTTCCGTATCCGCAATCACCAGCATGGAAGGGTCAAGCTGGCGTACGTTCCCGTCCAGCGTGGTAATTGTTTCGCCTTCCTTTGCATTCCTGACGATAATATGGCTGTCCTTGATTGTTTCAATGCTGAACGCATGCATGGGATGCCCCATCTCCAGCATGACATAGTTTGTAATGTCAACGATATTGTTGATGGGACGCATACCAGCCGCACGCAGACGTTTGCGCATCCATCTGGGGGAAGGCCCGATTTTTACATTTTTTACCACTCTCGCAACATATCTGGGGCAAAGCACGGGATTCTCAATATCAACCTTTACCACGTCCTCCGCACGCCCTTCGCCTTCCTCCTTTACGGAAAGCTCGGGATATTTGAACGGGATATTGTATGTCGCCGCCGCTTCCCTGGCAATGCCGACAATGCTGTAACAGTCAGGACGATTGGATGTAATTTCAAATTCCACAATGTCATCCTTCAAATCCATTGCTTCTGTAACGTCAAGCCCCAGTTCCACAGGCTCAGGGAACAGGTAAATACCATATTCCGGCGCTTCGGGGAAATCGTGACGGTCAAAGCCAAGCTCCTCAATGGAGCACATCATGCCTTCGGAAATCACGCCGCGGAAATCGCTGGTATAAATTTCCGTTCCGTCAGCCAGCATGGAATGATCCAGTGCAACAGGCACGTAATCCCCTTCTTTTACATTCGGCGCGCCGGTAACAATCGTCAGTTCCTTCCCGCCGCCAACTTCGATTTTGCATACCACCAGCTTATCCGCATGGGGATGTTTTTCAATCTTGTTGATGCGGCCGGTCACAACGTTTTTGATTTCGCCGCTCATCGTTACAGCCCCTTCTACCTTGGAACCGCTCATCGTCATATCTTCCATAAAATCTTTCAAATCCGCCGTCACAGGCGCATATTCTTTCAGCCAAGACATCGGTACATCCATGAATGCATTCTCCTCTCTATTGTTGTATATATCAGAACTGTTTCAGGAATTTCATATCATTTTCAAACAGCAGGCGCAGGTCTGTGATACCATAACGCTGCATCGCAACACGCTCCAGCCCCATACCGAACGCAAAGCCGCTGTATTCTTCCGGGTCAATGCCGCTCATTTTCAGTACCTTCGGGTGTACCATGCCGCAGCCCAAAAGCTCAATATAGCCTTCGCCCTTGCAGACACGACAGCCCTCTCCGCCGCAGGCAAAGCAGGTAACGTCCATTTCCGCACTGGGTTCTGTGAACGGGAAATGATGGGGGCGGAAACGAACCTTTACATCTTCGCCAAACAACTCCCGCGCAAAAGTAATCAGCGCGCCTTTCAGGTCGCCCATTGTGATATTCTTATCCACCACAAGCCCCTCCATCTGGTGGAATACAGGGGAATGTGTCGCGTCTACCTCATCGGAACGGTAAACCGCACCGGGGCAGACCATACGGATAGGCAGCTTGCCCTTCTCCATGGTACGCACCTGCATCGGGGAGGTCTGCGTCCGCAGAAGGATTTCGCCATTGATATAGAATGTGTCCTGTTCATCTCTTGCGGGATGGTTTTTCGGGATATTTAATGCTTCAAAATTATAGTAATCCTTTTCTACTTCAGGACCTTCCGCCACTTCATAGCCCATACCCATGAAGATGTCGCAAAGCTCGTCGATTACAATGCTCATCGGGTGCTTGTGTCCCTCAGGCTGCGCCTTGCCGGGCATTGTTACGTCGATTTTTTCCTTTTCCATGCGGCGCTCCATTTCAGCCGCTGTCAAACGCTTTTTCGTTTCCTCCAACATGGTTTCAATATCCTGCCGTACATCGTTAGCAAACTGCCCGATGATAGGGCGTTCCTCAGCGGAAAGCCTGCCCAGATCCTTCAAAAGACGGGTCAGCTCGCCCTTTTTGCCGAGATACTTGACCTTCAGCTCGTCAACATCTTTGATTTCCTTCGCTTCGCGGAAAGCCTCAGATGCTTTCTCCTGAAGCATTTTCAGTTTTTCCTTCATTTTCTTTTCTCCTCTCGCCTCTATTTTTGTAATGTGTAAATTGCTTGATAATTTTATATTTCACAGTGTCCGCGTTCTGCGGTACGCTATTACTGACATATTTTTATTTTTCCTTACTTCCGCAGTGCGGTATTCATAAATCCTTCGGATTTACTCATTTGGACTAACGCCCTATGAAGCCCCCAAAAACATGTTTTCCGTATGCAAGCATACTCCATACACTCCTTTGCTTGGCTCCTTCCGCAGTGCAATTCATAAATCCTTCGGATTTACTCATTTGGGCTAACGCCCTATGAAGCGTTAAAAGAAATGTTTTCCGTATGCAAGCATACTCCAAACATTCTTTTTTACGCTTCGCACTGCTAGAAGCATAAAAAAATCTCCATCCCAAAAGGGACGAAGATATTCCGCGGTACCACCCAAATTCCTGCCAACACAGGCTCTTTTATACGTAACGTGCATCACCCGGATTCCCCTACTCCATTTTCAGGGAACCAACTCCGATGGGAACTTCCGCAGCCATCCTGACCAAAAACGCTTTCAGCCGGTGACGTTTTCTCTCTGCGGCGGACGCGTCTGCGTACTTTTCATCTTCTTAGTTATTTTCTATTTAATATGCTTTATTGTAGCACAATCCTTTTGAATGTCAAGAGAAAAAGACGGATTTTTTGTAAAAAATAACACAGGTATGTTTATTCCCCTTCCCCACGCAGCCGCCGCAGGCGTTCACGGATGCGCTGTTCTACGCCGTTTTCTGTCGGCTCATAATAGACCGTCCCGACCAGTTCATCTGGCAGATACTGCTGTTTTACATAGTGCCCCGGGAAATCATGTGCATAAAGATAACCCACGCCCAGCCCCAGGTCCGTTGCATCGCTATGGCTTGCATTGCGCAGATGCGGCGGCACGGAGCGTATGCGTATATTACGCACATCGGACAACGCTTTGTTGATTCCCAGATAAGCAGCATTGCTTTTCGGCGCGCAGGCAACATATGTCACAGCCTGTGCCAGCGGTATTCTGCCTTCCGGCATGCCGACAAAGTTGACTGCCTCCATTGCCGCAACAGCCACCTGCAATGCGTGCGGATCAGCATTGCCCACGTCCTCAGACGCACAAATGACAACGCGGCGGGCAATAAACTTCGGGTCCTCCCCTGCATATATCATTTTTGCCAGATAATACAGAGCCGCGTCCGGGTCAGAGCCGCGCATGCTTTTGATAAACGCCGATATGGTGTCATAATGGTTGTCGCCACCCTTATCATAATTCAAAGCCCGTCTTTGAATACAGTCCTCAGCCGTTTGCAGGGATATGTGAATTTTTCCCGTTTTGTCCGGATTTGTAGTTAAAACGGCAAGTTCCAGCGCGTTTAACGCCGTCCGCGCGTCCCCATTCGCCGTATCTGCCAGAAAACGCAGCGCATCTTCGTCCATTTCAGCATGGTAAACCCCCATACCCTTCTCCTCGTCCACAAGGGCGCGCCGCAGAAGCACAGCAATATCCTTTTCTTCCAGCTGGCGCAGTTCAAACACAATGGAGCGGGAAACCAGAGCTTTGTTTACCTCGTAGTAAGGATTTTCCGTTGTTGCGCCAATGAGGATTACGGTTCCATCCTCCACATGCGGCAGAAGTGCGTCCTGTTGACTTTTATTAAAACGGTGTATCTCGTCAATAAACAGTATAGTCTTTTTGCCGTACATTCCCAAATCCGCCCGCGCGTTTTCTACTGTTTCCTTAATGTCCTTCACGCCGGACGTCGTGGCGTTCAGCTGATGGAATGCGCTTTCCGTTGTATTCGCGATGATTTTCGCCAGCGTCGTCTTCCCTGTTCCCGGCGGGCCATAAAAAATAACCGAACTGAGGCGGTCGCTCTTAATCGCGCGATAAAGCAGCCTGTCCTGCCCTACGATATGCTCCTGCCCTACAAATTCCTCCAAAGAAGCCGGACGCATACGGGCTGCAAGAGGACTGTCCGCCCCGCCCCGCAGGCTTCTGTTATATTCAAATAAATCCATTTTTCTCTCCCTTTCACCCAAATTACTGCCATTATACCCTTTTTTTTACAGTATTTCAACCGCACCAAAATGTATTCCTATTCCATGTCCCGCCGGCAGAAAGCAATTTTTTGCTTTACCCTGCCTGAATAAAAGAACTTCCTTCCCTTTTCCTCGAAAAATTGGTATACTGGAAGAAAAAAGATAGGAGAAATTTTATGTCAATACAACTGATTGCAACTACAACCTTTGGGCTGGAAGCCGTTGTAAAGCGGGAATGTCAGGCTCTCGGGTTCCAAAATATCAAAACCTTTGACGGACGTGTCGAATTTACGGGCACAGAAACAGACATAGTGAAAGCAAACCTCTGGCTGCGCTGTGCCGGGCGTGTCTGGGTGAAAATGGGCAGCTTTACCGCCGTTACCTTTACGGAGCTTTTCGACCAGACAAAAGCCCTCCCCTGGGCAGACTGGATTCCAGAGGACGGGAAATTTACCGTTGTCGGCAAGTCTGTGAAATCCACCCTTTTCAGCGTTTCCGACTGTCAGGCGATTGTGAAAAAAGCTGTTGTAGAAAAGCTGAAACAGACCTATCGGACAGACTGGTTCGATGAAACCGGCGCATCTTATACTATACAGGTTGGCATATTGAAGGATGTCGTCACACTGGCAATTGACACCAGCGGTTCCGGCCTGCATATGCGGGGCTACCGCGCCAACGCCCTCGACGCCCCGCTGAAAGAATCCATCGCCTCCGCAATGGTACAGCTGAGCTACTGGCGGAAAGACCGCATACTGCTTGATCCCTTCTGTGGCTCCGGTACAATTCCCATTGAAGCGGCAATGCTGGCGCGGAATATTGCCCCCGGGCTGAACCGCCATTTTGCCAGCGAGGAATGGGAACGTATTGGTAAAGGCCTCTGGAAGCAGGCAAGAAAAAAAGCCTATCAGGCGATTGACTATGATTGTACGCCGGAGCTTTACGGCAGTGATATCGACCCTGCCGCCATCGCATTGGCAAAAGAAAACGCTGAAAAAGCTGGTGTAGACGATTGTATTACATTTGAAGCCAGACCCGTTCAGGAAATTTCTTTACCGGGAGAATACGGCGTATTGATAACAAATCCGCCCTATGGCGAACGAATCGGCGAGCTGAAAGAGGTTGAAGCCATGTACCGCGCTTTGGGCGCGCTCATGAAAACAGATTCCACCTGGTCCACCTACGTCATCACGTCCATGGAAACCTTTGAAACGCTGTTCGGCAGGAAGGCCGACCGAAAGCGCAAACTGTTCAATGGACGTATCAAAACGGATTACTATCAGTTTGAAGGTCCCCGCCCACCGAAAAAAACTGATAAAAACAGGCAGCTATCGGATATTGAAGTGACCCCAAAAAGTTAGACAAATATTTCAAGCACAAAATGTTCAAGCAGCTGAAAGGGCTTGCTGTCTGTGAATTGCAGGCGGCAAGCCCTTTCGTTTTGCCTTAATCCTGCGATTGTTGTAGTAATCCAAATATTCAATCAGTTCCCGTTTGAAGTGTTCCATGGACTCGAACTCTTGCAGATACAGCAATTCACTCTTAAGCAGACCAAAGAAATTCTCTATCACAGCATTGTCCAGACAGTTGCCTTTCCGGCTCATGCTTTGCCGGATGCCCTTCTCTTTGAGCAGCCGCTGGTACTGCTTGTGTTGATATTGCCAGCCCTGGTCCGAGTGAAGAATGAGATTTGTATCATCTGGAATCTTCTTAAAAGCCTTTTCCAGCATAGTCGTCACCATACTCAGCACTGGATGATCTGATATTGTGAAGCTGACCAGATCCCTACTGTGCAGATCAAGAATGGGAGACAGATAGAGCTTCTCTCCAAATAGGCTGAACTCCGTTACATCCGTAACCCACTTCTGATTTGGCTTCTTTGCATGGAAATTCCGCTTCAGCAGATTCGGCGCAATTTTTCCAACTTCTCCCTTGTAAGAACGATATTTCTTTATTCTAACACGACAAACCAACCCAAGCTCCTTCATGAGTCGCTGGACTGTCTTGTGGTTAACAGAGAAACCTCGACTATGCAGTACCGCTGTAATTCGGCGATAGCCATATCTTCCTTTGTTTTCATGGTAAATTGCTGTAATTTCTTCCTTTACAGATGCGTATTTATCTGTTTTCTTCATCTGTTTCAGATGATAGTAAAAGGTTGCACGGGGCAGTTGAGCGATATCCAGCAGCAATGCCAGTGAAAATTCCTGCCTTAGTATTTGGACTGCCTGCGCTTTTTCTGCCGGCGTCGCTCGTTCTCCAAAACCAAGGCTTGCAAATTTTTTAGGTAAGCATTCTCCGCACGCAGACGCTGAACTTCTGCCAGCAGATCTTCTTCCACATCTTTTGGCAGTTTCTTGGGCCTGCCGGTGCTGCCACGTCCACGTCGCTCTAATGCCAGACCTTCCGGGCCCTCTGTCAGGTAGATTCGTTCCCGGCTTTGGATGCGGTCATGACCGTCAATTCCGTAAATTCTGGCAGCTTCATTATAGCTTAATCCTTCTTTTGATAAGGTACAATAAGTTGCGCAAATAAAAAAGACAAGGTTTGCAGCCTTCTGGTAGAATGAAGTAGCGACACACCATTCAGAGAGGAGACAGCAAACCATGTCAGAGAAGATTGTACAGCTAAATGAAGAAGTAATCAAGGGTCAACTTAAAGAGCTGGTTCGCGGGAGCGTGGAAGAAACGCTGAATGCGCTGCTGGAGCAGGAGGCGGAAAAACTGACTCAGGCAGCCCGGTATGAGCGAAATGAGGCTCGCCAGGGGTACCGTAGTGGTCACTACAGCCGAAACCTTACCACTACCTCCAGCGATGTTACGCTCCATGTGCCCCGCCTGAAGGGAGTCTCGTTTGAAACGGCCATTATAGAGCGGTATCGCCGGCGTGAAAGCAGTGTGGAGGAAGCTCTCATCGAAATGTACCTGGCTGGCGTCTCGGTGCGCAGGGTAGAGGATATCACCGAGGCACTATGGGGCAGCAAAGTGTCCCCAGCGACCATCAGCGAGCTGAACAAAAAAGCGTATGTTCACATTGAGGATTGGCGCAACCGGCCTTTACAAGGCGGACGCTATCCATATGTCTATGTGGACGGGATATATCTGCGGCGGAACTGGGGCGGAGAGCATGAGAATGTAGCCGTTCTGGTGGCGATTGCGGTAAATGAGGACGGATACCGTGAGGTTTTAGGCGCCGCTGAGGGTATGAAAGAGGACAAGGCCAGTTGGGTCAGCTTCTTCCAATGGCTGCGAGGCCGTGGCCTGGACGGGGTCAAGC
>CAJTKM010000012.1 GCA_910576545.1 Lachnospiraceae bacterium
CCTCCCTATAGATTATTTGGTGATACTGCATCAGCAGTTCTCCAAGAATAACTATAAGGAGATTTATAGTGAAATCAAATATGTGTGCTGCCACAATATGTTGTGGTGGCTCTGAAGGTGGAAAATACCATTTCCGGGTGGCTCTGAAGCGGGAAACTGGTGGCTCCCAAGGGGGATAATATTCATTCATCTGCCCCTTTCTGCTTTTCTCCGCCTCTTCCAGATATTGCCCCATTTCAGATAACACGTTCGTTCCCCCTCCTTCTCTTTTGCTTTTTAAGAACGTATATTCTATATAACATTTCTAAACGTTCGCGTCAATGTCATTTTTAGACAAAAAAAGAACCTCTGTTTTCTCAAACTAGAGGTTTTTCCATCTTTTTTCTTTCGTTCCGCCTATTCTTTACGACTCTCTTTCCCTTGATTTTTCTGTTCTTTCATTAAAACCATGTATTTACACGTTTAATACCGTAAACTTGCACAAATGAAAAAGTACATTCGTTCCCGTTTTTCGCTCCTTTCCTGCGGCCAAGGGTCTTCCCTTCCCAAGGCCGCATATAATTTCTTCCAATTCTTCCTGTATTACCCAATTATTTTCCGGGCTCCTTCCCTTCCGGGTTGTTCTCTTCATAGCTATAACCATTTAAGGAATCCATAAAGCCTGTCCCTCATAAATCATATCAGCGTTCCAAATATCATTCGCTTCCATGATTCGTGAAATCCCGCTGTTATCCCCGTAAAATTTTCTGCTGATAAATCCCAGGCTGTCCCCGCTCTCTACGATGTACCGCTGTTTTTCTTCCTCTCTGCTTACCGGCAGAACTTCCTCCTTTTCTTCTGTTCTGCCCTCCTGTATTTCCTCCGCTGCGGATTTCTGCCCCATAGCAAACGCCGTCACCTTCACGCCCTCCATATCCTCCACCAAAGTCTGATAGGATGTTTGTACTGCCACAAGTTCTGATTCCAGATTCTGCAAACGGCTCAAACTGCTCATCATAGCCAGCCCCATGCAGATACAGACCACGCAAAGCATACAGCTTACCCCCGCCAATGCCCGGAAATGTCCCTTGTGCGCTTCCTCCGCCGCCTGTGCCCGCCGTTCCAGTACCCGCCGGATTTCCCGCGCCGCGTCCATTCGTTCCGCCTGCGTCGGACGTTTCCGCATACCGTCGCCGGCCTCCTCCTGTTCCAGCTGTTCCGCCGCATCTTCCCGCGGGCGGATCATGCTGTTTTCCAGCATATATTCCTGCATCTCGCGGTTTCTGTCGTAATAAATAAAATAGCCCTTTGCCTGCCGCAGGCCCTTGCCTTCCTCGTTGTAAATATAAAACGAATCCAGCTTGTCCATAGTATCCAGCACAAAAAGCGTCTGCCATTTTTCCTTGAAATACTCCCTGTGGAACGTTTCGTCCTTTGCCGTCAGAAACGCACCAAAGCCAGGCTGGCAGTGTACCCATCCCAAGATAGTCATACCCTTAAAATAATTTTCCATCTGCCCGCCGATGTATTCCCAAGTTTCATCGGCAAAACGTTCGATGCCGTTCTCCTGTGTTGTACCTTTCCCCTGAATCGCGCCGGAGATTATCAATATCTCCTGCCCTTCCACATTGTAATGCCGCCCGACCAGCGCGGCGAGTTTTTCTTTTCCGCCGCCGCTTTTCCCATATTGGTACAGATATGTATAAACATAATCCTCCATATAGATTTTCACTTCGTTCTCAATGCTGCCCATCTGCTTGGTTTTGCTGGGAAGTGAAAACTCACCCTCTTGGGTGCGACCATACAGGTTGTTGTCGCCGTCAAAATAATACCGCATTCCATAGCCTCCCTCTTGTCCTACTTTTGACCGAAACCTGTTCCCTTCGGGATTTCTTCCGGTGCTTGTCCATAATATAACACGCTTAGCATGCGTAATCTGTCAAACGCTGTCGTAGTATACGTGTTTTTTTCCACAAAAAGCGCGCACTTTCCCATTTTTCCGCACAAAAAAAGACAGGCGCATAAACCACACCTGTCTGAAGGGCCTCGGGGCTTTGCCCCGAACCCCGCAAGGGCTTTCCACCCTTGACCCGTTTTCCGCAAAACAAAGTTTTGCGGAGACATATTTTCTGTATATCCAGAAACCTGCCAGGCAGTTCCCTTCCACTCCTACATCAACGGTGCCAGCACCTTCAGCAGCCATCCCTCTGCCCGTAAAAGCAGGGACTCCTTTTTCAAATCCCCCAGCCGTATCTCCTGGCACTTCTCCAACGTTGCCTGAAAGTCCTCCTCAATCCGTGCAATCTCCGGTACGCGGTATAAAAACGCCGCACACTCAAAATGCAGGTACAAACTCCTGTAATCCAGATTGATTGTCCCCACCGCAGCCTTTTCCCCGTCACTCGTGAATACCTTTGCATGCACGAATCCCGGCGTATATTCAAAAATACGCACACCAGCAGTGATCAGCTCTCTGTAATGGCTTTTCGCCAGCGCAAACGCAAACTTCTTATCCGGTATATGCGGCAGTATCAGCTTCACGTCCACACCTCGCTTTGCCGCAAACGTCAGCGCCGTCATCATGGTCTGGTCGATAATCAGATAAGGCGACATAATTTGCACATATTCCTTCGCCCTATTCAGAATATCCATATAAACCGTTTCACCAACAAGCTCCTCGTCAAAAGGGCTGTCCCCATATGGCATTACAAACCCGTCTGACTGAATACCGGTTTCTTTTTTTTGCAGATACTTCGCGTAATCCTCTGCCGTTTTCCCGTCTACATTCCACATCTGCAAAAACATCAGCGTCAGCCCCTGCACAGCATCTCCCTCCAGCATCACCGCCGTATCTTTCCAATGCCCATACAGTTTTTTACGGTTAATGTATTCGTCCCCGATGTTGATTCCGCCCGTAAAGCCAACTTTTCCGTCAATGACCGTAATCTTCCTGTGGTCGCGGTTATTGTAATGCGTTGAAAAAATCGGATGTATTGGTGAAAACATTTTGCACTGTATCCCTTTTTTCCGTAATTCCTCAGGATACCGATAGGGCAGATTAAATAGCGCACATGTCCCGTCATACATCACGCGCACCTCCACACCGGCACGCGCCTTTTCCTCCAAAATCCGCAGAATTTCGCGCCACATATATCCGTCCTTCAGAATAAAATATTCCATGAAAATAAATTCTTCCGCCTCTTCCAGCTGCCGCAGAAGTTCTGTAAACTTGTCCTCCCCCAGAGGAAAATACTTTACCTGTGTGTTTCCATAAATCGGCGTATTTCCATTTTTCCGCACATAGTCTGCCAGCCGCGCCGTTCCCTTGTCAGCCTGCTCCAACGCCGCATAAACCTCCGAATCCTGTTCCGCATAATGTGCCGTTTCCGTAAAAATCTGGTTCAGCCGCCATTCCAGCATCCTGTGCCCCGGGTGCATCTCCACATACAGGTACAGCACGCCGCCCAACACAGGCAGCAGCAGCGTAACCACAGCCCAGCTTAGCTTCATTTCCGGGTTGCCCGCCTTGTTTATGATTATCAACGTAATACACAGCCCAAACGCAACATACCCGCCGAAGAAATAAGGTACATGCTTGCTGAACGCCTCCACAATGCCCAACAGCAGCATGATTTGTACCAAAAACATCAGCAAAATCAGAGTTGTCCGTCCAAAAACCAACCTCAGTACACCGCGCCGCCCTTTTTCCAGCAATATTTTCCTGTCATCGACTTTTTCCGTCATTCTTTGCTCTCCCCAATCCTGTCGCGTATGCTCTGCATACGCAGGTCAAGCATGGCAATCCCGTCCGCACATGCCTTCAATTCTGCCAAAATCGCCGCCTGATCGTCAAGGTCCTTTTTGTATTTCAGCTTGTGTTCCAAACTCGCCCAAAAATCCATAGCAATCGTGCGGAACTGCACTTCGACTTTCATATATTTCTTTTCCTCCGATAAAAAAATCGGCACCTCCACGATTAAATGCAGGCTCCTGTAACCGTTCGGCTTTGGATTTTTTATGTAATCCTTTTCCGTCAAAACACGTACATCGTCCTGTTTTGCCAGCAGTGCCGCCGTCGTATAAATATCGTCCGGGAACGAGCAGATCACCCGTATCCCCGCTATATCAAATAAATTTTCCTCAATGCTTTCCACAGTAAACTCGTACCCTCTCCGTTCCAGCTTTTCCAAAATACTGGCTGGGGTCTTGATTCTTGATTTTATGGATTCAAACGGATTCCTGCTGTGTTTCAGCGCGAATTCCGCGTTCAATACATTCAGCTTCGTTTCCACTTCCATCAGCGCACATTTATACTGCATGAGTAATTCTAAAAAAGCGTGTGCCTGCTCCAAATGCTCTTTGATTGGCGGAAGTATTTCGTCCGCCAAATTGGCTTCTTGTTTTTTTGGCTCTGGTCTTTTTGAATCTGTCACTTTCCACCCTGCCTTTCCGCATATTTTCAAGCAGTATACCATAATCCACGAAAAATGTCTAATTTCTTAAGAAATCTTAATCTAAAAAGCCTCGCGTTTATAGGCCCCAGATTTTATAAGAAAGAACGGCAGAAAAACAGGTCCCTTCGCTCCTTCTCCACGAAAAAAGGCTCCCCATTTCGGGGAGCCCATATAAACCAATCCTAAAATTAGTTTGTAGCCTTACCAGCTTTGTACTTTCTGATAGCTTCAGCCAGCTTAGGCAGGATAACCTTAACATCGCCAACAATACCCAGATCGGATACTTCAAAGATAGGAGCTGTTTCGTTCTTGTTGATTGCAATAATCAGTTCGGAATTCTCCATACCAGCAACGTGCTGAATCGCACCGGAGATACCGCAGGCCATGTACAGGTCAGGACGTACTGTCTTACCTGTCTGACCAACCTGACGGTCTTTTTCAATCCAGCCAGCGTCTACACATGCTCTGGAGGAACCAACCTCTGCGCCCAGAGCGTCTGCAACGTCACGAACCAGGTCAAAGCCCTGAGGGCCGCCGATACCACGACCGCCGGAAACGATGAGTTTCGCTTCTGTCAGGTCAACGGACTTCTTGTCAGCCTTAACAACTTCCAGAATTTCAACGTTCATATCAGCGTCTGTCAGGTGAGCGTCAAATTTGATGAGTTCGCCTTTTCTGCTCTCGTCCTTGTCAATCATCTTCATAACGCCAGGACGTACTGTTGCCATCTGAGGTTTTGTTCTGGGGCACATCAGAGTAGCCATGATGTTGCCGCCGAATGCAGGACGTGTCATAAGCAGGGCTCTTGTGGGGTCAGCGCAGCCCATGGAAGCCTCTTTGTCCAGTTCTTCCTGTGTTTTAGCCATTCTCAGACCTGTTGTATCAGCAACCAGACCTGTTCTTACACGGCTTGCTACACGGGGAGCAACGTCACGGCCGATGGAGGATGCACCAAACAGCATGATTTCGGGGTCATACTCTTTGATAACTTCTGTAACAGCCTTTGTGTAGGGCTCTGTTACATAGTCCTTCAGCAGGGGATGGTCAACAAGGATAACCTTGTCTGCGCCATAGTGATACAGCTTTTCTACTTCGCCTTCGATTTCATGGCCCAGCAGTACAGCTACTACATCGTCTTTCAGGTCGGCTTTCAGTCTTGTAGCTTCGCCAACAAGTTCCAGACCTACGTTCTGAACTTTGCCGCTTCTCTGTTCGATTACTACGAAAATACCTTTACTCATTGTAGGGTTTCCTCCTTATATTCCAAATTTTAACATATTGTTCTTTTCAGTCCTGAAGAAAAACCACCGTCTATCGGTTTTCCGGCAAAAAGCCAGGCCGTCATTAGATGATGAATTTTGCTTCCAGTTTGTCGATGATCGCCTTAACAGCTTCGTCAGCGGAAAGGTCGGTCAGGATTGTGCCAGCGCCCTTAACTTCCTTCGTGAAGGACTGGTAAACGTTTGTAGGGGAACCCTTCAGACCGATCATGTCAAGCTCAAGGTCATCTTTCAGGTCTTCAAAGCCCAGAACTTTGATTTCCTTTTCGTAAGCTTCTACGATACCTCTTACGGACATGTATCTCGGTGTAGCCAGCTCAGCGATAGCTGTCAGCAGGCAAGGTGTTTTGATTTTGATGATGTGGTAACCATCTTCAAACTGTCTCTTAACTACAATATAGTCCTTTGTAGCTTCCTTTACTTCTTCAACATAGGAAACCTGGGGAACATGCAGCTTCTCACCAATCTGAGGACCAACCTGTGCTGTGTCACCGTCGATAGCCTGACGGCCTGTGATAATCAGGTCATAGCCGATTTTCTTCAGAGCAGCAGCCAGAATACCGGATGTAGCGTATGTATCGGAGCCGCCGAATTCTCTTGCGGAAACCAGAACAGCCTCATCACAGCCCATAGCCAGAGCTTCTCTCAGGGCAACGTCAGCCTGAGGAGGGCCCATGGATACAACTGTAACTGTGCCGCCCAGCTGTTCTCTCAGCTGCAGGGCAGCCTCGATGCCTGTTTTGTCGTCATGGTTGATAATAGAGGGAACACCGTCACGAATCAGTGTGCCTGTCTTAGGATCGATTTTAACTTCTACTGTATCGGGTACTTGTTTAATACATACAACGATTTTCATTATAGTTCTCCTTCCAAAATATAGTATTCAGCTTTTTAATCAACTCTTTACCTCTAGTTATCAAACCTTCATAGAACCGGAGATGATCATCTTCATAGCTTCGTTTGTACCTTCGTAGATCTCTGTGATCTTTGCATCGCGCATTGCTCTTTCTACGGGGTACTCACGGCAGTAGCCATAGCCGCCGAACAGCTGTACGCACTGTCTTGTTACTTCGTTCGCAACATCGGAAGCGAAGTATTTGCACATTGCAGCATAAGGAGCATAGTTGCCGTGCAGGTCTTTCTCTGTTGCAGCTCTCCAAACCATCAGTCTTGCAGCGTCAACCTTTGTCTGGCATTCAGCAAGCTTGAACTGTGTGTTCTGGTATTTGCCGATAGGCTTGCCGCCCTGTTTTCTTTCTTTAACATATTTCAGTGTTTCGTCGATTGCGCCCTGTGCAATACCAACGGACTGTGCGCCGATACCGATACGGCCGCCGCCCAGAGCTGTCATAGCGATCTTGTAGCCCTGGCCTTCTTTGCCCAGCAGGTTTTCCTTGGGAACTTTTACGTTTTCATAGATAACTTCGCAGTTGGAAGCCGCTCTGATACCCATACGTTCGATGTTGGGACCAACGGACAGGCCTTCGTAGCCTCTTTCAACAATGAACGCGGACATACCCTTAGGGCCTTTTGTCTTGTCTGTCAGTGCGAATACAATGAATGTGTCAGCAAAGCCGGAGTTTGTTGTGAACATCTTTGTACCGTTCAGTACATAGTAGTCACCTTCCAGTCTTGCTTCTGTGCGTACGCCGGCAGCGTCTGTACCAGCGCCGGGCTCTGTCAGACCGAAGCAGCCGATTTTGGAACCGTCAACCAGGGGTCTCAGGTATTTCTGTTTCTGTTCTTCTGTACCAAACTCATTGATGCAAGGGCAGCAAAGGGAGGTATGTACGGAAAGTGTGATACCTGTGGAAGCATCTACTTTGGACATCTCTTCCATGCACAGTGTGTATGTCAGCACATCCGCGCCCTGTCCGCCGTATTCTCTGCTGTAAGGAATACCAAAGGCGCCGATTTTCTGCAGTTTCTGGAGGAGTTCGCGGTCGTAGTCTTCCGCCTCGTCCATATCCTTTGCGATTGGTTTAATTTCTGTTTCAGCAAATTTTCTGAACAACTCTTGCTGAAGCATCTGAGTTTTTGTTAATTTGAAATCCATTTAATATTCCTCCTATTTTTTAAATATTTTGGAACGCCCGGCAGGTCCTGCCGCAGCTGTTCCTTAAAAAACTACCTACTTCCTTTGACGCTGCCGCCGGAGTCTTTACTCACCCTTCTACTGTTCGCACATCAATAGAAAAGCGCATAATGTCTCCATAATGACTATACCATTCTTGTCTAAAATTTGTCAACATTTTTGTCGATAAATATTCCATAAAAAACGCCCGTCTTTTATGGTAATAGCGACAACTTTTCCCTGCATCGGCTCCTGAAAAAACAACCAAAAGCCGCATGGGAATTCTGGTCCCGTCCAAGCTGCGTTTATTGGAGAATATCGCCGCAGGATACTCTGCACCGCCCTTCTCCTTTGTAAAATTTGCATTCCCACAGCCGTTTTTTTCTGTCAGTGCAAAAAAGCACGTCAGATTATTTCGTATGCGAATGATTCAGTCGAAAAAATAACAGCCGCACCAGCTGGAATCTCTTTTGTACTCTTTCACTTTACACCATTGTCTAATCTCTGTCAATATAATTCGTACAGAAACTATTTTTTCCACAATTTCATTGTCAGACATCTTCCTGTCATATTGACTAAAAGAACGCAGGCTTCCTGTGATTTCAAGCAAAAAAAAGGCGGCACAGCTTTCGCCATGCCGCCTCCGCGTACATTCCTGAAATATTTTCTTCGATTACTCGATAACTTCTACTACGGAACCTGCGCCAACTGTTCTGCCGCCTTCACGGATAGAGAATTTAACACCCTGATCCATAGCAACGGGAGTGATCAGTTCGATTGTCATTTCAACGTTATCACCAGGCATGCACATCTCTGTGCCAGCAGGCAGGCTGATTACACCTGTAACGTCTGTTGTTCTGAAATAGAACTGAGGTCTGTAGTTGTTGAAGAAAGGTGTATGACGGCCACCCTCTTCTTTGCTCAGTACGTAAACCTGAGCTTTGAATTTTGTGTGAGGTGTGATGGAACCGGGTTTTGCCAGCACCTGGCCTCTTTCGATTTCGTTTCTCTGAACGCCGCGCAGCAGTACGCCGATGTTATCGCCAGCTTCTGCCTGATCCAGCAGCTTTCTGAACATCTCAACACCTGTTACAACAACTTTTCTGATTTCTTCTGTCAGACCAACGATTTCAACTTCATCCTGAACCTTAACAACGCCAGCTTCTACTCTGCCTGTTGCAACCGTACCACGGCCTGTGATGGAGAATACGTCCTCAACGGGCATCAGGAAAGGCTTGTCTGTGTCACGTTTGGGTGTAGGGATATAAGCTTCTACCTGCTCAAACAGTTCAAGGATCTTGTCGCCCCATGCGCCGCTGGGATCCTGCAGAGCCTGGAACGCGGAACCTCTGATAACAGGGATGTCATCGCCGGGGAATTCATACTCGCTCAGCAGCTCTCTGATTTCCATTTCAACCAGGTCAAGCAGTTCTTCGTCCTCAACCATGTCGCATTTGTTCATGAATACAACGATATAAGGAACGCCTACCTGTCTGGAAAGCAGGATATGCTCTCTTGTCTGAGCCATAGGGCCGTCTGTTGCTGCTACTACCAGAATAGCACCGTCCATCTGAGCTGCGCCTGTGATCATGTTCTTTACATAGTCAGCGTGGCCCGGGCAGTCAACGTGCGCATAGTGTCTTGCAGGTGTTTCATACTCAACGTGCGCTGTGGAAATTGTGATGCCACGTTCTCTTTCTTCGGGTGCTTTGTCGATGTTTTCGAAAGCAACCGCCTCACCGATCTGGTATCTCTCGTGCAGTGTCTTTGTGATCGCTGCTGTCAGTGTTGTTTTGCCGTGGTCAACGTGACCGATCGTACCAATATTCATATGAGGTTTGGTTCTTTCAAATTTTTGCTTAGCCATTTTTTGTAATCCTCCTTAAATTAAGTTGTTGGAAATCTGCCGATTCCGAAATCATTTTCAGAAATGTTCTCCATCGTCTTTCATTATATTAGACTTCCTGTTTTTTTGCAATACCAAAAATCCAATTATATACAGTATTTTTAGGCGTTCCGCTGTTCCGCAGGGGCAAGCCCCTCAAAAACAGCCCCCTGATAGCTCTTATCAGCCCTTCTTGCCGTCGAGAACCTTCTCCTGTACGGATTTCGGGCAGGGTTCATAGTGGTCAACTTCCATAACGTAGTTACCACGGCCCTGAGATTTGGAACGCAGGTCTGTGGAATAGCCGAACATTTCAGCCAGGGGCACATAAGAGTGGATAACCTGGACGCCGTTTCTTGCCTCCATACCCTCGATACGTCCACGGCGGCTGTTAATATCGCCGATAACATCGCCCATATATTCCTCAGGCACTGTAACAGTAACCTTCATGATAGGCTCCAGCAGTATTGCATCGCCCTTTCTCATCGCTTCCTTGAACGCCATGGAACCGGCAATCTGGTAAGCGGATTCAGAGGAGTCTACTTCATGGTAGGAACCATCGTAAACTTCCGCCTTAACGCCCAGTACGGGATAGCCGCCCAGAATACCGCTCTGCATCGCCTGCTGGATGCCCTTGTCAATCGCAGGAATATATTCTTTGGGGATGGAACCGCCGACTGTTGCGTTTACAAATTCATAGTTATGGTCTGCATCTGTGGGAATCGGGAAGAACCGAACCTTACAGTGACCATACTGACCGCGGCCGCCGGACTGGCGTACAAATTTACCTTCCACGTCAACCGCCTTGCGGAATGTCTCTTTATAGGAAACCTGAGGCGCACCTACGTTAGCCTCTACCTTGAATTCTCTCAGCAGACGGTCAACGATGATTTCCAGATGCAGCTCACCCATACCGGCGATGATGGTATCGCCTGTTTCCGGGTTGGTGTATGTCTTGAATGTCGGGTCTTCTTCTGCCAGCTTCGCCAGAGCAACGCCCATTTTGTCACGTCCAGCCTTCGTTTTAGGCTCAATCGCAACCTCAATAACGGGTTCAGGGAATACCATGGATTCCAGAATAACCTCGTGCTCCTCATCACAGATGGTGTCGCCTGTTGTTGTCAGCTTAAAGCCAACCGCCGCAGCGATATCACCGGAATAAACCTTGTCGATTTCCTCCCTGTGATTTGCGTGCATCTGCAAAATACGGCCAACGCGTTCTTTTTTGCCCTTTGTGGAGTTGTACACATAAGTGCCGGAATCCAGTGTGCCGGAGTACACGCGGAAGAACGCCAGTTTTCCTACAAACGGGTCATTCATGATCTTGAACGCCAGAGCGGAGAAAGGCTCCTCGTCAGAAGAATGTCTTTCTGTTTCTTCGCCTGTTTCGGGGTCAATACCCTTGATTGCGGGAATATCTGTGGGTGCGGGCATATACTCAATTACGCCGTCCAGCAGCTTCTGTACGCCTTTGTTTCTGTATGCGGAGCCGCAGAATACAGGGATAATCTCACACGCAATACAAGCCTTGCGCAGTGCTGCCTTCAGCTCTTCCTCGGAAATTTCTTCCTCGCCAAAGAACTTCTCCATCAGGGACTCATCTGTCTCGCAGATTGCCTCTACCATTTTTGCGCGGTACTCTTCCGCCTTTTCCAAATAATCAGCAGGGATATCTTCTTCATCAATCTCCTTGCCCAAATCATCTTCGAAAATATACGCTTTCATCTTCATCAGGTCGATGATGCCGACGAAATCGCTTTCTGTACCGATAGGCAGTGTAACGGCTACGGGGTTGCAGCCCAGCCTGTCTACCATCATCTGAAGCACGTTGTAGAAATCCGCGCCCATGATGTCCATTTTGTTTACAAACGCCATTCTGGGTACGTTGTAGTTATCCGCCTGACGCCATACAGTTTCGGACTGAGGCTCTACGCCGCCCTTTGCGCAGAAAACGCAGACAGCGCCGTCCAGGACACGAAGGGAACGTTCTACTTCAACTGTGAAGTCAACGTGTCCGGGTGTGTCAATAATATTGATTCTGTTTTCGTTCCAATGGCAGGTTGTCGCCGCGGATGTGATTGTGATGCCTCTTTCCTGTTCCTGCTCCATCCAGTCCATCGTCGCCGTACCCTCGTGGGTATCGCCGATTTTGTAATTCCGTCCGGTGTAGAACAGGATACGCTCCGTAAGGGTAGTCTTACCAGCGTCAATATGCGCCATAATACCGATGTTTCTGGTCTTGGCAAGCGGATACGCTCTGTTTGCCACGCTTACTCCTCCTTTATGCTGTCCTCAGGGTCTGGCTGGGAAAAACTCCAAGCCTCTGAAAGTTTTTCCCAAAGCCCTGCTTTTCATTCTTTGCCGCCAAAAATGGCTGATTACCACTTGAAGTGGGAGAAAGCCTTGTTGGCTTCTGCCATCTTGTGTGTTTCGTCTTTCTTCTTGCATGCGCCGCCGGCGTTGTTCAGCGCGTCCATGATTTCGCCTGCAAGGCGGTCAACCATAGTTTTCTCGCCGCGTTTTCTGGAATAAATGGTCAGCCATCTCAGACCCAGTGTCTGACGTCTTTCAGGACGGATTTCCATAGGCACCTGATAGGTTGCACCGCCGACACGGCGGGCCTTAACCTCCAGCACGGGCATGATATTGCCCAGAGCTTCCTCAAACGCTTCCAGGGGCTCTTTCCCTGTTTTTTCCGCTACTTTGTCAAACGCACCATAAACGATTTTCTCTGCTACGCCCTTTTTGCCGTCCAGCATAATGCTGTTGATGAGTTTCGTCACCAGCTTGCTGTTGTAGATAGGGTCAGCGAGAACCTCTCTTTTCGCAACATGTCCTTTTCTTGGCACGATTCTTCCCTCCTTAATGAATAAAAGCTATTCTCGGTACTTCATGGACCCGCAGTCCATGTTTTCATGCCTTATCTTATCAATGTATCCCGTCTAAGCAATCGCAGATTGTATTGATTCCCATAAGGCATAATTTCCTTTTCGGTCAAATGATATTACTTTTTGGCTTTCGGGCGTTTTGCGCCGTACTTGGATCTTGCCTGCATTCTGTTTGCAACGCCGGCTGTATCCAGAGTGCCTCTTACGATGTGGTAACGCACACCGGGAAGGTCTTTTACTCTGCCGCCCCTGATTAGCACGACGCTGTGCTCCTGAAGGTTGTGACCTTCGCCGGGGATATACGCGGTAACTTCAATACCGTTGGAAAGACGAACTCTGGCGATTTTCCTGAGCGCGGAGTTAGGCTTTTTCGGTGTGGAAGTTTTTACAGCTGTGCAAACGCCTCTTTTCTGAGGAGAGGAAACGTCTGTTGCTTTTTTCTGGAGAGAATTCAGCCCCTTCTGCAATGCGGGTGCTGTGGATTTTTTCTCAACAGTCTGTCTGCCCTTTCTTACTAACTGGTTAAACGTAGGCATTAACTGCACCTCCTTAATAGAATCATACGATCTGCTTTTGCAATATCTCTTTTTTCCGTACCGTCCTTACGCGCCTGCTTAGAAAAGCCCATAAAAACGGACACTGAGCTATTTTATCATCTGCCCCGCAAAAAGTCAAGTTTTTTTCGCGAAAAATGCGGCGAAAAATGCGGTGAAAAGCGAAAACCTCAGGGCTTTCACCTTTAGACCCTTTTTTCTGCAAAACTTTATTTCGCGGGACAGCTTTCTGAATTTTACTGCTATGAAAACCGATGCACTGGAATTCTATCCCCCGCCGCATTTCATGCGGCGGAAAATCGGGGTCTGGGGCATGATGCCCCAGCGGGGTAGTGGGGCGGCGCACTACGGTCTTAAAACAAAGAAAGCCCTTTCGGGCCCTCTCTGTTTTTGCTTATGTTTATACTATTGTAATCTCAAAATACATTGTCGCAATAGCCGCATTGCCGTTTGCGTCTGTAACGCGCACCGTACGGCTCAGCAGTATCACGCCCTTGGCGTTCACATTCACCAGTGTATTATCCAGCGCCTGCAGCGCCGCACCAGTCGCTCCATTGCTCTCGACCTTCCAAACCACGCTGTCCGCCGCCGCATTTGCGGGAAGTGTGTCCAGCCCATTCAAGGCAATAACCGCCCCAACGTTCCGCTGGTATTTCTTCGCGTTCGTAATAACCTGGCCGTTCGGCAGTGTCACCGTGCCGACCTGTACAGCCGGAGGCGTTACAACCGGCGTCTGTCCATCAGGCTCAACGGGCTCCACAGGTGTCACCGGTTCCGCAGGTGCGTTCGGCTGTCCGCCTTCCGCGGGCTCCTGCGGCTCTGTCGGCGTCTGTTCCGGCTCCTGTGTTTCAGGCGCATCGTTCTTCGGTTCGCCCGGCAGTACTGTGATTGTGAAATATTCCGTCGTCGTGCTGTTCTGCACCGTTGCCGCAATCGTCACCGTACCCGCCTGTTCCGCACTCATCACGCCATCGCGGATTGCCGCGCCAGTCGCGCCGGCGTCCCTGATGCTCCAGTCAATCTTTCTCATCGCGCTGGAAACGCCGTTCACCGTGCCGGAAAGAGTCAGTGTTTCGCCCGCCTTAAAGGAATCCGCGCATGTCAGCGCAATCCCCTGTTTCTGCTCAGGTTTCTGTTCCGGCTCAGGCTCCTGTACCTTTTCAGGCTCCTGCACCTTTTCCGGTTCCTTCGTGGGTTCTTTTACAGGCTCCTGTACTTTTTCAGGCTCTTTCTCAGGTTCCTGCTTCTGTTCCGGTTCCACCGTCACAGCCGGGGCTGCCGGTTTGCTCTGGATTTCCCTTTGAGGGATAAAGCTGAACGTCCTCGGAGGGGTCGGCTGCTGCTGTACTGTCGTACTCTGGCTTGCCGGAGCCGCGGAATCAGGCTCATCGGGCTCATCACTGCCACCGCCAGTTGGACTTGCCGTTACCATAAAGTCTGCCTTGCCAGTCCCAATGTACTCATCACCACCAATGGTCTTTTTAACCGTAATATGCAGGGAATGCGGTCCAGGCTTATCTGATAAAGCTCCTACCGTTTTCACGTCATTAGGGTCCCATGTTAATCCAGAATCTTCGTCATTTCCTGCACCCCATTCTAATGTTACTTCAGTGTTGCCCGTTTCATCTTTTAACTCCGCTACGATTTCTATATCTAGGTCTTCTGTCCAGCTATCTCCAAACCCTTTCACCTCAAAGGTAAATGAAATTTCTTCATTTACTGGAACTTCAGCATTCGCCGGCACTATACTTGTAATCTTAACCTCCGGCTTGACTGTTATCGTCACAGGGGCTGACGTTATACCGCCAGCAGACGCTGTAATGTTTGTTTTGCCTGCATTTTTTGCCGTAACCACGCCAGTGCTTTCATTTATCCCTGCAACATCCGGAGCACTGGATGCCCATGTCACTAGCGCACCCGTATCAGCAGGTGTCACTTTTGCCGTCAAATCCAATGTAGCTTCCGCAAACAACTCATGGTTTTCGCCCTCTATCACAACGCTCTGCACTCCGCCTCCTGTTCCAGCCGCTTTAACTGTAACTGCACAAGTATCTCGATACGCATAGTCAGTTGTTGTAACAGTAATGTTCGCAGTACCTTCTTTAACCGCTGTCACCAGACCCGATTGGTCTACACTTGCAACTACAAAGCCTTCGGTTCGAGTATCACTTTCCCACGTCACCGTCTTAGTGTCCGGACGCATTGTTGTGGTTAACTGGTAGGTTTGCCCTGCTTCCAACGTTATGCTCTTTTGATTCAATACAAGCCCGTTAACAGTCACAGTACAGCTTGCTGTTTTACTGTTGTCCGCTTTCGATGTCACGGTAATACTTGCTGTGCCAGGTTTTTTCGGCGTAATCTCACAGCTATTACCACTTGGAGAAATATCAATAACATCGGCACCTGTAGCAATGGCCCATTCTACCCCTTGATTCGCTGCACTTTCCGGCGTCACTATTGCAGTCAGTTCGCCTTTTTGTTTTTGAACATCGTTTCCATTTTTTTCTAGAGTCAGACTTGTTTTATCAAGGGTAATCTCTGTATCAGACGGCCCGTTTCCACTCACCGTCACTTGGCAGGTCGCTTTAATGGTATTATCCGTCTTCAGTGCCGCAGTAATCGTTGCTGTGCCCGGTGCTTTTGCCGTTACTACGCCGTTCGCCACTGTTGCAACGGCCGCATCACTCGTGCTCCATGTCACGCTTTTATCCGTTAAGCTGTCGGGTTTGACCGATGCTGTCAGCGTTTCCGCCCCCCCTACCGACAGCGTAAGGGTACCCTTATTCAAGCTGATACTTTTCGTTTCCGTTGCCGGTGTTTTTACCGTCACTGTACATGATGCTTCAAATCCTCCGTCCGACGTCTTTGCCGTAATGGTCGCCGTGCCCTGCGCAACAGCCGTAACCGTACCATTATTGATATCGACTGTCGCAATGTTCGGTTTGCTCGTGCTCCACGTCACCGCCTTGTTTGTTGCATTCTCCGGGGCAACAGTCGCTGTCAGCTTTTCCGTCTGGCCTTCGTCCAGGCTGAGTGTTGTTTCATTCAGGCTCACGCCCGTTACTTCTACTTTAGTTCCGTCATCCGAAACCTTCACGTTGCAGGTCGCCGTATAGCCAGTGTCATCTTCCCCCGCATTGACAGGCTTCACCGTAACCGTGATTACCGCTTCCCCGTTCTCCTTCGCATTCAAATACGTTCGTTTAATGCTGTCCGAATTTTTTTTATTCGGCTCAACAACCGACGTATCGCTGGAACTCCATGTGATGATTGAAAATCCTGCCGTATCCGGCTCCAAAACTGCCTCCAGCTGGTTGTCGGTTGTCCCTTTCTTCAGGCTGATGCCTGTCGTTATTTTGTCCTTATATTTGATTGCCACACCAGTCAGAGCATCGCCCTGGCTGCTGCCCTGCGTCACAGTAACGTCGCAGGAGACTGTTGCTGCCACCTTACCCGCCACATCCTTTATCGTGACAGTAACCTTTGCTGTCCCCGGGTTTTTACCTGTCAGCTTCCGGTTCCTGTCTGTGTCAGTTTGCTTGTCGGAAAGCACTGCCACTTCTGTCTCCGCTGTGTCCGCCTTAACCGTTTCAACCTTCCACTCAATGAAGTCGATTTGCGTCTTATCCTCGTAGCCTTCCGGCAGCACCAATGTCAGCGTCTGACTGCCGGCTTTCTGCATTTCCACTACATTCGGCCTCAGCGTAGGCTGTGTAACCGACGCGTCAGGATCAACTGGCTTATCCGGTTCCTCCGTATCAGGCGGCAGCTGTTCATCCGCCCTATATACTGTCAGTTCGCATTTTGCCGTTTTCGTAGTATCCGCCTTGGCTGTCGCGGTGATTGTCGCAGTGCCTACGGCAACGCCTTTTACAGTGCCGTCCGCCGAAACCGTCGCGATTGTTTTATCACTGCTCGACCAGGTTACGGTTTTGTCCGTTTTATTGTCCGGCGTTGCAACAGTTTCAGTCAGTTTTGTAGTTTTTCCGACATTCACGTTTGCTTTCGTCTTATCCAGCGTCACGCTCGTCACGCTGCCGGGCTTTGTGTCATCCGGCTCGTGTTTAATGTTGCTGCCCAGCTCCACATTAGCGCCGGAGCCTTCCTTCACATTATTAACCGTACCATTGCCCGTTACCTTCACATCGGAACGCGCGTCCAGTGTCTTAATCACAGCAGTATTGCTCAAATCAATCTCCGGCTTGCCGGAAACCTTGCTGTTAACTTTCAGCGTGTCAATGGTAACGCCATTACTTACGGCAACCTCCGCATATCTTTCCAGTTCCAGCGTTTCAATGTCAATATTGACATCCAGTTCTACGTTCTTTTCTTCTACAACAACGTCCTTCAGCTTCGGGCTGCCGGAACCTTCTTTTAATATTGTGTGGTTCCGGATGAGGATTTCGCCCCGTACCTTCGTTTTGCTGTCAAATTCCAGAGCAACCGTTTCACTCTTGCTTGCCTTGGAATCCTTATCGGAAATGATATTGCCGTCAATTTCGCAGTCCTCAAAAATAACGGAATTTTCGCCGCCGCCATAAATATATACGTCGCCGTCAATTTCCAAATCCACCAGCCGTACTGTTTCATTCTCAACTTCTTCTTCAATCGTCAAATCGCCGGTAATGCGCATATCCTCCAGCTTCGCCCTATCCGTAACGCGGACATTCCGGAATTTTGCGCCATCGCCATCAAAATTCTTGGAAACCGTCTTATCCGTACCACTGGAAGAAGAACTGCTGGAGCCGCTGCTCTCATGCCGCTTGCCATCGTATTCCCAATCAAAATCAGGCTTGCTTGCGCCGTTCTTTCTGGAAAGGCTGTCAGGCTCGATTTCGGAACGCACGCCCGAAACATAAACCGCCATGTTGTCGATATCGCCCTTTCCGGCAATGCGCACATTGTCCCGAACGTTCATATTTCTAACGCGGGAACCTCTGGAAAACTCGATCAGTGCGTCATCCGCATTTTTCGTAATATCAAATGTTTCAACCTCCGCGCCGCCGTACAGCCGTACATCTGCATCTGTATCCAGCGTGAGGTTTTCTACCTCCGCATCAATCGTAACAGTGTTGACCTTGCTGTTTGCGACAGAAACATCCTCAAATCTGCTGCCCTCCAGCGTACCGTTTGCCCGGAATGCTGTCTTTGCAACACTCGTGCCGTTATCTCCGTGGAATATCGCCGAAGATTTATCCATCACAAGCTCATTCACTACACAATCCTTCGCCGTAATCGTGCCGCCGCCTTCTACGTTCAGTTTGCCGCGAACGGTGACATTATCCAGCGTAATGCTCTTGCTGGACATGCTGGACGGTATCGTCAGGTCGCCGTTTACGATAGTATTCCGCAGTGTTGTGTTGCTCAATGTCATATTCTGCACAGTATCCGTTGTGGACTGTGTCGGCGGAACATTGGGTTTTGATACTGTGCCGCCTGCGCCCAGCGCATTATTCAGCATCGTAACAACTTCCGCACGCGAAATCTGGCTTTTCGGGCGGAAAGAACCATCCGGGTAGCCGCTCATATAGCCCGCGGAAACTACGGCATTCACACTGCCGCGCGCCCAGCTTGAAATGCTGTTGCTGTCCGAAAAATAAGGCGCAATTCCGCCGACGGGCAACCCCTTAATGTTCGCCAGCATAACAGCTGCCTCCTGCCGGGTTACATTCGCTTTCGGGCGGAATGTGCCATTTGCGTCACCGCGCATATAGCCCGCCGCATATGCTTTCTGTATTTCTGTGTAGCCCCAGAATGTCGTTGCTACATCAGGGAAATAAATCGCCTGCACATTCTGGTAGTTAAACGCATTGTTTGCTACCACCGCAAACTCCGTTCTGGTGATAGGCTCCTTCGGCCGGAATGTGCCATCCGGATAGCCGTTGATATAGCCAAGGCCCACCCAACGGTTGATTGTGGTTTCTGCCCAGTGCCCGCTAACGTCTTTGAATGCCGCAGCGGACGCGGAAACGGCGGATGATACCGCCAGTACGGACGCTGTCAGACATATCGTCAGCGTCTTTCTGATTTTCTTCATGGTTTGTTCCCTCCTTCGCCCCATTTCATCCTCCCTGACCGGGTAGTCTTCCTAATATTCTTTATACCACTAGAATATACCAAAACTGGATATACTACAATATACATCGGCAAATTGAAAGAGAAACTTAATATTTCTCCAAAAGCATTGACAGTTTTCGTCCGCTCCAAATGCATTCTTTACTTTAATTATAGAACAAGCTGACGCAGCGATATTTTGCACAGCGTGTCAAAAAAGGCTCAGGCTGCGGCAGCAGCGGGCTATGCCTGCTATACGAAGCCTTTTTTAGGAACTGCCGGCATAAAGGGGCTCGTTCTAAGTAGTTCGCTTCACGAACCGCCCCAAAAGGGCTCTGCTGTGCAGTGCTATGCCTTTCTGAAGAACCACAGAAAGCCTTGAAACCCACCCTTTTCCTTGAGCGGGCAAAGCCCTCTTTGCCGTATGGCGGCGTGTTGGCCAGCCGTCGGCTTTGCCGACCGCACGTCAGATTCCACTCGGAAAACGCTTCGTTTCCCATATCCTTCCACGACGCAAAAACAGGTTTTTTGACAGTCTGAATGATAGCAGTTTTTCTGCCTCAGAATTTCATTCACACAGCCCAAAATACAGATTTCCGTCTTTCGCGTATTCCAGTTTTCCTATATATGGTTTACAATAAAACTGCTGTTATTACAAAGCCTTACCAGCAAAGGAGGAACTCATTTATGGGAAAACTAGAAAAACTGTACCACTGCTACTTGATGGAACATCAGGAATTGAATGCCAAAAAGCAGCTTACACCTGAGCTGACAGCGTTTTACGGCTTTCTTCGGTTCCGCCTGAATCCAGATGATTTTATAGAAGCAGAAAGCCTGCTGAATGATTTGCTTGCCGTTGTTGAAAAAGAATATTTCATCACCGGCATTGAGTATCTTTCAGAATTTATGAAAGAAATCCTCACAGAATAAAACAGCGCGCAGAGCTGCTGTAAAAATACCCTTTATTTCCCCTGTCCCAAAAACACCGGACAGAAAAAAATCCCTGTCCGGTGTTTTATGTCAAGTATTCTTAGAACTTATCCATAAATAAGATACGTGCAGATTGCACAGTCAGATTTTTCGGCAGGCAGGGAGCTTTTTGCAGGCGTACCGGGTGGCACGGCAGGGAAAAGCGGCAAAGACTGCCGGAAAAGATGGAGCAGGATGTGCGCAGATAATTTACGGATAGGTTCTTATTCCGGCAGTTTGCCGCTTCCGTTGTAATCCGCATATGCCTTACCACGCACCTGCACAAACGTAATTTCCGGGTAGCGGAGGGCAGTCAGGTAGCCGCCATAAACACAGCCCTGGTCAATATCTACCGTACGGTTGATAATTTTCGGCTCCTCCGCAACTGTATGCCCATAGACAACGAACGGCTTGCCTCTGTATTCCGCCGCCCAGTCCAGCCGCTCCGGCCTGCCGTTCTGGTCTGTTGCGCCGGTCGTTTCTCCATAAAGGCAGACCGCGCGTATTTTACCGGAAAACTGCCCGATGGACTCCTGCCGCAGCCCGCCATGCACCACCGCAAGCCGCCGCTGGTCCAGCAGAAGATAATAGCACTGGCTTTCGTAGCACGCCATATAACGGCTGCGGAATACCATTCGTTCCTCCCGCCCCAGCTGCTCCAGCTCCGCAACCGTGTTTTCCAGCCCATGCGAAAGATGCACCTTGTTCCCAAGGAAATAGCGGTATAGCTTGTTGCAGTGGTTTCCATGCACCCAGAACGCACCGCCGTATTCGACCTGCCGCATCCAGAAATCCAGACATGCCAAATTCTGGCGGCCTTTATCTGCCACATCTCCAACAGAAATCAGCCGCCGCCCCTCCGGGTGGGTGTATGCCATGCCGTCCGGTACATAGCCCAGCTTTGCGACCAGCTCCATCAGCTCGTCATAACAGCCGTGTACATCCCCGATGATATCAAATTTATTTCCACGAAATTCCAGTATACGGAATCCCCGTTCCCTGCTTTCCCTCATTTGCAACTCCCTTTCACAGGATACATCGAAAACCTTCAGCGCGGTTTTGCGGCGCATTCTGGTTTCTCTCCCCAATCATATCATAAAACATTGTGCTTTTATAGGGAAAAGTGTTTTTTTGTTAAAATTCTTTTTCAGGCGGCATATACATGATAACAGAAAGCAAATCGGAGGTCGTGATTTCTATGTATGCCAACGCGAAAATACCAGAGCCTTTCTGCCGCCGTGCAGAAAAGCCCCAGCCTGCCAAAGAACCGCCCGGAACAGAAGCTGTCGGACAAAATAATCCCCACGACGGGCAGAAAAAGCCTTTTGCTGTTTCCGCTGCCGAAACGGGCACTTCCACTGAGCAAAAAAAGCCAGCAAACAGCCAGCCGGATAATCTGCCGCTGCTGACGTTCCTGCTGATGGAATTTTTCCGCTGAAACATTTTCAGCAATCAATCGAAAATTTTTCCAAACAAAATGGAACGAATCCTTTTTTTCCTCCGTCTAACCAAACAGAAATAAAAAACGGCAGGAACAGATAGCAGCCACAGGGCGGCTTTATGGAGGAAAGGAGAGAATAATTATGAAAAACTGGAAAAGAATCTGTTTTGTATGTGTCACTGCGGCAACACTTGCCATCGGGTGCCACAGCATGGCGTTTGCGGCAGGGGAAATCAGTGTGACAGGCAGCGGCGTTGTGCTGGCAAAGCCGGATACCGCCACAATCAGCCTTTCTGTAGAGGCTATTGGCAAAACGTCCGAGGCGGCACAGAAGGAAACCAGCAAAACCATGCAGAAGGTAACTGACACTCTGCTGGAAATGGGAATCCAAAAGGATAAAATCGTTACAACCGGAACATTTGTTTACCCGTCCTATCAGTACGATGACGGAACCGGCAAACGTACCATCACCGGATACCGCTCCACCGCGAATATCCAGGCTGTTACGAAAGATATTGAAAACGCAGGGAAGTACATTGATGCCGCACTGAAAGCCGGCGCAACAGGAACAGACGGCGTATCGTTCAGCGTGGAAAATGAATCTGCGTATTATGCACAGGCTCTGGAAACAGCTGTGAATAATGCCGCAGATTCCGCGGCGGCAATTGCCGGAGCCTATGGCAAGCCTCTTGGTGAAGTGAAAAGCGTGACGGAAAACAGCCGGAGCGCGTATTATGTTGAAAGCTCCAAACGGCAGGCACTGTCCGTAGCAGAGAATTCTGCCGCTGATACAGGCGAAGGCGGCACAACCATTCAGTATGGCGATATCCATGTAACAGCAAATATCTCCGTTGTGTATGTATTCTAAACGGCGGCATAAAGAAACAGGCAGGGAAAAATCCCCTGCCTTTCTTATTTTGACGTTTGCAGCTATTTTTGCTATCACTTCCGTTGTGTGATAAAGTTTTTACCTTCTTCCTTTATAGCTGACCACCAAAAGCCAGACAAAGTAAAGCAATACAAACACAACGGTGAACACAACCGCACTGCGCAGCTGCACCTTTGTCCCCATAAGGAGCATCAGCCCATGATAGAATATGCTGCACACGAAGCCGGACACACATGCCCTGCGAAAAAGCTCTCCAACATTCATTTCATCCCCTCATTTCTGCCATAACCAGCCCGACGGAACATCATTGCCCCAACCCATGAACATGATTATAGACACGTTGTATCAGAATATCCAGCGCGACAATATTCTGCCCGCCTTCCAGCACGATAATATCCGCCGAGCGTTTACTCGGCTCTACAAACTGCTCATGCATGGGCTTTACTGTCGTCAGATACTGGCTGACAACAGAATCCAGACTGCGCCCGCGCTCCTTTACATCACGCAGGATACGCCTGAGAATCCGCACATCTGCGTCCGTATCCACAAAAATTTTAATATCCATCAAAT
This sequence comes from Lachnospiraceae bacterium, assembly GCA_910576545.1. Taxonomy (GTDB): domain Bacteria; phylum Bacillota; class Clostridia; order Lachnospirales; family Anaerotignaceae; genus Anaerotignum_A. Next base: position 23,038 of record CAJTKM010000012.1, read on the forward strand.
CGCGCAGGAATTTATTCTCGAAAATTAATATGCCTTCAATGATAATAACCTTTGTCGGGCAGATGGTCACCGTTTTATCCGAGCGGTTATGTACGGTAAAATCGTATACAGGGCACGCAACAGGCTGCCCCGCCCGCAGGGTACGGATATGTTCAATCATCAGGCCGGTATCAAACGCGTCCGGATGGTCGTAGTTCAAAAGGCAGCGCTCCTCGTAGGTCATATCATCGTGGCGTTTATAGTAATTATCGTGGTAGATGACGGAAACATCATCGCCAAAACGCTCCTTCAGGCGGTCCGTCAATGTTGTTTTGCCGCTGCCTGTACCGCCTGCTATGCCAATCATCATGATGTTATCCATTTCGCCGCCTCCTCTTAAATAAAGATAAAAACCCCGAGGGCTTCGCCTTCAAACTCCCACAAGGGGCGTTGCCCCTTGACCCATAGCCCCATTCCATGCGGCTGGGAACACCTTCCATATTTACCAAAACCTCTTTTAATGCCTTCATCCGGGAAGCGGGGCGAGAGATGCGTCCCCCACGGGGTGCGGGCAGAATCGCACGGCCTCAGAGCCTTTTTCACTGCTCGTTTGTCCCCAGGATGATTCGGATATCCGCATTTGCACCGATTTCAGACGGGGCAACTTCGACCTCCGCTTTATTGAAATACTGCACAAGGTCACTGCCGGCTCCCGCCTCTTTGACCTGTATCCGCGTATAATTCTTCTGTTCCCCGTTGTATGTCGTAGCCTCCGCCATACGGTAGCCCTCCGCAGCCAGTTTTTCACTCACGCGCCCCGCAAGGCCTATTACATTCCCGCCATTGGAAACCTCAATCAGCAGGGATTTGCTATCCGCCGGAGTTCCAGTTTCCCCTTCCGGCACTGCGGGCGCAACGTTATAGAACACCCTGTCCACCATTTCCTTTGTTGCATCTGCATCATGCAGGAAATAGGAAACGTTCCCAACGTACTGCCCCACGCCCGGCAGGGTTTCCATGCTGATTCGGGACATATCCAGTTTATTGATATAATTTGCGTATTTCAGCGCATCTGTCAGCGTAACGTCCGTTTCCACGTGTTGATAGAAAATTTTGATATAGTCCGGCAGGTTCTTTATGATGCTTTCCGTACTCAGCACTTTCTCCGCCAATGCTTTCAGGAAAAGCTGCTGCACCTGTATCCGCCCAACGTCGCCATCGGCATACCGCCGGAACCGCACAAGCTGCTCCGCTTTTTCCCCGTCCAGATGCTGCATGCCTTTTTTCAGGTCAATCAGCGGGTCGCCGGTATCACGCATATCCCAATGCATATCCTGCGGCACATCTACATCTACGCCGCCTACAGCGTCCACGATTTCCCGGAAGCCCTCCAAATCGACTTTGACATAGTGGTCAATTTTGATACCCAGCAGATCCTCAATCTGCAAAACGGCATTTTTCGGGCCCATCTCTTTGCCGCTGTAAGAATGTACGGCGTTCAGCTTTGCAACCTGATTATAGGAGCGGCCCTCTTTATTCAGGTTTTCGCGCACCTCATCACAGATAGACACGCGGGTATCACGCGGGAGGGAAACCAGATTGATGCTTTTCTGCGCGCTGTCATAATGTGCAACAAAAATAACGTCCGTCCTCGTTCCGTCTTTATCTACGCCGAACACTGCCACATTCATTTTGATATCGCGTTTCAAAAACGCATCCAAAAGATTCATATCCGAAGCAGATTGAATGATTTCCTGATTGGAAAAGGGTACATCGCCCGTCACCTTATAATAGGCAAACGCCGCGCCGCCCGCCAGTACCATAAATACGGAAACCATGGAGCATACAATCTTAAAAAATGTCTTAAATGGGTTGAATTTTTTCTTCCGTTTCGCCATTCTTCTGCCACGCCTGTTTTCAGCCATTCGTTCCCTGTCCTTCCTCTGTATACTGTGTTTCCGGTTCTGTCGGTTCCTTGCCGTAAATCCTTTGCTCTATCAGTTCTTTTGTTCCTTCCGGATCCAATTCAACATAGGAGCCGGGGTCGCCAAGATAAGGAATGGTATCCATCGTCATACGCGCCGGAGAAATATCTTTAATGTATTTTACATATTTCAATGCTTCTGACAGCGTAATATCGCTTTCCGTACAATCCAGAGCAACCGCTATCAGGTCGTTTATGCTCCTCAGAAGCGTGTCCGTACTGCAGATTTTTTGCAGCAAAGCCTGCATGAACTGCTGCTGCACCTCTATCCGCTTCAGATCCTTTGCGGCATATCCCATGCGGAACCGCACAAGCTGTTCCGCCTTCGCGCCGTCCAGATGCTGCATACCCGCTTTCAGGTTGATGACCGGACCGCCGTTATCGCTCATATCCCAGTACATGTCCATCGGCACATCAAAATCCACACCGCCCACAGCATCCACGATCTGCCGGAAGGCGTCCAGATTCACTTTCACATAATAATCTATCTGCACGCCGAGAATCTCCTCCAGCATGGCAACGGAAAAGGCATTGCGGTTCTCTTTCCCCGCATACGCATGCAGTTCCGTCAGCTTACACTGGCCGTATACGCCCGTTTTATCCGGCACATACTTGTTATTTTTTTCCAGATAATCAATCATTTCCGGCGTCATCGTCACTCTGGTATCCCTCGGAACAGAAATCAGATGCAGCTCCTTTGTTGTCGTATTGAAGCTGACAAGCATGTTCACATCCGTCCGGAAACCATCTTCGTCCGTGCCGAACAGTGCGACGTTTATGATTTCGTCCTCAATTTCCGTAGGCGCAGCGGCAGCCGCCACAAAATCCGGCTTTTCCGCTTTCGCCTGCCATTTGTCCATCGTGACATAGAATTTGGCAGCAGCGTATGTCCCTGCCAATATCAATACCAAAAATACCACCAGAAGAACGCTTCTGCGGCGGTGGCGCTTTTCCGCCCGACGCCTCTGCTGCATTTTCTGCTGATAAATACGGCGGTTTTCAGCCGCACGCGCCGCACTGCGCGGATTATCGCGCCATTCCTCCTGCGAATAGGGCTGGCGGCGTAAACGCTCCTGCCGCTCCTGCCGGCGCAGGTACTCATCATTCGGCCTTCTGTGCCGGTTGTAGTCTGCTCGTCTTTCTCCCATAATATGCGTTCCCCTGTTTTTATTTTATCCTGTTTTTTCCTCACAACAGAATAGCTTTCGCCTAAAGATTTGCTGTAATCCTATTATTATAGCAAATTCCGCAAAAGCTGACAATATCGCTTTTTCCATTTTTCAGGGCAGCCGCCTTTTACATGCGCCTGTCTTCCATTATTATACACAATTCCAACCGCAATAAAACTACAAATTTCTTAAAATTGCGGTAATTACTGCGCTCTTTCTGCCTGATTCATGCTTTCTTAGCGAATTTTAAGCAGTATTGCCTTTACATTTCGCCGGTTTTTTCGTATAATATCCGAATGCTGCACTGTGCCAGCACAAACAACCCTATACCAGTACCCGTAAAAAAGGAGATGTTCCCATGTCTGAGCAGGAACCCCGCAATTTTCTGCGCCGTATCCTCCCCGAATTGAAAAAACTGGCAAAAACCCTTTTCCCTTTTCTCCGGACGGCCCTGCCGCTTTTTTTCTGCGCGCTTGCCGTAACAACGCTTGTCTGTGCCATTAATGCGGACCATTTATATCTGCTTGCGGAAAATTTTTTGCAGCATCCGCTCCTGCTGGCGCTGAACGTTCTGCCGGTACTGCTTGTAATGCTCCTGTTGTATTATATCAGCCGCAGGATGGTTTTTTCCATCGGGCTTACCGCAGGGCTTTTTGCCGCAATGGCTATTGCAGACAGCATCAAATCCTCCATGCGGCAGGAACCGCTCCTTCCCACTGACTTAACACTGGCAAAAGAGGCCCTTGCCATATTAAAAACCTTCCCTGACTTTACACTGCTTGTGGGAGCTTTCGGCATTATTTTTTTCCTGCTCCTGCTGATTCTGGCCCTTCTGCTTGCCAAAGGGCGTGAATTTGCTCCGAAGGCCCGGCTGAAAGGTATCGGCGGCGTTCTGCTCTGCGCGCTCCTGTTGAATTTCTGTTATGCCAGCCAGCCGCTTTATGACAGCTTTCCCACAATAGGCAACCCCAATTTTCAGGTCAACCAATATGCTTCCCGCGGGTTGATTTATTCTTTCCTGCATCAGGCGAACGCCATGCAGGTCAAAAAGCCGAACGGCTATATCGCGGACGCGTTTGAAGCCCTGGAGGGGCAGCCTATTTCTGTCAATACAAATAAAAAGCCCCATATCTTCATGATTATGGGAGAGGCTTTTTCCGACCTGAGCGAAAATGAACATATCAGCTTTGAGGGCTACCGCGACCCGCTGGAACAGTTCAAGGCTATCTGTGCCGAGGAAAATGCAGTCAGCGGACATATTGCCGTACCCAATTACGGCGGCGGCACCTCCAATACGGAATATGACGTTCTAGCCGCCTGCCCGACGCGTTATTTAGGCAGTTCCCTGCCCTCCTACAATTTCATACACAGGGAATTTGACGCACTGCCCCGCCGTCTGCGGCAGATTGGCTATGATACGCTTGCCATTCACCCCGGCAACGCCTGGTTTTACAACCGCCAGAACGTCTACCCTCATATGGGATTCGATGACTGCTATTTTTTAGAGGATTCCTTTGATTTGGAAAAACAGGGCTATGGCGCCTATATCAGCGATGAGGCGGCTGTGGACAAAATCTTTCAGACTTTCCGCCAGCACATCCGCAAAACAAATGCGCCGCTGTTTTCCTTTACCGTTACCATACAGAACCATGGACCTTATGAAAAAAAATATGGCAGCCAGCCGCCCAATTTTTCCACGGACACCGCGCTCACACCCGAGGAAACAGACCTGCTCCGGCAGTATTTTCACGGCGTTTCTAAAGCGGACGAACAGCTCGGGCGGCTGTGGCGGTTTGCCAAAGATTCCCCTGAGCCCATTGTGCTCGTTTATTTCGGGGACCATCTGCCCGGCTTTTCCAATGGCATGGATTTTTTCAGCCTGCTGGATTATCCGATTGATGCGGAAGGCAGCCTTGAGGAACAGCTCGCGCTCTATCAGACGCCTTTCCTCATCTGGCAGAATGATGCGGCAAATGAGCTTTGCGACATCAAACAGACAGCAAAGGCGGCGGAACTGCCGGAAAACGGCATCATCAGTTCGTATTTCCTCAGCCCGCTTCTGGCGGAACTGCTTGGCATGGACGGGCTTTCCCCGCTCTTTGATTACAGCTGCCAGCTGCGCAAGAAACAGCCTGTCTGCGCAGGGGAAATCTATGTAGACGAATGGGGCACGTATACCAATTCGATTTCGGAGGAACGGCGCGAAGCCGTAAAAATACTGCGTAACTGGCAGTATTATAAGCTGTTCGATCAAAAACTGTAATTCAAAAAGGACAATAGATGCGGCAGAGCCATACAGCTATTGTCCTTTTTTATTTCAGACTGTCCGGCTGTGCGTTGTCCTGTTGGTATGCAGGAACATCGCAATGGCTGTGGAACAGATAATCAGATAGCCAAGCCAGCTGAACGCGTCCGAAACCTGGTTAAAAATGAGATATCCCAGAAGCGCGGAAAAGAGTATCTGCGAATAATCGTAAACGGAAATCTCCCGTGCAGGCGCGTAGCAGTAAGCCATTGTAATCGTAAACTGTCCGCCCGCCGCCGCAAGCCCTGCAAGGAGCAGTATTCCCAGCTGTTCCAGCGTCATGGAAGTGTACTGGAACAGCAGATATGGCAGCGTGACAACACAGGAAAAAGCAGAGAAGAAAAAAACGATAAAGGGGCCTTTTACCCCACGCTGGCCCAGCGCACGCACATAGGTATACGCAATACCCGCACCAAGCCCGCCCAAAAGCCCGATGAGCGCAGGGAACAAATCCATATGCAGCCCTGTTGGCTTGACGACAAACAGCACACCCGTAAACGCCGCTACGACACAGCCGCCCTGAAACAGGCTGACACGTTCCTTTAATATCAGTATGCCAAATATGACCGCAAAAAAAGGCGACATTTTATTTAACATGGATGCGTCCGCAAGCACAAGATGGTCAACGGCATAAAAATTGCAGAGAATGCCAACCGTACCGCAGACAGAGCGATACAGGAGATATTTTTTTGATGTCCTGTCCAGCTTGATTTCAGGGCGTTCCTTCCATAATATAGCCGCGGCAAACAGCATTGCCACAAAATTCCGGAAAAAGCTTTTCTGGATCGAAGGCAGGTCGCCGGAAAGCCTTACAAACAGATTCATCAGGGCAAAAAAGAACGAGGACAGCAGGATACAGTAAATTCCCTTGTTTTTCTGGCTCATAAATGTTTTTCCTCCTCCCCTTTGGAAAGGGCACGGGCTTTGCGCGCTTCCGCCTCCTGTCTGGAATAGACACAGCCGCAGTAATCCTGACGGTACAGGCCATATTCCTGAGAAAGCTGGCAGGAACGGCGGTAGCCGTTTTTCTTTTTGAAATCAGAAAACAAATACGCCGCACCATATTCCTCTGCCAGCTCCCTGCCGATTTCATTCAACACCTGTGCGTTTTTGTGCGGGCTGATGGAAAGCGTTGTTGTAAAATAATCAAAGCCCCCTTCTGCCGCTGCCTTTGCCGTGCGTGCAAGGCGCAGACGGTAACAGGAAAAGCAGCGTTCCCCTCCTTCCGGCTCTGTTTCGTACCCCTTTGCCATCGTATAGAATAATTCCGGCTCATATTCCCCCAAAAGGAAGGAAACCGGCACAGGCAGGGACATCTCCGCCAAAAGCCGCCTCTGTTCCTCCGCGCGGAACCGAAATTCCGTTTCCGGAGAAATATTCGGATTATAGTAGAATACCGTAATGTCAAAATAAGGCGCAAGATATTCCAGTACGTAGGAAGAACATGGCCCGCAGCAGCTATGCAGGAGCAGACGCGGGCGCGCGCCGGATGCAGCAATTTCTTTCAGTGTTTTTTCAAGCACAATGGAATAGTTTTCTTTCAATGGTACTCCCTCTTTTCTGTAAAAACCCTCTTTTATTATCAGCAAGTGTAACAGGAAACATCAAGGAAGTAAAGAGAAGGAATGTACGAAAAAAAGTACAAAAATAATTCACAAAAATGCAGTTTTTCAGAAAGAAGAATTAAAAAAAGTTTCATGAAATTTTACAGGAAACAGGAAGGATTTTGCACAAATCGCGCCTGCGGCAGAAAAATGCGACATGAGTAAAGATGAAACTTCCGCCGCGGCAAGAACGGAAAACAGAAATGATTATATGCAGAAAACCGCAGAACTTCAACAAAAAAGGCTTGACAAAAAGCCCCACTCATGGTAAAATATCTCACACATTATGAATATGCAAATCACCCCATGATTTCTGCCAGTATAGCATAAGGGAACACAAATTTCAATAAGTTTTTTGGCAGGTGGTGTTTTTTTTAGGCGAGGTGCATGAGAAACATTGGCTGAACGGTTTGTTTTTTATTCATTTTATACGAGGATAGGCAGCTTTCCTGTGGCTTATCCAAAGCATCAAATTAGAATTTCCTGAATGACCGGACTTTTGTTCCGGCCGCTGATCAAAGGCGGCTGGTGCAAAGGTCTACTGTTGTTTTGGCAATTCTAAATTTTTTTGGGCGGAGGACAGGAGCCGCCCTGTATATCGGCGCAAAACCATTATTACGAGAGGTGACAAGATGGAAAAAAACAGAATTCAAGCGCTCCGTTTCGGGGAAACGACAAGGATGAGTTATTCCAAGATTGACGAAGTCCTGACGATGCCCAACCTGATCGAAGTGCAGGAGAACAGTTACCAGTGGTTTTTGAAAGAAGGGCTGAGGGAAGTTTTTGAGGACATTTCCCCAATTACGGATTTCAGCGGCAACCTGATTTTGGAATTTATTGATTTTTCGCTGGATTCCGAACCAAAGTACTCCATTGAGGAATGTAAGGAACGTGATGCGACATATGCGGCTTCCTTGAAGGTAAAGGCGAGGCTTTACAACAGGGAGCTGGACGAACTGAAGGAACAGGAAATCTTCATGGGCGATTTCCCCCTGATGACGGAAACAGGCACCTTCATCATCAATGGCGCGGAACGTGTTATCGTCAGCCAGCTTGTGCGCTCTCCCGGTATCTATTATGCGTCGGATTTTGACAAGGTCGGCAAAAAACTGCTTTCTTCCACCGTAATCCCCAACCGCGGCGCATGGCTGGAATATGAAACAGACTCCAACGATGTATTCTATGTACGCGTAGACCGGACAAGAAAAGTTCCCGTAACAGTGCTGATTCGTGCGATGGGCGTAGGCACAGACGCAGAGATCAAGGAGCTTTTCGGGGAAGAACCCAAAATCATGGCAACCATCGACAAGGATATCGCAAAATCCTATGAAGAAGGCCTGATTGAAATTTACAAAAAGCTGCGTCCCGGCGAACCGCCCACAGTAGAAAGCTCCGCTTCCCTGCTGAACGGCATGTTCTTTGACCCCAAGAGGTACGACCTTGCACGGGTAGGACGCTATAAGTTCAACAAAAAACTGGCTCTGCGCAACCGTATTCGCGGGGCAAGGCTTGCGGAAAATGTAATCGACCCTCTGACAGGTGAAGTCGTTGCGGAGGCAGGCGAAATCATGACAATGGAGCTTTGCGACAAGGTGCAGGACTCCGGCGTAGATGCAGTATTTATCGAACTGGAAGAAAAAGAGCGGGCAGCAAAAATCCTTTCCAACCGCGCGGTCTGCATTGATTCCTATATTGAGGAATACGGCCTGACAGCAGATGAGCTGGGCATAAAGGAACACGTATATTATCCCCTGCTGGTGAAAATTCTGGAGGAATATCAGACAGCGGAGGAGATCAAAGCCGCTATCCGCGAAAATATACACGAATTAGTACCTAAGCACATCACGCTGGAGGATATTTTCGCTTCCATCAGCTATGTGATGCACCTGGATTACGGCTATGGCAACGTAGACGACATCGACCATCTGGGCAACCGCCGCATCCGTTCCGTAGGCGAGCTTTTGCAGAATCAGTTCCGCATTGGCCTCTCCAGAATGGAGCGTGTGGTGCGTGAAAGAATGACAACACAGGATTTAGCAGTTGTTACGCCGCAGGCACTCATTAACGTGCGCCCCGTAACGGCGGCTATCAAGGAGTTCTTCGGCAGCTCCCAGCTTTCGCAGTTCATGGACCAGAACAACCCACTTTCCGAGCTGACGCATAAGCGCAGGCTTTCCGCTCTTGGTCCCGGCGGTCTTTCCAGGGAACGCGCGGGCTTCGAAGTACGCGACGTACACCATTCGCACTACGGCAGAATGTGTCCCATTGAAACACCGGAAGGCCCGAACATCGGCCTGATTAACACGCTGGCAACATTTGCAAGAATCAACGACTACGGCTTCATCGAATCCCCCTACCGCAAGGTGGACCAGTCGGGCGATGAACCGAGGGTTACGAATGAATATATCTATGTAACAGCAGACGAGGAAGAGAACTACAATGTCGCACAGGCGAATGAGCCGCTGGACGCGGAAGGCCATTTCGTACACAAAAAGGTTACGGGCCGCCACCGCGAGGATATCATTGAGGTAGACCGGACGCAGGTTCAGCTGATGGACGTATCCCCGAAACAGATGGTATCTGTTGCAACCGCGCTGATTCCTTTCCTGGAAAACGATGATGCAAACCGTGCGCTGATGGGCTCCAACATGCAGAGGCAGGCTGTGCCGCTGATGGTGACGGACTCCCCTATCGTTGGCACAGGTATGGAATACAAAACGGCAAAGGACTCCGGTATCTGTGTAATCGCAAAGAACAGCGGCGTTGTAGAACGCGTATACGCAAACGAGATTGTCGTACGCAACGATGACTCCGGACGCGACCGCTACAAGCTGATTAAATACCAGCGCAGCAACCAGAGCACCTGCCTGAACCAGAAGCCTATCGTAAACGTAGGCGACAGGGTGGAAAAAGGCGACATCATTGCCGACGGCGCGTCAACCTGCAAGGGCGAGCTTGCGCTGGGCAAAAACCCTCTCATCGGCTTCATGACGTGGGAAGGCTACAACTACGAGGACGCTGTCCTTTTGAGCGAAAAACTGGTACAGGAAGATGTATATACTTCTGTGCATATCAGCGAATTTGAGGCGGACGCGCGCGACACCAAGCTGGGGCCTGAGGAAATTACAAGGGATATCCCCAACGTGGGCGAAGATGCTTTGAAGGATTTGGACGACCGCGGCATCGTACGCATCGGTGCAGAGGTGCGGCCGAATGATATCCTGGTGGGTAAGGTAACGCCGAAGGGCGAAACCGAGCTGACCGCAGAGGAACGCCTGCTGCGCGCCATCTTCGGCGAAAAGGCGAGAGAAGTCCGTGATACGTCCCTGCGCGTGCCGCACGGCGAATCCGGCATTATTGTAGACGTAAAGATTTTCACAAGAGAAAACGGCGATGACGTCGGCCCCGGCGTAAACCAGCTGGTGCGCGTATACATCGCACAGAAGCGCAAAATCTCCGTAGGCGACAAAATGGCCGGCCGCCACGGCAACAAGGGTGTTGTGTCCCGCGTGCTGCCTGTGGAGGATATGCCGTTCCTGCCGAACGGCCGTCCTTTGGATATCGTGCTGAATCCTCTGGGCATCCCTTCCCGTATGAATATCGGGCAGGTTCTGGAAACCCATCTTTCGCTGGCGGCAAAAGCTCTGGGCTGGAAAATCAGCACGCCCGTATTTGACGGCGCAAACGAAGTAGACATTATGGACACGCTGGAAATGGCGAATGATTATGTCAATACAAGCTGGGAGGAATTTTCCGAAAAATGGAAGCCTCTCTTGCAGGGCGATATTTACGACGAGCTTTATGAAAACCGCGACCACCGCGAAGAATGGAAAGGCGTAGCCATCAGCCGTGACGGCAAGGTGCAGCTACGCGACGGACGCACAGGCGAATTTTTCGACAACCGCGTTACCATCGGCTTCATGCATTACCTTAAGCTGCACCATCTGGTAGACGACAAGATTCACGCGCGTTCCACCGGCCCGTATGCACTGGTTACACAACAGCCTCTGGGCGGCAAAGCCCAGTTTGGCGGACAGCGTTTCGGCGAAATGGAAGTTTGGGCTTTGGAAGCATACGGCGCGGCATATACTCTGCAGGAAATTCTGACGGTAAAATCCGACGATATTGTCGGCCGTGTCAAGACTTACGAAGCTGTTGTGAAAGGCGAAAATATTCCTGAGCCCGGCGTGCCGGAATCCTTCAAGGTACTGCTGAAAGAACTGCAGTCCCTTGCGCTGGATATCCGCGTGCTACGGGAGGACCAGACAGAAGTGGAAATTAAAGAATTTATTGAGGATGTAGACGATTTGAATGTAAACATCGCAGGTTATGAGCCGGAGGACGATGAATTCCATCAGCCTTCCCGCCCGATGACAGCAGAAGAGGAACTGGTAGACTTCCTGTTTGACGATGAAGAAGGCGTAGAGGCGGACAACAGCGACCTGCTTTCCGACGATTACGATTTGGACGAAGGGGAATTTGACCTGGAGGACGAAGACGCTTACGAGGATGAGGACTAAGAAAGGAGAACAAACCCATGAGCACACAGAACACAGAACAGGGGATTGTATTTGATTCCATAAAGATTGGTTTGGCCTCTCCCGAAAAAATCCATGAATGGTCAAGGGGCGAGGTCAAGAAGCCCGAAACCATCAATTACAGGACATTGAAGCCGGAGAAAGACGGGCTTTACTGCGAAAGGATATTCGGGCCTACAAAGGACTGGGAATGCCACTGCGGAAAATATAAGCGCATCCGCTACAAGGGCGTTGTCTGCGACCGCTGCGGCGTTGAAGTCACAAAATCCAAGGTGCGCCGCGAACGTATGGGCCACATTGAACTTGCCGCGCCCGTTTCCCATATCTGGTATTTCAAGGGCATTCCTTCCCGCATGGGGCTTATCCTTTCCATGAGCCCCCGCGCACTGGAAAAGGTGCTGTATTTCGCGTCCTATGTGGTGCTGGAGCCGGGCGATACGGATTTACAGTATAAACAGCTGCTGAACGAACGCGAATACCGCGAAGCCTACGACCGCTTTGGCAACACATTTGAGGCGGCAATGGGCGCAGAAGCGATTAAAAAACTGCTGACGGATATTGACCTGGAAAAGGAATCCGCAGAACTGAAAGCACAGCTGAAAGATACCAGCGGGCAGAAAAAGGTCCGCATTATCAAAAAGCTGGAAGTAATTGAGAGTTTCCGCCTTTCCGGAAACAAGCCGGAATGGATGATTCTGGACGCTATCCCCGTTATCCCGCCGGAACTGCGCCCTATGGTACAGCTGGACGGCGGACGCTTTGCAACAAGCGACCTGAACGACCTTTACAGGCGCGTAATCAACCGGAACAACAGGCTGAAACGCCTGCTGGATTTGGGTGCACCGGATATTATTGTAAGAAACGAGAAACGTATGCTTCAGGAGGCTGTGGACGCGCTGATTGACAACGGCAGACGCGGCAGACCTGTTACGGGCCCCGGCAACCGCGCGTTGAAATCCCTTTCCGACATGCTGAAAGGCAAACAGGGGCGTTTCCGCCAGAACCTGCTGGGCAAGCGTGTTGACTATTCGGGACGTTCGGTTATCGTTGTCGGCCCTGAACTGAAAATTTACCAGTGCGGTCTGCCGAAGGAAATGGCAATCGAGCTGTTCAAGCCTTTTGTAATGAAAAAGCTGGTTGAGGACGGGCTGGCGCACAACATCAAATCCGCAAAGCGCATGGTGGAACGGCTCCAGACCGAGGTCTGGGATATACTGGAAGATGTTATCAAGGAGCATCCTGTTATGCTGAACCGCGCGCCGACACTGCACAGACTGGGTATTCAGGCGTTTGAGCCGGTACTCGTAGAGGGCCGCGCCATTAAACTGCACCCGCTGGTATGTACGGCGTACAACGCGGACTTTGACGGTGACCAGATGGCGGTACACGTTCCTTTGAGCGTGGAGGCGCAGGCGGAATGCCGTTTCCTGCTGCTTTCCCCGAACAACCTGCTGAAGCCTTCTGACGGCGCGCCTGTTACGGTGCCTTCGCAGGATATGATTCTGGGTATGTATTACCTGACACTGGAACGTGAAGACCTGAACGCGAAATATGAAAACGACCTGCTGGACGCGGAAGGAAATGTTATCCGTAATGCAGGCGACATCATTATCAAGATTTTCAAAGACGAAAAGGAAGCGATCCTTGCATATGATAACCACGAAATCGCTTTGCAGGAGGTTATCAGCGTGCGCCGGACGCTGGAATTTGACGGCGTGCCGGAAACAAGGATGGTCCGGACAACAGTTGGACGCATCATATTCAATGAGGCGATTCCCCAAAACCTTGGCTATGTAGACCGTACGAAGGACGAGGATAAGTTCCGCTATGAAATCGACTTCCTTGTGGATAAAAAGGGCATCGGTAAAATCATCAACCGCTGTATCAACCGCTGCGGCTCTACAGAAACAGCGGCTGTGCTGGATAAGATTAAATCCCTGGGCTACAAGTTCTCGACCCGAGCGGCTCTGACGGTTTCCGTTTCCGATATGGAAATTCCGAAAGAGAAGCAGGAATACCTTGACGAAGCCGAGGAAAAGGTGGAAATGATTACAAGAAAGTTCCGCCGCGGCCTTATGACGGACGAAGAACGTCACGCAAAGGTTATCGAGGCATGGAACATTGCCAACGACAAAATTACGGTAGCTCTGCTGGCAGGGCTTGGAAAATACAACAATATTTATATGATGGCAAACTCCGGCGCCCGTGGTTCCAACAGCCAGATCAAACAGCTTGCCGGTATGCGCGGCCTGATGGCAAACCCCTCCGGCGGCATCATCGAACTGCCGATTAAATCAAACTTCCGTGAAGGGCTTTCCGTTCTGGAGTACTTTATTTCGGCACACGGCGCAAGAAAAGGTCTGACGGATACCGCGCTGCGGACAGCCGACTCCGGCTATCTGACACGCCGTCTGGTAGACGTTTCGCAGGATATCATCATCCGCGAATGGGACTGCTGCGAAGGCGACGAAAAAGAGGCTCCCGGCCTTTGGGTGTCCGCATTTATGGACGGGAACGAGGTCATTGAAGGCTTGCAGGACCGTATCCGCGGGAGATGGTCCGTACTGGATATCATCCACCCCGATACGGGAGAAATCATTGTACCCGCTGACACGATGATTACGGTTGACCAGGCAGAACGCGTGGAAAAGGCAGGCATCAAGAAGGTGCTGATCCGGACGGTACTGACCTGCCGCTCCAATGTGGGTATCTGTGCGAAATGCTACGGCGCGAACATGGCAAGCGGGCGGTATGTACGAATCGGTGAATCTGTCGGCATTATCGCGGCACAGTCCATCGGTGAACCCGGAACACAGCTGACAATGCGTACTTTCCATACGGGCGGTATCGCCGGTGATGATATCACACAGGGTCTTCCCCGTGTAGAGGAGCTGTTTGAGGCAAGAAAGCCCAAGGGCCTTGCGATTATTTCGGAATTTGGCGGCAGTGTAACGCTGAATGATACAAAGAAAAAACGCGAAGTTATCATCACAAATCCCGAAACGGGAGAAACGAAGGATTACCTGATTCCGTACGGCTCCCGCCTGAAGGTCTACGACGGCGACGTTGTGGAGGCCGGCGATGAGATTACGGAAGGCAGCGTGAACCCGCACGACATTCTGAAAATCAAGGGTCTGCGCGGCGTACAGGATTATATGATTCAGGAAGTACAGCGGGTTTACCGTTTGCAGGGTGTAGAAATCAACGATAAGCATATTGAGGTTATCGTGCGGCAGATGCTTAAGCGCGTGAAGATTGAGGAAAATGGCGATACGGATTTCCTGCCGGGCAGTCTGGTAGACTGGCTGACATTCGAAAACACGAACGCCGCGCTGGAAGCCGAAGGGCTGGAGCCCGCAACCGGCTCACGCGTACTGCTGGGTATTACAAAGGCTTCGCTGGCAACGGATTCCTTCCTTTCCGCGGCTTCCTTCCAGGAAACAACAAGGGTACTGACGGAGGCTGCAATCAAGGGTAAAATTGACCCGCTGATTGGTTTGAAGGAAAACGTTATCATTGGTAAGCTGATCCCTGCCGGAACGGGTATGACGAGATACCGGAATATCGAAATCGAACCGGAGGGCATGGAAGAGGAAGCGGAAGATTTGCTATTGGAAGATGACGATATGATTTAACAGAAAAACGGTGAAAACTCAAAAAAGAGTTTTCACCGTTTTTTTGTACGCAGTTTTAGCAGCATAGGGCAGGAAAGTCAAGAGTCATCGTCTGCCAAATGGGCTAGTGCATATGCACAGCACTGTATCACAAGCTGGTTAAGGGAGACTTCTTTTTTGGCAGCAAGCTCCTCCAGAGAAGCAACCAGTTCCACTGGCATCCGAAAGGTTTTGTTGATATGTTCCTGCTTTTTGACTTTGAACATAGTTGTCACCTCGTATGGTTTATTATAAGGAATTTTTTTTCTAAAAAATACGCTGACAATAATATTGCAATTTACAATATAATTTATCTTGTATATAGCAATAATATGTGGTAAGATGAGAAAAAAGAAAGGAAGTGGTTGTTTGAAAGCCGAATTAAAAAAATGCCCTGTTTGTGGCGCAGAAATTGCGTCCAACGCAAAAGCCTGCCCATCCTGCGGGGCAAAACAGAAACGTCCATTTTATAAAAAATGGTGGTTTTGGGTGGTAATCGTCCTACTTATTGGCAGCGCAGGAGGCGGAGGCACAGGGAATGGAGCAAAAACAGAAAGCGGTTCTGTTTCCTCTGTGCAAAGAGAAACACAAACAGAAATGCCGGCACCAGAGCCAGAGCCAAAAGCAGAAAAATATGAAATTATTGGCGATGTGGTAATGGAAAGGGATATGTTTAGCACAACGCTTACAGGCGTGCTAAAAAATAACAGCGGCAGAGATTACAACTATTTACAAATCAGCTTCAATATGTATGATGCGGACGGAAACCTGATAGATACAGCATTTGATAATATCAACAATTTATCAGACGGAGGAACATGGAAATTTAAGGCTATTGGTTTAAGCAGTGACAATGCTGCGTCATGGGAGTTGGAAGACATCACAGGCTGGTAAAGAATGAAAAAAGGGACACATCGCGGGCAACGCCCTCTGCAATATGGAAGACAAAGCCTAAGCCATTCGGGGTACACTGGCTTGGTGTAGGACGAAGGTTTTTCACTGTTTTTACGGTTTCCTACTTTTATCGGCTTTTCTGCAGGGCGGCTTTTGTTGAAAAATGGCGGCCTGTATGCTATAATCATCAAAAAGCCACTGAAGGAGGGAACGCAATGGCAGCAATACCTATGAAGACAACAGGCGCGTTGGACAAAAGCACTGTCCTGTCCTTAAATCATACGGACAGGCAATGCGTAAAGGACAGGCAGACGCTGCAGCAGGGAATCCAAACAAGTGCGGCACGGGAAAGCAGGCCAGTGCGACAGCCCTCCCAGCCCGTACAGCAGCCCTCCCGCCCGACGTTGGCGAACATGCCCGTTCCTCGTTTACAAAACACCGTGCAAAAAGGGCAGAAAATCCAGCTGCCTGTTACAAATACCGATGTTTTGGAGGCATGTTTTGGCTGGAACACAACGGACGGCCGCTGTGACCTCGATGTATCCGCATTTCTGCTTGGCGCGGACGGCAAAGTATTAGGGGATTCCTGGTTCGTTTTTTACGGACAGACACAAAGCCCTGATAAAAGCACAGAGTTTATTGCGGAAGGCTCTGGCTGCCGTGAAACCATACGGGTCAGTCTGGGCAGGCTGGATACAAGGGTACAGCGGATTGTTTTTGTGCTGACAATCAACGAGGCTCTGGAAAACCGCCTTCATTTCGGCATGGTAAAGGACGCATACATCGCAATCAGGAAGCAGGCAGCCAAAGGGAACGACATTGCCGGTTTCCTGATGACGGAATATTATACAAATGTTGTTTCCATGATGATTGGCGAATTATACCGCCACAACGGGACATGGAAATTCAATGCGGTAGGCAACGGCATATCGAAAGATTTGGCAGGGCTTTGCGAGTGGTATGGCGTTGCGGTAGACTGAAAAATCATTTTTACAAGGGGGCAGGAGAATGCTGAAATTTGAAACGGTAAATGAACTGGCGTTAAAGGTTACCTGCACAGGGAGCGATACACTCATCGTGAAAGCCGGTGCATTTATATGCGGAGAAAACAGCGGGTACAAGAATTATAAATTTGAGAAGCTGCTCCTTGGGCCGCAGGAAAGCAGAGGGCAGGCGTTAATCGGTTCTATCATGCGGCGGGTGACGGGCGAAAACCTCCCGCTGATGAAAGTAACCCTTTCCGGCGACAGCGTGACATATTACGCGAATCACGGGCAGCACGTCATTATATACCAGCTGGCAAAAGGAGAGGTTCTCTCCATTGAATCCGAAAATATCCTTGCGTTTACGCCGGAATGTAAATATGACGTCCGCTTTATCGGCTGCGGCGTGATTTCGCAAAAAGGACTTGCCACCTCCACGCTGACAGGCATGGGACCTAATTCCTACGCAGCGATATTGGTAGACGGAAATCCCCTTGTATTAAGCAATGTTCAAAACAGGAATACAATCGCCGTTGACCCTGACGCGGTAGTCTGCTGGATGGGACAGGGACCCTGTGACCCGGAGATTAAGGCAGACATAAACTGGAAAACATTTATCGGGCAATCCTCCGGTGAATCTTACAGCTTTGAATGGGGCGGGCATCTGCCGGTAACGGTAATCATTCAGCCAAATGAACGGGAAAGCGGCATAAACCTTGGCATGGACGGCGGGCGGCTTGGGCGCAGGCCGGATTGAAGGTCATAAAGACCTTGGGGGCTTTGCCCCCAATACCCCCACAAGGGCTTTCAGCCCTTGACCCATTTTCGCCGCACTTTCGTGCGGCAGTACAAGAGAGTCAAGGGACAACGTCCCTTGCGGGGTGTGGGGCAGCGCCCCACGGTTTTAGGTTTTCGCCCCTTGCGGGGTGTGGGGTGGCGCCCCACGGTTTTATCATCTTTCAAGCGCGCGGTACAGTTCCGGCTTGCGGTCCGCCTTGAGCGGGAATTTCTTCCGCAGTGCAGGTGCGTCCTCCGGATTGATTTCGGCAACGGTTAAGCCGCTCCCCGGTGCGGCGTGCGCAACCAATTCACCGTCGGGCGAAAACAGCATACTATCCCCGCTGTATTCCAGGCCGCCGCCAGAGCCGCAACGGTTCACACCTATCATAAAACACTGGTTCTCAATGGCGCGCGCCTGAAGCAGTGCTTTCCAATGCGGGATACGGGAAACAGGCCAGTTTGCAATGACAGAAATCAGCCAGCTTTCCCGCGAAGCAATCTGGAAAATTTCAGGAAACCGCAAGTCATAGCAGATAAACGGCGCATACGGCACGCCCTCCAATTCACAGACACAGATTTCATCGCCGCCCGTATAATGTTTCGCTTCTGCGCCATAGGAAAAGGGATGTATTTTCGCATAGTCTGCCAGCAATTCCCCTGTTTTGGAAAGCACGATACAGTGGTTGGTAGATACGCCGTTTTCATGGACAGGCATACCAAAGCAGACCGCCGTATTGTTTTTCCGCGCTTCTTCCCGAAAGAAAGCAATAGATGCACTCCCATGCCGCTGTTCGCCATAGGTCTTCGGACGCAGTGTGAAGCCTGTCAGCGCGGTTTCAGGGAATACCGTAAGGTCAACGCCCTGCTCCCCTGCCTCCGCAAGTATCGCGCGGCAAAGCTCCATAGCCCGCTCCCGTTCCTCAAAACCCATGTCTATCTGTCCCAGACCGATTTTCATTGTTTGCCCTCCTTTGGCATAAATTTGCTCCTTATCCCTCGAAATCATCTGTTATGAAAAAAGCTTTATAGGAATATCCATCTATATCAGCCGTCAGCTGTTCGAATAAATTCATTGCTTTCTCACAGTCCTCTTTATTCATAATGGTAAAATGATAATCTTCGCTGGCTCCGTCAAAGTTCACAATGTTATACTGACCTTCTAATTGCCCCGCAAGTTCCGCCAGCCATTCTATGATACAGTCATCGTCCGAAAATTTTTCCTCATGAATAGAAAAAGTAAGTCCGCGCGCCGCTTTTATGTTTTCAATAAACCAGAAAAAGTCTTCCAGAGCCGGTGCTCCCGCATCAGAAGAAACCATATAATATTGTGGTTTTACAGGCTGTTTCTCCAAATCGGCAACATTTCCAAAAGGGTCCTCCGAATCAACAGCATGTCCGGACAGCGCATATAAAACATCAGGGATACCGCCGTATTCATCCGCCGCACTTTCCATGCAGGTTTTGCAGTGTTGAAAAGCGTTCTCCTGATGCCCGCAAAGCATGAGCGCGCAAAAATCTTTCAATACATTTATCTGATTTGAAGCAATCATTTTCTTTCTTCCTCCTACTACAATATATTTATGGTTAATACCCCTACTTTTACACACAAATTCAGGCAGATTCGCCAACAGGAATTTTTATTTACCATTATTTTAGAATATTTTTCGGTTCTAAGCAAGACAAACAAGGCGTGCTGTGATAAACTATTTGGGAATTGTCTTGAAAGGAGCGATAGGGATGAAATTCATTTCATGGAATGTAAACGGTCTGCGGGCTGCTGTTAGCAAGGGGTTTTTAGACTATTTCAAGGCGGCCGACGCGGACATTTTTTCTATACAGGAAACGAAATTGCAGGAAGGGCAGATAGCTCTGGAAACAGAGGGCTGGCACCAATACTGGAATTATGCGGAAAAGAAAGGGTATTCCGGTGTGGCGGTATTTACGAAGGAGGAGCCGCTGCGCGTGGTTTACGGCATCGGCATGGAGGAGCACGACCACGAAGGGCGCGTGATTACGCTGGAATTTCCGGAATTTTACCATGTGACGGTATACACGCCCAATTCCCAGCAGGAGAACGCAAGGCTGAGCTACCGCATGGAATGGGAGGACGCATTTCGGGCATACCTCTGCGGACTGGACGCTGTAAAACCGGTAATCGTCTGCGGAGATTTGAACGTAGCGCATCAGGAAATAGATTTGAAAAATCCTTCCTCAAACCGCCGCAGCGCAGGCTTTACCGATGAGGAACGCGGAAAATTTACGGAACTTCTGGCGGCAGGGTTCATTGACACATTCCGTCATTTCTATCCGGATACAACCGGGGCGTATTCCTGGTGGAGTTATCGTTTTAATGCGCGAAAAAATAACGCGGGGTGGCGGATTGATTACTATGTGGTATCCGAACGGCTAAAGGAACGGCTCAGGGACGCAAAGATTCACAATGAGGTTATGGGCTCCGACCACTGCCCTGTGGAACTGGTGATTGAATAGAGGGGAAAACAGGGGAATTTATCTAAATAAACGAAGCGTCTGAAAAACTCTGTTTTTCAGACGCTAATTTTTATAAAATATTCTGCCCCCGCTTTTTTCATTCATCTCAGCCCAAGGCTGACCATCAGGCTCTGGCTGACCCGTTCCATCATACCCTCATCCAGCCGGCAGAGTTTTTCTTTCAGCCGCTGTTTGTCAATGGTGCGAATCTGCTCCAGCAGTATGACGGAATCCTTCGGCAGGGCATAAACAGCAGAGGACAGCGCAATATGCGTAGGCAGCTTCGCTTTATTCATCTGCGACGTAATGGCTGCGCAGATAACCGTTGGGCTGTATTTATTCCCCACATCATTCTGTATAATCAGCACAGGCCGAATCCCGCCCTGCTCACTGCCCACTACGGGGCTTAAATCCGCAAAATAAATATCTCCACGTCTGACAATCATATTCCTCACGCTCCGCCTTTGGTCTAGTCAGCAGCGGAAGAAAAATATGTATGACGGCCGGGGAAAGGAATCTGCCCTTCCCCGAGCCTTCTCCTGTGTTTCACCCTTTGCTGACGCTTTCAGTATTGCCGCAAAAAAGCGTCTTTATTCCGCAAAGCTGTAAATTCCCTGCCGGAATCAGCTTTCGTTTTCTTCTATCGCGAAAAGCCCTTCCTCAAACACAGGGTTAAACTCAAAATCACTGTAATCCATGCGGTAGCGTTCCTCCCCCTCCGCATCATAAATGACGAAACGCACAGGCAGGAGGGTTTCCCTGTCTACCCACAGCTTTTCTGTGGAAACCGATGTATCGCTGCCCGGTATGACTGCTTCCAGAACGGCACATTTTGCCTCGTCCAGCGCGGCGGCTTCCACCGTAACACCCTCGGACTGCATATAGTTTTTCACGAACTGCCCCAGGAACAGCTCGTTCCTGTGCTGCGATTCCGGCACGTCCTTCACAAGGCTCCTGCCCAGACGCGAATTATACTGGCAGACCTGCTGCCCGTCAAAGACAGTGTAATTCCCTGCCGCGCTTTCCGGAGAAGTCAGCTCCATACGGTACTCCCCTGTGGATTTATAATACTGCTTTGTGCCATATGTATTCTGTCCCTTGTTGGAGGTACGGGTCAGCTCTGCCGTACAGGAATAGCCCTCCATTTCCATAAGCTGCTTTTGAATCGCCTCCATTTCGCTCATCTGCTCCCCTTTCCCGCAGGCAGAGAGCCCAAATGCCAGCGCACATGCCAAAAGCATGGCTACGCCTTTTTTCATGAAACGTTCCCCTTCCAAAATGTTGTTTACTCCAAATGTATGAAAAAAACAGTAAAAAAAGACCTCCGCGGGCCTTTTGGCAGGGGTTCGGCAGCTATCTCCTCCTGCCATCAGCTCCCCCATACTGTTCTATCATAATCTTCGCAAGCCTTGCATCAGGCTGCGTAATCTTTACAGGGAATTCCAGCTTTTTTTCATAAATCCACATTTATCTGCACTCCTTTCCTGCAAGAGAGAAATTCGCTGCCTGCTGCCAGGGCCATGGGTTATCCTTCCACTGCCAATCCTGTGTATTTGCCGCGTAGCTGCGGAACGAGCAAAGCGGGCCATACGCCTCCTCATAGCGCATACGGACAGCGTCCGCCGCCGCAATAACCTGATTATAAGCAATAATCGCTTCGCTGTTATCGGGGTGGGTATTCAGGAAAAGCCCCAAATCTACCGCAATAAAATCCAGTTCGCTTAATGTTTTCAGCATTTCTTCCCGGTCCATGTTTACGCCTCCTTCGCACTTTGATAAAGATGCCAGCCCTGGCAATAGGGCATAGCAAGTTCTGAGAACGTTGTGCCGCAGACAAGGCTCTGTTCCTGTTCCATAGGCTGTTCAAAGGGCTGCGAAGCTACAAACGCCTGCGCAAGCCCTACCTTCGCAAGCACACATGCTGTGCAGCTGTCCGCCGTCGGCGGGGTCTGCGGTTCGTCGGGGCCGGTTACACCCGTATCACATATAAAATTCTGACACATTTCCTTCATGAGAGTTTTCCTCCTTTGGGGGTTACAATAACATGATATGGCAGAACGCCGGTATGGTGCAGGGACAAAAAAAGAGCTGGAAAATAAATTTCCAGCCCCTTCTGCGGCAGTTTTGCAGTCAGATTTTCCGGGCAGTATCGTCACAAGTGTCTGCACATGCCTTTCCGACAAATTTTGCCGGCTTTTTCGTTAAAAACTCTTGCCGTACCGCCCGCCTGTTGGCTCAGCCGCGGGGGCAGCGCGGCAATGCCGCGCCACATTGTACGCCTGCGAATTTTTTCCTGAAATCCGCCCCGATTATGCCCGAAAATACATAGACATGACTTATGATGACTCTGCCTAAAACTGCTGTTCTGTTTTTTCGCTTTCATTGTTCCGGTTTATTTTGTGCCAAAAACATGGCGCCCGATACTCGTGGTAATCGGTATGCTCCAGATCCAGCGGCTTGTAGCCGTCACAGGGTTCCAGTAATATAATGCCCCGTTTGTCGGGTCCCAGCCGTTCAGTGCATCCTGCGCCGCACGGATTGCCGTTTCATTCGGCGTCAGATAAAATTGCTCATCTGCCACCGCGTCAAACGCACCTCTCTGATAAATGACCTCTGCAATGGTGTTCGGGAAATTTTCACTGGCAACACGGTTCAACACAACTGCTCCCACAGCTACCTGCCCTTCATATGGTTCGCCACGCGCCTCCCCGTGAATGATAGACGCAAGAAGAAATAAATCCTCCTCCAAATCCGAAAGCGCGCTTTCCCCTACGCCGCTTGTGCCTGTGCCAATAGGGATGCCCAGCGCGCTTAACGTTGCCGCGCCCGCAATGCCGTCCGGCGTAAGCCCATTATTTTCCTGAAATTCCAAAATCGCTTCATAGGTGCGGGTGCCAAAAATCCCGTCTACAGGGCCGGTGTAATACCCCATATCCGCAAGCCTTTGCTGTGTTTCCCGCACAAGAGAACCCCGCGTGCCCCATGAAACAATATTGACCGCCGGAACAGGCGCACTGCGGGGAAGCCATTCTGTCCGCCCGCCTGTCATGCAGAGGCAGAGAAAGAGCAGAACACCCCATGCTATCAATCCTGTCCGTTTCCCCATCTCCGCTTCTCCCCTTTGTCAGTTTCTTTCCTGCCACCATTCCACGATTTTGAATTTCAGCTTTGGCGTCAGCTCCTCCTGCTCCAATGCGGAAATGACGAGATATTCCTCTTCCGTCAGCGCATTTTGCAGGCGGATATGGCTTTCCTCTGTGGAAAAGCCCCATGCCGCATCCATATAGCACATCTGCGGATACAGCACACACCACCAGTTTTCGCCCTCCGCTTCGCCGATCTCTATACGCAGGGCATCATACATGCCTGCCGGAAAAATCAGGTCGTCATAGCGCTTGAAGGGAAATTCCTCCCGCACAAGGGAAACCCGCACGGGATACGAAAAGCCCTGCTCCAAAACCTCCGCCTGCGCTGTTTCGGTAATCTTCTGCTGTGCATTTTCCAGCTGTGTCAAAGCCTGCTCCCTGTCTGTGCAGTTTTCCAGCAGTTCGCCGTATTCCCGCAGAACGCGGTCACGCACTGCCAGTTTCAGGCTCTGGTCCGCGTCCGTATCGCTGTTCGCCAGCACATGGAACCGCACGACTTTTGCCGCAATGCCGTTCTGTATCGTTTCCGAATACCCTTTCGTCCACTGTGCGCCGAAGCCGATGCTGAACAGCACGCCCAGCACCACCGCGCCGCACCAGTACCATTTTTCCTGTTTCCAAAGCGTTTTCAGCGTTTCCTTCCAGTATTTCATTGAAAATCCCTCCCCTGTATATTTTCCGTTACAGGGTTAGGATTGCCGGAATTTTCCATCCTTAAACATCATTCCTCTCATTTCCAATCCGGCCGGATATCGAACACTATGCTTTCCCACAGTTCCTGCCGTTCCCGCCCTGCCGCCAGCGCAGGCTCCTGCCGCAAAAGTCTGGGCAGTATGCCGAAAATATCACCCTGCCCTGCTTTCCTCGCTACTGCTATTGTATTTTCGATTTCCTGTTTTATGATGCTTTCAAAGAGATTTTCTAATTCCGCGCGCGATTCTTTGGACAGGAAAACATCATCCCCCTGTACCGCGCCTTCCAAAGGCAGCCCAACCGTACAGAGTATACTGCCGTTCCCGTTTTCCGAAAATTCATAGGAAACGCGGCTTTTGGAAATGCGGAGCGGCAGTGTCCTGCCCATATATTCCCCTTCGATGAGCGCGCCCTCCGCTTCGCCCAGTAGAAAGAGGACTGCCCGCTCCTGTGTATCATTCAGAAAAAATACGCCCTCCGGCGCAAATGCCGCGCCGCCGCCCAGCCGGAGTTTTCCTTCCTCCGCCGTGATGCGCGGCAGAACCACTGCGCCCGCCTGCTCCCGCCGCTCCGTCAGCAGGGTATCTAAATCAAGAGCCTTTGTGACTGCTACCTCCGCCGCTGTATTTTTATAGAAGTCCCAGAGGAACAGACCTGTTTCACTGTCCTCCTTCGCCGCCGCTGACACACATTCCTCGGCAGTGCCTTCCGTTGCCAAAAGCATGACTTTTTTGGATACCGATTGGTCCCACTCCAGCTCACTGAGAAGCAATGTGACTTTTTCCTGTTCCTCCAGCAGCCTGCCGCCCAGTATCACCGTTTTCAGCTGCCCTAAGTCCGTTTTACGGGAGCTGCGGCAGTCCATCTGCGCGATTGCGTCCGCAAGCGTTGCCGCTTCTATGCCGAACGGCTCTGCGCCCTCCTCCGTTCCAACCGGGGCAAAAGAAAAGCGGTATCCCGCTTCAGCCGTATCCGCGCCGATTGTGATAAAAAACGCCCTGTCCTCAGGGTCTTTCCTGTCCCAGCAGCCGGTCAGCAGAAACGATGAAAACAGGCATACTATCAAAATTTTCCACAGTTTCATACCGCTTTCCCTCCCTTCTTCCGCACTGCCGCCAGAAACAGCAGCAGGGCGGGCAGTACCAACAGATAAAAGCCATTCAGCCAAAGCGAAGCCCGCAGGCGGAACTCATGCGCCTGTGCCATATCCTCCGGCAAAAAGCTTAGCAGAAACAGCACCACAAGCGCGGCATACAGCCAGTTTTTCCGCTTTGCCTCTGTCTGACCCGCCATGCGAACACCCATAAGGGAGGAAAAAAACAGCGTTCCGGAAAGGAATACCGAAACCGAGGCAATCCAGAACCAAAGCAGAAGGACATCCTGACGGGTCAGGAATATCCCTGTAAAGCTGACGCGTTCCAGCATCTGCAACGTCGGCAGGAGTTTCTGTTTCAGCATGACTTCCCCATAAACCGCCAGAGAAAGGAACGTCAGCGCGGCAAAAAGGAGCGCGGCATGCACGCCCGCCGCCAGAACCGCGCGCTGCATTTTTTGCGGCTTTTTCAAATCGGGAATTATAAAATACAGAAATGCCAGTCCCTGAAACAGTACGCCAAAGGACGCAAAAGCATCTTTCCAGCCCTCCGCGGCAGGCAGCTCCAGCGGCAGTACGCGTCCATATTCTGCCGAAAACGCGACCGCCAGCAATACCACAAGCAGGGGAACGGAAACAAGGAAAAACAATATTTCCGCTGTGCGCCCCCGACATTCCATCCCCTGCGCCGCCAAGGCCCCCGCAATCAGCAGAACGACAAGCGTCAATACCCAGACGGGCGTGGCAGGGAGCATGGTACGCCGGATAATTTCGCTGAAAATCCGCAGTTCCAGCGCGCCGTCGCAGAACAGCTTTGCACCAAGCCCCAGCAGTACGAGATTGCCGAACAGCGGCCCCAAAAGCGTCCGGCACCATTCCACCGCTGTCCCTTCGGGCATTTTTTTGCCAAGGAAAGTTAAAAGCAGAGAGAGTACGGCAAAAACAAGCCCGCATACACCTGCCAGCAGCCAGCAGCCGCGCCCGCCTGCCTTTGCCATTTCCCCCGGCAGGAACAACACCGCCGTACCGAAAAAATCCAGCAGGAGCATTGCCTGCAGCTGCCGGAGGGATATTTTTCTGTTCTCCGCAAACATCACGCCCCACCGCCTTTCCGCGCCCGCCCATCGGGCTTTGCAAATATTGGCCTGCGCTTCATTTTGGAAAGCGGCAGGCGCAGTATGCTGTCTTCCCAGTCCGTATCGTCATTGACCGAGGAAGAACAGAACGGGTAAAGATACGGAATACCGTATGACGTCAGACTGGCAAGATGCGCCAGCAGGAGCAGGAGAGCCGCCCAGACGCCGAACAGCCCCAGCACTGCCGCCAGAAATATCACCAGATATTTGCTGATACGCAGACCGGAAACAATTGAGATATTTGGAATGACAAAGCTGCAAATGCCCGTCAACGCAGAAACGATAACGACCGCCGGACTGACAAGCCCTGCCTCGACCGCCGCCGAGCCGATGATGATGCCACCCACAATACCAATGGTAGAGCTGACAGGCGAAGGCAGGCGAATTCCCGCTTCACGCAGAAGCTCAAACGCCAGCTCCATGATAAGGACTTCGCCGACAACAGAAAACGGTATTGCCTGACGCGTCGCGGCTACCTTTAGCGCCAGAGCCGTGGGCATCAGCTGGGGGTGGTAGACGGAAAACGCAATATACAGCCCCGGCAGGGCAACCGCCAGAAACGCTGCCGCGTAACGAATCAGCCGGATAAAGCTCATAATTTCCCAACGATCATAATAATCCTCTGCCGCCTGAAAAAATGTGTTCAGCGTGGAGGGCAGAAGGAGCGCGTAAGGCGTGTTGTCCACCAGCAGGGCTATGCGCCCTTCCAGCAGAGCAGAAGCCGTTTTATCGGGGCGTTCCGTCATTTGCAGCTGTGGAAACGGCGAATACTGCCGCTTTTCCAAAAGCTGTTCCATATAACCGCTGTCCGGCATGAAATCCGCATCCAGCTTATCCAGCTGGCGTTCTACCTTTTGCAGCGTTTCCGGACGCACCAAATCCTCCATATACATGAGCGCTACGTCCGTTTTGCTCCGCGTCCCAACCTTCTTTCGTTTCAGCTTCAGTTTTGTATCACGGATACGCCGCCGCGTCAGTACCACGTTTATGGACATCAGTTCGGTAAAGGCGTCTTTCGGCCCCTGCACGACAACCTCCGTTTCGGCTTTGTTGACACCACGCGATGGAAAGCCCTTCGTAGATGCCTGGAGCGCGAAGTCGTCCCCCTGCATCAAAAGCACCGTATCCCCAAGCAGGACAGCATCATAAACCTCCTGAAGCGTGGTGATTTTTCCCATTTCGCCAATGGCGATGACGTCCTCCATCAGCGACTGCAAAAGCCCTTTTGTCCCCTGCTTTTCACAGCGCGCCATGATATTTGTCATAATAAAATCCTGTATCGCGTCACCGTCTACGATGTTATCCGTATAGACCATGAACAGCCGCCCTTCGCCGCCGTTTATCCGAAATTCGCGCATGATAATATCGCCGCAATCCCTGAACGCTTCCTGAATCGCCGCTATATTTTTCGATAAATCCTTTGAAATCTTCATCCTTTCACCGCCTTTGCTCCTTATTCTGCGGAAAAAAGGAAGAGTTATACATGAAAGCAGTACGCAGGTGAAAAGCAGTAAACAGCGCCTGCATTCTGCACAAAAAAACTCCCAAAGGGGTGATTCCCTCCGGGAGTTACTCTTTTTCTGTATTATTTTCCTTCACTGCCGCTTCCTGATTTGCCCGATTTGCCGGACGCACCAGACGCGCCCGCGCCGCCGCTCAGAAGGTCAGGATTCTGGAAATTGAATATCGCCAAATCGTGGTCATAAACCACCTGTTGGATTTCGTTCTTTGCTTTATCTACGCCCATCTGCGCCTGTTCCAGAGTCAGCGCAGTGATATTTCCTGCCTGATAATTTACCTCTGCCTTGTGGTAATCTGCTTCTGCCTGTTTCAGAGCCGCCTGTGCTGTCGCGTATTCCGTTTCCTTTTGCAGAATAGCATTATAGCCATTGCGGATTGCCAGCGCAAAATCATCCTTAGATGTTTTCAAACTCCGTTTTGCCTGGTCATAGCTCAGGTTATTCTGATTCGTTTCCGAGCCTGTGGAAGATTCAGGCAGGTAATTCTTTTTGAATTTCGCCGATTCCACATTCAGCTCCAATATTTTGAGGGTATTGGAAGCATTGACCTTGCCATTGATATACTGATCCATCGTCTGATTCAGCGTAAACGGCTCATAGGACACATCGTATACAAGCTGGTAGCGTTTCTCAGGGCTTTCCCCCAGAAGGCTGTTGAACTGTGTATAAATCTGTTCCAGCGCGCTTTCCATAAGCGTTATGCTGTCCGCCAGATTATTGGTTTCTGTTTCCAGTTTATCCAAATCAAATTTGCTGATAAGCCCCAGCTGATATTTCGTTTTGCCCTGCTTATACAGCTTCTGCTGCAATTCCATATTCTTTTTCAGCAGTTCCAGATTATCTTCCTGGCTCAGTATGGTAATGAAGTAATTTTTCACGCCCGCTTCCAGTCCAAGCTTTGTAATCGCCTCGCCGTAGCTGTTCTGCTTCATGCTGGTCGTTGTACTGAAAGCAGAAGATGTTACCATATACCAGCCGTCATTGACCCATCTCTGATAATCATAATCAGGGGAATCGAAATAGCCTACACGGTCCCAAAGGTCCTCTTTCGTTTTTTGCAGAAATTCTGCGGTATCCGCGATGTCACGCAGGTCAGGGCTGTGCTTTTTCGCCTTCTCCAATGCCGCTTCATATGTCAGTTCAGGCAGGATATTTTCCTCCGCCTTTGAAACAGCCTGCGCCGCATATGCGCGGGTATCCGCAAACAGTGTTGTGCTGAAAAGAGCCATAGAAAGCGCAAGAGCCAGCGCACCTTTTGCCTTATATCCAATTTCACTCATATTTTTTACCTCCATTCCGGAAATTGACAAAATGATTTTATAATAAAACCAATTATATCACAGTTTTTTCAAAAATCCATAGGGTTAATGATTTCTTAAAAAAAACCTAATCTTTTTGACGTTTTCCTTAGTTCTATCTGTCCCGCAAAAACGCCGAAATTAAAGGATTTCTTTACTTTTTTATCTTTATTTATCTCTAGCTATCTTTGTTCATATTTTTCTGAATGGTGGCAATTCGGTGGCAAATCAGGCGGTAAAAAAGTGGTATTTTCCTGTTAAAAAGGGCGGATTTCTCCGCCCTTTTTCATTTTGTAGAAATAACAGGTATCCGCCCTTTGCTCCCAATCTCAATTCCCTCAGCCTGTGCCAAGTCCCTTGTCTTTATGTACGTTACGCCATCTTTGCGTATCATATCCGCTTTGAACTCTTTTCCATTGATAATGATTTTATCCCTTTCGACCACTTCCTTCTCCATCCTTTCCTTAAACTTCTCCCATGCGGCCGCATCTTCTACAAACGGTGCAGGGCAAATCTTACCAACTACGTCAAAATGCCGTATCACATTTTCAAGTGGAATACTGTACTTTCTCATTAAATGCTCGCACAGCTCCGCAGCGTTTTCCAGCGTCTTTTCCGAAAAGTTATATCTTCCGTCCCGCTTCGTATCGCAAAGCTCTATGGAAATGCTGTTGTTATTCGTGCATTTCCCGTACCATTTCCCGCCGCCGCTCTGGGCACAGGAAGGATATTTCCTGCCGCCCACAGACCATGCCACGCAGTCCTCTGGTACGCTCTGCACCACGCCGCCATCATCCACAAAGAAATGCGCCGAAGCCTCTACAATACGGCTCTGGAAATACCTTGCGTTTGCCGCCGCCGTGTCCCCGTCGTTGCCTGTGTAATGGATTACCAGATATTTCACATCGGACAGTTTCCGCTTCCCGCCGAAATTCCGCTTGTCCGCAAGCGCAACAGTCATTTTCATGCGTTTTCCTCCCTTATAGCGGCTTCTCCGCTGTTGGGCAACAATCGCCCTTGACGGCTATGTGCCTTCACCAATTCCGCAGCCGCATTATTCTCTACCAGCATTTTGCGCATCTCCGTCAGAGCATCATCCACCCACTGGCTGAACGTATCAAACGAAACCGCCATTGCCACAGCCGGAAACCTCTGTACAAACAAATCGTACACCTGCCGCAGCTTCAGCTTGCCCGTGCCGCCGCCCAGTTCCTTCTCCGCATTCGTCACCGCCCACAACAGCCACGCCTTGACCTTCTCTGCCTGTGCCTTTGTCGGCAGTTTCAAAAAACGGTAAACCGCGTAAATGATACACTCCAACACCGCCAGCAGTGCAACAATGACATACCAGTTTTCAATCAAAAACTTCATTCCTCATTCCTCCTTCTATTCTATCCTGTCAATGCCATACTGTACCGCGCATTCATGCTCAATCCTGCATCCTCTTGCCTCCTGCCAGCCTTTGACAAAATAAGCTATATCTGCCTTTGCTAAATCCTGAATACTTCTGGCTAAATATTCCAGAGGTTTTGCATCATTAGAAAAATCTGTGTAAAATGTTTCTATAACTTCTACTTCTTCCCCTATTTCAACTTTTGCCTTCTGAATTGCTTTAGCACGTTCCAATAAAATCTGCTCATCGGTTTTCCCTCTCATCGGCTGAGAAATAAATAATTTTTTCATTCTCCATCCCTCCATTCATGTATCAGGCTCTGCCCACTACTGCCTGTCTGTTCCTCGTGTAATCTGACCTTTTCCGCCTCTTTTGTTTCAAAGAATGACTTTGCCAGATATCCCAGTATCGTCCCAATGATAACCTTTGTGATATCACTGGACAAATTTTCGGCAATCTGCTCCCTGCCCAGAAACGCCAGCAAATAGGACAGCTGCAAATCTAACAGCGCAATAAAAAGAATTGCTTTCACAGCCCGTTTCGTAAAGGTTTTCAGTTTCCTTTCCCTTCTTCCCATACTGCCGCCTCCTCGCAAAAAACTGTTTATTTCCCGTCCCAATCGTGCGCCGTTTGGTTTAAGTGCTTTTCCAGCTTCTCATATGCGTTTGTCACATTTCCGTTTGCGCCCAACTGTTTCAGCCCGTCCAGCGTTGCTAAAAGCCCATAACACATTACGCACTGTTCCCGTTTGATTGCCTCAATTTCCGCGTCCTGTTCTTTCTGCCGCTCCACCCACTTAAAAACCTTGTACAGCAAGGCCCCCAGCGTACCAAACGCCGCCAGCAATGCGGCAAGCTCCAAAATCGTGTCCGTGTCAACATACATATCTGTCCCTCCCTTCTTTGTCCTTCATTATATTTCGTGGAGAATATCTGCCGCTCTCAATATATCTGGAAAGGCGGCCATATTATCCCCTGCTTCTCATTATAAAAAAGGGGAAGGTGTCCTGCACCCTCCCCCTTTTTGCCAGCCGAAATCCTCAGCCTTGTTCCAGCAGCTTCTCCGCCTTTCCGCCCAGCCTTAAATATTCTTTCCTTGCTTTCTCCGCTTTTTTATAGTCGCCGCTTGCCTTAGCTTCATGGTAAGCCTTTTTCATACGGCTTTTCATAGAAGTTTTTCCGCCGTTTACCTTCTTTTTGCCCTGTGCCTCCAGCGCAGCCCACGCCTCGTTGTAGTCACTTATATCCCCGTAAAGATAAGCGTTTGCCATCATCTCATAATCCATTTCATCCGGCTCCAGTTCTTCTTCCCAGTAATCGCCTTTGATTTCCTCAAAGCCTTCTTCCTCCTCCCCTTTGTAAATTTTGTTGTAAAGCGTTTTGACCCCCTTTTCTGCGTTCCCTCGGAAATATCCCTTTTCATGCAGCCTGTCTATAATATCCGTATATCTGTCAATATCTCCCTCATGGAACGCCTCCGCGCCTTCCTTCGCCAGCGGCTCCTCTTGTACTCTCTTTTTCTCGCCGCTTTCAATCGCATTGTCCAGTTTTTCGTTACTGATACCCTTGCCAACCATATAATTGTAAAGCCTTGTCGCCTCCTCCTTTTTCCCCGCAAGTTTCGCTTCAATCATGCCATCTATTGTCATTTGGAAATCTTTCTTTTCCGCTTTCTCCTCCTCGCTCCAAAAATCAGATGAAATTTCGTCAAAGGTTTCTACCGCTTCCTCGCCGTATTTCTTCTTTGTAATTTCGCGGATTACGCTTTCTATGTTGTCCTCCTTGTAGCCTTTTTCTCCCAGCGCGTCGCGCTGGTTCATGTAATCGCTGAAATCCTCCTTCCAGAACGCGTCAGCCGCAGCCTCCGCCTCTGCTTCCTTCCGCAGCCTGTCCTTCTCCCTGCTGTCCAGCTGGTTTTCCATCGTTTCCGCGCTGATTCCAGCTTTTATCATATCGTTATAAACCTTCGTCGCAAGCTCCTCGTTCCCGTCCAGCTTTGCCTCCAGCATACGCTTCACATAGTCCGCTGTATTTCTCTCCGAACCGATAAAATATTTCAGCTTTTCATTTTCATATTGTATATCAGGCCCTAAAATATGATTGATAAAGCTGTCTTTTATCGCGAATATATCCCGCTTTGCGCTGTTGATTGGAATACCTGTCAGCTTTGAAATACTCCCCGCTGTTTCTAAGAGCATTGCTGAAAACGTATATCTGCTTTCCCCTTTCATAAATTTGTCCCATTCCTGAGCATTTTTCAGAATATCCGCCGCCCAGCTGAAATCTGTACGCTTCACGTCGTAGCCCTGCACAGCAGAAAGCAAATCCCGTAGAAAAGGAATATAATTCATAGGGTTAAAATTGTCATTCAGATTGGAGCCTAAAGCCGCCAGCAGCTTTTCTTTCGGTGTTTCTGCATCTTTGTAATCCCCCACCACAGCGCGCCGCCATTTTTCAAAGAAATCATCGTCCTCATCGTCCCGCACAGCGTCCACAAACCCCGCCAATATCGCAACACCAATCCCGTTTGCCGTAAGCGTCAGAAATGTACGCATCATTCGCTTTCCGTTTTCCGGTGTCCTCTCGGCGTAAAAATTCACAAGTGAATTGCGGAACATGTTATAAGTTTTCGTTGGCTCGCTCATAAAAGACGTTGCCATCTGGTTAAACATGCTCTTGCTCCTCATTAACTGGCTCCTGTGCAGTATGCTGTCCACTACCTGTGTTTCGTCTATAATCTCAGTGAACCTCTCGCCAACGGCCCTGTAAAACCTGTCACTGTCCGGCGCAAGCTCCGGCTGTTTTTTCTTCGTTTCCAGTTCCACAGCCTTCCATATCCGGCCCCATGTAACTTTATCCGCTTTTCCCGCGCCCCACATGGTAAACTCCATAAATTTCTGGAAATAGCTCTGTCCAGCCATCATTTCCTCTATGCTCCGTCCAATGTTCATTTCATAATTGCCCCAATCCTTCCATCGGGCGATAGGCGCATATTGATATATCCGTTGAAAATCATTCTTTCCCGCTCCAAACGCCGCAAACAGGTATTTCGGAGAAATCACGTCCGCAGCCCGCAAGTAAGATACAGGCTGTTGAATGATTACCCGCGCATTGGCCCCAACGCTCGCAATCTTCATATTCCGCAAAAACATCTTCGGCAATGCCGCCGTATCGTCCCCGTTCGCCGCTCCGTTTATCCTGTCCATAAGATTTGAAATATAGTTAATCCCCTTCGGGCCCATTACCCGCGTAATGCTTTTTCTCATGCTCTGTATCTGCTGCACGCCTTCCCCGCTTGGCAGTATTTTATAATTCAAAAGTTTGTTTAAGTCGCTCAGAACAGGCACAAATGCGTTATAGCTTGTCATTTGGTCGATATGCTTCGCGTATACGCTGAAAATATCTTTCAAAATAAGAGGGTTTTTTGCTTCCCGTATAATATGCCTTGTAATCCCCATACGCGCCAGCGTCCGCTTTTTCTTGTCTGCGCCATATTCCGCGTTGATAAAGTCCTTGTCGCCCTCTATCGGGAAATAGTGCCGTTCCGTAAATTTCCGATACCCGTATAAGAGCATACTTGTTTCGTTTCCCCATCTGGCAACATCGCTGGAAAGATATTCCTGTATCGCCTCCGCAGCCTCCTTTTGCTCGGCAGTCAGTGTTTCCGTAATACGGGCAATCTCCGCCGCACTTGTCTGCACCGCCTCGTATTGCCGCGCAGCATCCTTGCCGCGCCGTTTCGCCGCCTTCTGCGCCGCTTCCCATGCCTTCCGCCGTTCGGCTTTTTTCTCTGGCGTTTCTTCCTGCTCCAGCGTTTCCTGCCATTCTTCCCTCATGATTTTTCGCCCGTATTTGTCCTGTTCAATGGTAAAACCGCCTGTATCTAAGTGGTTCTTCCCCTGTCTGCGCCGTGTCAGGCAGTAAAGGCTCATAATCTGCGGAATTGTCAGGTAAATTCGCACTTCCTTCCCGTCTGCGGTTTGTACGGTAAATTCCTTTGCCCCCGCCTTCCTCCATCTCCGTATGGTTTTTTCGTCCGCAATCTCGGCCATTTTCGCACGCGCTTCCTCCACATGGTTTATTTTCTGGTTGAAACCCTCTCGGAAGCCTTTATATATCGTGTTATAAATCCCTGTCCCCATGCTTTTGAAAAAACTGGGCGCGTCCATCATGTCAAGATTAAAAAAGTCCGAAATCTGCCGTATGGTTCCCGCCTGCCTTGCGGCCTTGCGCTTCTCCGTTTCCTGTATGTAGCTTTCCGCAATGCTGGAAATGCTTGCGTTCCTTCCCATGCTGATAAAACGGTTCGCGTCCATAATCGCCCGCTTCATGCTGTTTGTAATATCCCGTAAATCCCGCATTTCTGCCGCTGTCAGGTCTGCAAGCCTTACCTGATTTTTTCCAGTTTTGGGGAACATATCAATTAAATATTGCAGCATTTCCTCTATCTGCTCATCGTATTCAATGTAAAAATCAGCGTTCCCCTTCTCATCTGGCTCTAATTTCTTTATAGCCTCCTGCGCCCGTCTGAAATCTTCCTGTTTCAAAGTAATCTCATCGTCCGAAGTGTCCAGCTTCAGAAGAAATTCCTTTACCCCTGCAAGCATGTTTTCCGGCAAATGATAAGTGTCAGTTGGCGTATCAATCCATTTTAGTAAAGCCTTCACATTCTTCTCTACGCCCCGCCGCATCTTCCGGTATTCTTCCCGTTCCCTCTGCGCCGCCTGCCGCTCCTTCAGCCGTTCATAGCGTTCGTCCTGCCGCTCCATAGCCCGTCTATGGCTTTCCGCCTGCCGCTCCAGCTGTGCGTCCTTCTTCCTTCTCAGCTCCTCCAGCTTTTTCCCTTCGCGTATGAGTGCCGCAAGACGCTCCTCTTTCAGTTTTTCTTTCATCTCGGCTTTTGCCGCCGCTTTGTCCTCCCGCCGCGCCTCTCGGTAAGCCGCCGCCCAAAGTGCCTCCCATTCCTTCAATTCGCTTATTTTTTCGTCCCTCTCGCGTACATTCTCTTTTTCCGCCTCCAGTTCCCGCCTGAGCCTGGCAATTTCCTTTGCCGTTTTCCGTCCTTCGCCCATTAACCGTGCAAGCTCGGTCTTTTTCGCCTCCTCAAGTTTTTTCTCATACCTTTCCTTTATCTCCTCCCGTAAATAATGCCGTGCGGCTTTCGCCTTTGCCCGCTCCTTTTCCAGCTTTTTCTCGTATCTGTCCGCAAAAGTCGGCTTCTGCATCTGTATGTCAAAATACATATCCCATAATTCATAAGATGCCTCTAAAGCCGCCTCGTCCATATCCATAGCATAGGGATTTTCATATACTGGGTCCAGACTGTCAGCCACAGCGATTATATCCATAATCATATCTACTTCCGAACCTGTGAAATCCTCTTGGAATAGCTCAGGGTATCTCTCGGCAAGCTCCGCGTAGAGCGTATCTGCGGCAATGCCACCCTGTCTGCTCAGGCCAATCTTTCCAAAATTCCGCATCCGGGTTTCATTATATCCGCCGTAATAGTCAAATTCCTTAACCATATCTTCCGTAACCTTGATTTTCGTCTTTCTCAAGTCGTTCTTCAAATCTCGGTATTCCTCGCTTGCCTCTTTGTTAAGTACCCTGCTTTCGCTGATTACCTCATAAGCAAGTTTCTGTAATGCGCTCATTACCTTTTTTGCGTCCACCCTGTCCCCGTTCTGCGCAATATAGTCACAAAGCCCTGTAAAACGCTCGGTAAATTCGTCAAGGCTGAAACCGCTGTCATACCGTTTCAGGAAATTTCGTCCGGCTTTTCTTGCGCTTTCAGGGTCGTGCAGCGCGTCCCTTGTAATCGTAAACTGCCGTTTCAGTGCGGCGTTTGCCTCCGCAAGCCGTTCGTTCTCCGCTAAAATGCGCTGATATTCTTCTTCACGGATAGAAAATTTTGCGTCCTGTACGCTGTTAATGGCTTTCAGCCTGCTTTCACTGTTTCCCGCTTCATATTCCGTTACAGAAAGGCCGTTTTCTTCCAACCGTTTACGCAGTTTTCCATCCGTTCCGGCAGGCAGCACTACCGTCAAAATTTCATCTAATCCGATAGCCCGCTTGGGCTTCGCTTCAAAATATTCCGTAGGCATTTCCGCCGCTGCCTTCAATGTTGAAAGAATGTCTTTTGCGGTTTTTTCGCTGATTTGATACGCATTTTTTGAAAATGCCTTCCTGATTGCAGAAGTAGTTTTCCGCCCCCTCGCCGCTTCTACAATCACGCTTCCTATGATGTCAGATTCATTAAAACTGTTATCGGAATGCGGCTTATTCTCCGCTTTCACCTCCGAAATGATTTCCTCAATTTTTTTATCTATTCCATCTTTTATCGCTTCATATTCCGCCGAATCCACCCTTGATAAACGCCCTTTGTCTGTTTTTATTTCCGCAATGCTACTGTATTTTCTCGTTGCTACGCCTTGCAGGCCACTTGCAGTCAGGCCCCAAATTCCTTCCCCCTGCTCCTCCTGCGTTTCGCTCATCGCCTTTACCAAATTTTCCAGCGTATAGGCATAATGCAGCTGTTGAAAACTTCTCCTGTTTCCAGAGGAGGTAAAAGGGTCTTTCCCATTGTAGACCCCTGCTTTTCCCAGCAGCCCCTCCAGCTGTGAACGCACCCAATTTTCAACATCTTTTTGAGAGGCTTTTTCCCGCATCGCGTCAGCCGTCGCATAATAATCTATCTTTTCAGAGTTAGTATCGCCTTCTTCCTGATAATGCAGCGCGTTTCTTGCAAATTCCGCCGCCCGTTCCGGCTTCAGCCGTTCCAGCCTTTTTTCTATTTTCTCTGGGGTATTCATAAAATTTGAACGTTCCAGCAATCCCTTCCTGATTGCGCCCTTTACCTCAAAAAGCTCTGCATCGTCCAAATCCTCCCATGCGTCCAGCGTTTCCTTCAACTGTTCAAGCCTCTCTGTCCCCATGCTGTCTATAAAATACTGCAAAGAATTATTTCCAAATGAATCAAAATTCTTTTTTTCCCATATGGGCGTTATATTTTCACCCTTTTCAGCCAAATATGCCGCCTGTACCGCATTATTCTGTGCCGCCTTTCTGCTGATATCCTCAAGGCTCATATTCGTTGAATCGTCAATCCCTAAAGAGGATAAAACGCTTCCTCTTTGAAAAACTCCTTCCGCAACGCTTTTAGACAATTCCTCAATACGGTCCTCAAACTGCCGCTTTGTCTTATTATCGACCTGATAATCAACGCGTGGAACTGTCGGTGTCCATGCATCACCACCATATACGACGTTTCTTTTATCAGCCTCCGGAGCAATGCTGTCCTTTCCAAATATAACAGAAATTTCTCCGTATTTCTCGTGGCCCATGTTGTCTTTTACGATTGCGATTGAAGGCATGGGAAATCCCCCAATCTGCAAAGCAGATTCTAAATCCTCCGCTTTCAGATTATGGACAGCAATTAAATCCTTTGTTTCTTCAACCTGTTCTCTCATGGAAAATTTTACATCTTTCCCCAATTTTGTTTCCCTTCGCCCATGCCTGAATTTTTCCGCAACATCTCTCGGCAGAATATCAGAATATATCCCGTTGACTTTCTCCAGCAATTCCTCTATACTGATAGTAGAGCCTGATTTGAGGAGGGCGTTTCTGCCTGCATCCATGGCCGTGTTTACGGCAGGCTCTATTTTTTTTGCGTTTGCAGCGTAAAGCGTTCCAACGCGTTCCATCTCTATGTTTCCGTTTGCATATTCGTTGATTACGAAATATGCAGGGTACCCGCTTCCTTTTTCATCTTCTCCGTAGCCCATTAAGATATATGCGCTTTCCACACCCTCTCTGGGCTCAAGTTCATTTATCTTGACCGCGTTTTCCAGCATTTCCCCCAGTCCGGAAAGCATAATGCCTGTTTCCTGCCATTTTCTTTGCAGAGAATGTTCTATCCCCTTTTTCGCAACCAGAATATCTTTCCTCGTATCCATATTACGGATAAATAATGCTGTATCTGTGTTTTTCGGGTGCTTCCTCCGCCTAGCGCTTTCCCTCGCAATCGCCAGAATATCCCGCTTCGTTTTTCCCTCCATTGCATGGCTGTCAAGCCTTGTCTTTTTCATGTCCGGTTTCGCGGTCAGGCTTTCATAGTTGATTTCTTTATTTTCCCGCAGCGAAAATTTCTCCCCTGTTGTTTCTACGAAAATTGTCTTTTCGTTTCCAATATCAGGGAATTTTTCTCTCCGCTCCTCCTCCGTTAAGTTTCTTCTTGCCTCCGTATCCCTCGCCTCAATCTCTCCCGCGGCGTTCCTGTAAGAATGATACGCATTTTCAGCCCCATAAGTTTTAGACATTTCTGTCAGAGAAGTTCCCCTGCTAAAGCCTTCAAAATTCTGTATCGCATGCTGTATTTCATGCAGGACAGACATTTTAGCAGGCTCCAACGTATATTCTGACTGCATCCCTTTGTCCAAAACAATTTCATTTCCCTCTGGATTGTAGTATGCTCTCCTTCCGTCTTGCATTTCTTCGTATCTAAAAGTCGCGTGCTGAAGATGAGGATAATTCTCAAATAACGCTTTATGCTGTATGTAGAATCCAAGCAGCTTTTTTTCCCTTCCTAATTCTGCCCCGTATATTTCATCCAGCATTGGAAAGTCTTTATTTTCAAAATCCGCCTCTTTCCACATTTTTTTGTATCTCTGGTAATCTTCATTGTTTGCAAAATTCGCGTCCCCCTCTGGAAAAAAGCGAAATCCGCTGTCGTCAATTTCAAATCGCCATTCCCCATCCGCTCCTCGAAACCAGCCTGTATCATGGAAAATTTCTTCCTTGCTTCGGCCTGCCGCTTCCATCTTTTCAGCTTTTTCCTTTGTTGTAATATTCGCGTTCCGCGCCCTTCTCCCCGCAAAACTGAAAGCAACCTCCTCTACCTCTGCCGTTTCCCCCTCCGGCAGATATGAGTGGTTTTCATTGGCTTCGCTTTCGGAAATCCGTGCCTCTGCTTTTCCTTCCTGCATCTCCCCGCTCCGCTTCATTTCCTCTGCAAAAATCCTTTGTAGTTTCCGCGTGTTCTCAGCATTTTTATGTATATCGTCCGCAAATTCTGAAAATCTCTGGTCGTCCAAAAGTCCCTCCAGTGTTTCCAGCAATTTGTCAATAAACTCTTTCAGCTTTTCCAAAATTCCCGGCTCGCTTTGCTCCATCTCCCGAAGCAATCCCCGCAGCCCTTCTTCGTCTGCCGCAATCCTCTGGAACGCATCCGCTGTCATTTCCTCCATAACTTCCCCGATTGTGTCAACATGCCCCTCATATCTCCTCTTGTACTGCGAAATATAGTCCTCCGTCGTCTTGCCCTCTAAAGCCGCCGCCATACGGAAAACCGCTTCCTGTGCCCGCGCGTATCCCTCGGAGTTCGTTTCCCTGATATAATGGAGCGATTCATGAGCCAGCGTCCCCGTAAAACTCTCAGCGTCCAGCGCAATCACTATCTGCCCCCTGCCCCTTCTGTATAATCCGTTTGCATTATTTTCCAAATGGTCTACAAGGATAACTTCCGCTCCGCTTGTTTCTGCAATCAGCTTTGCAAATGCTTTCTGCGCCTCCGTCGCCGCCTCTGTTTCCAGAAAAACGCCCTTTGTCTGGCCCAGCTTCCCCGTCCCTTTCAATCTCGCGGAAATGTCCGCCGCTCTGTCCCTGCTTCCCGCCATATATGCCGCCGTCAGCAGCCCTCTGTCTGCGGCCGAAGTTTCCGCCGTTTGGCGTATCTCGCTTTCTGCAATTCCCGCCAGCCCTGCCGCGTAATAGGTTTGAAATGCCGGCAAAAAAGAAACATTTCCCCGCCGCTGTTCTTCTTCTGCCAAAAGCCGTTGTCCTTCCTCATAAAACCATCTCTCGCCGTATTCTGCTGAGGCCGTCGCTCTGTCTGCGTTCGTTCCTCTCCCCTGCTGATTTGTTCCGCTTTCCGGTATGTTTGTACCGTTTTCCTGTTGATTTGCTCCGCTTTCTGGCAGGTTCGTACCGTTTTCGCCCTCTTGCGTGTTATTTTCAGCCGCATTTAATAAGTTCTCCCCATCTTCCACACTGTTTTCCACATTTTCCTCAGTGTTTCCGTCCAGCATATTTCGTCCTGCAGCTCTGCTCAGTCCTGCAACGCCTCCGGCAATCACGCCGCCGCTTGCCGCGCCCACAGCTCCGGCATAACCAATTTGTTTCAACCCTGCTGTAATTGCTTCCCGCGCCGCTTCGCCCTCCGTCATTCCTGCCGCCTTTGCTTCGCTGTATATCCGGTGCATCTGGCTTCTGTCCCCCATGATAAAAACATCGGAAACAAGGTTTGTCGCCTCTGTCAGCGATTCTTCCGCGCCTTCCGCCGCCATATTGGGCAAAATCGCCTTAATTGCCCGCCGCATTGCCGCTCCATTTGCGGCAATACCGCCCAAACGAAACAGTCTTTCAAATCCCAGTCTTTCCGTAATGATT
The DNA here is from genome assembly GCA_910576545.1 of Lachnospiraceae bacterium. Classification (GTDB taxonomy): domain Bacteria; phylum Bacillota; class Clostridia; order Lachnospirales; family Anaerotignaceae; genus Anaerotignum_A. Next base: position 64,141 of record CAJTKM010000012.1, read on the forward strand.
TCCGCCGCCGCGCCAATCGTACCGTATGTTATGGCCTCTCCCGTTGTCGCGCCTCGTTCCGCCGCGTCCTTTATATTGCCGCTGAATGCGGTTGCTCCGTAAAGCGCGCTTGTTGCGTTGCCTAAAGCCTTCCCCGAAAGCCCCATACCTCCCAGTGTTGCCGCCTGCGTCCCGAAGTCGAATACGCCCATTGCCGCTTCCTTTGCAAATCTTTTCGCCCCCGTACTTTCACCGATAAATCCCGCGTGCTGCCCCTCCTGTATCTGCTGACCTATCAAATAAGGGCTGTTTGGGTCAATCGCCTCTCCCTTTGCGTTCTGCATCTGCCCGTAGATTACGCCCATAGGGTTTGTCAGCCCTGCCATATACCGCGCATAAAGCCCTCCTGTCGTGCTTTCCTCTGCCAGTGCTTTTGCTTCCTCTGTTCTCTTTGCAGCGGCTCTGGCGTTTATATCAGGCTCAATAGCTTTCAGATAGTCTTTCGCTTCCTTTGCCTTTCCTGCATTTTTATAATAGCTGTATGCCCGTGCCTGTTCCTCCGTCATTTCGTCAAAGCGCGTATTCATCTCTGCGGCAGAGATTGTCGGGTTTGCTGTCCCGCCCGCCTTGGGCTTCCCAAAAATAAGGTTTTTTATCTCCTGCACGCTCGTTTTCGGCTTATAATAACTTGGTATCTCCCCCTCCATTTTCTGTGCCGCCGCATTGCTTTCCTTCAACATTTCCGCATAGGTTTTTTTCTTTTCCGTTGGGTCTGGAATCGCTGTCAATGTTGCCCTTCTTTTCCGGCGTTCCTCCTCCTCAATCTGGACCGCCGCCTTTTTATATGCCGAAAAAGCCGCCTGCACTGGGCTTATCCCAATAAACGACTTTGTTTCGCTTCCGTTTGATTTCTTCTGTTCCTCCCGCTCTGGGAATTGTTTTTTGATTTCTTCGATTGACCGCATTTCTCAAGCCCCCTTTATCTTCCGATGTTCTTCCGAAATCTGTTATAATCTGCCTCTGTTATGGTTCCATTTTGAAGTAATCTGTTTATCATCGCGTCAAATTGCCCCGAATCACCAAACTGCGCATATGCGGCCGCCACAGCTAAATATCCCTTATTGCTCTTTCCGCCGTTCCCATTGTCTCCGCCGCCTTCCTCATCATTGTCAATTTTAACACCGACTGAACTTTTCCCGCTTCCACCCGTTCCTGTCCTGCCGCCCATCTTCGCCAGCTGTGCCGCCGTCTGCGCCTTCTCCATCTGCTGCATATACTCCAAATACCCTGTGTCATATCCCAATTCTTTCAACCCTCTGAAATCACCAATAGCAAGCGCGTTTTCAATGTCCGCCTGTTTCTGCTGCCGCTCCGTCTGGCTCTGGTTCAGCCTGAAATCCCTGTCACTTTCAAAAATACCCCGCTCAAAACTGTTTTCATGGTTATTCTGACCGATTGCGTCCTGCATCGCGTTGTATGCAAAGCTCCTGTCTGTGTTGTATTGTCCCAGCGCATCCAAATATTGACCGTAAAGCCTGTTTTCCTCCGTCTGCATTGCCCCCAGCCTGTTATACATGTCTGCCAGTTCGTCCGCATATTTCCCGTAGGCAATCTGTTCCAGCTGTGGTACTCTGTCATTCAGCTGTGCAAGGTAATTGTCATATCCCTGTTCTGCGGCAATCGCCCCGTATGTGCTGCCGTATCCGCCCGTAAGCGCGGCAGTCTGCGCCGCCGTATCCTTCATGGCTCTCTGCCCTTCCCGTATGTATTGGTCGCGGTATTGCTGGTACAGCGGGTCTTTGTTCATATCATAGGAGAAAGCCTCTCTGTTCCCTAAGTCGGAAAGCAGCCCCGCAATCTCTTTTTCATACTGCGGTGTCCATGTCGGGGCTTTCCCTTGGAATACACTGTTATACTTGTTGAATAACGCTTCAACATTTTCGTTCTGCGCCGCGCGTTCCGGTTTTTTGTAAGTTGGGCTGTATACGCCTTGAAGCCCGTCGTCCCCTCCGTGGTAATTTCCATAATATTGCCGGATTGTATTTGCCCTGTTGTTCGCCTCCTGTTTCGCTTCCTCCGTTGTGGCGTTCTTCCGGTCTACTTTTGCCTGTATAATTTCTTCCAAAGCTCCGAAATTATCGCGCCCCATGTCCAAATCCGCTTGCGAAAACCTCAGATATGGGTTTTCTTTCAAATAATCTTCCAATTTTTTTGCCATATCACGTCGCCTCCTTTCCCTTGATTGTATCTATTTTTCTGTTCCTTCGCCCCCACCCATACAGGCAATCCCACGCCTCAGTTTTTCGGCTATATTTCAGCAAAGAAAAAACCCTTGCTTTTATTCGCAAGGGCTGTAAAATTAAGAATAAGGATTGTCGCTTGTGGAAAGGCGGCAAGTCCCGTTTTATTGGCTCTGGCCGCCTAACTCAAGTTAGACGACCGCGTTTTATATCACTTCTAACGCAAGCATATTACGATAATTTCTATAATTAGTATCCCATTTTCCCCCGCAGCTCCTCCAATTCCCGTTCCAATGCCGCAACCCGATTCATAAGTTTTTGTATCATGTATGTATTTAGTGCAATAAATTCCCCATACCGTAAGCTATAACGGTAATCTGTCACCGCGCTTTCCGTGTCCGGCTCCCCGTTTTCCTTCTCCCGCTCGTATACAGGGCTTTTAATAAATCCCGCAAACTCCCCGCTGTCAAGCCCTGTTTCCTCCATAGCCTCCTCTATGTCCTGCGCAATAAATCCCGTATGGAATCGTCCGCTTTTCCCGTTATCCATTCTGTAACGTACTGGCTTCAGCCGATAAAACAGCTCCTCATATACCGTTAAATCATATTGAATACTGTTTTTCTTACGCCTGTCCGATGTGTTTATTGCTCCCGTATCAGCAAAAACCGTATCCCAGTGATAACTGCTTGTCCCTAAGCTCGCCGCCCCGTCCCGCAGACAATAAAAATTCGTTGCCGCCCGAAATTCGTAGTCCCCCGCCAGCGTCACACCCCTGCTCGTGCAGTAAACCGCGTATTCGTCGTCATATGTCATTCGTATCCCGCTGTTTGTCGCAATGAAATAATTGTAATCGCTCGGTGAAGCCATCTTGATACCGCTGGTGTTCGCGTTCCCGTCGTCCCCTGTATCGTAGCCGATGTGTCCGCCCACAATACTGCTTACATCTGTCCGGTATACGTCCATATATCCGCCAAGGTGGATAAACTCCGCCGAAATCTCCCCCGTTGTAATGTTGTCCCCGTTTATCTCAGTCCTGCCGCTTCGGGAAAGGTCGTTGAATGTTACAACCCCGTAAATGTCAATTTCATCGGAAATCAGCTCTGCCATTCTGCTTGTCAGCGTAAAGCGGCTGGCACTCGTTCCGCTTGCTACAATCCAATCTATTTTATCCGCCTGCTGTTCTATAACGGAAATGTCCCCCTGCAAATTCCGCACACTTGTCTGAATACTGCTTGCCGTCTGTTCAATGGCGGAAATGTCCCCCTCCGCATTAGATACTCTGGTTGCAATCCTCGCCGCCGTCTGCTCTACCTGTGAAATCTGCCCCGCCTGATTTTGAACAGTTGTGCGTATACCGTTGACAGTCTGCACCATCATCGAAAAATTTCCCTCCATATCTGTTATCAGCGCGGAAATCCTCCCGTCCTCTACCTGCAAACTTGTTATCATTTTGTCAGTCTTGATATAATTTTCAAATGCCGCCGCCGAAAAATTTTCGCTCGGTTCGATGTTCTGAAACATATACCGCAGCTTTTCATCCAGTAACGCAAGATAATTTAATATCTGCCGACGTTCCTTTGCGTCGTCCAGCTTTTCCCCGTTTATCTCCGGCAGAAGGTTAGAATTGTAATTCGCCATTTTTAACGCCGCCTTTCATTGCTCCCCATTGTCAGCCAAAAAATCATATCATAAATCACACATTCCCCGTATCCCGCAAATTTCAGCCTGAAATGGTCGCATCTTCGCGGGATAATTGGTATGTTGCGTATGTTTTTCCCCGTTTCCCCTACGCTGGTAAGCCGTTCCCATGCGCCCCTGCTGTCATAGTCAATCCAAACTTCCAGCGCGGCCCCTCCTGAAACTTCGCATCTCAGGCCGATTCTGGAAATAAATTTGCTCTCCGCCGTCTGGTATGTAAAATCCGTTGTTTCCGCGTGCCACTCTACGATTTCCCCGTCCTTCTTTATGACAGGCTCTGCCCGCTGCCCCAGCGGCGAAGCCGCTAGGTATGATACCGTTTTTATGGTGTTCCCTTCCAGATAGTAGAGGTTCCCGCCAAAAGCTGTAAAATACCGCGCCTTCGTCCCGTCCTCTCTGTGCCAAAGCCCCTTTGTCGCATCATATACAAATAAATGGCTCCTGCCTTTCGCATCTTTCAAGGATATATAGTATTTGTTTCCAATCACACCCGCAGAGGCTTCCCCCGTTGCGTAGTATCCTTCCCCGAGTGCTTCCCCAATGTCATACGGCATACTGCCTTGAAAACTCATAACCCCTGCCGGGGATTTGTAATAAAGCACTTCATTCAATATTTTCAGACTTTCCGCGCTTCCCTTCTCAACGCCCCGCAGCTGTCCTTCTATAATCTGGAAATTCGCGGGCTTGTTCCCGTATACCTTGTGTACGCTCCTTTCCTTAAAAAACATAACATATCCTAAGTATGTAACTGCCCCCGTAAAATCCCCGTCATTGGCAATCGTCGCCGCGTAGCTGTCGCTTGCCAGCCCTTCAAAGCAATAGAAATTGAACGGGCTGCCCAGCTTGGAGGCGTAAATTTCATGATTTTGTGAGGAACATCCCCATAACCTGTTTTCTGCAACCGTATAATAATCCATGTCCGGAAGTTTCCTTCGTATCGTGACAGCCGCGCTCTGGCTCCCGTCCTTGTCGATTGCCGCTATAATCTTAATCCAGCCCGTTCCAATGTCCTGTATGACGCGCATCCCGTTTATTTTGTCCTCTGTAAAGCCGCTGATTTCTACCCCGTCCCCCTTTTCAAATCCGGCCTCAATGCCTGCCGCTTCAATCTTTACATATACCTGCCCTTCTGCGTCAAGCTCTGTGTCTGTCAGCCAGCTTTGCGTATATCTTACCGTCCCCGATGAAATGTATTTGTTTTCCATGCTCCCAAATGTATCAGTGGCCGTGTTGTAATATACCTTGTCCGGAAATATCAGCACATAAGCCCCCACAGAAACAAACTGCTTTTCACTGTCTTCTACATCGCCTATCTTTTTTTCGCCGTAAAATACTTCTGTTCCGTCCACCCAAAGCAGTTTATCCCGCGCGTAAAGCCCATTCGCTTTCGTAAGCGTCCGCACTGTTCCCCTTGCCCCTCTTGGGGCTAACAGAGGGAATCTGTCCCCCGTCATATTCTCCATGTCGTGAAATTCGTCTTTGCCCGCCCTGTCCGTCCTGTTGTATCCCTTAAATCTTATCAGCATATCTCCGGCAGGCTGGCTCCCGCTTAACCTTGGCAGTTTCATGCTCTGCACCTCCTTCCCCCGCGCCCTTCTTAAAGGCGCGGGCATATATATTCCTTTGTTCAAGACCTTTCCGGTATCATTCCAAAAAGGTTTGTCTGCTTCGGTCTGTGCTTTTCCCTGTAATACGCAGCATAATCGTCCCACGCTGTATTACTTAAAACCATCGTGTCGTTGTATCTTCCTGCATCCCCGTTATAAAAATCTATCATCGCCGCCAGATAATAAATGTATATATCGGTATAAGGAACGGGAACGGCAAGCTCCCGTTCCTCATCCCCTTCCCGAAAAGGCAGAAATTCCTCTGCGCCTTTCTCTGCCTTCTCCAAAATCTCCCGGTAAACCTTCCCTTCGATTGTGTTCAGAAAATGCAGCTTTTCCCGTTCTGTAAACGCATTCGGCCGTATCTGGTCTACAAGGTTAAATAATTCCTTCACCGTCATTTTCCCCGCCGCCTTCCTTTTCTTCCTCAATCTGGCGGATTTCTCCCGCTGCCTCTGCGCCAGAGTAAATCTGCCCTGTAATCGTCTGGTATTCCTCTGCCGTTAGCTTTCCCGCCTCTGTCCTGCTCCGAATATCCGCCTCACTGATTTCTCCCTTTTCAAAAAGCCGCCTCATACTGGCAATTTTAATTTTTTCTCCCATCTCAAATCGCTCCTTCTTCCATTAGTTCCTTTGTATATGCGTCTATGGCTTCCTCTGCCGCCTTTCCCTCCAGCCGTTCCAGCCTTTCCAGTATCGCGCCGCCCTGCTTTTCCAGCCCCTCTATGCGTTTCCCTTGTGAAGAAATAGAAAAGCTGATAGCCATATCTGCCGTCTGCCGCTCCTGCCTGAGCGTGTCCAGCACAGAAGAAAGCCGCTCCTGCCGCTCCGCCGCTTGTCCCTGCTCCTGCTTTATACGCTCCATTTCCTCATGAAAATTTTCTGCAAATCCTTTCATGCCCTCTCCTCCTTAGCTGATAGGTATGTATTCCACTGTCGAATTGTTGTAAAAATTTCTTACAACTAACTTACTTGTGAAAAATTTACATATATCCTGCTCGCCGCCATTGCTATTAAGTGAATAATTTGTGTCGTCGCATTGGACATATCCCGAAGATACGCCGCCGCCCAATTCATTGATATTGATAACAAATCCTTTTCCTGTCCTGATTGTGGTCTCCTTCCAACTTCCGCCGCTTGTTCTTGTCCATGTTGTTTTTCTCGGACTGCTTTTCATTGCATTTTTCGCTGTTGTCGAATTTTCAATCTTGCTCCTTGCCGTTGCGTTCCCTATAATTTTACTCAAAGCAGTTGCAGAGGCGGCAATAGCTGTCATTGCGGTGCCGCTCGCGGCAATAGCTGTCATTGCGGTGCCGCTCGCGGCAATAGCTGTCATTGCGGTGCCGCTCGCGGCAATAGCTGTCATTGCGGTGCCGCTCGCGGCAATAGCTGTCATTGCGGTCGAATTTGAAACGATTCCGGCCATGCCGGAAATCGTTTCAAATTCGATGCCTGCTAAAGCAGCAGCCAGTTTTGCTATCGGCATGTCCTTATCCCGCATCTTGCCCGCGTAATGCTCAGAACCCATTACCTTATCCCGCGCCTGTTTCACTCCCGCAATTTTATTCATCGCTATGGCACTACCCGCTACCGCTGTCATAGCCGTAGCGGAAGCCGCTACCGCTGTCATAGCCGTAGCGGAAGCCGCTACCGCTGTCATAGCCGTAGCGGAAGCCGCTACCGCTGTCATAGCCGCCGAATTTTCTACCATTTCTCCTAACGTCGAAATGGTAGAAAATTCGGCTCTTTTAGCTAAAGCTAAAGCGATTTTCGCAATCGGCATACCCTTCTCACGCATTGTTTTCTCGTAGTGCGTGGATTTCATCGCCTTATCAAGTGCCATTTCAACCGCACATACGGCGTTCATCGCCGTTCCTGATTCTCCCAGTGCTGTCATGGCGGTTTCGCTTGCGGACAGTGCTGTCATGGCGGTTTCGCTTGCGGACAGTGCTGTCATGGCGGTTTCGCTTGCGGACAGTGCTGTCATGGCGGTTTCGCTTGCGGACAGTGCTGTCATGGCGGTTTCGCTTGCGGACAGTGCTGTCATGGCGGCGCGATTTTCCGCCAGCTCCGCCGCCGTCTCAAGGCCTGTAAACAGGTCTTGCCCCGCGGCCCTCGTGTCGGAAAATCGCGCCAGCCAGTCAGATAAACTGGCTGTCCCCGGGTGGGTCAGCACATATTCCAAAGCCTCCCCGTTGATTTCCTTATCGTTCACTGCCTCTGTGCTTTTGCAAAGCGCGTCCCATATATCCGCGTCATTGTAGGCGTAGCTTTTTTTGCCATACATTTTGTAAGCCGCTATATACATGGGAATGACGCTCCCGCCTTTCCCTTCTTCACTCCTGATTGCTGCCTTGATTTCTTCGCAGAGTGCCTTAATTTCCAATGATGTACCCTGTTCTGCAATAAATGTTTTTGCCATCATTCTGCCTCCTTCGTATTCTTCCCTGCCAAACGTGATATCGCTTTCTTTTCAAAGTAAAGACCGCCGCCGCTCACTCCGATTCGGTAAGCCTCCCCCGTTTCATCGTCTATGATTTCAATATCTGCCTGTGTCAGAGTAATGCTTTCCCCCGTTTTTCCGTTAATTTCCGTTGGGTTTCCCTGCTGTCCGCGTGGTCCTTCCTGTCCTTGCGGTCCCTGTTCGCCCTGTGGTCCGCGCAGCCCTTCCAGCTGTTCCGCCGTAAAGTCCGCATAGGTAAACGCTTCGCCCTTTTCGCCGCGCTCCCCTGTTTCCCCTTGCGGCCCTCTCTCTCCGGTATCTCCTTTTGCCCCCTGCTCTCCCTGTATTCCCTGCGGCCCGCGCAGTCCCTCCAGCTGTTCCGCTGTAAAATCTTCATAAGTAAACGCGTCGCCTTTTTCGCCGCGCTCCCCCTGTGCCCCTTTCTGGCCTTCTGCTCCCGTTTCTCCGCGTGGACCCTGCTCTCCGGTTTCCCCTGTATCGCCCTTCGGTCCCTGTTCCCCTTGTTTTCCCTGTGGTCCGCGCAGTCCTTCCAGCTGTTCTTCCGTAAAATCTTCATAAGTAAAAGCATCGCCTTTTTCGCCGCGCTCCCCTTGTGCCCCTTGTAATGGGCCGTTATTTTTCCATTCCTGCCTGTTTCCGTCATATATGTATATATCAAAAGGCGCAGCCGTTCCTATGCCGTAAGCGTCCCCTGCTTTCGGTGTCAGTCCTGCCGCCCGCAGCTCTGCCTCCGTTCCATAGTAGCCCGAAATCGTCAGCCCTTTTCCGGTTTCTCCCTTTGGTCCTTGTTCTCCGGTTTCACCCTTCGGCCCCTGTGGTCCTGTTTCGCCGCGTTCTCCCTGTGGCCCTCTCTCGCCCATTTCGCCCGTTTCGCCTTTCGGTCCCTGTTCGCCAGTTTCGCCTCTTTTTCCCTGTGGACCTGCCGGACCCGTTGCGCCCGCTTCCCCTTTCGGTCCCTGCTCGCCTTTCTCGCCTTTCTCGCCCATGGGTCCCTGTTCCCCTTGGAAACCTCTGGGGCCGCGCAGCCCTTCCAGCTGTTCTTCCGTAAAATCCGCATAGGTAAACGCTTCGCCGCGTTCTCCCTGTGGCCCTGTTTCTCCTTGGGGGCCTGTTTTTCCCGTTGCTCCTGTTTCGCCTTTTTCCCCTTTCGGGCCTTGCGGCCCTGTTTCCCCGCGTTCTCCCTGCGGCCCTCTCTCGCCCTGTATCCCCTGTGGGCCCATAGGTCCCTCTGCGTTTCTGGCTTCCTCTGCCGCTTCCTTTGCCTCTAAGATAGCCGCCGCCGTTTCCTTCCGCCGCTGTTCCTCCGCTTCCTGTCGGTCGTGTTCCGCCTCTGTTCTCTCTCCTTCTGCGGTTTCCCTGCCTTCCTCCGCCTCCTGCCGTTTTTCCTCTGCCGCCTCTCTTGCCGCTTCCCTGTCTAATACGGCAGAAATTCTCTGCTCCATCTGTTCCAGCTCGGAAAGGTCCCCGTCGTAATTCCCCGGCGTGTCAATCGCCCGCTCCGCAAATATCGGCGTTGCCGCGCTGTTCCATTTTACTGCCCCTGTTTCATCGTAGGCGCGGATTGCAATAAAAACCGTCCGCTCCTCCCGAAAATCCGCTTTTATTACATTCCATAAAAGCGTTATTTTATCCTCCTGTACGCTTTTAATCAGCAGAGCCGTATTCTTTTCCCCGCTTTTGTAGCGAATATCCAGCCGGAACGTCAGCCCCGCAAGGTCTATCCTGTCAGGGTCGTACCTGTCAAGAATAAAAGTCCGGCTCGTGCTTCCGCTGTCCCCCATAATGAATGTCTGTTCTTCATTTGGAAAAATCATTTGCTTCCCGATAATGGAAACCATGTTTCCCCCTCCTTTTCAAAAAAGGCGGGGTTCCCCCCGCCTCGCTTTGCCTGCAAATACTTATTTCTGTATCTTTTTCATATGCCTGTTTGCCTCCAGCTTTTGGCGGTCGCTGTTTTTCAAAGCCTCCGCAACAAAACGCGGTACTTCCACCGCTTCCCCTCTGCGGATTAAGTATCTGTATCCATTTACCGATACAAATATGTCGTCGTCCTCCCCGTTCGGGTCTGCCGGAATGGTTATTGTAACCTTATCCATTTTAGCCCGCTCCATTGCCTCATGGAAATTCCGCTCCATAAGGGCCTGCTTCTGCCCTTCTGTCAGCTCTGCGGCCTTTTCCGCCTTTTCCCGCGTTTCCGCGCTTTCCTTGCGCGTCCGCGAAAGTTCCTCTCGGATTTTTTCATTTTCCGCCGCTATTTCGTCCATGCGCCGAAGTAACTGCTCCGTCATGCTTTCCGGCTGTTCCGCCGCCGCTTCATCTTTTGTATCAATCATTTTTTCCGAATCCGCCGCATTGCTTTCTTCCTGAGCCGTTCCATTCCGAATTTCTATATCATCTGTTTTTTTCGCCATCCTCTGACCCTCCTTGTAATCCGTATTCAGCCGCTAAAAACTGTTTCAGTTTGCCTCTGCCGTAGAAAAGCTGGAGCAGCTTTCAATCCGCAGCATGTATTCATCTGAAAGGATTTCCGCTGTTTTCAGAGCCTTCCAGCCTGCCGATGCCCTCTGGTCTAAGGGGTCTGCTGTCCCCGCGCTGCCCTTCTGTTTCACAATGGTTTCCAGCCCGCCGCCTTCAACGTCCGTCACACCGTAGGCGTTCTTGCCGATTATCAGTGTAGAATATACAGAAAGGCTCCCGCTTCCTGCGGCCTTTTCCCATATTTTGGCTTCCGTGCTTTCCACAAAACGCACCCGTCCAATTTTCCCAAGCTCCCCGTTATACATATGTTCGGGATTGGTGTATTTGCTCCACTCCTCCCATTTTGGGTCTTGCATCAGGTCATACGCTACATAAGGGTGTACAATGGCAATATAATCATTGTCAAATGGAACGGTGTTTGTTCCCTTCAAAATCGCGGCTGCCTTCATAATAAGCTGTGTATTCAAAAGGCTTGTCCCGTCAAGGTCTGCCCGCGCCGTAACAGGGGTGTTCCCCTTCGGCGCATAAAGCACATTCGTTCCGGCATTGATTACCTCCCGTGTCACAGTGTCAAGCGTGCGCCCCGCTTGGTCCCCTAAAAGCGCAACAGCTTCGACCAAATTGTTGTCGATTGCCGTAAGCAGTAATACGTCTGAAAGAGAAATCCAATCTCCGTACTGTTTTACCGTCGCTGTAAGCGTCGTGACGGTAAGGCTGTTTGGGTCAGGCGTTACGCCCTCTGTCAGCGGCGTTAATGCTTTCGGCAGTGTCTTGTATCTGCGAAATTCAATTGTTTTTCCCTTGTTTTTGGGAATAGGCTTTTTCTGCCCAAACTGGTCGTGTACCAAATTTGGCTTCGCATTATCCAAAAGATATGCGTCATAATAGGTTTTCATTTCCGCCGAAAGCGTTTCCGTTGCCGTAGTCATAGTGTTTGCTCCTGCCGCTCCGTCAAAAAGCCGCAAGTCCATTTTGAATTTTTTATCCATCGTTTTCCCCTCCTGCTCTCTTAAAAGTTCAGCCAAAGGTAATTCGTTCGTCAGGGTTGCGGATAGCCCTTTCTGCAAGCTCCCGCCTCTGCTCTTTCGTCAGCTTTGTCACGTCAAGCCGCTCCCGTCCTGCCGCGCCTCCCTTTGTCCCGTTCTCTGTTGGCCTTGCTCCGTTGGCCCTTACGCCGTCCATAATTTTTTTCTTTGCCTGTTCCGCTGTGTATTGTAATGCGCCGCTCATAAGTTCATCGAAATGTACTGCCTGATATGCGGCTTTTACGCCTACGCCGCTGTCCAGCAGACGTACAAACTGCGCATTTTCAAATTCGCTCATAAGCTCCAATCCGGGATATGTTTCTTTCAGTGCTTCCGCCTCTGCCGCCCATCCAGCAAATTTCAGTTCAAATTCCCGGCGTTCTGCCGCCTCCTGCATCTGAAGGCGGAATTGAGCGTTTTCCCGCTCCATTTTCTTAAACTCCGCCAGCTGGTCCACTGTCATTCCTTTTTCAAGTGCTTCCTGTTCCAAGTATTCCCTGTCGTTTTCCACAGAAGCCCTCAAAGCCGCTAAGTCCTTTCCGTCCTGCCCGTATCTTTCGCCAACCAGCGCAAGCAAAGATTCAGCGTCTTTCAGCCGCGCTTCCGCCTGTTTGCTCCCTTTCAGACGTTCTTTTACAATCTGCTCTACTTTTTTAGCATAGGCTTCTTTGTATTCGCCCTTAATCATAGCGTCAAACTCCGACGAAAAGTCCCTGCCTCCTTCGGTTCCGCCCTGTCCCGCTCCCGCGTCGCCAGCTCCGGCCGTTCCCATTCCCGTTGTGCCGCCAGCTCCCGCCGCGCCATCGTCAAATAACCGCAAATCCATTTTATGTTTCTCCATCATTTCCTCCTTTTCGGCAGTGCTGCCTTCTGTCTGGCCTGTCAGCTGCCCTCTGCCGTCTTTCCGGCGTGTCTTTTTCTAGGGTCTTTCCCCCGCGTCTTTTTTGTACTGAGGTCTTTCCCCCGCGTCTGTCCTAACGGCTTAACCGTTCAGCCCTTCGGGCCTCTGCAACAAAATGCAAAGCCTCTTATATGGAGCTTCGCCCGTTACATACAATTATTCTATCCCATGTGAAAAACCCTTGCACCCTCCCCCACTTTCTATAATTTTTACGTTCTGCGGAAATTCCCGCTCAATAAGTTTCAGCCCATAAACCACGCTCCGCAACAGCGTTTCCGCCTCTTTCCTGCATCCCTCTGAAACGTCCGCCCGAAAGAAAAATTTTCCGCTTTCCTGCCGTTTTTCTCCCGTTGCCCTGCATTCCCGCATAAGCCCCGCCCAGCATGTTTGTAAAAGCGCGCTGACTGCGGCGCATACAATGTCATTCCCCGGATAAAATCCCGCGTGCCCTTCCGCCTCCAGCGTATACCGCCCTTCCCCGATTGCATATGTTATCCTTGTCATTTTACTGTTGTCCTTTCCTGTGTTGTTTTCCTCGCCCTGTCTGCAATCGCGTTTCCTTTTGCACTTTTATAAGCGTTGCCCAGCGCGTCCGTTTCAGCTGTCCCGCTTCCTTTTGGCCCCTGTGGCGGCATATCTCCTTGTATCGGTGCAGAGGAAACGGCAGAAGTAAGGTTCTGCCCTGTAATCTGGTCTAATACACCCGCCATTTGTACAATCTGCGCCTGCATCTGCTGAATGGTCTGAAGCATTGTCCCGTTTTGAGCCACTTTCCGTATAATATCTTCTTTCCCTTCAAAATCCATCATTTCCAGACAAATCAACGCTTGGTCTGTCAGCTCAGGGTTAAACAGCCCCGCTCCATACAGTTCCTTGGCAAGTTCATTCTGTGCGATACGGGAAAACGGACTGCTTTTCTGACTTGTAATATTTATGTCAAATATCGGCTTCCTTCCTCCCGTTTCCACGCCCATAATATGCTCCGCTTCCTGTTGGCGAATATTGCTGTTGTCGTAAGAAATGAAATCGTCCCCGTTCTTCCCCGTTATGCGGAATTCTCTCGGCGCATCGTAAAATTGCCGTATCAGCTCCACAATAAGTCGGTTGACCTGCACAAAAGCGCGGTAAGCCGCCTTTATCATATCCCTGCTGGTTTTACTTCCCGCTTCCTGCAAAGCCGCAATCGCAGAGGCGGCAGTCACGCCGCTTGCTGTACTTCCCTGTGAAAAGTCCCTGTTGCTGCTCGTTTCTTTCAGTTCGTCTATTTTCAGCTGGTAAAGCCCTGTGGCAATCCCGCTTACTGGCTTTGTTGAAATCGGCTGTATTCCATCTACATCCCCTGTATAATCGACAATGCTGTTATTCAAATCTGCGAACTGCTCCTTGTTTATCCCGTTCCCGTCCTTGGAAAAATAACGCGGCTCGGCGCACCATTTCACATTTTTCTCAAAGCTCACCCACATGTTGTCAATGGAAATTTGTGCGTCCTTCATAATGTCCACATAGCCGAACCCTGCCGGACTGTCTTTTTCAGGGAAAAGCACGTCAAAAACATACGGATAAAGCCCATGCTCGTATAGCCCGCCCTCCATTTCCGGTACATCTTCCGTCGCGTACAGCAGGTTATTTCCGCAAAATTTGATATAGTGCAGTACCGTCCTTCTGTCCTCCCGTTTTTTATAATACCAGTCTACTACCATGCACTTCCCGCTTGTGTCTATCTGGTCGCTGTGTATGTAGCTTGTCGTTTTCATATCCCCGTCGCCGCCGAATGTAAATTCAGGGTATTCCGCTTCCAGCCGCTCTTTGCTCTCCAGCGCAATGTGGAATAAATGCGGGCTGTCCTGTATATCAGAAATCCCCGGCTCCCAAAACAGGTTGATAATGTCAACGGCCGAAATTCCAATGTCCCCCAGCCCGTTGTCCTTCTCTTTGTCCCAAAATATCTTATACACCGAAGTCCCGCTTTTCAGCTTGTCCCACCATGCGTCATTATATGTCTGTTCGTAATCGTTCTGTTCCAATATCACAGGCACAATTTTGGAAAGCGTTTCAGCGTCCTCCCTGTCCCCCGCTTCCCTTGGCAGAAAATTGGGCTGCGGGTAATTGTCCATAGCGTCCGCGTGCTTATTCGCCAGAGAATTAAAAAGCCATGCTGAGGCTGTCTGCGGCCCGTTCCCCGCCTTCCGCAGCTGTTCCCAATGCCGCATTTTATACCATTGTTCGTTGTCTACAATACGCTTATCCAGCATCTTCTTCCCGTTCTGGTATTTTTCCAGCAGTTCCCGCCCTTCTTTTATCTTTTCTTCTCCAAACATTTCAAAAGCCTCCTTTTCCATCATGTCCTCCAGCTTTGCGGCTGTGTGTCATATCCTGTAAAATTCATATTTATCCCCGCCGCGCTCCTCTTGAAATAAATTCAGCGGGTCGTCCAGCGGCACAAGTTTCGGCGTAATCTCCCTTGGTGTAATGGGCCTTTGCATAAATACATAACGGCACTCATCATAAATATGGTCCTCCCCGTCTGTGTCAATGTCCTCCACCTTCGTTTCATCATATACAAGGTTGGGGATTGTCCGTATAAAATGCCTGCAAGTATTGAAGCAGTAGAACATGCTCCGGCCTTCTTCGTCAAAAGCCAGTCTGTAATGAAACTGCATTTTCCCCGCAAGCCTTGTATTGTCGCCCCTCTCCCATGTAACATAGTGAGGGTGCCGCTCCATCATTCCCGCAATGCTTTCCCCTCTGCTCCTGTCAAATATACTTGGGTCTGCGACACCTATAATCTTCTTCCCTTTCAAAAGCTCATGCGTTTCCTCCATTTCCCGTATCCCTGCGGCAATCTCCTGTGCCGTCAGTTTAACGCCCTCATTCGCAGTCCCTGTGCAGCCGTAGTATTCCGCTATACGGTAAAGCACACCCTTTTCGTCTGCGGCATACCAGCCCACAGAAAAAGGTCTGCTGTACCCAAAGTCAAACCCCCTTATAATTTTCCAGTGTTCCGGAATATGGAACGGCTTGATTACGTGGCTGTATCTCCGATTTTCATAACCCTTCGGGTCGTCGCGCCATTCGCTGAATACCTGCCCGCTGAAGCAGTCCCAATCCCCGTAAAGCAACGCTTTTCTTTCGCTCTCACTCATCATTGCAAGGCTGGCAAGATATTCCGGGTTGTTCTTCAGCATTGCGGGATTATCAAAAACTGCGGCAGGAATAAATATCCGGTCCCGCTTCATTTCCACTTTCCCGCCGTCCGGCTTTGTAATCGTATAGTTTTCCCATATGGTCGTTTTGGGCGGTGCAGCCGTGATAAAGCGGCTTTTCACCCATCCATGTCCAATGCCCCCCGGATTCCCCGTTGCCCGCATATATACGCGCGTCCCCGGACCGGAAGGCCGATTTCTGGAAAATAAATAGCTGTATTCCTCCCAAAGAAAATGTGTCAGTTCGTCAAATCCAATAAAGTCATATCTCTTTCCCTGATATTTAATCCGGTCTTTTGCGTGCTGCATACTGCCGAAATAAATTTTTGCGCCGCTTGGGAATTTCCATACATATTTGCTTTCATTGAATTTTGCGCCCCTGATTGCCTGAGTGTATATTTCCACGCTTCTGTCTATCAGTTCCGAAAGCTGAGGATAAGTCTTTCGTATAATCAACCCCCTGTAATTTGGTATATGCGTCTGCCTGAGTGCTTCCATAAGAAGGCTGTCGCTTTTCCCTCCGCCTGCCGCTCCGCCGTAAAAGGCTTCATATTCCGGCCTTTGCAGAAATTCAATCTGTTTCGGCTGCGGCTTCCAGACAATTTTCCTTTCCTGCTCCTTCATCTGTTTCCCCCTCTCTTTCCGCCACATTCGGCAGAATAATCACGCCGCCGAAGCCGCTTTCCAGCCCCTCCAGAGTTTTTTTGTAATCCTCATATTTATCCATCATTATTTTTTCCCGTATCGTCGGTATTGCGTATACCTCCCGCATAATCTCAGCAATATTTTTCAAAGCCGCCGTTAAATCCTTTATCATTTTTACGTCGCTTTCTGTAATGTGCTGCCTCTTTTTGTGCAGCTCTTTCAGCCGCTCTATATCCTCCTTTATCAGCTCCGCCACATCCTCCGCAACCTCTTGCAGCTTCACTAAACGGCTGACTTCCTTTTTCATGGTTTTTCGGACAGCTTTTTGTGCAGTTTCAGCGCGGAAATTTTTCCTTCCCTCCACCCACTTCTCACGCGCGCTCCTGTCCTTAATTGTCCTAAGTGGTATTTTGTGCTTGTCTGCCAACTTCTGGAGGCTGTCCCGCCCCGTAATATATTCGTTTTTTACCACCATCCAATCCCTTTTGTTCACCCCAAAACCCCCTCTTTCGTTTACTTGTATGGCAGAAAAAATCTGCCGCTCTACGGCCTTCTCCCGCTCCCTGAAACCAGTTTTCTAAAAGTTATCATATTTCTGCACCATTTTCCCCCTACCGCCTCTTTGCGTCCATGCGCAGCCGCAAAGTCAGTGTATATCTTTCCCTGCCTCCGACAAACATAAAAAAGAGCAGGGTTTTTAATCCTGCTCCTCTTTTTTCTCTGCCTTTACCTTTATCTTGTGTGTTTTGGGATTGGAAAGATATGTAATTTCGTACTGCTCCAAAATCTTCATGTCAGCCGTTGAAATTTCGATTTCTCCCGCTTCAACGGCTATCCTGTCCAAAATCATTCGTAATATATTTTTTGTTGTCCTCAACGTGTCAATTTCCAGATTCTTTTTTTCTTCAATACGCTTACATAAGCCGGACAAATACCTGTTTCCCCGCTCCAATCCGTTTATTTGTACATTCTGCCGTATGATTTCCTGCTTCGCTCTTTTCAGTTTCGTCCTCAATTTCATTTTTTTCGTCCTCCTTGTTCCTATCTCCACTTTTTTCAGTTCCGAAATTTCTCCTTAGCTTTCTATAAAATGCCTCCATAAAGTTTGCATATGGACAATTCATGTCAGGGTATCTCTTGCAATGCTCCCTCATATATGCCTCCTTCGCCTTCGCGCTTCGGAATAAGTGTGCGTAATAGCCCGTTTTCCCTTCCTCCCTCACTCGAATGTTGCTCTCACAAAAAATAGTTACTTGGTTCTCCCTTTTATAAAACGGGCATTTTACTGTTATCCCGCTATGAGGCATCACAATCCCTCCTTAAAAATTTCCGCTTCCTCACTGCCTGTCCGACATATGAAATATTCTCCGCATTGTCCATATTTTAGATTGAAACATCGGCATAAACCATAACTCCTGCTCCTTTCCTTCCTGCGGGAATAACACATTTCCCGTCAATGGATTCGTCAGAGAATTTCCAATACAGATATATCCTGCACATCCGAGCAGGGAAAGCTGGATATAGCACATTAAGCCAACAATCCTGTCTATATCCTGCCCGATAAACAGCACATGGTTCTGAAAATTATGTTTCACTGTTTTCATGTTGTTCACAGCAGCAATCAGCGTCGCCCCCGCGCCACAGGCAGGGTCGCTTATGGAGATATACCCCTTTTCCTCAATCTTCCTGTCAATCTCCCCACAGCTGATTTCCGACAGTATCCCGCATACGCTGTATGGCGTAAAAAACTGTCCTTTCCAGTGGTTCCCCAGTCCTAAATCCATATACATTTTCCCAAGGAAATCCTGTTCCGGTTCATTTTCCAATGCCATAACGATGATACCGTACAGTTGCGCCGGAAGTTCATGAGAACCCATGCGTTCCAGACACTCTAAATACTCCTTTTCTCTGCGCTCAAAATGCTCCGGCGTCCGGTCTATCGAATTACTAATAACACAGGCAATCATACTTATCAAATCAGCCCATACCGCCCACGGGCTGCGTATCGTGCAAAGCTGCCGGAAAATCCGCATAAATTCGTTTTCCTTCATCCTTAAATCCTGCTCCTTTGGCAATGCTGTCACCTCGTTTCCGTGTTTCCGCTCCTATTCAGACCAATCAATAGCCTGTCCGCACCATCTGCAATAGTCGTCTGAACCTGTTATTCCTTTTTTGCAGGAATGGCACAAATATACAGTTGTTCCCGCCCTGAATGTGACATTTCCAATTTTCAAATCTCTGCCCCGTATTTCCCGTTTAGGCTTTTTCATTTTCTGCCGCTCCATAGCCTCACGGCATTCCTCAACTGTGCCGATTGCACGGTATTTTTGCAGTTCTATAATTATCGCCATCACGACTTGTACACCTCCTTTTATTCCCATAGCCGCATCTGCGCGGCCTGCATCGAAATATCCCTGTCAACCTCCTCAATGGTTTTGCCATATTTGAAGCCATAGGAAACTAAATTCTCCACTTTGCCCAAATCCAGCAGCCTTTGCCATAAATCCGGGTATCTGCGCTTGAACTCCGCAAACTCATTGCTTCGGCAATTCGGACAGAACCAGCAGCCGTTTCTTGCGCTAAATTCATAAGCAGGGCTGTATAAGCCATACTTTTTGCATAACGCCGCCGCATCCGCCTCAGTATATCCATATTTCGCAAGCAGGGAAACCTTTATTTTTCCGTCCAGCCGTTCCAGCCGCTTTTCTTCATCCGCCGCAATGCCGACATATTGGATTGCGTCACCAATCCCCCTCAGAAATTTATTCAACGGGTCCATTTTGCACTCCCTATGGATTGCACACTTCCCGCCCATCGGGAAGCCTCTGTACCTGCCATTGTATCCAACTGTTTTCGACCGCATTATCACATGGTAAAAGCAATCCATATAGGTCTTTTTGCCACGCACCACATGAACCGGGACGCCGTTCCCTTCCAGCCATGGTATCATGGAGTTATAAACGAAATCCCTATGCTCCGGCACTTCCCCGCTGGTTTCCTTATCAAACATCACCTCGCAGTAAACCGCCATATCCAGCGGCTCACCATGTTCCAGCGCAAGAATAGCCGTTGCCATGCTGTCCTTTCCCCCACTGATACAAACTATATGCTTTTGCCCTATCTTCTCGCTTTTCAAATCTCCATCCTCTCCGCTATCGCCCGTATCACAGGCACAGTCACGCCGTTCCCCGCCTGCCTGTAAAGCTGGCTGTCGCTGTTCACCAGCGCGGCGCGCTCAAAATAAACGTCCTCCCATCCCTGCAAACGGAAACATTCCCTCGGTGTCAGCCGCCGTATGGCAACATAGCATCCATATTTTTCATACCATACCGCATAGGCACAGCCCCCGTCCGGCAGCTCAATCATTACCCCATGCCTGTCCTGCGCAGTCAGCGTGAACATTGCTTCTCCATTCTCCTTGAAACGCCGGCCGTTCTGCCGCTTCTCCACCCTTTCCGGCGTAAGCACCGGGACAGCAACGCCGCTTGTTTCCCCATGCCTGCCGCACACGCCTTTATTGTACCTTGCCTGCAGGCAGGACGCTGTTTCCGAAATCTCAAGCCCCGCCCCATAGCTCATATCGCAGAACGCGGGCAGAATAACACTCGGCTCTAGTCCGCCGCCCGCCATACTGTTAAGACATGGCGCAATCCCGGCAGGATCGTATATCCTTCCCTGGTTAGGATTTTCTCTTGTCTTTGTCGGCAGATAATTCCCTACCTGCCGAATAGTATTTTCTCCGTCTGTTCCCTCGACAGGAAATACTTCACGGGCACATCGTCCTCTAAGATGTCCCACAATGAATACGCGCTCCCTGTTCTGCGGGACGTATCCGGCAGCATTGATAACCTGCCATTCTGCATCGTACCCGCTTTCGTCCAGCGCAGAGAGAACGGCAAGGAAATCCCATCCCCCGTTGATACTAAGCAGATTTTTAACGTTTTCAATGAATAAGTACATGGGTCTGTCTTTTTCTTCGATGTCCTGAATAAGCCGGATAATTCGGAAAAAAAGACTGCTCCTGTTTCCTTTGAATCCTGCCTGCTTTCCGGCAACGCTGATGTCCTGGCAGGGAAATCCAAAGCACCAGCAGTCGGCCCTCGGTATGTCCTCTGCGAAAATCCGTCTAACGTCATTTGCGTACCATTCCCCATGTCTGTATTCCTCCTTTCCCGCTTCTGCCACGCGCCTGTTTTTCGGCAGCGCGGCAATCCTCTCTCTGTCCTCGTCCGTCATTAAATGCATCGCCGTATAACCTGCTGCGGCGAACTTGTCAAATTCGCAGAAGCCTATGCACTTATGGCCGGCAAGCTCCATCCCTCGCCGGAATCCTCCAATTCCGGCAAAGAAATCAATAAATGTCAGCATATCATCCACTCCCTGTCAAAACGGCAAATCATCATCTTCCAGCCCCTCTATCGGATAAAATCCATCTGTCGCGGATCCCGCCTGCCGCTCCGCCGCCCCACCGCTCTGTCCGCCAGCTTCGCTTTTGCTCCCAGTGAAATATTGTTCTTCCGCTATAACCTCTGTTGCCCATTGCTTTTTTCCGTCCCTGTTGTCCCAGCTCCTTACCTGTATCCGCCCAACAACAGCAAACATCTGCCCTTTTTTCATATATTTCTCTGCAAATTCCGCCATAGCTCCAAAGGCCACACAGTTAATAAAATCCGCTTCGTTCTTCTTAAAACGCCTGTTTACCGCCAACGTGTACCTTGCAACCGCAATCGGCTCATTTCCGCTTGTATATCTGATTTCGGGAGCCTTCGTCAGCCTCCCCATTAAAAATACCTTGTTCATTCTTCCTCCCACCCTTCGTCAATCACGTCTGACGTATCTATCAAATAAAAACCGCTTTCACCGCAGCTTTGCCGCTGTACATCCGCTTCCTCCTCAATCAAATAGTTCTTTCCAATAATCGCCATAAATTCCTCTCTGCTATGCGTTTCCTCAAATTTCCTCTGGCACATCTGTTTCAGCTGCAAATCAAGTCCTGAGTTCGGGTGTGCATGAAGCCCTCCCAGTCCGGCAAGATGAAGAGGCTCCCAAAGGTAGCACCAAAAACCATACCTGTCCGAAATCTTCCGCAGCCCTGTCCCATGATAAATATGGTGTTTGTTCAGCCCTTCCCGCCTGCCGGATACAAAGCAGCGTTTATCCTTCCCCGCCAGTATGCTGTAAGTGTGGCTCCCTTCCCTCTTTGTGTCCTTCCCCATAATCCGTTCCTCCTATCCGCAACGCCTTCATGTATCTCGTAAATCCTGTAATCTCGCTGTAATATTGTATTTCCTCCAAAACCCTGTACCCTTTCGGCACCCGCAGTTTCCGGCTTTTCGTTACTTCTATGATTTTTTCCTTGGGCTTCTCTAAATTCCGGCTCCCGTTCCATCTCCTCCCGTATTCCTTGTAATTCTCTTTTGTTATGTAAAAAGCAAGTCCTGTATAATCTCCGCCCGGCTCCAGTCTGGAAACCATCACCCGCCCATGCCCCCATATTTCCGAAAGCTCTTTTATGGAAATATCCATAGCATTTATCACCATATGGTGATGTTCCCGCCCCTTTTTCCCGGTTTCCGTCACATAAATATATTTCAGAGCTTCCAGCCCCTCCCTTCTGCGCCGCCGCTTTAGCCGTTCAATAAAATTCCGCAGTTTCCGCAGGGCCTCCTCCATTCCCACCCGCTCCCTGTGCGTCAGCGTCAGAAATAAATCCCCCTCTCGGAAATTTGCGTTTATCATCCTTGCGCAGCGTTTCCTCGTTTCCATTAGGTTGTATTCCTGCATTTCCTCCGGCGACAGGTTTTCTTTCATACCTCTTTTGTATGTTTTCCCCCTCTGCCTTGGGCTGAAATATTCCTTTGCTTCGTATACGTCCCCCGCCCATGTTTTTTTTATGTATCTTGGCATCGTCTTTCGTCCCCCTTCATGGCGGCTTTGCCGCTGTGGTAGCGTGGCAAATCCACGCCGCATAAACCGCCCTAAAAAATCCCTTGTATTTCGATGGGAATATCTGGATATGGGCGGATTGTTAATTTTATTATCAAGGTGCTAAAGGGGCACCCGCCCCTTGTTTTTTCCGGCTTTTTTTGCTATACTATATGTGTATCTTGGCGAAACCCCTTCGCCTTTATAAATGGGTTGTTCTGACTTAACCCATCGGCTGTGGCAGCCAGCAAAGCTGGCTACATACTATGCCCCGGACGCTTTCTGCACCCCCGCAGAAAGCGTCCTTTTTTGTATTAGTCCTTTGTGCAGTCGCACTTCTCCCCATAGTCAAGCGTCGCGCCGCATCTTTCGCAAATCGTATGGCTTCCTGTGCGCGAAAAAGTATCGTATTCCTTCCGCTGTTCTTCCTCAGCTCCCCGTATTTTACATTGCTCATAAAGCAGCTCTATCCTGTCCAGCAAGTCCCGCTCCATCGGAAACTCCATAATCAGCGCAATTAAAAGCAGCCCATCCTTTACCGCAATCACATTCCGTCCGTTTATCCTTCTGAGGAAAAACTTCATATAAGCTGTCTTTCCCGCAACCACAGGTGCCATATTTCCTACATTAACCCATACTGCACCCTCCGTTGTGTAAAGCGGCGTTAAAATATTTTCCTTGTATTCAATGGAAAGTCCCGCCATATCAGCCGTAAGCTCCACCTCGCTCCATCCGTTATCGCTGAAAATCCCGCTTTCGTCCTCCCTGTCTGCCCGCATCCATCTTTCCGCTTTACCGTCTGCTACTCCGGCCAGCCGCAGAAAGTCCTTCGCCTCCATCTTCGGCAGACCCTCCAGCTTGTATGCGGCATT
This sequence comes from Lachnospiraceae bacterium, assembly GCA_910576545.1. GTDB lineage: Bacteria > Bacillota > Clostridia > Lachnospirales > Anaerotignaceae > Anaerotignum_A. The sequence goes on from CAJTKM010000012.1 coordinate 87,178, forward strand.
TCCAACGCTCAGCCATTGTTCATCGTTCGTCGTTGTTACAATTTCTGCTTTCTTTCTTGCCTTCGCAATCTTCGCAATATCCGTAAATTTCATGTCCTTTCCTCCCATCCGATAAGCGGCAGCCCCGCCGCGCCGGTTCATAGATTTTGCTCCCCAGCCATACCCCAAACCCCAGCACAGCCAGTATCTCCGCAATAAGAAGTACCCGCTCCGGCTGCCGCTCCATAGCTGGAACAATCGCAAATGCAAACAGGCTTTCTCCAACCAGCAGAGCCGTAAACCGTACAGCCTCCGTCATAGCCCGCTTTGTAATGCGCTGTATCCGCTTTCCCACGCGCCGCAGCCGTATATTCCGGTTTTCCCTGTCTATCTTCCTTATAATTTCCTGTGTCAGACCATTTCCCAGTGTCTTATCCATTTATCATCACTCGCTCCCCTATCTCGTTCCCGATTATCTGGTTATAACGGAAACACGCCACGTTCCTGCCAATCTGGCAAGAGAATATGTAAGGGTAAATCCCCGTCACAGTCCCGCTCCTGTATACCTTGCTGAAAGCCTCTTTTCCGTCTGTCCTCATCGTTTCTATCCTTACCTTCGCACCAATCCGAAGCCCTCTTTCTTCGGCTTTCTTCCTTATCCATTCTACAGTCCTTTTTTCCAAGCCTGTCCCTCCTTCGTTTTCTTGTACATGTATGTGGCGAGGCTGTGCAGCGGCTCCGCCGCCACATTGCATATGGCGTATCGCAGATTACGCCTATGCCTCCCCATCTTCCGAATCCATCATAGCGGCTTCTCCGCTGTCCTCATTACTTTCATCCGGCAAAATCGGCTTGATATTCGATAAATCCGTCAAATCATAACCCTCGTATTTCCGCAGAAATTCATCCAACGCCTTACGGCTGCATTTCAGCGAACCCAGTTTCATAAAAGGAAGTAATCCCTCCCGCCACAACTCATATACCTTGTTTTTCCCTATCTTCAACGCCTTTGCAACGTCCTGTACTGTAAAAAGCATCTGTTCTCCCATAATTTTCCTCCGTTCCTTTGTTTATCTGGTTAGCGTAAGGCGTTTTTGCCTCGCTCTCCTGCATTAGTGCATCCAGCGCATCTACCCGCTCCATTGCCTCTTTCCATTCTTTTTCATAACCCTTTTTGGGTTTTGTCATAAAAAGGTTTTCGCTGTAACAAAGCGCATTATGTGTTTCCAAAATCGTAATACTTTTTGAGCAATTCTTTTCTGTTCATAAAGCTCATTCTATCCTCCCCATTGTATAAAGCGGCTTTTTCGTACTGAATGATGCCGTGTAATAGGAATTGATAAGCACCCATTTCCCGCTTGCTATCATCACGTTTGCCGTTTCGATACTGTCAACCTGTACCAGCTGTTTTACCCTTGTCAGCACCTCGCAGTTTTTTTCTTTTTTCACTCTCTCACCGCCTTTCTTTCAATTTCTTACGCAATGCGTAAGTCTTCTGCAAAAAAAATTTTTCCTGCTATTTCTGGAGAAATCTCTAAACCTTCTGCTAATTTATACATCACATCGGCGGAAGGCTGAATTTCTCCTCGTAAAACCTTTCCAAGTGTCCTCCTATTGATACCTGTAATCTCAGAAAGCTCAAGAACGGTAATAATTCCTTTCTCAGCCATAAGTTTTCTGAGTTCTGTTGTATTTGTTCTTCTTTTCATTATAACCCCTCTCTTTCTATTGCTTACTTTATGCGTAAGTTTATATTACTTCCATTATTTCCCCCTGTCAATACTTTTTGCGTAAGTTTTTGCTATTTATGTTATTTTCCTATTGCTTTTTGCGTAAGTAGATGGTATTCTTTTTCAAAGGAGTGAACGAAATGAAGTTAAACGAAAGAATAAAAGAAATGCGAACCCTAAAAAACATGACTTTACTTGAAGTTGCTGAAATACTAGGGGTCAAAGAGGCAACCATGCAAAGATACGAAAGCGGAGAAATTAAAAATATAAAGCACGATACTGTTGTAATGATGGCAGATATTTTCGGCTGTACTCCTTGTTATTTAATGGGCTGGAGCGATAACAAAACGGAAAACATACAAGCCTCCTCCCTTTCTCAACAGATAGCACAGGAATACGGCGAAGATGCCGCCGCCGCGCTCTCTCTTTATGTCCAGCTGGACAGAACAGACCGACTTCGTATCAATGAACGTATGCAAACCCTTTTGGAAGATGAAAAATACACCTCGCAGAAAGCCAAAAGGGGACAGTCACCCGCATAAATAACCTGTACTTTGTTACTTTTTGAATTGTTTGCAGGAATGGAGGATTGTTATGAAACGAATTTTGTTGCTGGCTTTTCTTTTGCTGTTCCTGTTTCCTGCCGCTTCACTTGCGCACTCTGGTCGAACAGATTCCAGCGGCGGACATTATGATAGAAGTACAGGCGAATATCATTATCATCATGGTTACCCTGCCCATCAGCATCCGGGAGGCGTCTGCCCTTATAGTTCGGCTTCGCCCTCTGGCAGCTCTGGTAGCTCTGGCAGTTCAAGCAGCTCGGGTAATTCCAACATCTCCTCCTCTATATCGTATTACGATAAAGGTTATGAAGATGGTTTTAAGGCTGGCAGCAAAAAGTCTGACGCCAGCTATGATAAAGGAAATAAAGAAGGATACGAAAAAGGCAAAAAAGAAGGGTATGAAACGGGCTATAATGTCGGATATAACAACGGCATTTCTTCCAGAAATACAGCTATCGTATCTGGTGCTGCAATCCTCCTTTTTCTCTTTTTTGTTTCTCGTGTTACTCGTTCCAGAAAAAAAGCATTGCAGAAAGAGGAACAAATCGCATTGAAGCGTCAGGAAGATGCGGAACGCCAGCATACTTTAGAAGAATATTACGCTCGGATTACTTCGCTAAAAAACACAATCGCAGATTTGGAATATGTTATTCGGGAAAAAACCGAATTTAAAGAAGATTTGGAGTTTACCATAGCCTCTATGGAACGAGGAAAAGAAAAAATATCACAAGAATTATTAAATTTACTGGAACAACAGACAAAAATAAAATCTATCCCAGTTGCTCCTCCGCCATTAGCCAATATGCAGATAGGTCTTTCTGAAATGGAAACCTCTTTTATAGTTTCCGCAGAGCACGAAAACGATTTGCCACACTCTGCTTTCCCATTTCCTGATGGAAAGAAAATCGGAAAAGACGGCCTTCCAGCAGATTCTAACGCTATAAAGCATTGGGGGAAAACTTACACTGTATACCTAAATGAACGAACCCACACATACCACCGCGGGGCTTGTCGATATGTCAACCCTATTTCGTGCCTTCCGGTACATATTCTTTCGGTATATCAGGACTGCTCCCCTTGCAGCATATGTAAACCCGAAATACCAGATATGGGCTGGTACTTCGGATATATGGAAACACGCATTGCAAGAAATCAGAAAAATCATTAAAAAATCCCCCTCCCTGCGCCAACAGGAAAGAGGATTTCATAAAGGCGGCTACATGTGTAAGCCTTCCTATACCCAACAGGATTATACCACATTGCCGCCTTATTTTCTATACCCATTTTGAAATTAAGGAGGAATGTTCTATGAAAGGCGGCACAAGAAAAAGAGGAAAATCGTGGTCTTATTATTTTGATACCGCCGCAGTGGGCGGTAAACGCAAGAAAATTGAAAAAGGCGGTTTTCGCACCAAAAAAGAGGCTGAGGCGGCCCTCGCAAAAGCCCTTGCAGAATATAACGATTCTGGCTGTGTATTCAAGCCGTCCGAAATCAGCGTCAGTGATTATCTTGATTTCTGGTTTGCGGAATACTGTAAATTTAATCTTTCCGATAAAACACAATACACATATTCCAGCATTATCAGAAACCATTTGAAACCCCAATTCGGCGCGTATCGTCTAAATTCTTTGCAGGCGGCAGCAATCCAAAAATACATAAACCAAATGAAAACAGAAAACTATGCAATGTCTACAATTCAAGTGGCTCTTGCTGTTCTTACTTCTTCTTTGGATTATGCTGTGGAGCCGCTCCACTATATCAGGGATAACCCCTGCCGTTATGTAAAAATCGGAAATGCCTCTAAACCTCCCCGCGAACGTATCATTCTTACAAAAGAGCAGTTTGACAAAATTCTGGAGCTTTTTCCTTTTGGTTCGCGTTTTTACATTCCCTTGATGCTCGGCTGGAACTGCGGCTTAAGAATCAATGAATGTATGGGACTAACATGGAACGATATTGATTTTGAAAACCGCACAATATCCATTGACCGACAGCTTACATGGTATCGTATTCCCGGGCGTACCCTCTGGTATATGAAAAACCCGAAGTACGATTCAAAACGCGTCATTCCTTTCGGAGAAACGCTTTTTAGGGCTTTGAAAGCCGAGAAAAAACGTCAGCTGGAAAATGAAATGTACTATGGGGAATTTTATACTGTCCAATACCTAAAAGAATATACCGATGGAGCGGGAGCCAATTTAACCTATGTCGAACAGTCACAAAAGGGTGCGCTCTGCCGTGAATCACGCCTGCCTCTGGTTTGTCAATTCGATAACGGCAGAATGTTAAAGGAAACAAATTTCCGCCTCTGCGCAAAAAAAATTCAGAATATTTTAGGGATTGATTTTGAATATCATTGCTTGCGCCGCACCCATGCAACAAAACTTGTTGAAGCCGATGTTGGGGCGAAAGCTGTTCAATATCGTTTGGGGCACAAGCGGATTACTACCACGCTTAAATTTTACGTCAGTCATACGGATAATATGGCTCAGGATGCAGCTGATAAGTTTGAAGCGGCTGTAAATGGCGGTTTGCCACCGAGATAAACTTTTCGGTGGCAAATCGGTGGCAAACGCCTTTTTCTTATCCATAAAAAGATTAGAAATCCCCATATTTCAGGCTTTTTACGAAGAAAGTACATTTAATGATTTCTTAATTAAATCTTCGGAAAGTGGAAAGAAACCGGCGCAATAAAAAAGCTCCTGCATCAAACAGTGGATACAGGAGCCTTTCCATCATTTCAAAAATTCTTCACCGATTTTATACACATCTCCCGCACCAACGGTCAGCAGGAGGTCGCCCGTCCGGCAATGCGTTTCAAGGTGCTGCCGGATTGCGGCAAAATCACCCACATACCGCGCATTCCCGCCCTCTTTCGCAATACGCTCCGCAAGCATGGCGGCGGAAATCGTTCCATCATCCGTTTCCCGCGCTGCATAAATATCCGCGACAATGATTTCGTCCGCGTCCCCGAATGCCCTTCCAAATTCATCAAAAAGGTTTTTTGTACGGGAATAGGTATGCGGCTGGAATACGCACCAGAGCTTATTATGCCGCACATTCCGCGCCGCTGAAAGCGTTGCCATAATTTCCGTAGGGTGGTGCGCATAGTCATCAATAACAACGATACCCCTTTTCTCCCCCTTGCGCTGGAACCTTCTGTTCACACCCGTAAAATGCGACAGCCCGCGCGCGCAGACCTCTGCCGGAATATCCAGAAAATGTGCCGATGCAACAGCCGCCAGCGCGTTTGTTATATTATGCTTACCGGGGATATCCAGATGGACGGAGGTATAAAATTCACCTTGATAATATACGTCAAAGCTGTTTTTCCCATTTGGCTCATGCACGATATTCCGCGCCTGCCAGCAGGCGTTTTCTTTCAGTCCGAATGTTTCCACAGAGCAGTGCAGGTTTTCCTCCAACTCCTCCGGATGTGCAATAGATGCGTTCAGCACAAGCAGGCCGCCCGCAGGGATCCTCTGCGCAAAAGCATGGAAGGAACGGCGGATATTATCCAGCGTTTTGAAATAATCCAGATGGTCCGCCTCCACATTCAGAATTACGCCGACAAGCGGGGTAAACTGCAAGAAACTGTCAAAATATTCGCATGCCTCCGCCACAAAATACGGCGAATGTCCAATCTTTACATTGCTGTGTATGGCGGGGAGTATACCGCCTACGGTAATCGTCGGGTCTTTTTCCGCTTCCAGCAGAATTTCCGAAACCATGGAGGTCGTCGTCGTTTTTCCATGCGTACCCGCGACAGCAACGGAATATTGATATTCCTCCATGATATGCCCTAAAAGCCGTGCCCTGTCCATCAGGGGAATCTGTTTTTCCTTTGCCGCCTCCAGTTCTGGATTGCCGGGATGTATCGCGGCTGTATAGACAACAAGGTCGATATCATCGGTAATATTTTCCGCGCGGTGCCCGTAATGGATTGTAATGCCAAGAGATTCGAGGTGTTTTGTCACATCGCTCTCTTTGATATCCGTGCCGGAAACCTGGCAGCCGCGGTCCTTCAATATTTCTGCCAGACCGGACATGCTGATTCCGCCGATGCCGATAAAATAAATATGGGAATTGGGTTGTATTTCGTTTTTCATAGTGGTATCGCCTCAATTTTTTGGATATTTGGGACATTGTTTGAGTATCATTATAGTATATGGACACGGGGAAGGCAAGAGCCGACCGCACCTTACTTTCTATGTTTCCTATATTTTATACAAAAACCGGAGGGAATAAACCTGAAAACAGCACCGGATTTTACGGAACGAAAAAAGCCCCCTTTTAGAACGGCACGTTTCCGCTGCTTCCTGTGCGGGTTTCCGTTCTGGGGCTTATTCATTTTATTATTCTCTTTTGCCGCCTTTCTATCATGCCGCAACTATACGGCAGGAAAAGAAAGCAAAACGGCTTTCAGGCGTTGCACAGCGCGGGCTGTGCCGGAACGGAGGACAGCGGGATATTGATTTTTATATCCTGATTCTGAGAATGATTTTCATAGAAAAACCGTCCGTTCGCAATGCCGATTTGGATTGTTCCATTTATCAGACCGGCAACAAATTTTATTGCGGCTGATTTGATTACCCGGAAAGCAGACCGTACTTTTGTAAGAAGCCTCATACGGAATCCCCTCCTTTCATGCTTGGAAGCGTTGGGTTTATTATAGCCGTTTCAAAGATTTCTGTCAAGATATGGAAACGATAGGCCGCCTGTTATTTTATGGGCACAGTTACACAAAAGAGGAAACAAAAAAAGCGGCATTTTTGCCAAACCTCCGGCTAAATGAATGCCGCCCTTACGGCGGTTTGCGCTTATTCCTTCAAGCCGCACAAACTTTTTTAGGAAAAAGAGCGAAATTTTGGCATAGCTTTAATGATTTTACGTTGCATTTTAACAGGATTGTGCTATAATGGGTACAACGAAGCTGGTACTTTGCTGTTCCGGGCTAAAGGTTCGGTCTTGCTTTTTGAGGCGGGGCAGGGTCTGTGGCTTTTTGCTGTTTTTGGGGAGGTCATCAGGCAGAAGGCAGAGGAAAGGCTTTAGTACATATGTACAACCTGAAAGATAGGGGTGTTGAATATGCGTAAAAAAGAAATGATTGCGATGTTATTAGCGGGAGGACAGGGTAGCCGGCTTGGCGTTCTGACGAGGAAAGTGGCAAAGCCGGCTGTAACTTATGGCGGGCGTTACCGTATCATAGACTTTCCTTTGAGCAACTGCATCAATTCCGGCGTGGATACAGTCGGCGTGCTGACACAGTACCAGCCTTTGCGGCTGAACCAGCATATCGGTATCGGTATCCCCTGGGATTTGGACAGAAGGAACGGCGGCGTGACAATTCTGGCTCCCCATGTAAAAGGCGGGGATTCGGGCGAATGGTTCATGGGTACAGCAAACGCGATTTACCAGAACATTGATTTTATCGACAGCAACAACCCGGAATATGTTCTGATTCTTTCCGGCGACCATATCTACAAAATGGACTACTCGGCGATGCTCCAGTTCCATAAGGACAGGGGCGCGTCCGCAACAATCGCCGTTCTGGAAGTACCGATGGAAGAAGCAAGCCGTTTCGGTATCATGAACACCGAGGCAGAGGACAAGATCTACGAATTTGAGGAAAAACCGGAAAATCCCAAGAGCAACCTTGCATCGATGGGTATTTACATCTTTACCTGGGACAGACTGCGCGAGGCTCTTCTGGAGGATAATCAGGTGCATGCGGACAGCGACTTCGGCAAGCACATCATTCCCAAAATGCTGGACGAGGGACAGCCGCTGTACGCGTACCGGTTCCAGGGCTACTGGAAGGACGTTGGCACAATCGAATCCTATTGGGAGTCCAATATGGATCTGATCCGTGCGCTTCCGGAATTTAACCTTTACGAGGATTTCTGGAAAATTTACACCAACAGCGACCACCAGCCGCCGCAGTATACCGCTCCGGGCGCAAAGGTGAAGGAAAGCCTGATTACGGACGGCTGCGAAATTTACGGGGAAGTTTACCGCTCCATACTGGGGCCTGGCGTTATTGTGAAAAAAGGCGCAGTCGTACGGGATTCCATCATTATGTGCGATTCCGTTATCGGAGAAAACTCCGTGCTTGACCGCACAATTGTGGACGAGGAATGTACCATTGGCGATGGCGTACAAATCGGCGTTGGCGAAAATGCACCAAACGAAGCAAAGCCCAACATCTATTATTCCGGCATCAGCGTTGTGGGCGTAAAGACCACTGTGCCGAATCATGTAACTATCGGCAAAAACTGTGTAATTTATGGGGAAACAGCTTTCGAGGATTATCCGGAAGGAAAACTGGAAAGCGGAAAATCCGTAACAAGGGGGATGTGAGCATGAAGGCGATTGGTATTATTTTGGCAGGCGGCAACAACAAAGGCAGGTTGGGCGCGCTGACCGACCACCGGGCGGCTGCGGCTCTCCCAATCGGCGGGTGCTACCGGGCGATTGACTTTTCTTTGAGCAACATGACAAACAGCGGGATCCGCAAGGCAGCAATCCTGACGCAATATAATTCCCGTTCCCTGCGGGACCATCTGACCTCCTCCAAATGGTGGAACTTTGGCAGAAAACAGGGCGGCCTGTTTGTATTCACACCGTTTACAAGCAACGAGGATTCCAACTGGTTCCGCGGCACGGCGGACTCCATTTACCAGAATATGACGTATCTGATGCGCAGCAGCGAAGAATACGTTGTAATTACCTCCGGCGATGCGATTTATAAAATGGATTACCGGCAGGTTATTGCGCAGCATGTGGAAAAAGGCGCTGATATTACGGTCGTATATCAGAAAATGGAAGAAAAGGACCTTTCCAAATTCGGTGTGCTGGAAATGGATGAGGACGGACGGCTGACCGCGTTCGTGGAAAAACCTACAACGCCTCCGCCTTCCAATATGGCTTCGCTTGGCATTTATGTCATTTCCAGAAAGCTGTTAATCAATCTGCTGAATCAGGTCGTACCGGAAGGCAGATACGATTTGGTACAGGATATCATTATCCGCTTTACCAAAACACTGAAAATTTACGGCTACGAATTTAACGGCTACTGGAACGCCATCGGCTCCGGCGTAAGCGCATATTTCGCGACAAATATGGATTTCCTGAATAAGGACATACGCGATACTTTTGTGAACGAATATCCTTATATCGAAACAAAGCCCAAGGATGAACCGCCCGCGAAATACAACATTGGCGCGGAAGTTACAGATTCTATCGTGGGCAGCGGTACGATATTCAACGGTAAGGTTGACCACAGCATTGTGTTCCGCAAGGTTTACATTGCAGAGGACGCTCAGGTCCGCAACTCCATACTGATGGAAGGCTGCCGTATCGGTCGTGGCTGTGTTGTAGAAAACGCGATTCTGGATAAGGAAGTAGAGCTTTCCGATGGGCAGAGAATCATCGGCGTTTCCTCTGACGAGCCTGCGGTGCTGAAAAAAGGCACACGGCTTTAATGGGCGTTTGACCTCGAAAACGAATTAAAAAGAACAATATATTTTCTTTCGTCAAACCGCCTTAAGGCAATCTGATTAAGAAAACATACGGAAAATGCTGGAAAACATAGTTTTCCAGCATTTTTTTCTTACTTTCCTTCCGCGAAAACGTCCCGCAGGCGTTCCAGAAATTTTTCCGCCGCTTTAGATAGTGTCTACACGTGTTAAGCACGGATAGCAGCCCAAATAGCGATACAACGGACGTGTACCGCAGCGATAAAGGCATCAGAAGTCTTGGCATAACGAGTGGCAATCCCTCTCCAGCGTTTCAGGGTAAGGAAACAGTTTTCTACCAAATGACGCAGTTTATAGAGATATTTATCATAGTCGCGCTGCT
>CAJTKM010000013.1 GCA_910576545.1 Lachnospiraceae bacterium
TTTCTCCAATCAGCTGCTCTTTGCTGTAATGATTCGGGATTTTCTTGATATTTCCCGCAATAGTGTAGACTTTCCGCTTCAACCTGTCTTTGTCTGGTATTGTTCTTGAAATATAGCCTTTTCTTGCTTTGCCTGGGACAAGTTTGAATTGATAGCCAAGGAATTTGATGTACTTTTTCCGAACATCCGTAATCAGCGTTTTCTCTTTGGATAATGTCAGCTTCATTTTGCTTTGGAGAAAATTTTGCAGCCGGACTTTCCAGTCCTCCGCATGAGCGCGGGTATCTGTGATGATGACAAAATCGTCTGCGTAGCGGACGAGGTATCCAGGGGTTAGATTTGTTCTCTTGCGGAGCGCGTTATATCTGCTGTCTTGGCGTCCGTAAGGAAACTGTGTTTTCTTGTTTTCCCACTGTTTGGAGACCCACTCGTCCATGATATCCAGGTAGACATTTGCCAATAGAGGACTGATAAGTCCCCCTTGTGGTGTGCCTTCCTCGTTTACCTCGCATTCATCCATAATTCCCGCTTTCAGCATAGCCTTGATGATTTGCAGTACCCGTCTGTCCTTCACGCCCATATGATAAAGACGTTTCAAGAGAATGGTGTGGTCGATACAATCAAAGCATTTGCTGATGTCGCCCTCGACAATCCAGTGGTAGCCTGTGTCATGCGTGTTGGATACAATTCTCTCCAGCGCCATCGCAGTATCCCGCATGGGTCTAAAACCGTAGGAGTGTTTGAAAAACTGTGCCTCAAAGATAGGTTCCAGCACAACCCTCATGCACTCTTGTACGATTCTGTCCCGTATGGTAGGGATACCCAACGGACGCTTCTCGGCTTTTCCTGGTTTGTCAATATACACCCGGCGTATTTGTTGCGGTTCAAAGTGCTGAAAGGCTTTTTGGATATCCTTAATTACCCATGGAAAGGGTTTTTGAAGATAATCCTTACGCATTGTTTTGGAATCGACACCGGGTGTTTCACTGCCGTGGTTGCTTTTGATATTGTGAATTGCTGTGATAATGGTCGCTTCTGCTGACATGATTTCCAGCAGGCCCTTGAACGCTGGGCGTTTGCCCACGTTGTAAGCCTCCTTGCTGTGCTGATACAGCTTGTCCAAAGTCTCGCGCAGTTGTGTTTCAGTTTTCGGGCAGTCGAATTGTTGTGCCATACGCACCGCCTCCCTTCTGGAATTGGTGTTTCTGGTGTTAGTCAGGTATGCCTACGGCTTCCTCAACTTTCTGTTCACATACAATCTGTACTGACTATGCCCCTTCGCTCCGTCCGCCTTATTATTGCGGACATCGTTGCTACTACGGGCTGCTGCCCCATGGATTAACAGGTCATTTCCTACCTGTGCGGCGAAGGTGTCACTTCACTTACTCCAAAAGAATTGAAGTGCCGTCCATGGTTCCTTTGTTCCCTATGCTTTAGCTTTTCATATCGGTTTTAGCCCGCCTCTATAGCCCGGCTGCCATCTTTGGCTTGTGTGATATTCTGCCAAAGACATTCGACCTTACTGGTTTTCTGCCGTTTTCCACACCGACAAATTTCAACGGCGGCAGCACCCCTCATGGGGGCGGATGGCTGTGATTATCATCCTTTCACTTACGAGCTGTACATTCGAGGACTATGTCTGTTGCAACAAAACATTCTGGACATGACCGATTTATAGCCTCCAGCGGGCGTGGCCATCTCAGACCCGTGTCCGCTCTTCACCGAGCTTCGCACATCCCATATGACACTATGGGCGCACGTCGGAGCATTAGAGTTTTGATTACCCGTCACACCGGGGTTAGCAGGTTCTTCCCCTGCCCAATCAAGCATAGAGTTCAGATTTCATAGAAATCTGCCTTGTTTTATTGCGTATTTCTACGCAGATTGTCAAGGAACAAAGCGCACGTCGGTGGTGAACAGCCCATTTGTCGTTCCGACAACCTCACCCTGGGATGTCGTCACTTTGAACTGCGCGCCCGCCAGCGGTTCGCGGCTGTCAGCGTCTTTCTTCAGAATGACAAGGCTGCCGATAGGCTGGTTTTTGAAGCCGACCTTGTATGTCCCTCCGTCTGTGCCGACCTCAATGGTCTGCGGGGTGGTGTCCCTGACATACCCGGCAGGGGCTTCCAATTCCGTCACCACATAACTGCCCGGCTTCAGGTTCGGCACGAGGATTTCACCGTTTGTGTTCGTGACAAATTCGCCGTTGCTGTTGCCTGCCGCCGTTCCATCGCCCGTTGTGACCTTGAACCGCGCGCCTGCCAGCGGCTTGTTTGTCGCCGCGTCTACCTTCGTAACCAGGATAGAGCCATACGGGTAGTTTGCAAACACGACCTCGACAACGGAAGTCCCGTCTGCCTTGAGCCACGCCTGCTGCTGGCTGTTCTCGGAAAGGAGATAGTTTGTCGGCGGGTTGACCTCCTCGATGATGTACGCCCCGGCTTCCAGCCCTGTAATCACAATGATACCTGACTTGTCCGTTGTGTATCTGCCGATAATCGTGCCGGAATTGCCCGAAATGTCCTCGCTGACCTTCCGCACCTCAAACGCCGCGCCTGCCAGCAGTTCCGATGTGTTGGCGTCCGTTTTCTTGATTACGATGCTGTTCAGCGGGTAATTCGGGATTTCCTCCCCGATGCCATAATCGCCGCCGTATGTGACTTTTATGCCGTTTCCTGCCGGCTGCGTTGCCGTCCCATTGCTGATGGTGCCGGAATTGCCCGGTTTCTGTACGTTATCAGAGGTTCCGGCATTGCCGCCCGTTTCCGGCATTGAAGAAGAAGCGTCCTGCATTTCCTTCAAATACGCATTCTCGCCCGGCGCAAGGTATTTCCTTGTAACAGGGTTCTTCGGCAGGCTCATGCCCTGTGCCGCCCGGATTTCCGTAATGACGTACCAGCCAGGATCTACGTCTTTCAGGATAATCTGCCCGTTTTTATCTGTCTTGTATGTTCCCAGCGTGATAACGCCGCCATTTTCGACTTCGCGCTGGATACGGAAAACTGTATTCGGAACGGGCTTCTCCGTCAGCACGTTTGTTTTCGTAATGACAAGGGTGGGCTTTTTGGTGTTCTCATAAATAAGCGTTTTCGTCTTGCCTGCTTCAAGTTCAATTTCCTTGTGCTGGGTGTCGAGGATATAGCCTGTCGGCGCAGTGATTTCCTCGATGGTATAAATCCCCTCGGTCAGATTTTTAATCACAATCTTTCCGGTTTCGTCCGTCAGATATTCGCTGACGGTGTTATCTTCCGTATGGATTACCTTAAATTTCGCGCCTGCCAGCGGCTTCTTCGTCTGGCTGTCTATCTTCTGGATTTCCAACACCGGGTTCTTTGTATCACTGAACACAAGCGTTTTCGTCTTGCCCCATTCCAGCGCGATGTCTTTATGGTTTTCCGGGTCAATCCGATAACCCTCCGGCGCTTCGATTTCCTCCACCGTGTAGACAGCTTCGTCCAGGTCATGAATCAGGATTACGCCCGTTTCATCTGTCACGTATTCGCTGACAGTTTTGTCCTCCGTTTTTGTCACCCGGAACTTCGCGCCCGCAAGCATCTCACCCGTCTGTGCGTCAATCTTCATGATTTGCAGGGAAGGGCGCAGGCGGTTGTCAAACTTCACCTCGACACACTTGTGGGGTTCCAGGTATACGTCCTTGCTTTCCGTTGCAATCAGGTAGCCCTTCGGCGGGGCAATCTCCGTAATGGTATACCAGCCGGGGTCAAGCCCTTCCAGTTTAATCTGTCCAGCCTTGTCCGTCATGCCCTCATAGACGATGGAACCGCCTTTTTTTGCAACGGAAAACTCCGCGTTTTCCAGCGGCAGGCCAGTGTCCTCATCATATTTTTTAATCAGAAGCCCCGGCTTTGCGCGATTCGGGATACTGATTGTGGCTTTTTTCCCCGGCTCTAACTTAATGCTGTGCGGGGTCTTGTCCAGAATGTAACCGTCCGGCGCGGCAATCTCCGTTACCGTATATGTGCCGCTTTTCAAGCCTGTCAATACGGCTTTCCCTGACGCGTTTGTATACACATCGAAGGAATCATGCCCGCCATCGTAAGCCACGCGTAGTGTCGCGCCCGCAAGGGTTTCACCTGTATCCTGGTCGACCTTCGTGACCTCCAGTTCTGCCATTTCTTCATTGGCAAACGTGATAACAATAGGCTTTGCGTCTGTGATTTCAATATCCTTATGGTTATTTTCGTCCAGGACATAACCCTCCGGCGGCACTTCCTCCGTCACCGAAACCGTACCGGACACGTTCTCAATCGTAATCTGACCGCTGCTGTCTGTGACGTAATGCCCGATGGTCGTTGCGTTGACCTCGACCTTGAACACCGCGCCCGCAAGCCCTTTCTGCGTGCCTTTGTCCACCTTCAAAATCTGCAAATCCGTACTGGGTGTGCCGGGATCTGTCGGTGTGCCAGGTGTATCCGGCGTATCTGGCAAGTCGGGTACTGTCCCATCTGCGCTGTATGGCAGTTCGGCCCATGAATCCCCGTTGTAAGAGGGGAGGGGGGCAACATAGTAATCCTGTTTGCTTGCACTGTGGGCAATGCCAAACATGACCGCCTTATTCTCCAGTTTGCCTTTTACCAGTACACGGAAGGTACCGTTGCTCTTCACCGAATCCTTGGGAATCAAAATCTTGAAACTTTTTTCTGATCCGTCAAAGCTGTCCTTTTCATTGTTATTTGTGTCTGCCACTTTGGAACCGGCAGGAACATTCCCGTCAATGACAACACGATAACTCCGAATATCCGCATTAGAACCTAAAGTGTATTCCTGCGAAAGATAGTTGTTATCAATGTTGTCCTCTGTAATCTCTGCTGCTTTTGGTGTCATCGACAGCCATGTTTTATAAACGTGCTGGTTCGCGCGTCCTTTGGCAACAAGGTCTTTCATAGCCTTCTCCACATGGGCATTCTGGCTGCCGTTAGCCTTCCAATCGTTAAGATTACTATAATTGTTATGAACAACAGCCCAGACTGCCATTTTCGTTATATAGTAAGCCTCGTATTCTGTATTCACGCCCAGTTCCTGCGGTGTTTTATAGGGGTAGCCATTCGTTATAACGCCCCAGACCGCAGGGTCGCTATCCAGCTTGTCAACGTCTACATCGTAATTTTTCCCAGAGAAATTTTCCACGCCCCCACGGTTCGGGTTGCCGCAGTAGGCCGGGTATTCCTTCCCGTCCTCCGCTCGGTAGACAATAATCGTTGCCGCAAAGTTATGCGGGTCAACCGCACCTTTCCATGTCAGAAGCTGTGCGCCCTGGCTGCCTTTGGCATACAGGTTGACTTTATTCAGGGCAGTATCTAAAGATGTCCCTGCAAACGCCTGCACGCCTGTTGACAGCAGCATAACTGCTGCCAAAAACGTTGATGTTATTTTTTTCCATATTGACATTTTGTCATCTCCTTCCAAAATAAAAAGGCTTTGTTTTTATCACAAAGCCCTTTCGATTGATTTCATTATTTTTTAGCTTTAATGTAACCCGCCAGCTTTAATTGATTTGATTCCTTAAAAGTATCAAAATCCTCCTTTACTACTGCACCGTCATATCCAGATGTATACTCATTTTTTACTTTATCATATTTACCATTTGCATCGGTATAATAAATATTCTGCGGTTTCCCATTATTGTCCCGTTCTACATATTCAATAAAGCATACATGTCCTGGAAGATCGGTATTTTTCTTTGGCACATACACAGCAATCGCCTGTTCAGGCACATTGGTGGTGTCGGTATCAATTTGTAAATATTCGTAATGCTGTGCAGTATTGAGCCACTCCTTCGCGTTCCCCAGCAACGGCAGGCGAATGCCTGTTACTTCATAGAATCTTCCGTTTGCATACCAAGTGCATTGTCCCACAGCACACCAATGATAAGGCTCTGTAAACTTCATTTCCCCGTTTTCATCTTCCTGCTGGATATTTGCCAGCACTGTCCCGACCTCCGGCGCTTCTGTCAGCGGCGGGATCGGCTGGAACAGCGTTTCTTCTTCCGGCTGTGCCGTAATGCCTGCGTTCTGTCCCGCCTGTGGCAATACCGGAATATTTGTGGTTTGTTCCATCTGCGCCTGCTCTGCCTTCCGCCAGTAGTTCGGGCTGTCCGGGTTCATGTAATCCGGCGTTTTTGCCGGGTCAAAGATCAGTGTGATCACTTTATTTCCGTTTTCATCGTAGGAAACTACTGTTTCTGTGTCCCCGATGAAGATATGCTGCGCAAACGCCGGGACTGCCATCATCATACTCATTACCAGTGCCATCGGAATAAAAAACCTCTTTTTCATGGAACCGCCTCCCTTTTTCATGCTCTATCTTATTGGCTCACTTTTCATGCAGCCATTGCTGCCTGGGTTCATTTACTTTTTCTCCATTGCCTGTACTGCCCATCTCTGCCCGGAAACATTCTCCACACATGTAATCAATGTTATGATATTACAGTCACTCCAGTTCAGTAAAGAATAATCCGTATCAGAAATCTTTTCGATGGAATAAACTTCATAAACACGCTTGCCGTACTTCGTCGTATAGATAACCTCATCGCCGTTTTTCAGCTTCCAGATGCCGTTCAGATAGTCTGACGAGCCTCTGTTGTGTCCAGCGATCCCGACATTTCCGTCCCATGCGCTCGTAAACGCGAAATGCCCGACGCCTTTTTTCATGCTCTCATTCGTTTCACCCTCATAAACGGTGACTTTCAAACCAAGCTCCGGGATTTTGATTGTCCCGATACTGCCGTCGTCATAATATTTTGCCTCTGTGTTCCGTTCGCTTGTGCTGCTGCCCTGCATCAGTGACGTCGAGGGGAGCGTCCCTCCTGTGCTGCCCGTACTGCCTGTTCCGCCCGCAGAAGCCGCATCCATGATGCCGTTATAGTCAATGCTCGTGTTCGTCACATTGGATGCGTATGCAAGCGTTTCGTTGTCATGATAGAGGCTGCTCCGCTCGGTCGGGATATTCCCGCTGAATACGCCATAGGCAGGCGGCAGGTACGCCGCGTCCTTGTTCCGCCGGATATTCTCCAGCTGCGGGTTCCTTGCGGGCTCGTCCGTTGGTGTGGGCGTGCCGAAGTCGTCCTTTGTTTCCATGCCGCTTGCAAACTGGTAGTTGAATGAAAACCTGTCCCAGTTATCCGTGCTGTAATCGTTGATGTTTACAGTGTCCTCCCTGCCGTAGCCTAAGCCCTGCCCGTTATTGGCAAAAGCCACAGTGCCGCTGCCCAGGCTCAGCAGAAATACCATTGCCATTGCAAATGCTTTTTTCATAGGTTGTATTCCTCCTCTCTTGTTTTGTCTACATCTGCATTTCTGCCCTCCTTCCATTATGGGATTCTGTGCGTGGGCATCACCTCCTCTCTGCCAGCATGGTCAGTTCTGTTTTTCTTTGCTCCAATGCTCCAGCAAATTTAAGATAACCTGTTCCATTTGCTTTGGAGTGTAATCCCTTGGAAAGTATCTCTTAATCTTGCTGCCGCCAAGCGTCAGCTTGATGTCGGCTGCCCTGTCCTCGCTCATAATCTCGGCAATGACTTCCTTCGTCAGCCGGTTTTCCGTGCTGGCTTTTTTCAGCCTTTGCGCCTGGCTGAGGGAGGGGACGCACTCGCCATAGTCCATGAGCTCCATGAGCTGCTGTTGTTCTTCTTTCCTTAAATGGGAAACTTCAACCCCTGCATTGAAGGAAATTTTCTTTTCGTCAACCATCTCCAGAATATCGGGGATCAGCTCTGTCAGGCGGATATAGCGTGCGATTTGGTTTCTACTTTCGCCAACTTGTTCTGCGAGAATGGCATCGCTTCTTAACTTCGTCCCAACTTGGGACAAAGTCAAATCCGTCCTTTTTCCTTGTCGCTTCATCGCGTCCAGCTTCATTTTATAAGCAAACGCTTTCTCTGACGGCAAAATCGTTTCCCTTTGCAGATTGCTGTCAACCATAATAATTATGGCTTCATCGTCCGTCATTTTCCTTACGATTGCCGGCATTTCCACAATGCCCGCCGCCATACACGCATACCGCCGCCGATGCCCTGATACGATTTCATACCGCCCGTTTTCCTTCGGCCGGACGATTGCCGGAACGAGTACGCCATTTGCCTGTATGCTTTCTATGGTATCCTGCATTTTTTCATCATTGCAGACATGGAATGGATGGTTTGGGAAATCGTCCATTTCTGCTATTGCAATCATCTGTACCCGTTCCTGCTGTTCTTCCTGACGTGTTTCTTCGTTTTTGAAAAGATCTTCGTAGGAAGCCAGTTTCAGGGATTTCCCATTATTTTTCATTCCCTATGACCTCCCTCGTGAAATTTTCATAAGCCGCCGCAACCTTGCCCTTCGGTTCAAATGTAAAAATACTCTTGCCGTATGCGCTCATTTCCGCACCCTTGATGGAGAAGGGGATTTCTGACTGGAATATATGGATATTTCCGCCATAGGTTTCCCGCAGAAGTTCCCCGATTTCTTTAGAGAATTTCGTCCGGCTCTGTGTCATGGTCAGAAGTATCCCCTCAATCTGCAATTTAGGGTTGAGCTGCCGCTGCACTCTTTTTATTGTTTTCAAAAGATGCTCCAGCCCTTTTGCGGAAAGATAATGTGACTGTACGGGAATGATAACGCTGTCCGCCGCTGTCAGCGCGTTAAGCGTCAGCATACCCAACGAAGGCATACAGTCGATTAGTATGTAATCATAGCCGTCCTTGATTTCTTCCAGGTAGGTTTTCAACACCGTTTCGCGGCTCATGGTATTTACAAGATTGACCTCTGTTGCCGATAGTTCGATGTTGGAAGGGAGCAGGTCGACGCCTTCCTCACAGTGAAGGATTCCTTCTTTGCTGTCCAGAGGCTTGTCCAGTATAACTTTTTCCAGATTAGCGGCAAGTGTGACGGATAATTCGTCCGGCTGTCTGATCCCAAGCATCGTTGTCAGGTTCCCTTGTGAGTCCGCGTCAATCAGTAGTACCTTCTTTCCACACCTTGCAAGCCCTACGCCTAAATTTATAGATGTAGTCGATTTCCCGACACCGCCCTTTTGATTTGCTAAAACTATGATTTTCATGTCACTCACTCCTTGTTTTTTCTTTTGCAAATGACTGGAAGATATGGCACATTTTATTTCATGGTTTTGCACCCAGGTATAGCCCCATGCACATGGTCAATGCCTGCTTTCCATGCGCACCAACCCGCTGAAACAGCCCGTCAAGGTTAAACGCAATACGCGGCAGGAGTCCGAAATCCTCCAGCAGTGTAAAAAGCGGGAAAAAAATCGCCATGGGCGGCAGCATGACTGCCACGACCCAGCTTGCAGTAAGATAGATGCCGTCCATCAGCAGGCTTTCCAGCCAGGGCGGCGTATGCAGGGTGGCAAGCCCCTCCCGAAGTTCTGCCCCCCAATAGCGGAAGCCGTCCATCAGCAGGTCAGACGGGAGGTTTGCCCCTGCAACGGTAATCCAGAATATCCCACCCAAAAGCAGGAGCATAAGCGGGATACCCGTTTTGGGAGAAAGCACAAAGCGGTCGATGCGTTCGGTGTACGCGTCCCCTGTGAATGTTTTCTGCACGGCCTTCCCTGCAATCTCCTCCGCGCGCCGAAGAAACGCCAGTGAGCGCAGTTCGCGGAACTCTGCCAGCGCACTGCCGCCGTTTTCCCGCGCCAAAAGCTCTGCCGCCTCTGCCCGCATACGCAGCTCTTCCTGCTCCCAGAAATCCTTGCAGGCGTTCCGGGCACATTCCGCAAAAGCGGAGCCGTCCCCTTCCAGCAATCGCCCACAAAAAAACTCCCTGCTCATGCCCTCCGGCACAAGCCTCCCACAGCTTTCCAGCAGGTAGGCAAATGCTTCCGGCAGATTTCCGCAAAGCCCTGTCCGTTTGGGCTGCACACTCTGTCTGCCCGAAAGAATCTCCGCCAGCACGGCTTTGAGCCGGTCCAGCCCTTCACCCTGCCTTGCCGCCATTTCAATCACAGGGACGCCCGTTTCCTCCGACAGCAGATCCGCGTCCATAGCGATCCCCTTCTTCCGCGCCTCATCTGCCAGGTTCAGGCAGAATATGATGTTTTCCGTCAGCTCCATAACCTGCAAGCCCAGCGGCAGGTTACGTTCCAGAGAAGTCGCGTCCAGAATCACAATAACAAGGTCGGGGGCTTCATAGGAAAGAAATTCCCTCGCGGCGCGTTCCTCCGCACTGTCCGAAAAAAGGGAATAAATGCCCGGCAGGTCAAAGAGCGCGACATTTCCACAGGGCAGAGAAAACGTCCCCGACGCACTGCCCACCGTTTTTCCGGACCAGTTCCCTGTATGCTGTTTCAGTCCCGTAAGGGCGTTGAATACGGTACTTTTGCCTGTATTCGGATTCCCTGCCAGTGCAATGCGGAACTGCCGTTTCGTTTCAGCCATCACTCCCCGCCTCCTCCGCCAGAATCTGTGCCGCGTCCCTGTCACGCAGGGCAATCAGCGTATCCTTTACCCGGTACACCCGCGTTCCGCCGCCTGTGCATTCATACATCGGCAAAACCCGGCTGCCCCGGAAAAAGCCAAGGTCAAAAAAACGAAGCCGTTCCTCCCCAGAAACCTCCCGCACAAGGCAGGGGCAGACCGTTGGAATCTCCGTCAGCTTTTTTACTGCCATGCCGTTTCCTCCCCGCAGAAATTGTTATTTTCAATATATCCTGCGGAGGGCAGATTTGTGCCTGCCCTCCTTTTCCGAAACGCGCAGATGTGCTATACTGTTTCCATACCTTCGTTTGACAAGGGTATATACCCTTGTCAAGCAAAGATACAAAGGAGGGAGCTTTATGAACGAACAGCTTTGGAAACTGCTGCAAAAAGCAAGGACGGACGCAGCTCTGCGTCAGAGGATATGGGAAACACAAAAAGACGATGACCCCGCACTGGCATTATGCCTGCTGGCAGAGGCAGAAGGCTTTCCGGTAAGCGTCGGGGAGCTTTTCGCGGAAGGGGAGGAATTCTGTTCCAACCTGCGCAAAAGCTGCAACGGCGGTGCGTCTGAGCCTATTGAGGGCTGGCAGGACGGCTACGACATATTTTTTGCCTCGATGGAGGCTTTAGAAAAAGAGGCTTTATAAAACAACTGAAAAAAATCCCAGCATAGCCTGCCCAAAGCCGGAGATACTGATGGCAGAGGAGGCGGAAACATGAACGAGGAATTATGGAAGCTCCTGCAAAAAGCCAAAAAGGACGCGGCTCTGCGCCGGAAAATATGGGAAACACAGCAAAAAGCTGACCCGACGCTTGCCCTCTGCGAGCTGGCAACGGAACTGGACTGCCCTGTAACAGCCGGACAGATTTACGCAGAAGGGGAAGGCTATCTTTCCGACCTGTACCGGAGCGTGGAGGGCGGTGCGGCTGACCCGCGTCCGTCATGGGGCGATGTCGACGGACTGTTTTTTGCCGCACTGGAGAGCATGGAGCAGGAAATGCAGAAATAACAGGGACGGCCGCCGGAAGAAACCGCGCGGCTGTTTTTTCTATACAAAAAATGCGGCAGGTCTGGATTTGTACCGCCGGATATGGTATGATTTCCTTAACACACAGCAAAACACAACAAAAATCACAATAAAAATTACAACAAATGACAACAGACAGGCTCTGCACAGGCAATCAGCAGGGTCTGTTTTCAGTCGGGACAGGCGGCAGGATGCTCCGCCACGAGGTTAAGGAGTCGGATAAAATGGCTTGGCTGGGTTTTATTACCTTCCTAATGATATATTGGTGTATTTTTATGGCGGCAGTAACAGGGCGGCTCGGCTGGGGTCTGCTGACGGGCTGGCTTGTGCCGATACTGGCTATGACACTGAGCTTCCGCAGTGGTATGGCGGTCAACGGGCTGATGGTGCTGATCTGCCTTCTGATGTTCCTGTTCTGCCGGCATGGGCTGACAGATATACGCATGTGGAACACAAAGCAGCGTAAACGCCACAGTGTGCTGTTCTGCGTGCTTTATATGGCGACGTTCCTTCTGATGTTCTATTCCCTTGCAATGGCACAGATCCATGGGTATCTGCTGAATTTACAGGGCTGGGGCAGTGAAAATCTTCGGTTCTGGCGTCTGCTTCTGACGATTATACCGCTCCTTGCGCTGAATTATACCTATACCATGATGCTCTATACTGCAATAGACCGTTCCATACTAAAAAAACAGGAGCTGGTACTGCTCTCCTGCCGGCTGTTTATTTCCAGCAAATCCGGCATTGATAAGGGCATTTATCAGGGGTATTTTCTGGAGGGCGTCAGCAACGGCGTAACCTACCATTTCCAGATGACCGCGCGGACATATTACATGCTGAAAAAAGAAACCTCCCTGCGGCTCCAGATACGGACGGGGCTGTTTGGCGGGATATACGTCATGGAATTGGACGACCCTGAATTCCTCAAACGCGTACGGCGGCGGGACAGGCATGACCTGAAGGTCGGCACAGTGCTGTTCCTGTTGGCTTTTGCGGCGGGGATATTTATATTCTGGCATTTATAACATACAAAAACCCCTCCTGAAAAATATTTCAGAAGGGGTTTTTGCTTCGGTACTTTTTACGCCTGTTCCAGCTTTTTGCGCATGGTTTCGATCTGTTCGTCTGTCAGCTCCATCGGCTTATACTGTATGGTAATGCCGTCGTTTTCATAGCGCGGAATCAGATGCAGGTGGAAATGGAATACCGTCTGCCCTGCAACCGTCCCATTGTTCTGCATCACGTTCATATGCTCGAAGCCGAGAACCTCCTTCATTGCCCGCGCGATTTTTGCCGCAAGCGTAAAGAGCCGCCCTGCCTGCTCCGGGTCGATTTCAAAAATATTCGGCGTGTGGTTCTTGGGCAGAATCAGCACATGTCCCTCGTTTGCAGGGAAACGGTCCAATATCGCCTTAAATTCCTCGTTTTCGTATATCGTTGCGGAAGGGATCTCCCCTGCAATGATTTTACAGAAAATACAGTCGCTCATTCTTCTCGTCCTTTCTTTTGTCCGTCATAAAATACACTTTAGACGAGTATATCACAAACCGCGCCGGATTCCCATAGCTTCAGGAAAAATATTTCGAGTAAAGGAAGCACAGCCCGTTGCAGTGGTTCTGTTTGTCCGTCACCATTTCATAAAACGGGTCGCGCAGGTCATTTTCCGGCATGGAAAGCAGAAGGCTGCGGAAAAAGCCGATATCGTCCATCTCCGTCAGCATGGTTTCCTCCAGCATGCCTGCCGCCTCTGCGGTCTGCGCATCTTCTGCAGGTTCGGTGTTTTCCAGCGTCTGAATCTCGCCGTATATGGAATAGATAATGTCCTTGAGCTGTTTGCTGTGCTTCTGCTCGTCCAAAAGCATGGTTTTCAAAATATCCGCGCTCCCTGCCAGCTTTGGCTCTGCCAGCAATGCCTGATAGCGGCAGAACATCGCGTCTGTTGCCGCCAGAGCAAGCTGCAGCAGTTCCAGCAGACGGCGGTCATCGGAGAGCGGCGCCTCCTCCTTCGCCTGCACCTTGGCGGTATAAAGGTGGGTATTACGGTTATATGGATACATCGGCAATCTTCCTTTCAGGGTTTTCTATCAGCTTATGCCTGAAAAAGATAAAAAATCCTTGCCGCGCGTTAAAGCATAAAATTTCAGGCTGTGAAAACCTCTTTTGCCTGTTTCCGGAAAGGGTTGAAAATGCAGGTTTTAAGCGTTGTCACTCCTTTTCAATAATTCCGAAGTTTCTTCAAACTCTTTTATAAACGCATCTTTCTCCCAATCCTAAAAGCCATTTCAGTTCCTGCTGCATTATGTATATTCCTACTGCCTGTAAAAACAGTGTACTATAATATTTTGCCGTTATTTGTCAATCTTCCTCTTATTTGAAAAGAAATGAAAGAAAGTCTGGAAGTTGCAGCCTTTTTCTGTTATGATAAGAAACAGTGCAAAAATCAAGCCAGAGGTGGAATTTATGAAAAGAATCGTACTGACCGGGGGCGGCACAGCCGGACATGTAACCCCCAATCTGGCGCTTCTGCCGCAACTGCGGGCGGAAGGCTGGGAAGTGCTTTATATCGGCTCGGAAAACGGCATTGAAAAAACGCTGATGGAGCAGGCGGGTGTACCGTATTACGGTATCCCTACGGGGAAGCTGCGGCGTTATCTTTCCCGCCAGAATATCAGCGATATGTTCCGAGTGGTACAGGGCGTAAAAGACGCTCGCCTCCTGCTGAAGCGGCTCAAGCCTGACCTTGTGTTTTCCAAGGGCGGTTTTGTTGCCGTACCCGTTGTGCTGGGCGCGAAGCGGAACAAAATACCCGTTATCATCCATGAATCAGACATCACGCCCGGGCTGGCAAATAAAATTGCCATGCCCTCAGCAAAGGTCATCTGTACGACCTTTCCCGAAACGCTGGAATACATCCCGAAGGGGCGCGGCGTCTACACAGGCACGCCCATCCGCGGGGAATTGTTCGCGGGCAGACGGGAAAAGGGGCTTGCCGCCTGCGGCTTTGACGGGAAAAAGCCCGTACTGCTGCAAATGGGCGGCTCTCTGGGCGCAGTAAAGCTGAATAACTGCCTGCGGGACTGCCTGCCTGCACTGCTGGAAACCTTTGACATTGTGCATCTCTGCGGAAAAGGGCATCTGGAAACAGAGCTGAACGGGCAGCAGGGCTATAAACAGTTTGAATACGTTTCCGACGGGCTGGCAGACCTGTTCGCGGCAGCCGATATCATCGTTTCGCGCGCGGGGAGCAACTCCATTTCGGAATTTCTCGCGCTGGAAAAGCCGCATCTTCTGATACCGCTTTCCGCAAAAGCCAGCAGGGGCGACCAGATTCTCAATGCCGCGTCCTTTGAAAAGCAGGGCTTTGCGCGTGTATTGCAGGAGGAAGATCTTTCGCCGGAAATGCTGCTGGGGAGCATACAGATATTGTACGAATGCAGGGAAAAACATATCGCCGCAATGCGGAACAGCCATGGAAAAAACGGCGTTGAAGGCGTAATGGCACAAATTCGGGCGGTTTCCTCTGATATTTAGATCTTATCCATAAATAAGATACGTGCAGGTTGCACAGTCAGATTTTCCGGCAGGCAGGGAGCTTTTTTGCAGGCGTACCGGGTGGTACGGCAGGGAAAAGCGACAAAGACTGCCGGAAAAGATGCAGCAGGATGTGCGTAGATAATTTACGGATAGGTTCTTAATAAACTTTTAAGAATTTACGAATTGACACCTCTCCATTTTGTATACTACAATGCTTTCTATGGACTCTCCGCCGGCGGAAAGGCTGGCGGGGGCATATGGAAAACGCAGAACGGAGGGATTTCTTCATGAAATGGTATAAAGGTTTGGTTGCGGCGGCAGTTCTGACGTTCCTTGCTGTCGGCTGTGGCGGAGAACAGCAGGCGCAGGAGTCTGGCAGCAGTAACGGAGGCACGATCCTACAGGCACAGCTGCCTGCGGAAGACGAGGAAATCGCAGTCATCACAACATCTATGGGTGATATCACACTGCGGCTCTATCCGGAAGAAGCCCCAAAGGCAGTCGAAAACTTCAAAACACTGGCAAAGGACGGCTATTATGACGGTGTGATCTTCCACCGCATCATTGAAGATTTCATGATACAGACAGGCGACCCCACCGGCACAGGCGCAGGCGGCGAAAGCTGCTGGGGAGAGGATTTCGAAGACGAAATATCCGAAAAACTCCACTTCTATCGCGGCGCGCTGGCAATGGCAAACCGCGGGCAGAATACCAACGGCAGCCAGTTCTTTATCGTACAGCAGAAGGACGTGCAGGAGGAAGCCCTTTCCGCTTTGCAGGAGGCGCGCGACAGCAACGAAGGCGAGCTTGGGCTGACGTTGCATGGTGAATACTTTACGTTTAACGATATTTTCCCTGATGAAGTGCTGGATTATTACAGGGAACAGGGCGGCGCGGCACATCTGGAATATGCTTTCGGCTCGCCATACACCATATTCGGGCAGGTAATTGACGGTATGGACGTGGTAGACGCCATTGCGGCAGCAGAAACGGACTCTGCCAACAAGCCCCTTGAGGAAATAACCATTGAAAAAATCGTTTTTGAAAACTACACGGCAGAATAAATAACGAAAGGGAATGCAAAGATGAAAAGAAGAATGTTTTTTATAGCTGCAATCAGCGCGGCGCTGGTTTTCGGGCTTGCGGGCTGCGGCGGGGAGGAACAGGAGCAGGCTCAGCTGCAGGAAACGGAATACCGGATGACCTTCGCAAACCAGACAGGGCGAGATGTTTCGCGTCTGGAAATCCGCCCTTCCGCTGAAAGCGACTGGCAGGAAATTTCTCTTTCCGAAACGGAATGGAAAAGCAATTATGAAATGCCTATCGCGCTGAAAGGGTTTCTGCCGGAAACAGAGGAAGGCTGGCAGGTGCAGATGACCTTCGTGGATGGCAGCCAGAATATCTGGGACAGCGTAGCATTTGCAGATGAAGAAACCATCACATTCAGTCTGGCGGACGGCATCACGCTGGCAGAGGTGCAGATGGATGAAACTGACGTCCCTCTGGATGAATCCGTAGAACAGGCAGACAGCTTTGAGGACAGCAGCCTGTAAACATAAGAAACTATCTGAAAGCGGCAGGGAAAACAGCCCCGCCGCTTTTTTGCTGCCCGAAAACACCCCGGTCTATTCCCCTTCCCCCCCGCATATTATAGACAAATGGCTATCCTATAAGGCAAGGCGGTGTTGGATTTGGGTCTGCGGAAAAATATGACGGAGGCTTTGGAACTGCCAAAGGAGATTATGCTGGGTCTGCCGCTGATCTCCTTGCTGGGGCGGGAAGAAGTGACGATAGAAAATTATAAGGGCATATTGGAATATGATGAGGAAAGCGTGCGTATCGGCACGGCGGCAGGTACACTGCGGCTCAGCGGCAAGGGGCTCTGCCTGAAACAGCTGACCGCGGAATGTCTTGTTGTTACAGGGGCGTTAGATGGATTGGAATTTCTGACATAAGGCAGAAAAAGGGCAGACGGGAGGAAATGGCAAACATTCCCTGCTTTTGCGGCAAAGCCCCAATTTCTTTCATTCTTTTTGTTTTTTATATGAGGTGAGGATTTTGTTTCTGGCATTGTGGTATTATTTGCGCGGATATGTTATGATAAAGGCAAAGGGCTTTTCCGCCGAACGCTTCATGAACATGGCGGCGTACCGCGGGGTCTATCTCTGGGACATCGCGCAGGACGGTGCAGGCATGACTATGAACGCTCCCTGCGGCAGCCTTCCCCTTTTGCAGACCTGTGCAGAAAAAACGGGCTGTACGCTCCAGGTTATCCGCTGGGGCGGCCTGCCTGCATCTCTGCGGCGGTTCCGCGGCAGGCAGGCTTTGGCGGCGGGTATGTTGCTGTTTGCCGCCGGACTTTATGCTCTTTCTTCCTTCATCTGGGTGGTCAATGTGGAGGGCAACGAGCGTCTTTCCACCGAGGAGATTTTGGACGCCTGCGGCGATATGGGCCTGCACCCCGGCTCATGGAAAAAGGGTCTGGATTTGCATGCAGTCACAAATACCCTGCTCGAAAACTTCCCCGATATCTCCTGGGCAAGTATCAGTCTGAAAGGCACAGACGCTACCATCCGCCTTGCCGAAACCATCGAAAAAGCGGAAATCGTAGATAAAGCGACTCCCTGCGATATTGTTGCCGCTCAGGATGGCGTGATACTCAAAATCACAGCGGAGCGCGGCACCCCTCTGGTTTCTGAGGGCGATGTCGTGAAAAAAGGAGATGTACTGATTTCCTCCGAGGTCATAATCGGGCTGGAGGGCGAGGAACAGCACCCTGAATACGTCGCGGCAGAGGGCGCGGTAACTGCACGCGTCTGGCTCAGGCTGGCGGAAGATGCGCCGTTTGCCTACGAGGAAATCGTTTATGACGGAGAGGTGCAGGAAAACCACAGCCTTATTTTTGACAGCCGGGAACTGGACCTTCTTCATCCCAGCGAAAGCCGCGAAGGCAGGGAATGGGAGAAAAAGCCCCTCTGGGAACGCCCGCTTGCCCTCGGCGATTTTGAACTGCCGCTGAAATGGAAAAAGGAAAGCTGGCACAGCTTTTCCCGTGTTCAGAAAACGCGCACGCCGGAGGAGGCAAAAGCTCTTCTGGAAGAAAATTTAAGAAAAAAGACAGAGAATTTATTGAGCGCATACGGTACAATAGAAGATATAGAAATCCATTACACAGAATACGCCGACAGCATCCATGCCGAAGCAGAAGTTTCGCTTACCGAGCGTATCGAGGAAAAACAAACCACAGAAAAGGAACGGGAAACGGAGAATGGAACGATTTGAAAAAACTTTGCAGTTGGATAACAGCGTAATACTGCCGGTATTCGGGCAGTTTGACGCAAATATCAAGCAGGTGGAGCGCGCCTGCGGCGTGCAGATCGTCAACAGGGGCGATGATGTGAAAATCGTCGGGGCAGAGCGCGGCGTCCGTAAAGCGTGGAACGTCGTCAGCTCCCTTGCCGCACTGGCAGCGAAGGGTGAGGAAATCACCGAGCAGAACCTGAATTATTTCCTTGCCTCCGCGGAGGAGGCGGATTTGAAGGAACTGGAAAAGGTGTATGACGATTTAATCTGCGTGACAGCAAACGGCAGGCATTTGAAACCCAAAACGCTGGGACAGAAAAAATACGTAGACCTTATGAAGAACAATACAGTCGTTTTCGGCATCGGTCCGGCAGGTACAGGCAAAACCTATCTCGCTATGGCAATGGCAATAACGGCGTTTAAGAATAACGAGGTCAGCCGTATCATACTCACCCGCCCCGCCATCGAGGCAGGGGAAAAGCTCGGCTTTCTGCCGGGCGACCTGCAGCAGAAGGTGGACCCCTACCTGCGCCCGCTTTATGACGCGCTTTACGAAATCATGGGCGCAGAAAATTTCATGAAAAATATGGAAAAAGGGCTGATAGAGGTTGCACCGCTGGCATACATGCGCGGGCGCACGCTGGATAACGCCTTTATCGTGCTGGACGAAGCGCAGAACACCACACCGGAACAGATGAAAATGTTTCTGACGCGCATCGGCTTCGGCGCGAAAGCAGTCATTACAGGCGATGTAACGCAGATAGACCTGGCGGAGGGCAAGCGCTCCGGCCTGATGGAAGCGACAAAGATCCTTTCCGGCATAGAGGGCATTGGCATGATCACCCTGACGAATAAAGACGTTGTACGCCACCCGCTGGTACAGAAGATCATACTTGCCTATGAAAAAGCAGAGAAAAAGGACACGCGGGAAAAAGGAAAGCGGGGCGAGCGCGATGGCAGGAAAGACAGAAAACGCCACTAAACGGCGGCCGGGAAACTGGACACTGCTGGTAATTGCTTTCCTTATAACGACATTCTGCATTGGGACAGGCTCCTATGTGCAGGAGCAGGAAACCATTCAGGTCGGCGCAGTGGCAGAAAAGCGGTATATTGCCGCAAGGGACGCTGTGGACGAGGTTATTACAAACCGGTTGAAAGATGCGGCGGCGGACAGTGTAGGCCCAATATACAAAAACGACCTTGTCGCGGAGGAAAACAGCCGCACACTGGTTAACGAAATGTTTCAGGAACTGAACAGCATACTTGCCTCCCTTGCCGATGGCGAAAGCTATTATGAACGCGTGCAGGAGGCTTCCATGAAGCTGCCCGTTGTGCTCAGCGGAAGACAGCTTGCGGCATATGAAAGCATGGGACGGGCACAGCGGCTGCTGTTCGCGGAAGATTGCATTGCCGCAATGAACCAGGTCTACAGCGCCGGTGTGACGGCGGACATGCTTTCCAAAGGTCGTGAACAGGCACAGGCAGCGTTTGCCGAAACGGAATGGAGCGGCGAGCTGAAAGAAATGGCAAGCCTCATTTTTTCCGCTGCCCTCAAGCCAAACCTTGTGCCGGACGAGGACGCCATGGAAGCTGCAAGGGAAGCCAAGCGCGCCGAAGTGGAAAACGTGATGATACGCAAAAACCAGAAAATCGTGGACGAGGGCGAAATCATCACACAGGAAATTTATGACAGGCTGCAAAGCCTCGGGCTGATCCATTCAGCAGATTACCAGAACAGCGCGCTCCCGCTTTTGGGGAGCCTCCTGCTGGTAACACTGCTGTTCGCGGGCGTTGTCCTCTATTTCCTCTGGGGACGCAGCAGAAAGATGCTTCGCGGGAATGAGCGGCTCATGCTGTTTACCATCTATACCGGCATGGTGATCCTTCTGCGCGCGATGGCAAACATACAGAATTTCACGCTGATACCCCTCGGGCTTTTCGCCATGCTGGCAGGGCTTTTGATTGGGCGGAATATCGCGCTTGTAATAAACTGCGCGTTCTGTATCGTTGGCTGTTTCATATTCAATGGGGACGTAGAATTCCTGATGTATTCCCTGCTGGTCGGCACACTGGGCGCACTGCTGATACAGAAAACAGAACGGCGCAGCCATATGGTGCCGGCGGCTCTGGCAATGGGCGCGGTCAGCTTTTTTTCCATGCTGGGCGTGGGACTGTTCTTTGAAAACGGCTACTCCGCGGAGCTCCTGCTCAAAAGCGGTTTCGGAGCGCTCATGGGGCTGGTTTCCGTTATCATTGCTGTAGGAAGCCTGCCCTTCTGGGAAGCGGCGTTCGAAGCAAACACCCCCCTGCGTCTGCTGGAGCTGACGAATCCGAATAATGAGCTCCTGCGGCGGCTGATGATTGAAGCGCCGGGAACGTACCACCACAGCCTGATTGTGGCAAACCTTGCGGAAACAGCGGCATACGAAATCGGTGCAAATACCGCGCTGGCAAGGGCTGGCGCGTATTACCATGATATCGGTAAGCTGAAAGACCCCCGCTTTTTTTCGGAAAATCAGACCGGTTACAACCCGCATGACGACCTCCCTCCGGAGGACAGCGCACGCATCATCATTCAGCACGCGCGGGAGGGGCTTGAGATGGGACAGGCTTACGGTCTGCCCCGCACGATACTGGACATCATCCGCCAGCATCATGGGACAAGCCTTGTCAAATATTTTTATTTCAAAGCATTGAAAGCCGAGGGACCGGAACATATAAAGGAAGAAGATTTCCGCTATGACGGGCCTGTCCCTTCCTTTCGGGAATCCGCTGTCGTTATGCTGGCGGATACCATAGAGGCGGCAGTGCGTTCCATGCTGGGCAGCGGAAAAACGCTTGCCGAAGCGGAGGAAGCAGTAAAAGGGCTGATGAAGGACAAGCTGGACGATGGACAGCTGAACAACAGCGGGCTGGCGATACATGAGCTGGAAATCATACGCGGGGCATTTTTGAAAGTATTCCACGGCATGTATCACGAACGGGTCGCCTACCCGAAGAAGGAAGAAATTGAGGCGGCGGCGAAAAAAGAACCCGCCGGAACAGAAGGAGAAACAGAACGTGACAATATGGATTGATAACCGCGCAGGAGAGATTTTCCCGCCGGAATTGGAGAACGCAGTGAAAAAAGCCGCGGCAGAAGCCCTGCGCTGCGAGAGCTTTGATGAGGCGTGTGAAATCAGTGTTTCCATTGTGAACAATGATGAGATACGCCAGATAAACAAACAGTTTCGGGAAATCGACAGGGCAACAGATGTGCTCAGCTTTCCCATGCTGGCCTTTGCGGAGGGAGAGGAGCCGGACAGGAATGAAAACGGCGAAATACTGCTTGGGGATATTATCATTTCTCTGGAGCGGGCAAAAGAACAGGCAGCAGAATACGGACATTCCCTACAGCGGGAAATTGCGTTCCTGACGGCGCACAGTATGCTGCATCTTTTGGGATATGACCACATAGAGCCGGAGGAGGAAGCGGAAATGTTCCGGCGGCAGAGGGAAATACTGCTTCTGGCGGGTTTCCCAAGGGAATGAAAGGGGTATAGAATATGGCTGAAAACTTGGCTGGGAAAACAGAAATTACGGATACGGAGCTGATGGCAAAGGCGAAAGAGGCAATGGCACAGGCATATGCGCCTTATTCCAGGTTTCAGGTAGGCGCGGCGCTGCTGGCGGAAAACGGACAGGTATTTTTAGGGTGCAACGTGGAAAACGCAAGCTATGGCGGGACAATCTGCGCAGAACGGACGGCTGTTGTAAAAGCAGTTTCGGAGGGCGTCCGGGCATTCCGAAAAATTGCCATTGCAGCCAGCAGCGGGGAATACGCATCGCCCTGCGGCATATGCCGGCAGGTGCTGTATGAATTCATGCCAGATGGTATAGTGCTGTTGGACAGTGAAAAAGACGGAATGAAGTCCTTTTCCGTGCGGGAACTTCTGCCGTTCGGGTTCGGTCCGGAGGATTTGAGATAAAAAAGACCTTGGGGGCTTTGCCCCCAATCCCCCCACCCGCTTTCTTTCGGAGAAAGCGGGGCAAAGAACTTTATTGCAGGAAACTGCGTTTCCCAAGGCAGAAAATTCAGGGAAAATACAAATTTTGAGGCCCTGCTCTGCTTCATACGGCGAAAAAAATAGAAAAGGTCTTAATAAAAGGAGTGAGCAGAATGGAAGTAATAGAGATGCGGGTGACGCTCACGCCGTCAGAAGCGGCGGAGGTCGTAAGGGATAAGCTGGCAGGCGGCATTGTCAGTGCAGAACTTCTGGACTCTTATAACAGGCGTACAGCGGACGGAAAAGAGGTCGTTGTCCGGCTGTTTGAGCGGTATTATATGCGTTCTTCTAACCGCGCGACGCTGACATTGGTCGCGGACAATCTCGACAGTAACGGCACAACACGCGTACGGTTATCCGCCGGCGGCGGCGGAAACAGCCTTTTCTGGCGGTTCGACTGGGGCGCGGGCGAAAGTTTCGCGCAGGAAGCGGCAAACGCACTGGAAACGTATCAGGTGTAATGCCAAATACGCGGGGCATCGCCCCCCAGGTTCTTTAAGATTTTTTGGTCTGTAATGTTTTGAAAGAGGTGAAGAAATGGCGGAGAAAAGCTGGGAAACATTGGAGGGCGCATGCTATTCCTGCCGGAAATGCAAGCTTTGGGAGCGTCGGACAAACGTTGTTATCGGCAAGGGCAGCCGTACGGCGGATATCCTGTTCATTGGTGAAGGTCCCGGCCAGCAGGAGGATTTGCAGGGCGTGCCGTTTGTCGGCCCGGCGGGTCAACTGCTGGATAAAATGCTGGAGAGCGTTGGGCTTTCACTGGAAGATGCGTATATCGCAAATATTGTGAAATGCCGCCCGCCCGGCAACCGGGACCCGCAGGAAGATGAAAAAGCTGCCTGCCTGAATTACTTGCGCTATCAGCTGATGCTGATACAGCCGAAGATTATCGTCTGCCTGGGGCGGATTGCGGCGACAACCGTCATTGACCCCGGCTTTAAGATCACCCGCCAGCGCGGGCAGTGGTTTGAGCGCAAGGGATACCATATGATTGCAACCTACCACCCTTCCGCACTCCTTCGGGACGAAACGAAAAAACGACCCGCATGGGAGGATATGCAGGCGATACGCCAAAAATGGGACGAGTTGAAAGGATAAAAAACGCGGGGCTTTGCCCCAACCCCCGCCACCCCTTTGAAAAGGGCTGGATCCCAAACTTTATTGCGGGAAACTACGTTTCCCGAAAGCGAGAGATTTGGAAAAAAAAGATTGGCAAAATGAAATTCCCTGCCAGAAAAAGGGTCAAGGGACGACGTCCCTTGCGGAGGTTTGGAGGCGGAGCCTCCAAGGTTTGAAAAAGGAGGATACACATGGAACAGCAGAAATTAGAAGCGTTAAAGGCGCGCTTTGCAGACGTAAAGCTTACGCCAAATGCAAAAACAATGGACGAAGTTGTAGAATACATCGAGAAAAACTGGGGCGCGGAACGCGTCAAAATACTTGAAAGCGAATATGTGGCTCATTACAAAAACGCACTCGAATTCATGCAGCGTATGGGCAGAAGCACAGCGGGCGTGCAGGAGGAAATCCGCAGATACCGCCTGCCGAACAAAATCTGCGTCGTGCTGGGTATGCAGTCGGAATATATGACAGCCGAAAACGGCCTTAAATACTATCAGGCTCTGACGCTCCTGAAGGGCTTGACACAGGAGGATATTGACACGAAAAACGACCGCTGGCTGCAATATGTCCTTCTGCTATCCATGCAGCAGGACTGGGATGCAAAGGAAAAGGAATTCCTTGCGGAGCAGGAGGCGGCAAGAAAAGCTGCGGAGGAAGAACAGGCATGAAAAAATTTTATTCCGGTTTCGTTTCGCTGACAGGCAGACCAAACGTAGGCAAATCCACACTGATGAACAGCCTGATTGGTGAAAAAATCGCCATCACCTCGCATAAGCCGCAGACGACACGCAACAAAATCACAAGCATACTGACGGAAGATGACTTTCAATGTGTATTTCTCGATACACCCGGCATCCATAAGCCACGCCATAAGCTTGGCGAATACATGGTTCGCGCGGCAGAAAATACATTCAACGAAGTGGATTTGGTGCTGTTTCTCATTGAGCCTGCGGAACAGCCGCATCCGCTTGACCTGTACGTCATCGAACGGCTGAAAAACGTAAAAACGCCTGTTATACTTGTGATAAACAAAATCGATACCATAGAGCGCGAAAAGCTCCTTGCCGTTATCGACACGTACAGCAAACTGTACGGTTTTGCGGAAGTCCTGCCGATTTCCGCCATAAAATCCACAAATCTGGACGAGTTAATAAACGTGATACGCAAATACCTGCCGGAGGGACCGCAGTATTTCCCCGGGGATATGGTAACAGACCAGCCGGAACGCCAGATTGCGGCAGAAATCATACGGGAAAAGGCTTTGTACCTGTTGCAGGACGAGATCCCGCACGGTATCGCAGTAGAGATCACTGGTATGAAAAAACGTGCCGATAAAAACATGGTTGACGTAGATGCAACCATTTACTGTGAACGCGATTCGCATAAAGGCATCATCATCGGGAAACAGGGCGCGATGCTCAAACGTATCGGCGCGGCTGCCCGGCATGATATGGAGCGTCTGCTCGGCTCTCAGATTTACCTCCAGCTTTGGGTAAAGGTCAAAAAAGATTGGCGGGACAGCGATTTCCTGCTGAAAAATTTCGGGTATGATAAACGGAACGTGTAAACCTTTTTGAAAACGGGGGGATCATACAGCTGGCAAAAGGTCTTAAATATTCTGGAATTATTTTGCCAGTATGTTTTGCATGCATTTCCCGCATCCTAATAAAACAAAATGAACGAAGAAAGGGGATGCTGGCTATGACCGAACGCGAAAAGGAACACTGGCAGACTTTCACCCGGACGGGGCAGGTAAGGGACTATCTGCGCTATCTGCACTGCCGCCCTGCCCTGCGGGACGAGCCCAACCCCCGCCGCCGCATTCAGGACAGCTCAAAATACAAAAATTTCTACTAGTTTTTTACCATAAAACCACAGGAACACAGAAACGGAGTCGGCAATGGGAACAGTCAAGCTGCAAGGAATCGTAATAGGCGAACGGATACAGGGCGAAAGCAACAAACAGATTGTTGTACTGGCAAAAGGCGTCGGGCGCGTGCTGCTTTCCGCACGGGGCGCAAGGAAAGCCAAAAGCAAACTCCTTGCGGCGGCACAGCTGTTCTGCTATGCCGATTTCGTGGCATATGAGGGGCGCGGATTTTACTCCGTCACACAGGCGGAGCTGCTCAATAGCTTCTATGCTTTGCGCACCGATATGGAAAAGCTGGCGGAGGCAGTCTATCTGGCAGAGCTGACGGACCGGACCTGCCCCGAGGGTACGGAGCAGGACGAAATACTTGCACTGCTCTACTATGCCCTGACGGTAATGGAAAAAGGCATCTTGCCGCCGCAGATGGTTTCGCGCATTTTTGAGTTGAAGCTCCTGCAAATCTCCGGCTTTTTCGCGCCGCCGGTCTGCGCTGTCTGCGGCTCGGAGGACGGCAGGCTGTTCTTCGACTGGCAGGAGGGCGCGTTCCTATGCGAAAGACACCACACGCCCGGCAGTATCCTTCTGCATGGCGCTGTACGCCGCGCAGCAGCCTTTGTTCTGGGGCATGAGGTACGGCAGGTATTTGGCTTCAACCTTGCCCCTGACGCGCTCCAGCAGCTGGAAAACCTGCTGGGAGGATACATGGAGATACATATGGGGCTGAAGCTGAAAAGCCGCCATTTTTTCCGTTAAATCCGGGAAAAAAAATTTGGCGGTTTTTGAAAAAAATTCCTTGACATTTTCTAAAAAACACGATATACTGATTAAGCGCAATGAGTTGTGCGGATGTGGCGGAACTGGCAGACGCGCTAGATTCAGGTTCTAGTGGGCATTACGCCCGTGCAGGTTCAAGTCCTGTCATCCGCAGATAAGCAAAGCGACGTGAAACGAACAGAAGTTAGTTTCACGCCGCTTTGCGTTTTATGCAAAAACTGCCCGTATTAAAACTGCATAAAAATGGACAGAACGCTCCGCCCTGTCCACTGCCTCAGCCTATTCCACACACTTCACTCAATCCTGTGCCAAAGCCTCTGTAATTTTCTTATACGCCGCCTTTACGTCCGGCATAATCGTTTTCGCACTCTCCAAATCCCCGCTGCGCAGAGCCTCGGAAATCCTTGCCGCCTGTTCATACAGCCCCGAAAGCGACAGGTTGCCCGCAACGCCTTTCAGCGTATGCGCCGCCTGGAACGCCTTTTCCGCATCGCCCTGTTCCAGAGCCGTATCAAGATTCAGGAAATTCGGATCGTCCAAAAATTTATTCAAAAACCGCATCAGAAGAGCCTCATTGCCCATAAAACGGGATAATGCCCCGTCATAATCCACCCCTGCGGCTTTCAATATATCCTTTTTATCCATTTTGAAGCTCCCTTCTTACTTTTTAATCCGATTCAGCAGCATTGCTTTAATTTCTTCACTTAAATCCCTCAATGTTTCCATCAGCATCGGGTTGAACTGGCCGCATTCCCCATTCAGAATCATGCGCAGGCTTTCCTCATGTGTAAATGCCTTTTTATATACACGGTCTGTTGTCAGCGCGTCATATACGTCCGCAAGGGCAACAATCTGCGACCACATGGAAATTTCCTCCCCAGCCAGCCCGTCAGGGTAACCTCGCCCATCCCAGCGTTCATGATGGTGTCTGCAAATATCATATGCATATTTATAAATCGGGTGATGGGTAATTTCCGGAATCCTTTCCAGAAGTTCACACCCCTGCACCGTATGGCTTTTCATAATCTCAAATTCTTCGCTTGTCAGTTTGCCGGGCTTGTTCAGAATATTGTCCGGGATCGCAATTTTGCCCACATCGTGCAGGATTGCCGCCGTGGCAATTTCTTCTTTCTGCACCTCATTCATATCCTTGCTGAATTCCATTTTATTCAGGAAGAACAGCGTGAAATCGTGTATCCTGCGGACATGGTCACCAGATTCACAGTCACGGAATTCGATGGCAGTCGCCAGTGTTTCTACAAGCGCGCGGTTCAGGGACTCCAGTTCCTTCCGCTTTTCGTCCAGCTCGCGTTCCTGTATATCGACTTTTTTACTCAGCTTATCCCTGATATGGAACAGCTCAATCACGCTTTCAATACGCCGCTTTACGATATGCGATACAAAGGGCTTGCCAATCACATCCATAACGCCCATTTCATAGCCCTTTATCGTAGATTCTTCCGTATTTTCCGCCGTAATTAAAAAAACAGGTACTTTTTTTGTAAAATCAGTTTGGTTCATTTTTTCCAGAGCAGCAAAGCCGTCCATAACAGGCATGACAATATCCAGCAGGACCGCTGCCAGCTCATTTTCCTTTCCTTTGATGCATTCTAATGCTTCCTCACCATTTTCCGCCTCAATCATGTGATAATCCTGCCGAAAAATCTCGCACAAAATTGCGCGGTTCAGCTCCATATCATCTACGACCAGGATACTTTTTTTCATCTTTTCACACTTCCTTTTTCTGCCGTATCAATGCTCCAGAAATCTATTTTCCGTAAGGCTCGAAAATAAAACCCGCTTTACCAAAACGCGATGCTTCCCGCCGTTCCATTAAAGCCCTGCCTTCCCAGCCGCCCGCCGTTCTCCACGGCAGGCATTTATCTGCAAATCTCCTGTCTTTCAAAAAATTGTATAGCCTACAATACCATAACATAAATCAGGAGAAATGTCCACAGAACTTGTGTACAAACTCTTTTTTTGTCAAAAAGCATACTTTTTTGTCTGTATTTGTTTCTGTTTATATATTCAAGAGTAGCATAAAATATGCACTTTTACAATAAATTTACGGAATAAAATCCATTAAAAACGCCTAATTGAAAAGTATAGATTTTAATAATCAGTTTTCAGCCTCCTCATAATGCAGGACGGGGCGTTCCTTCGGGAACCACATCGTCATCACCGTCCCTTTGCCGTATTCGCTTTCGGCGGTCAGCCGTCCGCCATGGCCTTCCATGATCTCTTTCGCAATGGCAAGCCCCAGCCCTGTGCCGCCCATGGCGCGGCTGCGGGCCTTATCCACGCGGTAAAAACGTTCAAATATGCGTGGCAGGTCTTCACGGGAGATACCCATGCCGGTATCCCGCACGGATATTTTGTAATACTGCGCGTCCTCCCCGATATAAATACGAATCTGCGCCTGTTCAAGACTATATTTGATGGCGTTCGTTACGATGTTGTTTACAACCTGCCCTACTCTGTCCCTGTCGCCATAGATTACGACATCATGCGGGTATGGCTCAAACGTCAGTTCCTGATTTTTCGCCTCGGCATGTATTTTATTCTGCCGCACCGTAATATTCAAAAATTCATTCATTTCGATTTCCGTAATATCCAGCCGCACCTGCTTATTGTCAAAGCGCGTCAGCTGCAGCAAATCCCGCACAAGGAACGCCATGCGGTCTGCCTCGCTGTCGATAATGCCGAGGAAATCCAGCGCAATTTCTCTGTCCTCAATAGCCCCTTCGATGAGTGTTTCCGTATAGCTTTTCACTGTCGTCAGCGGCGTACGCAGCTCATGCGAAACATTTGCCACAAATTCCTTACGCATATCGTCCAGCTTTTTCTGCTCGGTAATATCCTGTAAAACAACTACAACACCTTCAATACGCCCCGCCGTATCATAATACGGCGAAAAGTTTGCATTAATGAATTGTTTTCCCACCGGGAATATAACTTTTTTAGACGGCTCGTTTCCCATATCCAGATAAACTGACGAATTGATATCATACGCACGGATAAACTGGGAAAAATCCATTGTCATCTCCTCTACGCCAAGCATTTCCGTAGCCGCGGCGTTTGCAAGCATCAGGTCGCCATCCCTGCTGAAAGAGATAACGCCGTCACTCATGTTGTGAAGAAGGATTTCCAGCCGGTTCTTTTCCCGCGATATTTCTGACATGTTTTTCGTCAGCTCCGAAGCCATATAATTAAAGCTGCTCGTCAGCTGCCCAATCTCGTCACTGCTGCGCACCTTCAGGCTTTGGTTCAGCCCGCCGCCTTCAGCAAGGCTTTTCGCGCCCTTTGTCAGTGCGAGTATGGGACCTGTCAGCGTCTGCGCGAACACATAGCCCATGATAGCAGCCAGGAACAGTGCAATCGCCACAGCTGCCACGATGGTCTGCGTAGTCTGATTCAGGCTGGCCTGCATATCGCCTGCGTCCAGTCGTGTGTAAACAATGTAGCTCCTGCCGTCCTCATCTGCCTGTGCCGGCATGGCATAGCTCATCCATTCCTTCAGCAGGCCGAGGGAATCCGTGCTGCGTTTTCCGGAGGAAAAAGACGTCATACCGTTCATGGCGGCAATAATCGCCTGGTCCGTATAAGTCGGATAAGGCGCCTTCAGCTCTGTTGTGGACGCAATGGTATCGCCGTTGGCGTCCAGTATGTTTCCCTGTATTCCTACGGCATTTGTAACCGTTTTCATCAGTTCCGCCTGAAAATTTTCTTCCCCGACGCTCTCAACCACCTGTTCATTTATTTTTTCCGCGTAGCTTTCCAGCTGCGCCCTGGATTTGTCAATCTCAATATTGCGAAGGCTCAGAAGGATATATGTCCCGCTGACAATCATCACAATCAGCACCAGCCCCAGGTACATCGCAATCAGTTTCCATTTTATACTGCGCAAATGTTCCGCCCCCGCTTTTCTCAGCAATCAAAGTAATAACCAACGCCTCTTTTTGTCAGGATATAGACCGGCTTACCGGGGTCGTCCTCGATCTTCTCACGCAGGCGGCGGATGGTTACATCTACCGTCCGCACGTCCCCGAAATATTCGTAGCCCCAAACCTTTTCCAGAAGAGTTTCACGGGAAAAGACCTGCCCTTTCTGTCCGGAAAGAAATTTCAGCAATTCAAATTCCCGCAGTGTCAGGTCGATAATTTTTCCGTCCTTGCGCACCTCGTAACGGTCCGGGTTCAAATCCAGCCGCTCAAACGCGCTGCCTGCCACCGGTGCATCAGCGGCAGGCTCTGCCCTGAATGCTGCTTTCCTCAGGTTTGCCTTGACCCGCGCCATCAGTTCCCGTACGCCGAATGGCTTCGTCACATAATCATCTGCACCAAACTCCAGCCCCAGCACCTTGTCAACTTCCTCCGCGCGCGCCGTCAGCATGATAATCGGCGTGTTTTTCGTTTCGCGTATTTTTTTGCAGGCGTCGTAACCGTCCATCTTCGGCATCATGATATCCAGCAGTATGAGGTCAGGCTCCTCCTCCATCGCCAGGCGCACGCCCTCCTCGCCGTCCGCCGCCTGAAGGATTTGGTAGCCCTCCTTTTTCAGGTTGTATATAATAATATCCCTGATATTTTTTTCGTCATCTACGATTAAAATTTTTTTATCCATTGTCCCGCTGCTCCTTTCGGAAACCTAAAACAATACTTAGTGTTTCCATTATACCCGAAATCCGGCAAAATGTAAATAAAACTCTAAGCATGGAAATTTGCACAAAAAAATGGAAGGTATGGCAAAACCTTCCATCTGATTGTTTTTGCTGCAAAACTTTTTATTGCGTCTGCCTTTTGTTTAGCTGAGGCGTTTTTCCAGTTCCGCCTTCATGTCCTCATATCCCGGCTTACCAAGCAGTGCAAACATATTTTTCTTGTATGCCTCCACGCCCGGCTGGTCAAACGGGTTCACATCCAGCAGATAGCCGCTGATGCCGACTGCCTTCTCGAAGAAATACACCAGCGCACCAAAGTGCCATTCGTCCATCTTGTCTATTTCAACAACGATATTCGGCACACCGCCGTCCATATGCGCCAGCAGCGTCCCCGCAAACGCCTTGCTGTTGACAAACTGCATTTCCTTGCCCGCAAGGAAGTTCATGCCATCGCCGTCCTGCTCGTCAAACGGAATCACTGCGGC
The DNA here is from genome assembly GCA_910576545.1 of Lachnospiraceae bacterium. Taxonomy (GTDB): domain Bacteria; phylum Bacillota; class Clostridia; order Lachnospirales; family Anaerotignaceae; genus Anaerotignum_A. Next base: position 31,264 of record CAJTKM010000013.1, read on the forward strand.
TGTTTTCGGCTCTTTGCACCAAAGCACCGTTTCAAAGAAATAACGTCCGCCGTCCTGAATGAACTGCCCGATGGAATGCAGGTCGGTCGAGAAATTTGCCGTAACAGGGAACACGCCCTTGTGCTCCTTGCCCTCGCTTTCCGCAAACAGCTGTTTGTACCATTCCCCAAAGGAGGTCAGGTGCGGCTCATAGTTCGCCAGTATTTCAATGCTTTTGCCCTGCTTGTAGAACAGGTAGCGCAAAGCGGCATACTGGTAGCAGATATTTTTTTCCATCTCCGGCTCAGCGAACAGCTTCATCGCTTCTGCCGCTCCCTGCATGACCCTGTCGATATCCACGCCCGCAACAGCCATTGCCAGCAGGCCCACCGCTGTCAGCACAGTAAAACGTCCGCCGATATCATCGGGGATGACGAAGGTTTCATAGCCCTCCGCATCGCACATCTGCTTGAGCGCGCCCCTTGCCTTGTCGGTCGTGGCAAAAATACGCTTTGCCGCCTCGTCCCTGCCATATTTCTTTTCCAGCATCTGCTTAAAGATACGGAAAGCGATGGCAGGCTCTGTCGTCGTACCGGATTTGGAAATGACATTTACAGAAAAATCCCTGTCGCCCAAAATAGCAAGAATATCGTTGAGGTATGCAGAACTGATGTTATTCCCAACGAAATAGATGTCAGGCGTATCTTTTTTCTTTTCATTATAAAATGGTGTCTTAATAAAGTCCAGGGCTGTTCGCGTACCAAGGTAGGAACCGCCGATACCAATAACAATCAAAACCTCGCTGTTTGCGCGGATTTTTTCCGCAGCTTGTTTAATACGGGCGAATTCCTCTTTGTCGTAGGCTTCCGGCAGGTCGACCCAGCCAACAAAATCATTGCCCTTGCCCGTTTTATTGTGCAGTGCGTGGTGGCAGCGTTCCACCTCCGGCTGCAATGCAAAAATTTCCTTACGTTCTGCAAATCCTTCGCACCCATGCAGGGAAACTGAAATACTCATTTATAACTCCTCCTTATTCTTTTGATTTTTGGGCCCTTCAGGGCCTCAGGGCTTTGGCAGGTGCAAAATACCTTAACCCAAAACTTTTTTTAGCAAAGCTTTTTTAATATAATACTTTATTATTGGCATTGTATGCAATATCCGGCAATTTTCAAAGGCACATTATTTTTCCTGCAAAAACAGTATATCTCGACACAGCCGTCACATTTCCGCTCTTTTTACTGCGTCCCCTTCACAATGATTTCCGGCAGTGGTTCCGTAATAATTTCCTTTGAAATTTCCTGTTCTTCCGTCACCACGCCATTGATGCTTGTAATCTGGATTACGCTCTTTTTCTGTCCGGCGCGCCCCTGCTGCACGACCCTCTGATAGCCCGCAGGCTTGGAATCGTCATATCTTGTTTCCGTTGTTTTCGGCTCGACCGAAATCTGCTCCTCTGTCACAATGGATTTCACCGAAATACGCGGTTTCTGCACCGGTACAGTGATAACCTGTCCCACCCGTATGCCTTGGATCAGGTTAGAGTCCGGATTCAGCTCATTCAGCCGCTCTATGGATGTATTAAATTCTATTGCAATCAGGTACAGCGCATCACCGGTCTGTATGGTATAGGGCTGTGTTGCCTCGGTTTTGGTTTCCAAAAAGGAAACTGCCTCATCCACCTCCATCAGCTCCGATGATTCCACCAGTTCCTCTACAATCTGCACGTCCTCCACCCAGCTGAGCTTTGCGTCCTCCGGTGCGCCGTTCTCCGGCAGGAGGTCTGTCTGCACCTGCCTCAGGACTTCCTCGGCTTTTGCGCTGTTTGGCAGCACTACAGCACGCGCATTGTCCACCATAACCACAGCCGCCTCCGCCTTATATGTCACAAGATTCCGTATCTTCGGCAGGAGATGCTCCATCGTGCAGACGTCCTTCTGGTTTTTTTTGCTGATATGTACGCCCTTTGTGGTAATTTCCTGATTCAGCTTGACCTTCGTACCGACAATGCTTTCCAGCTGCCCTTCCACCGTCTGTATGATTTGTTCTGCCTTGTAGGAACGCCCTTCCAGAATGCCGACGGTTTCCTCTGCCACAAAAACCGCTGTACCGTTTTTATGTACAAGGATATATATAAGTATCAGGATAACAGCCGCAATCGTCAGTGCCGCAGACCTCCGCAGAGGCAGTCTGCGCTTTCCGCCGGTTCTGCGCGGTTTTTTCTCGCGCGGGGGCGGCGTACGTTTTCCTGTTTTTTTGTTTCCAGAGCCATAGACCACGCGTTTCTCACGTTCCGGGAATATCTTTTCCTTCTCCGCCAAGGCTTCTCCTCCTTCCCTTTTCCCATGCCTGCAAAAAGTGACAATCTTTTCCTTACCTTATTTTATGCCATACGCGGCAAGATTGCAAGCAAAACGTTGCAGCAGCCAAAGGGAGCGGCGTTCCGCTTGACAAATGCGCAGGAAGGACGATACAATAAAAAAACAGACATTATAAGAAAGGAAGATATCCGCATGGATTACAGAATGGGAATCAAGCTGAAAACAAAAAAGCAGATATGGAAATATTAAAAATTTTGCGGAAGTATTTTCCGGAACAGCCGCTTTCCGCACTGAAAAACCGGGTACAGTCCGGCGATTACATCTATCTGAATGATAACGAGAAGTATCTCATTGACGGCGAAAGGCTGCTTTTGCAGCTTCTCCGCGAATTTCAACACGCCCATATCCAGACCGTATTATTCGAGGAATTCAAACGCGCAGACGGCTGGGAGGCCCGCCCAATGCCGAAACAGATTCTTTATAATTCCATTCGCAGCAGCCGCATCATCGCCCAGCAGGTCGAGGAAGATATAGAGAATGAAGCCGATGAATAAAAATAGATAAAAAGAGGTCAAAATCGGGTATTTTTTACATACAAAAAGGGGACGGCGACGCCGTCCCCTTTTCCATTCAGATGCATTCAAATGCATTATATGCGCTTATGCGCCGCGTTTCACGCCTTACGCGCCAAACCTTGCCGCATCCTGTTTCCGTCTTTCTTCGATTGCCTTCTTTGCAATCATATCTTTCACCTTCATCAGGCGCGTTGTGCTTGCACGTTCATTCTCCTCCAGCTTCATCGCGATATATTTAATCGTTTCCTGATAGTTGGGGATCATGACGTTCTCCAGCGCGTTTACACGCCGGCGTGTACTCTCGATCTCCTGTGCCAGCAGCTGCGCCGTTTTTTCGCTTTCTGCCAGCCGCAGCAACGGCTCCATAGCGTCGGAAAAAGATTTCATCGCACTGTCCAGCTCGCCAGAGGTAAAAGCGAAGCCATAGGGGTAAATCGTGCTTTCTCTGCCGCTTTCCTTCTGGAAATCGAACACAGGCACGTTTACGCTCATGATGTTCCGTCCGGTTACCTTTACGGAAACCGCCTGCTGGGGAATCATCAACGCCTCGCCGAGCGTGCTTTCGCTCATCACCGCACGCGCGATAATGAAGTTTTTATAAGCGTTTTCCAAAGCCTTTTCCGCTTCTTCCCGCAGACGCTTATTTTCCCGCACAATTTCAAGGAACTGCTTCATCAGTTCGTCCAGCTTATCCTTCAGCAGCTTATGGCCTCTTGTTGCCGTTTTCAGCTGCTGTTTCAGGCGGGTCATTTCCATACGGGTGGGATTGACATTCAACCTTGCCACGCTTCATCACTCCCCGTCATCCAAATATTTTTCCAAATATTCATCACGGATACGCTTCAATTCGCTCTTAGGCAGCATCCGCAGCAGCTGCCAGCCTGTTTCCAGCGTCTGCTCAATCGTCCTGTCTGTCCGGAAGCCCTGGGAAACATACTTTTTCTCAAACTCATCGGCAAACTTCGCGTAAATCAGGTCAATATCAGACAGCGCGGATTCGCCCAGGATCGCCATCAGTTCCTTCGCGTCTTTACCGCGGGAATAAGCAGCAAACAGCTGGTTCATCGTATCCGCATGGTCTTCTCTTGTCTTGCCCTTGCCGATACCCTTATCCTTCAGACGGGACAGGGACGGGAGAACGTCAACAGGGGGCTGTATGCCCTTCTTGTAAAGTTCGTTCGTCAGGATAATCTGGCCTTCTGTGATGTAGCCTGTCAAGTCGGGGATAGGGTGCGTTTTGTCGCTCTCCGGCATTGTCAGGATAGGAATCATCGTGATAGAGCCTTCATGCCCTTTCATACGGCCTGCGCGTTCGTACATGGTCGCAAGGTCTGTATAAAGGTAACCGGGGTAGCCGCGGCGGCCCGGAACTTCCTTCTTAGCAGCGGAAACCTCACGCAGGGCGTCCGCGTAGTTTGTGATATCCGTCAGGATAACCAGAACGTGCATATCCTGCTCAAAAGCCAGATATTCCGCAGCGGTCAGAGCCATTTTCGGTGTACAGATACGCTCTACGGCAGGGTCGTTTGCCAGGTTTACGAATACGACAGAACGGTCGATCGCGCCTGTCGCCTTAAAGTCATTGATAAAGTATTCCGCGTCCTCGAACGTAATACCGATAGCGGCAAAAACAACGGCGAATTTGGAATCCGTGCCGCGTACCTTCGCCTGACGCGCAATCTGTACCGCAAGGTTTGCGTGGGGCAGACCGGAAGCGGAGAAAATCGGCAGCTTCTGTCCGCGAACCAGCGTATTCAGGCCGTCAATCGCGGAAACGCCCGTCTGGATAAACTCAGCGGGGTATTCCCTTGCCGCCGGATTAATGGGCGCGCCGTTGATGTCCAGACGTTTTTCGGGAATGATTTCGGGGCCGCCGTCCATGGGCTTGCCCATGCCATCGAATACGCGTCCCAGAATGTCAGGGGAAACGCCGAAATCCAGGCTCTTGCCAAGGAAACGCACTTTACTTTCTGCAAGGTTGATACCTGTCGCGCTTTCAAACAGCTGAACCAGCGCCGTGTCGCCGCTTACTTCCAGCACCCTGCACTTTCTGACTTCGCCGTTGGAAAGTTCGATTTCGCCCAACTCGTCAAATTTTACGCCTTCCACACCGGAAACCAGCATCAGAGGGCCGGCAACTTCCTGAATCGATCTGTATTCCTTTATCATAATTCATCTGCCTCCTTCCTGATGAGTTCCTGTACTTCCTTGCGGATATCTGTTTCAATTTCATCGTAGCTCTTATCCACGTTAACTTCTTCTACATATTTCGCACGGCCGATACGTTCCACAACGTCCATCTTCGTAATCTTCTGGATGCCTACGCCCTGCTTGATAGCTTCGCCTGCTTCTTTATAGAATGTCAGGATCAGCTTCATCATGCGGTACTGCTTATGCAGGGATGTATACGTATCTACTTCGTGGAAGGAGTTCTGATGCAGGAAGTCCTCACGGATAGAGCGGGAAACTTCCAGAATCAGTCTGTCGCTGTGGGACAGCGCGTCCACGCCGACCAGCTGTACGATTTCCTGCAATTCAGCTTCTGTCTGAAGCAGGCGCATAGCCTCCGTTCTCTGTGCAGAGAAATCAGGGTCAACATTTTCATCCGCCCACGCGTCAACCTTATCCTGATACAGGGAGTAACTGGTCAGCCAGTTAATCGCCGGGAAGTGTCTTTTGTACGCAAGGGACGCATCAAGGCCCCAGAATACTTTAACGATACGCAGTGTTGCCTGAGAAACGGGCTCGGAAATATCACCGCCCGGAGGGGATACCGCGCCGATTGCCGTCAGCGTACCTACGCGGCCCTCGTTGCCAAGGCAGACAACCCTGCCCGCGCGTTCATAGAACTGCGCCAGACGGGAGCCAAGGTAAGCGGGGTAGCCTTCTTCACCGGGCATCTCTTCCAGACGTCCGGACATCTCACGCAGAGCCTCTGCCCAGCGGGATGTGGAGTCAGCCATCAGCGCAACGCTGTAACCCATATCACGGAAGAACTCCGCAATGGTAATGCCTGTATAAATAGATGCCTCACGCGCCGCAACGGGCATGTCGGAGGTATTCGCAATCAGAACGGTTCTCTGCATCAGGGACTCGCCTGTACGGGGGTCTTTCAGTTCAGGGAACTCGTTCAGAACGTCCGTCATTTCATTGCCGCGCTCGCCGCAGCCGATGTAAACAACGATATCCGCGTCAGCCCATTTTGCAAGCTGGTGCTGTGTAACCGTCTTACCGCTGCCGAAGGGGCCGGGAATTGCCGCAACGCCGCCCTTTGTAATAGGGAAGAACGTATCAACAACACGCTGTCCTGTAATCAGGGGTGCGTTAGGTGTCTGTTTTTCTTTATACGGACGTTCGCGACGAACGGGCCATCTCTGAAGCATGGTCACGTTTACATCGCTGCCCTTCGCATCTGTAATGATGCAGACGGTTTCCTCTACTGTGAAATCACCGATAAAGATTTCCTTTATCGTACCGCTCAGCCCATAAGGAACCATGATTTTACAGTCCACAACTGCTGTTTCTTTTACAATACCAATGACATCGCCAGCTTCTACCTTGTCGCCGGTCTTTTTCACAGGCTCAAATTTCCATTTCTTAGTTCTGTCCAGCGAAGCAGCCTCCACGCCCTTGTGGATATTTGTACCGCTGACCTCGTAAAGCTTTTCCAGCGGACGCTGGATACCGTCGTAAATCGTAGAAATCAGTCCGGGGCCAAGCTCAACGCTCATAGGCATACCGGTAGAAACCACTTCTTCTCCGGGGCCAAGGCCGGAGGTTTCCTCATAAACCTGTATGGAAGCCTGATCCCCGTGCATTTCGATGATTTCGCCAATCAGATGCTTGTCGGATACGCGAACCACGTCAAACATATTGGCGTCCCTCATGCCTTCCGCTATAACCAACGGACCCGACACTTTTACTATCGTGCCTGTTTTCATATGCTTATTCACCTACAATCAATTATAATGTACTGCTTAACCAGTAAACATCCGCACACCGCACCGCGGTGCTCCTCCAAATCGAAAGCCTCGCACTGCGCATTTGCGCTCCCGCATTCGTCCCCTCCATTCGCATATCGCCGCATTCGCCCTGCTTCTGCGGCTTTTAGGCTCATGTCGGGGCTCCCGTCCAATGTCCGTCCTCCGGTACAGGCAAGCCTGTTCCGGCGCGCGGCCGCTGTCCGGGGCTTTCATTATTATTCACTAAACAAAATATCCGCACCAATGGCACGTTTTGCCGATTCACGCACTTCGTTCATACCCAGCCCAAGGCTGCCGCCAATGCCGGGAATGACAATAATCGCGGGCAGTTCCATATCCTTATACTTCGCAAGGCTCTCGCCCGCTTTCAGGCTGGCCTCCTCCGTGATATAGATGATGGCGTAATCCCGCTCCGCCAGCTGGTGTATCTTCTTTTTGATTTCCTCCGCCGTATATGCGGGAAAAATATCAATGCCCAGAGCAAGGAAGCCCATTACGCTGTCCTTATCGCCAATAATACCAACTTTAGACATATGCTTCCCTCACCCTCTCTTTAATTGTTTCTTCGTCTATATCATGCAGCTTGCAGGTCATAATGATGCGGACGCATTTCGCCTCTGTTTCCTTTGCCAGAATATACGCCACAACAGGCTCCGGCGTCAGCGTTTTATATTTCGCATCCTTTACAAAGTCCATCAGATAGTCGTCACAGGCTTTTTCAAACACCGTGAAGCCCTGGTCCATATAGCTCTCGCAAAGCACGCCATGCGCCGTATCCTTCAATACGGCAGTCGCGCTGTCGCTCTTAAAGGCGCGCAGCAGCATTTCCGTATCCAGATCACCGCCGGGAACGATGCTTTCCAAAAGCTCCTGTTCAGAACGCCTTGTTTCACGGATGCGCAGCAGTGTTTTCAAATTCGTCACATCTGCCAGCCTGCGGATATATTTGATTACAAATTCATTTCCCAGCTTTTTCGCCGCCGCAGTCATGTTCCGGAAGCACGCTTTATCCAGAATGGTATCCACATACCGCCCGTTTTTGGTTTTCGCGTAAACGTCAATGGCTTCTTCCACAGACCTGCCGATATAGGGCAGCTCGCTGTAATTGCGTTCGCGGAAATGACGGCGGATATCCTCGATGGGGAGCGTGCCGCCCTTTACCATGAACTTCCGCCCGCTGACGTCGGAAATTTCTTCCTTAATCAGCACCTTGATGTTATGATAGTCGTTTTTGAACAGGAAGATGTTCATAAACGTTTCATTGGGGATGAGCTTCTGAATGGATTCATAAGATTCCTCCAGATTGTTCTGGATCATCTCCTCGAAATCATGCACATCGCGCACCTGCGTTTTGCCGTAATCCGTATCTGCAAGCAGGCGCAGAGCCTCCTCCGCATTTTTCGCCTCTGCCATCTGCATCAGCTTCTGCTTTGTCAGCAGCTTATTTTCCATCGCGCGCACGCTTGCGACGGCGAAAGGGTAAATCTTGTTTTTAGCCATGCTTTACCCCCTCCTTAAAACAGAATACCTGCCACGATTTGTTGGATTTCCTCTTTTTCCACGTTGATGATTGATGCAAAAGAATAATTATATTCGATATCACCGTTTTTCACGATAAAGCCGCCGCCGATATCGCCGGTCTTTTCAGAAAGGGTAAAGCCCTTTTCCGCGATAACGTCAGCCAAACGCTTCTGGTCTTTCCGGGAAACAATAATCTCCGTACCACAGGATTTATCCAGACGTTCCAGCATACCGCCGATGACCTTCGCGTATTCCGCATCGTCCAAAGAGGAAAGGCGCTTCTCCGCTTCAGCAATAATATCGGCAAGGATGCTCTGCTTTTTCTCCAGCACAGCCTTTTTCGCCTGCATTTCCGCGCCGGAAATCTCCTTTGCGCGTGCCTTGCCGGCTTCATCCTCTGCGTATCTGTCGAAAACGTCCGCTTCCTTGTCCGCTTTATCCTGTGCGATCCGGAGAATCTCGTCAGCCTCTTTCTGGGCTTTATCCAGTATGGATTTTGCCGCTTCTTCTGCCTCCGCTATGATTTTATCAATGATAATTTTACCATCATTCATAGGAGTGTTCTCCTCCTTCTCCAATAAGTAAGTGTAAAATTCCTTCCGCAGTACACCGCCTGAAGCTTTTCAGCCCTTACGCGCACCACATCTTCTCGCAGTGCTTCATTCGCAGCCCCTTCGGGCCTGCTCATGTGTGCTCTCGCACTATGCGTCCGTTCTGCTCCGCTGCTCCATATACAAGTATATTCCGCCGCTTTTCAGCCCTTACGCGCACTGCTCGTTATATCAGATCTGAATACCATTCAGCATCAGGAAGGAAACAAGCAGGGCAAGAACGGCATATGTTTCTACCATCGCTGCAAACAACATACCTTTTGCCAGTTCGCTGGGCTTTTTGCCTACCAGCATTACGCCGGCAGCCGCAGCCTTACCCTGGGAGATACCGGAGATCAGGCCAACAAAAGCGATAGGCATGCAGGCTGCAAAAATAGATGCGCCCTGAACAACGGAAAGCTCTGCCATGCTGCCGCTCAGCAGGCCAACCTTAACCATTACAATGAACGCAATCAGCAGGCCATAAATACCCTGTGTACCGGGCAGAGCCTGCAGCAACAGAACCTGACCGAATTTATTCGGGTCTTCAGAAACAACGCCCGCAGCCGCTTCACCGGCGATGCCAACGCCTTTCGCGCTGCCGATGCCTGCAAACAGGGCAGCCAGAGCCCCGCCAAGTAATGCCAAAAATTCACCGCTAATTAAGTTACTCATTGTTTTTACCCTCCTTGAGAATCTTGATGTATTTTGTCTTTCTTTCAAACGGGACAAACGGTCTGCCGCCGCCCGTATAAAACTTACCGAAAAATTCTACATACTGTAACCTGCATGAATGGACAAATGCGCCCAGCGCATTGATTGCGATATTGAATATCGTACCAAACAGGAATACCACCAGCAGCAGGATTGTTCCGCCAACACCGCCGCCCGCCAAAGAACCGAGCATATTGATAACCTGCGCAACAACGCCCGTCGCAAGGCCCAATGCAAGAAGCCTGGAATAGGAAAGCACATCAGACAGATAGCTGGTGATGCCGTAAAGGCTGCCCAGGCCGCCTTTAATCTTCCCGAAAATACCCTTGTTTTTCCGGCCGCCTGTCAGCAAAATGCCAACCGCGCCAACAATCGCCATAATCTTGCCAACATCCGGCAGCCCAGCCGAAACGCTGCCGCCGAAACCGAACATCACAATGCCAATCAACAGGACATACCACAGCCCGATATCAAACAGCGCATCCAGCGGATGTCCATCGCGGATATGCATATACGCCTGTATCGCCATACCTGTAAACAGGTGGATCGCGCCGAGTATCAAAGATACAACCAGCAGACGCATAGGCTCATTAAGCGGGTTGAACCACAGCGGCTCAATGACGAAATCTTTATTGAATATCGTTTTTGCCGCTACCGTAAAGAAGTCACCAAACCAGCCGCCAAAGAGCAGGCCCCAGATAAACGTGGAGATACCGCAGAAAAAGAACATCTTAATCATGCGAAACGTTGTGCCCTCCAGCTTGTATTTCTTCAGCAGCACTGCGCAGCCGAGGGACAGGATAATACCATATGCCGCATCACTGAGCATCATGCCGAAGAAGATAAAGTAAAACGGTGCCAGAAACTTCGTCGGGTCGATATCGCTTCTGGAAGGGAGGCTGTACATTCCCGTAACTGCCTCGAAAGGCGTAACAAGGGAATTATTGTTCAGGAGCACGGGGACGTCCTCGTCCGGTGCGGGCTCCTCGATGTTATAATAACATTCGTATTTTTTCAGCAGCTCCTCCACCTCCGGCTGTGCTGCTCTGGGCATCCAGCCGTCAAAATAAAATACTGCTTCCGTATTCAGCATATCGCCGATGATCCTCTCACCATCGCGCCGCATCACGAGGTTATCGTAAAGATACTCGATATTGGGACGTGCCGGAGAAAGTTCTGCCAGTTTTTTCTGCTTTTCCGCAATGCCCGTTTCCAGTTCGCTGATGGTTTTTTCATGATGTTTCATGATTTCTGCCGGCGTGCCGTTCTGCTCGGAAAGGGCAATCGCCCCGAAATTGAACGGGCGCAGGGCCTCAAACAATTTATCCCGCTCCTCCTTCAGGCAGATAACGGAATAATACCTCTGCTGTTTATCCGCACTGATCTCCTCCACGACCGCAGAGGGCGCACCTTCCAGCGCCGCCGTGATCAGCTTTCCTGTGTCCGTTTTTACCGGGGCAACGCCCAGAATAACACAGGCGAACTCTGTTTCCTTTTCCTCCAGAGGAATGTCCAGCTTTTCCCATGGTTTCAGGCCCGCAATCAGTGCGCGGAGGCGGTTGATTTCCGTCTGGCTGTCCGCAATGCCCTTATAGGCCATTACCGCAGCGTCCACATTCCGCTCGGTTTCCGTCTTAACCTGATCCATATAGTCTGCGAACGTTGCCCTGTCCATCTCTTTTCTGGAAAGGAACAGCGGCTTCTTTGCGGAATCGTATTTGCCGATTGCCTCCAACGCAGTGCTGACACGCGCAATATCCGCCTCCAGACGGGAAACATCGGCACTGTTACTGGTTCGGAAAATATCCGGCATCCACTCTTCATCGTTGACCACGCCTTCCTGGGAATTGATTTCCACCACGCCCAGGTGCATCAGTTCACGGATAAAGGAAAACCGGCTGCTGTTCAAACCAATGACAGTAAGCTTCCGCATCTCAACAACTGCCATACGTTCCCACAACCTTTCCGATTACAGCCTTCACGGCCTCCTCTTTTTTCTGCGACGCCTGCTCTGCGATTTTCGCACAGCTTTCATCTGCTTCCTGCAGGATTTGCTGAATCGCCTTGCGGCTTTCCTCTACTGCATTCGCCACAGACGCCTGTATTTCTTCTTTTCCATGCAGGCGCGCCTGCTCAAGCAGTTCCTGCTGCTGTTTCAGCGCGTTGGCCTTCTTCTCCTCCGCTTGTCTGGCGGCCTGCTGCTTGATTTCTACAGCGCGGCTTTCCGCCTCCACAATACTTTTCAGGATTTCATAAGCCATTTGAATCACCTCTCTCGCTGCTTTTTTTGAAACCGCCTTCCCCGGATTGGCGGCAAGATTGAAAAAGGCTCTCTTCCATGTTATGTAATCAGACAAGGAAGAAAGCCATACCTGCACTTTAGAAGCAACAGACCAACCAAAAAAACGCCCGGCCTATTGTTAAACTAATAACGCAAATAAATTCCAAGCTGAACCGTTTTCCTATCCATGACAAAGCGTTCCGTATTTTGCCGTTTTTCTAAAAACGAAATCTGTTTTTGCGGGGACTCATAGCGCCGCATCCATACCTCCCCGAAAAACTACGGTATGTATAAATACGCAACCACACCATCATTTCAATAATAAAGGATTTATACGATGTTGTCAATGCTTTCTTCTATTTCGGGCTTTGTGAAAAAACAAACGTAGTCTTTGCATGAAAATGCAGATTTTGTTTATTTTTCAAGGCTTTTGTGCGTATTTCGCACACACGTTTTTTCGCCTCATCCCGCTTTTTTTCTGTTTTTGACAAATTTCGCGGCGTAAAATTGTGTAAACCTCCTAACAGAGTTTATGCAGCCCAGCCCTGTTAAAATTCTATCCTTCTGGCACTTTTCATTCCCCAAAATATTCCCCATGCTGTTTTTGCAGGAAGGACACCGGCAGGCTGCTCCCTGCACCACCCTGCTTTTCCCAAAATCGCAAAAAAACAGCATGGCAGAAGCTCCTGTTTTTTCCGCAAAAAGGGGGATTCGGCTATTATTCAGCCCTTTGCCCTTTGCCCACAGCTGCAAATGCTCTATGGATATCCCGTTTCAGCCAGCTGGGGAGGTCGCTCTCCTCAGCTTCGTCCTCTGTAAGCCAGTAAAAGGCTTCGTGTTCTCCGCTCAAACGCACTTCTCCCTCCAGCCAGCGGCAGGCATATGTGAATATGCACAGATGGATATGGTATTTTATCACGTCAAAAAGGGAAACCGGCGGACCAATAGCGGCTTCCAGCCCTGTTTCCTCACGGATTTCCCTATGCAGGCCGTCCTCGGCGCGTTCATAAAAATGCAGGCCGCCGCCGGGGAGGTCCCATTTCTGGCGGCTGTTCATATAGCTGGACTGCATCTCGACCTTGGAACGGCAGAGCACCAATGCTTTATCTTCTTTTATGATAACGGCTTTCACCGCCACCGCAAAGTCGCGCTTCATCAGCCCGTCTCCTTTCTGTTAAAACCGCGGGACGCTGTCCCACACCCTGCAAGCCCTTTGAAAAGGGCTTGCCCCCAAACTTTATAGTCAGCCGCATTTTCATGCGGCTGGAATCAGGGTCTGGGGCATGATGCCCCAGCAGGGTTGCGGGGCAGAGCCCCACGGTCTTCACGGTCTTTCATCTTCTTATTTCGCTTCTTCCAGCAGACAGAGCAGGTCGGACTTCGTAAAATCGTACTCCTTCGCACAAAAATGGCAGTGCAGGTTCGCCTTACCGTCTTCCTCTATGATTTTTTCCAGCTCCTCGCGCCCAATACTTATCAATGCTTTCTCAACCCGCTGCCTGTCACAGTTACAGCTGAACGACGCAGGAAGCCTGTCCAATATCCTCAGGCCCATATCCCCAAGCAGAAGCTCCAATATTTCTTCCGGCGTTTTCCCCGCGTCCAACAGGTCCGTTACATAAGGCACATGTCTCAGCTTTTCTTCCAGCCGGGACACCATCCCTTCATCCGCGCCGGGCAGCAGCTGTATCATAAATCCGCCCGCACGCCGGACAGATGTATCCGTTTCCACCAGCACGCCCAGCCCCACAGCCGAGGGCGTCTGCTCGGACTGCGCAAAATAATACGTCAAATCCTCCGCGATTTCACCCGTCACAAGTTCTATCCGCCCTGCGTACGGCTCACGCATGCCGATGTCCTTTATCACGTCCAAATATCCCGCACCAATTGCCCCGCCGACATCCAGTTTCCCCGGATATTTGTCCGGCAGTTCCACATTCGGGTTGAACACATACCCTTTCACCCGTCCACAGCAATCGCCGGAAACCACAATCCCCTGCAAAGGGCCGTCCCCGCGTATCTGGAGCGTCACAAGGTCTTTGTCCCCTTTGAGCATGCTCCCCATCATCGCCGCTGCGGTCAGCAGCCTGCCCAGGGCAGCAGAAGCCACCGGGGAGGTATGGTGTATCTCCCGCGCTTTCTGCACCAGTCCCCTTGTTGTCGCAGCAAACGCACGGATGCTGCCATCCCCCGCTGTTGCCCTTACGATATAATCGTTCATTTTCGTTCCTCCGTTTCCCCGTTCCGCCTTGCCACAAAGAAAAGACGTTCGCTTTCCTCATGCGGCGGCGCGAAACAATAATCATCGCAGACTGCCGCAAGCGTCAGGCCGCTTTTTTCCAGCGCATGCGTAATCTCTTCCAAAGAATACGCCCGTTCGTAGTGACATTCCTGCACACGTTCGTACAGCCCGCTGTCTTCATCTTCTATAAAAAAACTTACGTTGTACTCGTTAATCCTCGTTTCCGGGTCGTAGCTGTTTTCCCAGATATACGCCGCGTCCTCTTCCGACGAGGCAAATATGTTATCGCCGAGTATCTCCCTGAACTTGTATTCTGTATTCATGTCAAACAGGAACAGCCCGCCCGGGCGGATATGCGCCGCGGCACGCGCAAAGGCCTGCTCCAGCTGACAATCTTCGGTTAAGTAATTGAGGCTGTCACAAAGGCTGAGGACACAGTCCGCCTCAATGCCTAACTCCAGCTCCGTCATATCCTGACAGACCAGGCGCAGGGAAACACCAGCCTGCCGGGCTTTACGGTCAGCTTCTGCAAGCATTTCCGGCGAAAGGTCCACGCCGATTACATCCAGCCCCATTAACGCCAGCGGGACTGACGCACCGCCTGTACCACAGCCCAAATCAATGGCACGTGCCAGTGCGCCGCTGCCGTATTTCTCCCAGGACGCAAGGACATGGCGCACCCAGCCGTTATAGTCCACTTCTTCCATAAAAATATCATAAACCGCCGCAAAGGCTTCGTATGCCGCCATTGTTCCACTCCTGTCTAATGGAGGACCTTGGGGGCTTTGCTCCCAGCTCCCCCACCCGCCCTTTGAAAAGGGTTGTATCCCAAACTTTATCGCCGCCGCATTTTCATGCGGCGGGGTATTTTATTCGTCATTTGGTTATCCTGCAAAAACCCCTTTTTGCATAATCGGGTTAAAGTGCAAGGCTTTTAGCGAACACCTGTCCATTGCACTTTTAAGACCATTTTAATTCCAGCAAAAACAGATTAACCTCAAATTTCGCTGTCGTCCTCCCGCAAAACACAGTTTTGCGGCAATCCGGGGCCAAGGGGAAAGTTTCCCCTTGCAGGGTGTGGGACAGAGTCCCACGACCTTCCCACGATTTTCATTATATCTTTCCCGCATTCGGATTGCAAGCCTTTTCGCGTGCCCGCGCCTCCGCTTTCCGCCGCCCCATAAGCCCCCCAATCCTGCCGCTCTCCCGCGAGGTCAGTCCTCTCCAGCCGCTTTTCCTCACCTTATCCAACAGCCCCAGTTCCTCCGCAATCTCATACTTCATCGTCATGTCCTTTTTCTCCTGCTTCGTCAGCTCCCGTTTCGCTTTCATTGCCCTCACTCCTTCCCGCTTAGTATCCTCCGCAAAAAGTTTTTTATGTAGAATCTGGTACACACCCGCGCCGTTTTACATATTCTCCATCGGGAAAACGGCTGCCGAGATGGATTTTTTCCCTGACTGCGTCTGGCTGGGCATTCCGCTTTCCATCTCCGGCAAAAACATCTTTTTCGACAGGGGAATTTTCCACGACTGATTTCCCTGCCTGCCCTGCTTGCTTTTTTCCATGAAAACGGGTAGAATAGAAACATTCAACGCGGGGAGGAAAAACTATGTTGGCTTTCACCATTCCAGACACCAAATCCTTTATGAACCTTCTGCTCAAGCAGGATACCTTTGACCAGTTCCTGTTCCGGCAGGGAGAAATCGTGACATTTGCCAGCTTCATCATAGAGGGCAAACGGCACATGGATTTTTACGCCGAGGAGGAGCAGAACACACTGTCCCGCTATGTGCGCTGGGAGGAAATGCGCCCGTTCGTATTTCAGGCCGTACGGGGAAACCGTCTGCCGAAGGCGGTCAAGCTGGTTTTTTCCCTTTCCGAAGAAAAAACGGAACATCTGCCGAATACGGCAGCGGCTTTTTTGAATATCCTTTTCCGCGACAATACCCTGTTCTGCACCACCGCAACGGCACAGGAAAATTTTTCGCTGGACAAAAGCGGCGAAAAGCTTTGGGAGGAATATGTGTTGAAATTTTTCAAAAAAAACGCCATTTCAGTGAAATTGCAGGAGGATTAAAACCCGCTCCCGCAAATCAGATTGCAGTACTATTTCAAATTGAGCCTTTGTTTTGTAAAACAGAGGCTTTTTTTATGAACAAAATCCTTTCTGCCTCTAATATTTTTTAACAAAATTTAAGATTCTCGTCAGGAATTATTAAAACAGGCGCGTTATACTGAAAGAAACCGATTAAAAACGACCCAAATACCCAGCCGCCCAGCGGCACAAGGAGGCTATTATGAAAAAAATATACGCGCTTTTTCTCATCTGCGGCATGACACTCGGATTTTCCGCCTGCGGCGGGGAACCCGGTGAACCTGTGGAACAGCCCCCGCAGGAAAGCGGGACAGAGCTGCCGGAAGCCATGGCAACCATGTCCGCGCCCATACACGCTCTGGCAGAAACCATGCTCAATACCGGCATGGATTACAGGCCGGATGACCCTGAATTTTTCTGGAACAGCCTGCATTTCTTTTTGGAAACGTACGGCAACCGGCACGAAGCAGTCGGGCTTTCCGATGAGGGCGTAATGCGCGTCCCGCGGAAAACCATGCAGGAGCACGCTATCGCACTGTTCTCATCTTATAATGACTTGCCCGAACTGCCCGAAAACCTTTCCAGCCGCATCGCCTATGAAAGCAGCTGGGACGCTTACCTTATCTATTCCGAAGAATACACGCCATATACGCTGGCATTGGCGGAACTTTCCGAGGAAAATGGAACATACCGCTTAGAGGCTGCCCTCAGCGGCATTGACGGGGAAACTGTCGGCGTATGGGAAGTCGAACTGGTGAAAAACACCTATGCGGACGGCATACAGAACCCGCTGTATCCTTACAGCATTGCGTCCATGCGCTCTCTGGCGGCGCAGAAGGATCAGGCTGTCTTTAACGGCCTGACCGATCCGCACACCGCAGAGGTCACATTAAGCGACGGTACAGTCGCGGCGTTCCAGTTTGACACAGATTCCGAGGTCAGCAAAGCCCTGCAAAACCTGGATATCGGCGAAGGCTTTACCATAGAATACCTGACCGACGAAAAAAACGGGACGGCAAAGATTGTCAGTGCGGAATAAACGTCCGCCTGCGGTTTGAAAAAACATAAAAAAATGCCGGATAAACTCCGGCATTCTGCTCTCGATGCGACAGGATTTGAACCTGCGGCCTCTGCGTCCCGAACGCAGCGCTCTACCAAGCTGAGCCACGCATCGTCAACGATATTATTTTGCGCTATTTTTGCGAAAATGTCAAGATAAATTTTCGCAGAAAATAAAAAAATTGTTTCAGGAGCGAAAAACGGCGTATCCTGCATGAAATTTGTTCCCCGAAAACAAGATAAACAGCCGCTTTTATCGTATACTGGATACTGTCGGCTTAATCCTTTTCCTCCTCCTGTTCGCTGGCGGCGGCGCGGTTAAGCTCCTCCATATAGCCCGCCGTAATGATGCCGGACGGCAGAGCAATGATGGCAATGCCGACAAAAGAAGAAAGTATTGTTACCAGCTTACCCGCCGCAGTCACCGGCGCGATATCACCGTAGCCTATCGTGGAAAGGCTGACCGTTGCCCAGTAAACCGCATCGAAATACGTTGGGAAGGTATCCGGCTCGATATTAAATATGATAAGCGCGGAAACGAGTACATACGCTGCCGCCAGTGTACAGACAGCCAGCAGGGGAGTGCGCTGCCTGTGCATCACGTCCAGAATGATGCGCATACTTTTGGAATAGCGCAGCATCTTGAATGCGCGGAACGCTCTGAAACAGCGGACAAGTCGGAACAGCTTCAGCATTCTCAGCCCGTTGGAAACGGCAAAAAAAGTCGGCAGTATGGCAATGAAGTCCACAATAGCAAGGAATGTAAACGGATAAATGAAAAAGGAAATGATGCCTTTTTCCAGATGTAAATCAGCAGTAGCTTCCCGCAGCAGGTAATCCACAATGAAAACCGCCGCCGCAACCGTTTCAATCATATGGAATACAGGCGGTTCCTGCTTAAAGGCAAGCGGAAAAATGCTGATAAGTATCAGCGCAATCATACTGTAATCGTAAATTTTGCTGGCACGGTCGTTTCTTTCGGCTACCGTAATGATTTCGTGTATTCGTTCCCGCATTTTTCTGCTCCCATTGTCCCCTGTAAAACCTGTTTTTTCTATTATAGCACGGAACGCGGGGCGGCACAATGGCAGAATCCAACGGGACATTGTACCTTCGCCTGTCAAGCGAAGGTACACCTATAAAACAGAAAAGGAGAAAACACATGCATAAAAAGATTTTAGGGATATTTCTGGCGGCAGTGCTGCTTCTGCCCTGCGCCGCCTCTGCAAAAGAATCAGACACATGCCCTTACCGAATTACGGTCAATCTGACGGACAACATCGTAACCATTTACGAGAAGGACAGCGCAGGACGCTACACCACCCCTGACCGCGCGTTTGTCTGCTCGGCAGGCAGCTATACGCCGGAGGGAACATTCCGCACAACAAACAAATACATCTGGCGCCCGCTGTTCGGCAACGTATACGGGCAGTACGCTACGCGCATCACCGGCAGCATACTGTTCCATTCCGTCCCCTATCTCGAACAGGACAAAAGCACGCTGGAATATGACGAATACAATAAACTTGGCACAACGGCTTCAGCAGGCTGCATCCGCCTGACTGCCGCAGACGCGAAATGGATTTATGACAACTGCCCCAGCGGGACAGTCGTAGAAATGTACCGCGGCAACCGGAAAGAACCGCTCCAGCCGGAACAACCCGCAAAAATTGATACTTCCGATTCCCGGAAGGGCTGGGACCCGACAGACCCCGACCCTGCAAACCCCTGGAAAAACCCGAATGCAGAGCAGACGGAACAGCAAAAAGCGGAAGAACCGGATTCACCGCCGGAATGGGTAAAGCCCCTGTTGGAGGAAACACCCGCAGAAGCAGAGCCGGAAACAGAAGATTCCGATTCTCCGCCGGAATGGGTAAAGCCCCTGCTGAACCAGACACAGAACACGGAACCGATGGCTTCCGCCTCCGCTGAAACCATATCCAAAGTGCCAGCGGTATCCCTGCCGGAGGCCTTCCGGCTGCAGGCGGCAGGGCGGGAAACGGCTTATACGATAAAAGTCTTTCATGAAGATGAGGACTGTTTCCTGACAGAGCAGGACGCAAGGCAGGCATTTGCCCATTTAGGCATTACACTGCTGTTCCAGCGGAAGGGTAACACAGTGGAGCCCATGGTGCTCTGGCAGAAAACACTGCACAGCATTTCTACCCAAAAGGTTGGAGGGCAGTTTTATTTCAGCCTGCGGGAGCTGGCGGAACTTACCGGTACAGATGCCATACAGACGCCGAACGGCGGGTTTTCCCTCCGGCGGCTGGACGGCAAGGTGTGGATAGACCCTTTTGTGACGGCTTAAACAGCATTAAAAATAGTGGCAATTATTATATTCAGGCTTAAAATCCATTATAGTTTATCAGCATTAGGAGGAAAACCATGCAATTTCGTTCGTGGGACGAATTAAAAAGCGAAACACCATTTTGTGGCGGAAAATGGGACCAACGCAAGCTGAAAGAATACCTTATCCAATCATGTAACATAAATTTCAATTTGAAAATAAAGCTGTACTTTTCACAGTTCCGAAAAGATGGCGATTTAGCAGATTTGCTTTTTGAGTTCTTATGAAACGATGACTACGAAGGGTCCGATTGTCAAATTGGCGCCGCCTATTTCATCAGCAAATTAGATAAAAACATACTAAAAGATCGCAAAGCATTGCTGTTGAAAACACAGGAAAACGAAGTGTTTTGGCGCAGACCATTTCAAACAGATGATTATTTGAAATGGCTATAAAAGATTCGACGTTAAATAAAAACAAGTATTTCCCTACTGCTTACAAGCAAAAAGCGGCAGTTCTGCAACACTCAGCAGAACCGCCGCTTTTTTATTTATTCCTTTGTAAAATCTATTTTTTTCATAATCATTTTCATGAATACCGCACAGATAAACACGCAGGCAATTTCCGCAATCGGGTACGAAAACCAAACTTTATTCAAATCCCCAAGCCGTGCCAGCAGATACGCCACGGGCAGCAATACGACAATCTGCCGCGCAATAGATACAATCAGGCTGTAAATACCGTTGCCCAATGCCTGAAACACTGCACAGCAGACCACGCTGTAACCTGCCAGCAGGAAACTGATGGAAATAATCCGCAGTGCGGGGATACCGATTTCCAGCATGTATTCCGAAGCGTTGAACAGCCCCAGCAGCTTGTCCGGCAGAAGCTGGAACGCCAGCAGGCCAAGGAGCATGATGCAGATTGCCGCAATTACGCTCAATTTTATGGTTTCAAGTATGCGCTCCCGTTTCCTTGCGCCGTAGTTATAGGCAATAATAGGAATCATGCCGTTATTCAGCCCGAATATCGGCATAAATATGAAGCTTTGCAGCTTGAAATATACGCCGAAAACAGCGACGGCTGTCGTTGTAAAGCCTGCCAGAATACGGTTCAGGAAAAATATCATCACCGAGCCGATAGACACCATCAATATAGACGGGATAGCCACGGTGTATATGCTTTTCAATATCAGCCGGTTCGGCAGTATGTTTTTCAGGCTGAAATGAATATCCGTATTTTTTTTGAGGTTAAAATAAAACCCAAGCGTCATGCCGACAAACTGCCCGAATATGGTCGCAATCGCCGCACCCGCAACACCCAGCGCAGGAAAACCGAACAGCCCGAAAATCAGTATCGGGTCCATGATGATATTAACAACCGCACCAGCAATCTGCGTCACCATAGAGTAAACCGTCCGCCCTGTAGCCTGCAGGAGCCGCTCAAACGCAAACTGCATATAAAGGCCGAAAGAACACAGCATGCAGATGCGCAGGTATGTTGTACCATACCCAATAATCTCAGGGATATCCGTCTGCCCGCGCAGAAAAACCCCCGTAAACAGCAGGCCGGCCACGATGAAAAACAGCCAGTTCATTCCAGCCAGAAACAGGCTGACATTTGCCGTTTTATCTGCCAGCTCCTGTTTTTTCGCGCCAAGGCTTTTGGAGAGCAGCGCGTTCACGCCGACACCCGTACCCGTGCCGACTGCAATCATGAAATTCTGCATCGGGAATGCCAGAGAAACGGCAGAAAGCGCGTTTTCGTTAATCTGTGCAACAAACGCACTGTCTACAATATTATACAATGCCTGTACAAGCATGGAAATCATCATAGGGATAGACATGGAAACCAGCAGCTTCCGAATGGGCATCGTACCCATTCTGTTTTCTCTGGTTTCTGCGGCAGCGGAACTCATCGCAGACCCTCCTTTATTTTTCATAATTCTACAACATTCCAAACTATGATATAGCAGTTAAAAATTATTGTCAATCGCTTTCGGAAAATCTGCACAAAAAGAAAGCAGACTTCCAAAAACAGAAGCCTGCCCATAAATGTTTTCTATTCTTTTGTTTTCCAGAGAAGCATGTTATCCTCCACGAACGGCTCAACCTTCTCCCGGTCTGCCAGATAGGACAGGTAGGAGCGGATGGTGCTGCCAACAAGGACATACTGATTTGCATCCATCGTCAGCCCATACTGCTCAAACACCCGTTTCAAAACCTGCTCAAACGGCAGCGGCGTGCGGCAGATTTCCAGCAGTTTATCCAGAATTTCCAGAGCTTTTGCCCTGTTCAGCGCCACAAGCGGGCGGATATCCTCCACCGCCTCGGCATGTGCCGGAATAAACAGCTTTCCTTCCAGATTTTCCACAAAATCAAGCGTTTCAAAATATGCCGCCACGTCATAGTTAAAAGAAATATGGTATTTCTGTATGGTATTTTCGCCGAACACGCAGTCCGCAAGGAAATAGACATCATCGGGCGTTTTTACGCCTATCATTTCCCAAAAATGCCCTCCCAGCGGAAATATCTCCATGCCCTCCGGCAACGGTGCATCTGCAATCTCCTGAGCTTTGGACGGCGTTGCCATCAGAAACTTGTTCCGCAGTTTTTTGAATGGATAGCCGCCGTAAAGAAAGGACGGCTCCAGTATCGGGTGTTCCACAACCGCCTTTTCCATCGGCGTGGCATAAACAGCGCAGCCCAAACGGTTCTGCAAAAGAGTATTGCCGCCGTCATGGTCGGCATTGGAATGGGTATTGATGATGGCGGTTAATGTCCAGCCCTGCGCATCGAAAATTTTCTGTATTTTACGTCCGGCGTCCTTGTCGTTGCCGCTGTCAATAAGCCAGACATCGCCATCATTCACGCGGTAGATGCCGACTTTAGACGGAGAGTTAATGTAATATGTATTTTCTGCCACCTGCACAAGCTCATACATGGGCATTCCCTCCTTTGTGTGGGAAGACCGTGGGGCGCTGCCCCACCCCCTACAAGCCCTTTGAAAAGGGCTTGACCCCAAACTTTACTTTCAACCGCGCATAAGCGCGGTTGGTAATGGGTCAAGGGACAACGTCCCTTGCAGGGGATTGGGGACAACGTCCCCAAGGTCTTAATCTTTTAATCCATAGAATTTGTGGAGCCGATGACGTTTTTGATCTTGTCCTCAACCAGCTCCTGAATCAGGTCGCGCCCTGCGCCCAGATAGCCGCGGGGGTCAAACGCAGACGGATTCTCCCCGAAAGATTTGCGAATCGCCGCTGTCAGCGCAAGCCTCAGGTCTGTATCCATATTAATCTTGCAGACCGCCATAGAGGACGCTTTGCGCAGCATTTCCGCCGGAATACCCTTTGCGCCCGCAATCTCGCCGCCGAACTCGTTGCACATTGCCACGCACTTCTGATCAACAGAGGACGCGCCATGCAGAACGATAGGATACTGGTGGAAACCTTCTGCCTCCAGCTTTTCCGTAATCGTTGCCAGACGGTCAAAGTCCAGCTTTGCCTCACCTTTGAATTTATACGCGCCATGGCTTGTGCCGATTGCAATGGCAAGAGAATCTACGCCCGTGCGTTTTACAAAATCCACCGCCTGGTCAGGGTCTGTATACGTTGCATTCGCCGCGTCAACGTTTACTTCGTCCTCAACGCCAGCCAGCTTGCCAAGCTCCGCCTCTACCACTACGCCGCGTTCATGTGCGTAATCCACGATTTTTTTCGTCTGTGCTACATTTTCCTCATAATCCAGATGGGAACCATCAAACATTACGGAAGTAAACCCGTATTCGATACAGTCCCTGCAAACTTCAAAATCAGAACCATGGTCAAGATGCAGTGCGATATCCAGCCCTGTTTCCTCGATTGCCGCGTCCACCATCGCTTTCAGATATTTCGGGTGCGCATATTTCAGCGCGGATTTGGAAACCTGAAGGATAACAGCGGAATTCTGCGCCTTTGCCGCAGCCACAACGCCCTGAATAATCTCCATATTGTTGATATTGAATGCACCAATGGAGTAACCGCCCTGAAAAGCCTTTTCAAACATCTTTTTTGTCGTCACTAAAGCCATATCAAAACACCCTTTCTTTTTTCCTGTA
This sequence comes from Lachnospiraceae bacterium, assembly GCA_910576545.1. Lineage (GTDB taxonomy): Bacteria > Bacillota > Clostridia > Lachnospirales > Anaerotignaceae > Anaerotignum_A. The sequence continues at coordinate 55,010 of CAJTKM010000013.1, forward strand.
TTCTGTTTACATATAGTATCCTTTTATAATAGAATTATAATACGGCAAGGCTTTCCTTGCAAGGCATTTTATGGCAGGAGGGAGAATTTATGCGATATTTTATGACAATGCTCACTGTGCTGGGGCTGGATTTGGGAACGAAAAAATGGGTGGAAAAAAGCCTGCCCTTAGGCGGGAGGAAAGTAATTGTCAAAAACCACCTGTATCTGCGGCACATAAAAAACCGCGGCATGGCTTATAATACATTCAGCGGAAAGCGGAAAGCAATCCTGCTTTCTACCGCTGGACTGCTCTCATTTTACGCCGCGCTGTTCGCAAAGGCGGCGTTCGGCAGCGGCAACAGGAAGCTTGCCATGCCTCTGGGCGTAATACTCGGCGGCGGGCTGGGAAATTTCTGGGAACGGCTCCGCAAAGGGGCAGCAACGGATTTCCTCTACATTAAAGCAAAAAACGCGCCGGTATTCAATATTGCAGATGTCGCACTGATGGGCGGCGCGCTCTGGCTGGCAGAACGCCTCTGGAAAACAGGCGGGAACCGTTAGTTTTTTGTCCTTTTTTGCCCGGAATCCGCGTAAAATGACACATTTCGGACGCACTTACCGGCTTTTTTTCGAGAGAATGATAAGAAAAAGTAATTTTTCTGTTGCCGATTTTTGCGGAGTGTAGTATAATAGGCGTAGAAAATCCTGAGATGTTCGACAACTTGCCATATTTGAACCTACATTATCGACACGGGATTCCTATATGCAGGAGATATGTCAGGCCTCAAGCTAATTCCCTTTGGGCAGAGGAAGGCAGAGTCTGCTGCTGCGGTTACCCACCTGGCTTAGGCTAGGTGTCAAGAGGCAAGACCGGCATTTTGGGATTATTCTAATTCAAAGAAAGTCCCGTACAGCGGAGTTATCCGCTGTACGGGACTTTCTTTGAAGAAGCCGCAGCATAGGGAATTTTTCCTGAAATATGTTTTTCCAGACGCATGGAATGCGGCTGGCAATCTGGATTAAGGGCTGGAAACCCTTACGGAGGTCAGGGCAACGCCCAAGGGTCTTCCTGTTCTTTTTTTTTGCCTGCGGCATAGGATAGTGATAAAGCCATTTTCGGGAGGGGACAAGATATGATGAAAAAAATTTGGATACTTTATGGACTGTTGTCTCTGCTGCTGTCCGGCTGTGCCTCTGGCGGCCCCGCGGCAGCCGAACGTGCCGCCGTCGGCAGAATCGGCGAAGATATCCCCATCAGCAGGGAAATGGCAGCAAAAACCATTGCTCTCGCGTTTTATACGCCGGAGGAACTGGATACTCTGGCGGAACAAAGCGAAACAGGGCTGCCCTTTTCCGATGTTTCCCCGGAAGACTGGGCAGCGCCCTACATTCTCGGCAGTATGGAGCAGGGCTTTTTCGCCGGAGATGAAGAAGGGCTTTTCCGTCCGCAGGACAGCCTTTCCCTCTGGGAGGCACAGGCATTGATGGACAGGCTTGCCCCTGATTATGACAGCCGCATCGTGCTGACGGACGAGAACAAAAACATGGCTGTATCCTACGACCTTTGGGCGCAGCTTTTGGAAACCGCGCTGAAATCCCGCCGCGCGGAGGACAGCCTCTATTCCTATGGCATCAGGGAGCAGAACGCCGTACTGCTTTCTGCGGAGGGCAAACAGTTCGATACCGGAAATTTCCGGGCTGACGGGCTGGATTTAACCCCCTATGAAGCCTCCCGCATCACCTTTCTGGAAAAGGACGGGGAAATCGTGCTTCTGCTGACTGTGGAAGCATTATCGCCCATTGTGCAGAATATTTACTGCCACGCAGAAAACGGCACGCTTTTTCTGGAAACAGGCACAGGCACAGCAGAACTCCCCTATCGCGAAAAGCTGGAAGAAGGATTTGCCGATGTAAAGCTGGAAAACGGCAAGCCTGCGGAGGTCACGCCAATCGAAACTCTGGGGCGGCAGACGGTCAAGCGGGTAGACAGCAACGGGCTGTATTTAGCAGAAAAGGGCGCTCTGGAATGGACAGAAAATGCCCGTATTTACCGGAAAAACGGAGATTCTTTCGTTGCTGAAAAACCTTCCGCGCTGGTCTGCGGCACAGATTTGGCGGAATATTACGAAAAAGACGGCAAAATTGCAGGGGCTGTGATTAACAAAGACGTTCTGCCGGAGCATATCCGCGTATTCCTGAAAGGGAGCGAACAGGAGCGCGTCACACTTTCCGCAGATGGCGGCATGACATTTACCAGCCGCAGCGCCTCTAAAACCTTTCCCGAAGGTGCGAAAGCCACTCTGACCGCCGACCTTCCCTGGTTTGACAACGGGATACTGACCGTAACAGGCGAAAACGGCTGTCCCATACAGGTAAATTTCACAGATGGGACAGCCTTCCGCTACGAGGGCGTTCTGGAATTGGAGCGGAGGAGTGAAAACGGCTTCACAATCGTAAATGAGCTGCCTATGGAACGCTACCTTGCCGGAGTCGTGCCGTATGAAATGCCTGTCAGCTTCGGGCAGACCGCTCTGGAAGCGCAGGCCATCACTGCCCGCAGCTATGCCTACCACCAGTTCTACGGCAACACCTACGGCGAAAACGGCGGGCACGTTGCGGATACCGTCGCCAGCCAGGTTTACCGGGGCTATGAGGAAAATGAAACGGTCGAGGCAGCTGTAAAAGCAACGGAAGGGAAATGTGTGACGATTGCCGACAAAGTGGCTCAGACATATTTCTATTCCACATCCTGCGGTTTCGGCTCCTGCGCGGACGAAGTCTGGTCCACAGACGGCACCTTCAGCAGCAGCCGGAAAGAATACCTTGCAGGGCAGACACATGGCGATTTTGAAGCTCCGACAGATGAAGAAGGCTGGCTTGCTTTCTGGCAGGATTGGGAAACAGAGGGCTATGACTCTGATTCCGCATGGTACCGCTGGAAAGTTTATTTCAGCGGCGCGCAGTTAACTGAGATACTGGAAAAAACGCTTGCGGAAGTTTCCCGCTCCAATCCTCAGCTGGTGCTTCTGCGGCAGGCGGACGGCAGTTTCCGCGCGGGGACACCACAGGGATCTGGCAAATTACAGGGGCTTGCAGTCAGCCGGAGGGGCGAAGGCGGCGTAGCGATGGAATTAGAGCTGACATTTGAAAAAGGAACCGTCTGCGTACGCACAGAATACGCCATCCGGCGGACGCTTTCCCCGACCAAATTAACCATCGGGGACGATATTTACCTGCAAAGGAAAAGCGGCGGCTCCCTGACCGGAAATACCATACTGCCGAGCGGCTTTTTCGCGGTAAAGGAAATGCGGAACGAGGAAGGTGCGCTGACGGGCGTCGCGTTTTACGGCGGCGGAAACGGCCACGGCGTAGGCATGAGCCAGTACGGGGCAAAAAAACTGGCAGAAATGGGGAAAACGCCGGAAGAAATACTTGCACACTATTTCCCCGGCACAACAGTACAGAAAGTAATGTAACACGCCGTCAACCTGTATATCAGGAAATAAAAAAACCGGAAGCCTCTGTGTAACGCAGAAGCTTTCGGTTTTTTGTTCATCATTTTTACCGGTAGGAAACGTATGCTTTGATCACTTCTACAACATGGTCCAAATCCAGTCGGGAGGTATTCAGTATCAGGTCATAATTCTCCGCCTTGCCCCACTTCCCGCCTGTGAAATAGTTGTAATAATTCGCGCGGCGTTTATCCGTTTTGATTACGGCTGCCTCGGCGTTTTTCTCCGGCAGGTCATAATGCCTGACAGCGCGCTCCACGCGGTCTTTCAAGTCCGCCTGCAGGAAAACGTTAATACAGTTGGGGTTTTCGGAAAGCACATAATTCGCGGAACGCCCGACAATGACACAGCTGCCTTCCTCCGCCACTTCCTTGATGACCTGTGACTGCACAAGGAAAATTTTTTCGCTCAGGGGCAGACCGCAGGAATCCATGCCCGAAGCCAGCGATGTAATGGAAAACAGAAGGTTGCCGGTGGAAGTATTTTCCGCCTCCTTGAAACACTCTTTGGAAAGCCCTGTTTTTTCCGCTGCAAGGTTTATCAGTTCGTTATCATAAAAAGGAACGCCAAGCGCGTCCGCAAGCTTTTTGCCCACAATCCTGCCGCCGCTGCCATACTGTCTGCTGATGGTAATGATTTTATTTTGCTTCATATTTCATACACTCCTTAATTTTCAAAAATATTTGAATTCTTCTATATTTCAGACTGTCAAAAAGCCTATTTTTATGTCGCGGAAGGGTTCGGGAAACGAAGCGTTTCCTCTGGCCCCGCCTTTGGCGGCAGGCCTTTGGTTCGGTTCGCAAAGCGAACTGCCCGGGAATCCGCAGAGCGGCTACACGGAAGGCATAGCCTGAGCCTTTTTGGACACGCTGGAATATTTCTATATTTATTCCTTCCTAATAAGGCAAAGCTCAGTTCCAATGCTTTATTATATACCACTTTTCCAAAAGTGGCAATGAGGAAATCCAAAATCCTGAACAGCAAAAGCCCCCCTGTCCATGTTTTTTCGAAATTTCTCTGCCTCATCTTTACTTTTTGCAGAAAAATGAGTATGATGAAGGGTAAGACGGGAACGCCCGTTAAAAACTTTGCAAAGCTAAGGAGAATAAACGATATGGGAGAATCATTGACAGGCTTGAAAAGAAGCTGTATGTGCTGTGATGTAAACGAAACGATGATCGGGCAGGAGGTTACTGTAATGGGCTGGGTACAGCGCAGACGCGACCTCGGACAGCTTATATTCATCGCCCTGCGCGACAAGACCGGTCTGGTGCAGATTGCCATTGACGGCAATACCGCCGAGCAGGCCCTGTTTGCCAGGGCGGAAACCATCCGCAGCGAATATGTGCTTGCGGTACGGGGCGAAATTGCCGCAAGAACGCCGGAAAACGTCAACCCGAACATGAAAACAGGAAAAATCGAACTGATTGCAAAGGAACTGCGTATCCTTTCCGAATCTGAAACACCCCCGTTCCAGATTGAGGATTCCGTTTCCCCGAAGGACGACCTGCGTCTGAAATACCGGTATCTGGATTTGCGCCGCCCCAGCCAGCTGAAAAACCTGGTACTGCGGCATAAAGTTGTGCAGGTCATTCGTAATTTCCTGGACGGCGAAAATTTCCTCGAAATCGAAACGCCCATCCTGGGCAAATCCACGCCGGAAGGCGCCCGGGATTATCTTGTGCCCAGCCGCGTACACCCCGGGCAGTTTTACGGCCTGCCACAGTCCCCGCAACTGTATAAACAGCTTCTGATGGTTGCAGGCATGGACCGCTATTATCAGGTTGCAAAATGCTTCCGCGATGAGGATCTCCGCGCCGACAGACAGCCGGAATTTACACAGGTAGATATGGAGCTTTCTTTTATCGACGAAGAAATCATTATGGATATCAACGAGCGCATGATGCAGAAGGTATTCAAGGATATCCTGGATGTGGACATTCCCCTGCCCATGCCCCGTATGACGTATAAAGAGGCAATGGAACGTTTCGGCTCGGACAAGCCGGACGTACGTTTCGGCATGGAACTGAAAAACATTTCCAACGTTGTAGCAGGAACGGAATTTGTAGTATTCAAATCCGCGCTGGAAGCCGGCGGCAGCGTCCGCGCCATCAATGCAAAGGGCTGCGGCTCTTTCCCGCGCAAAAAAATCGACTCCCTTGTGGAATTTGTAAAAACCTACCGCGCAAAGGGTCTTGCATGGATTGCCGTAAACGAGGACGGCACACTGAAATCCCAGATTGCAAAATTCTTTACACCGGAAAAATTGCAGGAAATTGTGGATTGCATGGAAGGCAAGCCCGGCGACCTGATTCTGATTTGTGCGGATAAAGACAAAGTCGTATTCGATTCCCTTGGTGCATTGCGCCTGGAGCTTTCCAGAATGCTGGAACTGACAAAACCGGAGGATTTCCGTTTCCTTTGGGTAACAGAGTTCCCCATGCTGGAATGGGACGAGGAGGAAAACCGTTATGTTGCGGTACACCATCCGTTTACCGCGCCTATGGATGAGGACCTGCCTCTCATCGACACAAAGCCCGGCGAAGTACGGGCAAAAGCATACGATATCGTACTGAACGGCTATGAACTGGGCGGCGGTTCTATCAGAATCCACCGCAGGGATATCCAGCAGAAAATGTTTGAACTGCTGGGCTTCACGCCGGAGGACGCGCAGGAGCGTTTCGGGTTCCTGATGGACGCGTTCAAATATGGCGTGCCGCCCCATGGCGGTCTGGCGTTCGGGCTGGACAGAATCATCATGCTGATGAGCGGCGCAAGCAGCATCCGCGACGTTATCGCGTTCCCGAAGGTAAAGGACGCGTCCTGTCCGATGACTGATGCCCCCGGCGTAGTAGAAGAAAAGCAGCTTGACGAGTTAGGCATTGCGATAAAAGAAGTGATTACAGAAGAATAAAACCTTGAGGGCTTTGCCCTCAAACTCCCACAAGGGGCGCGCCCCTTGACCTGCTTTCCAGCCGCATAAAATGCGGCTGGGGAATCCAAACGGGAATGGGAACAGAAGACTTCCATCGCATGAAATGCGATGGCAAATGGGTCAAGGGCTGAAAGCCCTTGCGGGGAAGTGGGGCAGAGCCCCACGGTCTTAAATTCTTTTCAGGAGGAAGTATGCAGAGAAAAAAAGAGCTTTTTTTGCCCGAAGTAAACGCGGAAATACCGCCGCAACAGCCGGAGTTCTGCCTGCCGGACGCCCCCTGCCCCTGCTGCGGCACAATTTCGATACCCAGCGGCGGGGACGCGCCCGCATTCATCTGCCCCCATTGCTTCTGGGAAATCGACCCATTCCTCCATGCCGAGGACGAGCCGAGTGACCTGAACCACGGCATGACTCTGCGGCAGGCGCGCGAAAATTACACAACATTCGGCATAAGCGCAGAAAAATACCTGCACCTGCCCCACGCCCCGCGGGAAATCTGGCGGCGCAGGAGCATCCGCCATTTTTCGGATTCTCCCGTCCATCCCGAAACGCTGTGCGAAATCCTTCGTGCGGGCATGGCAGCACCCTCCTCCAAAAACAGGCAGCCCTGGAAATTTATTGTCGTTTCCGGCAGCGCGAAAAAAGAAATGCTTGCAGCATTCCGGCAGGGCATAGAGCGGGAAAAGCACGTCACGCCGCTCCTGCCGGAAAGCCGTGAGCATATTGCCGGTGCAGAACATACTTTGGAAATCATGCGTTGCGCACCGGTAACCGTATTTGTCACAAACCCCATCGGACGCAGTCTGTTCCAGAGCCTGACGCCGGAAGAACGGATTGCCGAAATCTGCAACATCCAGTCCGTCGGCGCGGCAATGGAAAATATGGCACTCGCGGCAGAAGGGCTGGGGCTGGGCAGCTTATGGATTGCAGATATTTTTTTCGCATATGAAGAACTGGCACGCTGGCTGGATACGGACGGAGAACTGATGGCGGCTATGGCGTTCGGCTATCCTGCCGAGCATCCCGGAAAACGCCCCAGCAAATCACTTGCCGATACCATAGAATGGCGGTAAACTAAAATTATTTTTTTATACAGACAAAAACCCTTGCGGGCAAATCACAAAGCCCCAAGGGTTTCTTTTTTACAGCGGAAAATCCACAAAGCCGTTTTTTGTCCAAACCTTTACACATCGGAACCCGATTTCCCTTGCCAGCCCTGCCGCTTCGTCAAATCCAAAGCCGAGGGAAGCCCCGTCATGGCTGTCGCTGGAAAACAGGATTTCCCCCTTTCGGCGGTAAATCTCTTTCAGCAGGGATACCGACGGATACGGCATTTTCCGCATACCCCGGTATATCGCCCCTGTGTTAATTTCAAAAGGTTTCTCCGTTTCCAGAAGGGCCTCCAGCGCGGAAAGCGACGCATCTCGATAACGCCTGTCCTCCGGGTCAAAAAAGCGGTTCCCCTCATTAAATTTCGTTACCAAATCAAAATGCCCGATAAAGTCCGCGTTTGTCTTCCCCACAACCTGCGATTCCAGTTCATAAAACGCTTTCACATAAGCATATACGTCCCCGCCGAAGCCTTCCCGCACACCCCGCGCGAATACTTCAGGGCTTTCATCCACAGAATAATACAGGCCATCCCGCTCCACAGCATGCACAGAGCCAATCACGTAGTCGAATACGTTCGTCGGCTCATTAGAACCGAAATCCTGCTCAATGCCGCAGAAAATCTCAATCTGTCCGGCGTATTTTTCCCGCAGAGCGTACACATCCGCAATATATTTCTGCACATCTTCCCTGCTCATGCAATAGCTTTCGTCATATGCCGTATAACTGTGTCCGGAAAAGCCCAGTGCGGAAAAGCCCTTCTCCAAAGCCGCCTGAACCATACTTTCCGCCGTTTCTTTCCCATCGCAGTAAGTTGTGTGTGTGTGGAAATTCGCTTTCGGTATCCTCTCTGTCATTTCGTCATCTTCTCCTGTTTCACCTTATGGTCAATCACATGGCGTCCGGCAAGCTCCTTTTTCACGTCCTCCAAAGAAATGCCCGCCTGCACCATCAGCACCATCACATGGTATGCAAGGTCGGCAATTTCGTAAATTGTCTCCTTTTTATCCTCCGCCTTCGCCGCGATAATGACCTCTGTCGATTCCTCGCCGATTTTTTTCAAAATCTTGTCCAGCCCTTTTTCAAAAAGGTATGTCGTGTAGGAACCTTCCTTTTTCTCCGCTTTCCTGCCCTCCAGCAGTTCCATCAGCCCATCCATGGTAAAGGGATGGCGTTCCGGATTTTCGTAAACCGGATACGCGAAACAGGAATCCGTCCCCAGATGGCAGGCGGGACCTTCCTTTTCCACCTCTACGACAAGAGCGTCCCTGTCGCAGTCCGCCGTAATGCTTACAATATGCTGTACATTACCGGAAGTTTCGCCCTTTCGCCAAAGCTCCTGACGGGAACGCGACCAGAAACACGTCCGCCCTTCGTTTATGCTGTTTTGCAGGCTTTCACGGTTCATATAAGCAACCGTAAGCACATTTTTACTCTCCGCATCCACCACAACAGCAGGAATCAACCCTTTTTCGTCAAATTTCAAATCCTCTATATTCACCATAAAAATATCCCTACTTTCTGACAACAATGCCATTTTCCGCCAGCACCGCTTTCAAATCCTCTATTCTGACATCGCCGAAATGAAAAATTGAAGCCGCAAGCCCTGCGTCCACCCTTGGCAGGCGTTGGAACAGCGTCACAAAATCCTCGATACAGCCCGCACCGCCGGACGCAATGACCGGAACGGAAACGCGCTCGCAGACCGCCGCCAGCAGTTCCAAATCAAAACCCTTTTTTACTCCATCTGTATCGATGCTGTTTACAACGATTTCCCCCGCGCCCATTTTTTCACATCGGGCAATCCATTCCAGCGCGTCCATACCGGTATTCTCCCGCCCGCCCTTGGCGAACACCATGAATTTCCCATCCACACGCTTTACATCTACCGAAAGCACAACGCACTGGTCGCCGTATTTTTTCGCCGCGTCCGCAACAAGCTGCGGGCTGCGTATCGCGCCGGAATTGACGCTGACCTTATCCGCACCACATTTCAGCACACGGTCAAAATCCTCTAACGTATTGATGCCGCCGCCGACAGTCAGAGGGATAAAGATATTCCGCGCAACCTCCCGCAGTATATCCGTAAACAGCCCGCGCCCCTCGGCAGAAGCCGTAATATCATAAAACACAAGCTCGTCCGCGCCATGCGCGCTGTAATATTTCCCCAGCTCCACAGGGGAGGACACATCGGCGAGCCCCTCAAAATTCACGCCCTTCACTACACGCCCGTCCCGCACGTCCAGACAGGGGATAATCCGTTTCGTAATCATCTGCTTTCCCCCTTTGCCACGGCCAATGCCGCTTTTAAGTCGATATTGCCCGTGTACAACGCTTTGCCGAGTATCGCGCCGTAGATGCCCAGGCCGGAAAGCGTCCGCACTTCCTCCAAAGACGTCACCCCGCCGGACGCCACGATGTTCACCGAAAAACGGCGGGAAAGCTCCCTGTAAAGCTCCATATTCGTGCCGGAAAGCAGGCCATCACGCGAGATATCCGTGCAGATGATGGTTTCCACACCCAGCCGTTCCAGCCTTGCGCAGAAATCGAAACAGCTTTCGGCAGAAACCTCCGTCCAGCCCTTTATGGCAACCATGCCGTCCTTTATATCCACGCCAACAGCAATTTTTCCGCCGTATTTTTCCACCATATCCCGCAGGAAATCCGGGTTTTGAACCGCCGCAGTACCGAGTATCACGCGGAACACGCCCGCGTCCAGATATTTTTTGACGGTTTCCTCTGTGCGGATACCGCCGCCGACCTCCGTCAGCAGGCCGCTTGCCCGTACAATCTCCCGTATGGTTTCCAGATTCGGGGTACCGCCGTCCTTCGCCCCCTCCAGGTCTACGACATGGAGGTATTTCGCGCCCGCCGAAGCAAAGCCGCGCGCGACCTCCGCCGGATTTTCACTGTATACCGTTTTCTGCGCGAAATCGCCTTTCACAAGACGCACCGCCGCGCCGCCAATCAAATCTATAGCAGGAAATAATTCCATTCTGCTCCCTCCTAAAAACAAAAAAACCAAAAGACCTTGAGGGCGTTTCCCTCAAACTCCCACAAGGGGCACGCCCCTTGACCCGTTTTCCATCGCATTTCATGCGATGGGATTTTAATCATTATGTTTCCACAGAAAATAAATTCCGTACTTCTTGCAATACATTGTTCCAGTTTTGTTTTCTCTCAGATTCCACTTTCCAATCCGGATTCCATTCGCTGGAAACTGTATAGCCGGAATCTGTAACGCTGATATAGGAAAATTCCTTAAATTGTAAAATTACGCCTTCCGGCTGACCATACTCGTCATGGAAACTGGTATAGGTGTCCTTGAGCAGCGTAAACCGTCCGGTTTCCCGGCGTTCCCCCTTCACGTCAATCGTTCCGTCAAACACATCGTCCCGCAGGAGGTAGGCGTAATATGTCCCGGAAACCTCCACAGTTACGGGTTCCGCCTGCCCGTCCCCTGTGCATGACAGGGATTTTTCTACCAACGTCTTTTTCGGCACGCACGCCCCCACAAACAGGAACACCGCCACAGCCGCCAGAACCGCACACGCCGCGCCTTTTTTCGTAACCCGCATTTGTTTCCTCCTCCTTAAGACCTTGAGGGCTCTGCCCTCAAACTCCCGCAAGCCCTTTGAAAAGGGCTTGACCCTAAACTTTATTACCGCAAAACTACGTTTTGCAGGGAAGTACCTCTTATTATTCGTCCCCTCCATCGCATGAAATGCGATGGCAAACGGGTCAAGGGGTGAAACCCCTTGCGGGGCAGTGGGGCAGTGCCCCACGGTTTTCACTCGCAAAACGCCTTGAGTATCCGCAGTCCCGTTTCACCGCTTTTCTCCGGATGGTACTGTACACCGTATACATTCCCCCGCTCCACAGACGCAGTCAGCGGCGCGCCATATCCCGCGGTCGCGGTCACATCATGCCCGCAGTCCACGGCGGCATAGGAATGTACAAAATATACACAATCCCCCTCCTGAATATACCGGTACAGCCTGCTTTTTTCCCTGCCCTTCGGAAACTCCAATCCATTCCAGCCGATATGCGGCACCTTCAAGCCTTCCCCAATCATCGGCGCAATCGGGCGTACACTTCCCGCAATCAGCCCAAGCCCGTCATGCTCCCCATATTCATAGCTTTTTTCAAACAAAAGCTGCATCCCCAGACAAATGCCTAAAAGCGGCCTGCCCGCCGCCGCTTCTGCTTTCACAATCTCGTCCAGCCCGCTTTTGCGCAGCTTTTCCGCCGCATCGCCAAACGCGCCCACACCCGGCAGTATAATCCTGTCGCAGCGGCGCATTTCCTCCGCATCGCCCGTCACAATCACTTTTTCGCCAATATATTCCAGAGAACTCCGCAGGGAAAACAGGTTCCCAACGCCATAATCCACAATCGCAACCATCACAACACCCCCTTCGTGGACGGGATTTCGTCCTTATATTCCTCCTGCACGGCGGCAGCCTTCGCCAGCGCACGCGAAACCGCCTTGAACGCGCCTTCTATAATATGGTGGGAATTTCTCCCCCGCAGCTGCAAAATATGCAGGTTGATATTCGCATTCCGCACAAAGGCGTTAAAAAATTCCTCTGTCAGTTCCGTGTCAAACGTCCCGACTTTTTCCGCAGGGATTTCAAGTCCATATTCCAGCCAGCTCCTGCCGGATAAATCCACAGCCGCCAGTATCAGCGCTTCGTCCATCGGCAGCGCAATATCCCCATAGCGGGCAATACCGCGCCCTTCGCCCAACGCCTGCCGGAACGCCATACCCAGGCATATGCCGATATCCTCCACAGAATGGTGGTCGTCCACCTCAATATCACCCTTGCATTGCACAGCCAAATCAAACCGCCCATGCTTTGCGAACAATGTCAGCATATGGTCTAAAAAACCCACGCCGGTCGCAATATCGCCCTGCCCTGTCCCGTCCAGAGAAAGGGAAAGGATAATATCCGTTTCCGCCGTTTTCCGCTTGATCTCCGCTTTTCTCATGCTTCATGCCCCTTTCTGCCCCTTCAGTATCTCCGCCAGCTTTTCCAGCAAAATGTCCATCTGTTCCGGCGTACCAATGGTAATGCGTACAAAATCCTTTATCTTTTGTTTCCCGAAATGCCGCACCAGAACACCCTTTTTCTTCAATTCCTGGTAAACCGTTTCACCCGCTAAAGCGTCTGATTTCACAAAAATGAAATTCGCCACAGAAGGGAGGACGATAAAGCCCAGCTTCCGCAGGCGGGAGGCTGTCAGTTCCCTCGTCTTTGCAATCTTTGCCGCGTTTTTCCGGTAATAAGCGTCACTCTCAATCGCCGCTTCGCCCGCTGCCAGCGTCAGCCGGTTGATATTATACGGATTTGTAGAATATTTGATTTTCTCCAAATCCGCAATCAACCCTTTGTCCGCGATGGCAAAGCCCAGCCTTGCCCCTGCGAGAGAGCGCGATTTTGAAAACGTCTGCACCACCAGCAGGTTATCGTATTGTTTCGTCAGTTCTACACAGCTTGTCCCGCCGAAATCAACATATGCCTCATCTATCAGCACAACGTTCTGCGGATTGCTCCGCAGAATTTCCTCAATCTCCGAAATGGAAATCTCCATACCCGTTGGCGCGTTGGGGTTGGCAATGACGACCATCTTCCCAATCCCGCAGTAATCCCGATAATCCACAGAAAAATCCTCTTTCAGCGGCATCTGTATACAAGGCACATGGTACAAATCTGCATAGACCGGATAAAAACCGTAGCTGATTTCCGGAAACGCCGCGCCGCGTTCGGCATCGCAAAACGCCATAAACGAAAAATTCAATATATCGTCTGAGCCATTGGAAAGGAACACATTTTCCGGCTCCACGCCGTAAAGCGCGGCAAGCTTTTCTTTCAAAACGCGCCCCGTCGGGTCAGGGTAAAGGTTCAGCCGGCCCGTTTCCGCCGCCGAAATCCGTTCCAGAACCTCCGGCGAAGGCGGATAAGGCGATTCGTTCGTATTCAGCTTCACATACTGCTGGTCCTGCGGCTGTTCCCCGGGCGTATATGCCTCCAGCCCCGCAAAACGCGGGCTTAAAAATCTGCTCATTGTTGTTCCTCCTTTTCCGCGCGTATCAGCGCAGAGCGGGCATGCGCATGCAGGCCCTCCCGTTCGGCAAAGCGGGCAATTTTTCCCGCCTCCTTCGCCAGCGCGTCTTTTGTATAATAGGTAAATGTCGATTTTTTGATAAAATCGTCCACGGAAAGCGGGCTGGAAAACCTTGCCGTACCACTGGTAGGCAGGGTATGGTTCGGCCCTGCGAAATAATCGCCCAAAGCCTCTGGCGCATTCCTGCCAAGGAACACAGACCCCGCGTGCCGTATCATCGGCAGATATTGGAACGGCTCATCCACGCAGATTTCCAGATGTTCCGGCGCGATGCGGTTGGAAATCTCCACCGCCTGTACGATGCTTTCCGCAAGGATGATCTTCCCGTTTTTCTCAATGGATTCACGGGCAATCTCCGCGCGGGGCAGTTCCGCAAGCTGCCGCTCAATTTCCGCCGCGACAGCCTCCGCAAGCGTCCTGCTTTCCGTTACCAGAACTGCCGACGCCATTTTGTCATGCTCCGCCTGTGAAAGCAAATCCGCCGCGACAACAGCAGGGTCTGATTTCCCGTCCGCAATGACCAGAATCTCGCTCGGTCCCGCAATCATATCAATCGAAACCTGCCCGAAAACCTGCCGTTTTGCCTCTGCGACAAAGGCGTTCCCCGGTCCGACAATTTTATCCACACGCGGCACGCTCTCTGTGCCATAAGCCAGAGCGGCAACCGCCTGCGCCCCGCCCATTTTGAATATGCGATCAACGCCTGCCACTTCTGCCGCCGCAAGTACGTCCGAATTCAGCTTCCCATTCTTCGCAGGCGTCGTCATAATGATTTCGCCCACGCCTGCAATCTTCGCCGGTATACAATCCATCAGTACTGTGGAAGGATAGCTTGCCGTTCCGCCGGGAACATACAGCCCGACCCGCTCCAGCGGGATATGCCGCTGCCCCAGCAGCACACCTTCCCGCTCCGCTGCAACAAAATCCTGCCGTTTCTGCTTCTCATGGAACGCACGGATATGCGCCGCCGCCTCCCGCAGTATTTCCAAAAAATCTGCGTCAACCGCCGCCAGGGCAGCCGCCCGTTCCTCTGCGGAAACCTCCAGCGTTTGCAGCTCCGCGTTGTCAAACTCCTGCCCGTACCGCTTCAGGGCATCGTCCCCATTCTGCCGCACATCGGCAATAATTCTGGAAACCGCGCCGGAAACGTCCTGCTTTTTCTCCTGACGGGCGAATATCTCCGCATCGCCCACCTGATTATATTCATAAATCCGAATCATGGTTACTCCTTTCTTCCCTCCGAAAATCCAGCCGCACCAGCTTTTTGCCGTTCGGCAGGGCATATTCCTCTGTTTTCGCAAAGCCGTACCCGATTTCATGCATCACTGCCGCCAGCGTCTGCCTGTCCATTTCATGATGTACCTGTCCCAGCCCGTCGAAAACATGGAGATACGGCGAATCCGACACAAACCCATCTGTCGGGTTGGCCTGTATCACACAAGAAACAAATTCCGGCGAAACCTGCCGGATAACCCGCTGAAAACATCCATATCCGATATATTCCACCAGCAGGTTTGCAATCAGCAGTTCCGCGTGCGGCAAAACCGTATCTTCCGCCAGCAAATCTGCCGGAATACATTCCAAAATATCTCCCAGCGCACCATGCCTTGTTTTACATTCCGCAAGATATTCCCTGTTTACGTCCACACCGTAAACCTTCCGATATTGCCCCTTGTCAACATGCTCCAATCCATTGCCGCCTGCCACGCCGAGCACCATCGCCGTTTTCGTGGGAAGCTCCGCAAACTGTCCCCTCATAATCGCGTTCATTGTTTGCAGTTGCTGTACAGAGTCCAGCTTCATGTGGCTCTCGTAATCCGCAAGGCTGATTTCCTCCCAAGGGTTCTTCACAGTTTCCCCTCCTGTTTCCCTGTTTCGCAAAGTTCCGCGACCCTGCCGCAGATTTCGCGTATCCTCTCGTTTTTGAATTTATAGCTTGCCTTATTCGCAATCAGGCGCGCGCTGATTTTCACAATTTCTTCCAGTACCTCAAGATTATTCTCCCGCAGTGTCACACCCGTTTCCACAATATCCACAATCACATCGGACATTTTCAGCACCGGCGCAATCTCGATAGAGCCGTGCAGTTCGATGATGTCAATTTCCCTGCTTTTCCCGCGGTAGTATTCCCTTGCGATATTAGGGAATTTCGTCGCCACGCGCAGCGTATGCTCCGAATCCGGCCGCTCGCCCTTCACGCCCGCAACCGCCATGCGGCATTTCCCCATGCCTAAATCCAGCAGTTCAAACACATCATAAGGCTGCTCCAGCAAAATATCCTTGCCGACCACGCCAATATCCGCCGCGCCCCGCTCCACATAAACCGCCACGTCGGAGGGCTTCACCCAAAAATAGCAGACACCATTTTCCTCGTCCTCAAATACCAGCTTGCGCCCGCCCTCGTGTATTTCCGGACAGCCGCAGCCGATTTTCTCAAAAATATCATATGCCTTTTCGCCCAGCCGCCCTTTCGGCAGGGCGATATTGATTTTATTCCGCAACGATTTCAAGCCCCCTCTCCCGCATACAAAGCAGCTGTTTGTATTTCAGCCCGCCCGTATTTTTCTTCTGCACCGCAACGCTCTGCCCGTTGTCCGTCAGCATCTGCGCCGCCTGTGCCAGAGCCGCTGTGTCCGTTCCGTCATCGTAAAGCAGAAGCGTATCCACATCATACTCCCGTTCTGTCGTTTCAAAGCGTTCCAGCAGGTCAAGGGAGAGCGCAAAGCCTATTGCATCTGCATCCTTTCCCAGCTTCTGCACCAGCTTGTCATACCTGCCGCCGCTCAAAATACTGCTCGGCACACCGTCAATGAACCCCTGGAATATCACACCGTTGTAATAATCCATATCGTTTACAATGGAAAAATCCAGATGCACGCGCTTCTCATTCCCGCCAGTTTTCAGGCAGCGCAGAATATCCTCCAATTCTGCCGCTGCGCGTTCCATTTTTTCATTACAGCAAAGTGTCTGTATCTGTGGCAGGGCGTCTTCCAGAGTGCCGTAAAGCCCTGCAAGCGTTTCCAGCCGCCCCCTCATATCGTTGTCTATGCCGCACTCTCTGCAAATTTCACGTATCCCATGTGCATTTTTTTCGCTGATGCAGTGCAGCACGCTTTTCTGTTGTGCCAGCCCCAGCCCGCTCTGCTCCATCAGCCCCGCCAGAAAACCCATGTGTGAAAGGTCTAAAATATACTCCCCGCTGATGGCCTTCAGGCTTTTCTGCGCCAAAAGCAATATTTCTAGCGTTGCATAGCTGTCTGCTTCGCCAATGTATTCCAGCCCGACCTGCATAATCTCCCTGTATTCCCCTGCGCCTCTGCGCGCACGGTATACGTTTTCATTATAATAAACCCGCTCCGCCGCTTCACGGCTGCCTCTCGTGTTTTTCACAATGGAAAGTGTTACATCCGGCTTTAACGCCAGCAGCTTGCCGTCCAGCCCTGTAAACGTCAGAATATTTTCACTGTTGAGGAAACTTCTGTTTTCCGCATAAAAATCATATTCCTCAAACTTGCTCATCTTAAATTTGCGGTAGCCAAACTGCTCGAATATCGCACGCAGGCTGAATATCACCTGTTCCTCTTTTTTCAAAAGCATCTCTGCCTGTTTCAATCCCTTCACTTCCTTCCTTATGGATATTATAGTATCCCATTTTATCGCTTTAGTCAAGTAGCATACTAAAGTATTTTATCTTTTCTATACATCTGATTATCCTGCCCTGCGTTTTTCTATTTCTTGAATTTACAGAAATGCCGGATTTTGCAGCGACAGGTTACTCCAAATTACAATTTTTGTTATCGGAAATTCTCCATTTGGATACAAGTATTCCAATTACACAAAATATAAAAAAGAGTAAAGAAAAAAATTGTGCAAATAGCCTTAATCAAATTCCGTTAAAAACATAATCCGATAGTCCCAAAAAGCTGAACTTTTAGTTTCAGTAAAACAGCATTGTATCTAAAAAGAGAAATAATTTTATGGAACATTGAATTATTGTTATAGCTGCAATTATGTTGATGATTTTGCAGGAACGGTTAAATGCGACAAAACTGGGGTTTTTAGGAGGTGTGCTTCCATTGGCTGGCATTGCGGCAATGGTTTATCGACTTATAATATCTAAAACCTATTTTTCGACACAACTTATTATTGCTTATGTTGTTTTTTTTATTGTCACTATTTTACTTTGGATTATAGGACGGTATGAATACAGGCAAAAGGAATTGAAATGTATGAAAGCAAAGGACATAGACCAAGGGGAGGGATAACAAATGATTGATTTGATTATAGGATTTGCTGGTGCTGGTGTACTTTTGATTATGGAATACATTCTATGTACAAAATTAAAAAGTCCACTTTAGGGCGGGATTATTCCCATACATATTCTGATTGGAACAATATTTATTTTTGCAAGTGGCAAAATCCCATTTACAACAAAAAATCTGTTTCCCTTTGTAGTAGTGAATACACTGTTTTTTGGAGATTGGGGAACAGGCAGGGATAAATACAAGAAATTACAGCAAGCAGAAATAAACAAAATGAAAGCTAAAGATATGCAGCGGTGGCTTTTGCCCGTCCCCGCCGGCATAGACACCAAAAACGAAAGGATTCTATCCGGTTCCTAGAACTTATCCGTAAATAAGATACGTGCAGATTGCACAGTCAGATTTTTCGGCAGGCAGGGAGCTTTTTTGCAGGCGTACCGAATGGTACGGCAGGGAAAAGCGACAAAAACTGCCGGAAAAGATGAAGCAGGATGTGCGCAGATAATTTACGGATAGGTTCTTAATATATTGCAGCTTTTATTTTTGCAATTCCAAAGACGTTTGTAAAAGATAATTTCAGAGTTGAGAAATAAGAGGACTGACTCCGGTTCAATATCGGCTTCAGTCCTCTTTCGTTCTTATTCGGCTTTTAGGGGAGTCTTTTCCCTAGCGTGTGCGCAATGCTCCCCTGTGCCGGATTTTTCTGTATTTTATTTCCGTAACCTGGGTCTGAATCAACGGCAGAACTACCGTTACCTTTGGAAGCGGATGCTTTTCCCCGGCGTTGCACCTGTCAGTTTTTTATCATGGTACACAATCTGCCCGCCCACAATCACATAATCTATCCCGTCAGCCGTTACATTGGAATGTATGTAATCTGCACGGTCAGTAATGGTTTCATAATCAAAAATGACAAGGTCGGCATCATATCCGTCGCGAATCAGCCCTTTATTGGGAATACCGTTTTTTTCCGCAGTCAACGAAGTCATTTTGCGTATCATCGCTTCCAATGGCATCAAGTGGTTCTCCCTCACGAAGTATCTGATTGCGCGAGGGAAAGAGCCAAATGCGCGAGGATGCGCTTTATCGTCCATGGATTTAATGATGCCGTCTGTGCCGACAACAACATTTTCATCCTGAATAATGCGAAAAACATCTTCTTCGCTCATTGTAAAATAAATTGCGGTTACTACGCCATGGTTCGCAATCATAATGTCACAGAAAGTATCAAAGGGGTCCTGCCCTTTTTCCTTTGCCACTTCCGACACAAGTTTTCCTTCCGCTTCCGGATACTGCGGGGCACAGGAAATCAGAACGCCTTCCCAACCGCCAGCATGAAGATAGAAGTTGTCATACGGCGTAGCAGGGTCGTTCATTTCCCGTTTGATCTCCTCCCGCATTTTGGGATCTTTCAGGTATTCCAGCATCCCGGAAAGCCCGTTCGTAAAATACTTTGGCGGCGCGCAGACGGAAAGATGCGTCATAGATGCTGTATACGGATACTGGTCGCAAGAAATGCGCACCCCTTCAGCAATCGCTTGATGTATCACTTCCAGCGTTTGCTTCGACATTCCCCAATTCTGCCGCCCCTGTATTTTGTGATGCGAAATAATGAGCCGCACGCCTGTCTTTTTGGCAACAGAGATTGCTTCTTTTAAGGATTGGATGGATTTTGCAGCCTCATCTCGCATATGCGTGGTATAAATGCCGCCATATTCCGCAACGACTTTGCACAGCTCAGCCAATTCTTCTTCCTGTGCATAGGCGCTTGGCACATAGACCAGACCCGAGGAAAGCCCTGCCGCGCCATGCTCCATTGCTTCCCTCAGGAGCCCTTTCATCTGTTCCAGCTCTGCTTTTTCCGGTACCCTGTCGGCATAGCCCATCACGGCAACACGAAGCGTTACATGCCCTATCAGGAACATCGTATTTTCCGGCCGTTTTACCGTATCCGAGTAGCGCAGGAAATTTTCGCAGCTTGTAAACGTATCCATTTCTTCCGGAAACGCGTTGCCCAGAAGCCCAAGGCTTTCCTGAAGCAGCCCAAGATTTTCGGGGTTTACAGGAAACATCGAAAAGCCGCACATCCCTGCCACATGAGTCGTAATCCCCTGTGAAATTTTGGAAAGCGATGCATATTCCGCCCCCAGCGGGACATCTCCATGGGAATGCGGGTCGATAAATCCGGGGCAGGTATACTGCCCCTTCGCATCAATTTTCCGTACTGCATCTACATCTCCTTCCTCAGGGAGAATGTAAAGTTTTCCGTCCCTGGCAGCCACCTTGCCCGCAAAAGCCGGGGCGCCGGAACCATCAATAATTGCTGTATTTTCAATAACAAGATCATACTTCATTGCCCGTGGCCTCCTTGAATTATCGTTCATACCTCTTTACATCAGTAAATTTCCAATCAGGACACCGAAGTAATTACCGATGATATAGCCTAACAGCCCCACCAGAATGCTGGGTACAACAAGCGCATGCCAACCTTTATTGATTGCATATGCTGCCGCTGTCGTCGGTCCTCCGAATGTTGCATTGCAGCAAACGGAAATTTCTTCATAGCTCCATTTGAAAATTTTGCCGACAATCATGGTGACAAAGAAATTGCAGACCATAATGCAGATGATGAACGCAACAACGATTAAGCCGATTTGTGCCAATTCTGCGAGGTTCGCTTTACAGCCAAGCCCTACGAAAAACAGGATAATCGCAAAGTTCCCCAATTCTTCAGCCCCCTGCAGCTTCTCAAAATATTTCGGGAACAGCGTCACAAGGGCAACTGTAATCAGCGTCATTACCAGGTAAATGCTGCCAAAAAGCTGTTTTACAATAAACGGGGCATCTGTCCCATTTACAGCAGTACAGATGGTCTGGCTCACACCGGTGATTACGAAAGTTGTCGCAAGGCTCATGGCAAGGCTCAGCAAGGAGATGTTTTTGGGTTTCCAATAACTTTCCGCCATGGATTTGCCCGTATCTACGGAGCTTTCCATTTCATCAATAAAGGGAGTTCGGTACATCTTCCGGACGATTTTTAAGTTCGCAGCACTGCTCAGCAGGAGCATGTAAAATGCCAGGAACAGATTTGCCGCAATTGCGCAGGCATTTACATAATTGGCATCCATTTGAAACGTCTGTCCCATTGCCACGAGGTTTACAGTTCCGCCGATATGCGCGCCAGTCGTCATCGCAGCAATGCCGGAAACCCCGTCCACATCCCTAAAAACCAGCCCGCAGACCGCAACGCCAACCAATGTGCCTACGGCAGATACAAAGAATACAATGCAAAGCTTTCCACTCTCACGGATAATTTTCCTCAAATCACACTGGAATAAGAGCAGTGGAATGGACAAAGGCAGAATATAGCTGTCAATAACGCCATATACGCTGGAAGAAGCCGGAATAAGGCGTATGTTTACCAAAAGCAGCGCGCTGAAGATTGCGATAATGGCACTGCCGATTTTCCCGCCCCATTTGAATTTTTGTTCCGCCAGTATCGCAAACGCCCCCAACGCAATCACTACCATCCAGATTAACCAGACTTGCTCAGATTGAATTAATGATACCATACGTTTTTCCACATCCTGCCGCAGCGGGATGCTCTCCTTTCTCATACTCATAATGGATAAGGAACGAAGTGTATTTTTCTGTCCACAAACCTGCCGGATGCAGGCTGGCAGTAACATACTGGATGCACCCAAAAAAATTTTGACAGCGCTGCCGCCTCCATAGAAAGACTTTTGTCCTTTATACATGGAAGCTGCTTATAGTATAACATCTTCCACGCTGTGCAGAATATTCAAGTTTTCGCAGAACATTACCCGAAAAGCCGATAACTTGTTGCCCCTGAAGCAGGATTTCTTTCATAAAATTCCATATAGGTATTCTTGATAGGCATTATCCAAAAAATGGATAGCTAAACCATATATAATTGCTGTACAATAAACATATATCTGCTCAAAACAGCGGTTCCAGTGTGGCAGGCGTATTTGGGGTTATCTCTATGAAATTTTATTCTGGTACGCAACAATAGAAACAACGGAAAAAAAGATTCAGGGGGCGATGATATGAAGATTGAACAAATACAACAGGTTGTAGAAGTATACAGAGTAGGTTCTATCAACAAAGCGGCCCAAACACTTTATATGGCACAAAGCACCCTGAGCAGTTCGATACAGTCTGTGGAAAAAGAACTGCGCCATAAAATTTTTATCCGCGGTCAGAAAGGGACAGAGTTAACAGAATTTGGACATGCCTTTATAAAGTATGGGCAGGAGATATTGGAATCTTATCAAAATATACTTGCCGCTGCACAATGCACGGAACAGACGATGCAAAATGCCAAATTCGGCATATCGGTCTATTACCTCCTGTTTGCAAACCGTATTTTTTACCAGCTTTATAAAAAATACCGCAGCCATAACATAGATTTCAGCTATAAAAATGATTCAAGGGACAGGATTATTGCCGACGTTGCAAAAGGCGTTTCAGAGCTTGGCATCCTTGTCATGCCTTCTTTGTTCAAAGTACAGTGGCTGGATCTGATCCATTCCCACCAACTGGAATATTTTATCCTTTCCATAGAACAACCGCAGGTGCTTTTCGGGTCGCAGTGCCAACTGTCCCGCAGCCCGCGGCATAGCGTTTCCGTAAAGGAGCTTTCTGCGGCAAATATAGATATTATCACTATTAAAGAGCATTCTGCACTGTTTAAAGCAATGGAAGCCGAAGTTGTAAAGATATTCCGGCCAAAAAAACAGATCCAGATCAGCGACCGCGACCTGCTGACAGGGATGCTCCTGCAAAGCAATGGGTATTATGTTGCAACAATGAATAAGAATGCCTATAAGGAGGAAGCCTATCACCCCAATATCCATAGCCTGCCTGTTGAAAATGCGCCTTTTCATTTTGAAATCGGATTCGTAAAAAAACAAAATACTATATTGTCAGATATTGCGCTTGAATTTTTGAATATGATTCGGTCAGCAGTGGTGGGACGGTAATGTCGATAATCCTATAGAACGTAATAATGAATGCGCATAGCCGATACAATCACAAAATAGTAGTTTATGCTTCACTCCGCAGCCTCAAACCGCCTGATAGGCAAGCAAAATAGGCTGAAATATGGTAAAACAAGGGCCAGGAACTGGTTCAGCACAGTGCGGTCAGCGGTCACTGTGTTCCTGTTCAGCTTCCGCTGCACCGGCAGGTATACCAGAAGGAGGTTTTTGATCAGGAGGAACAGCTGTTTTACTTATCTTGTCATAAATTAAGAACCTATCCGTAAATTATTTACGGATAGGTTCTAAGTAGATAAACTTGCAGAATATACCATTCCTTATATTCAGAGCAGTATGGATGCTGCCAAAAAATCAGTTTTCCTCTGTCACACTTCCTTCTCTGCAATCCTTTTCTGCACATCTGCCCATGCTTCGCTGTCGAACTCCCTGTCCTTATAATAGAACTTCCTGTCCGCCTCCGTAATTTTACGGATCACCTTGCAGGGATTCCCTCCGGCAATGCACCAATCCGGAATATCCTTCGTCACAACGCTGCCCGCGCCAATGACAACATTATCCCCAATCCGCACACCCGGGCAGATAACGGTATTCCCGCCAATCCAGACATTATCCCCGATATTGATTTCAATGCCATATTCATACAGGGTATTCCTCGTAGCGGGATGTATCGGGTGGCCCGCCGTATAAATCGCCACATTCGGGGCAATCTGACAATTATCGCCAATCCGCACCTTTGCCACGTCCAGAATTGTACAATTATAATTGGCGAAAAAGTTCTTGCCGACCTCGATATTAAAACCATAATCACAGTAAAACGGCGGATTCACCCAAGCGCCATCGGATTTCCCGAACAGTTCCTTAACAATGCCCGCAATTTTATCGAAGTCCGCACGGTCGGCAGTATTCAGTGCCTGTGTCAGGCGTCTTGCGCGTTTCTGCTGTTCCAGCACGCTCCCGTCCGAAACATAGGCAAGCCCCGCGTCCCGCCGCTTAATATGGTCCATATCCCCGCCCTCCTTTTTTAGTGAAAAAGATTATGGGGCTCTGCCCCAAACCCCGCCCGCTTTCTTTCGGAGAAAGCGGGGCAAAGAACTTTAATGGCGGAAAGCGATGTTTTCCGCACCAAAAGCTCTGGATATTTTTTGTTCCAGCTTCCGAAAAACGCAGTTTTTCGCAATAAAGTTTGGGGTCAAGCCCTTTTCAAAGGGCTTACAGGGTTTGGGACAGCGTCCCAAGGTTTTTATATATCACGCAGTTCCTTGAAGCTGTCAAACAGCGTGCGGTAAAGCCCTTTGTAAAGCCCGAAATACTTTGCGTATTCGCCGTTTGCGCCCATGTCCGGCTGTGAAACATCCTTCTTCCGTACCAGTTCCGCGCACGCCGTTTCCAAATCGCTGTAAATTCCTGCGCCAACACCCGCCAGTATCGCTGCGCCCAATGCGCCGCCCTGGTCGGACTGCACCGTACTCACCGGACAGCCGTACATATCTGAAAGCATCTGCCGCCAGAACGGGCTTCTGCCGCCGCCGCCGCAAATCATCATATCCTCAATCGGCACTCCCATCTCGCGGAACACTTCCACACATTCCCATTGCGAGAACGAAATGCCCTCCATCACCGCACGAATCAAATGCGGCCTCTGGTGCATCGCAGAAAGCCCAAAGAACACGCCGCGGCAGTCCGGGTCAGGGTGCGGAGAACGTTCCCCCATCAGGTAAGGCAGATACAGCAGCTTTTCCGCACCAATCGGCACGCCGGCCGCCTCCGCCGTCATAATTTCGTAAGGGTCAACGCCTTTTTCCGCAGCCTCTGCCATTTCAGGCGTGCAGACGTTATTCCGCAGCCATTGCAGAGAAAGTCCCGCCGCCTGCGTGCAGCTCATCACTGTCCATTTCCCCGGCACAGAAGCGCAGAGCGTATGCACGCGCCCTTTCGGGTCCAGTGCCATTTTATCCGAAACCGCATAAACCACAGCCGATGTACCGATGGTCGTAAACGCTTTGCCCTGTGAAACGATACCTGTGCCGACTGCCGCCGCCGGGTTATCGCCCGCACCGCCAACTACAATCGTACCTTCCGCAAGACCTGTCAATGCCGCCGCCTCTTTATGCACCGTTCCCGTCACGTCCTGCGATTCATACATTTTTCCCAGCAGGCGTTTTTCAATGCCAAGCCCTTCCAGCACCTCGTCAGACCATGTGCGATTTGCCACATCCATCAGCTGCATACCGGAAGCGTCCGAAACCTCCGTAGCATATTCGCCCGTCAGCTTATAGCGGATATAATCTTTCGGCAGGAGAATGTGCGCACATTTCGCGTAAAGTTCGGGTTCATGCTTTTTCACCCAGAGTATCTTTGCCGCCGTAAAGCCTGTCACAGCAGGGTTTGCCGTAATCTGTATGATTTTTTCCGGCGTAAGCAGGCGGTTCATGTCCTCCACTTCCTCGCCCGTTCTCTGGTCGCACCAGATAATCGAACGCCGCAGGACTTCACCCTTTTCGTCCAGCATTACAAGCCCGTGCATCTGTCCGGAAAGGCCAATCCCCTTAATATCCGCAGGGAAAACGCCGGACGCGCCCAGCACCTGCCGCACGCCCTGCACAGTGGCCTGCCACCAATCCTCCGGCTCCTGCTCCGCCCAGCCGTTCTGCTCCTGATACAGCGGATATTCAAATGTTTTTGCCGCAACGGGATTGGCGTCCCTGTCGAAAAGCACCGTTTTCGTGCCGGAAGTGCCAATATCAATCCCCAGTAAATATTCCATAAATCCACCGCCTGTCTGCAAATTACAGTTTGATGACCGCCTTTACCACGTTTTCTTTATCGTTGATTGCCGCCTCAAACGCCGCCTGAATATCGTCAAACGCAAATTCATGTGTTGCCACTGTCGCAATATCCAGCCCGTTGGCAACTGCCGCAATCGCCTTTGCGTACAGGTTCCTGTAACGGAATACGGATTCAATGCGCGCCTCTTTCGCCATAATCTGCCCGAAGTTGAACGTAATTTCAGGGTTTGCAGACATGCCAACCAGAACGATTGTGCCGCCCGTCTTTACCAGGTAAGGCGTCTGTGCAATCGTCACAGGGGAACCAGCCGTTTCAAATACTTTCGGGATACCAGCGCCGTTTGTAAACGCTGCCACTTCCTTCAATACATCCTTATCCTTCGCATTGATAACGCGTGTCGCACCCAGTTTCATCGCGTAATCCAGACGCTTCTGCGCCATATCCACCACAGTAATATCCGTTGCGCCGCAAGCCTTACATGCCAGCATTGTCATCAGGCCAATGCAGCCAGAGCCAAGAATAATAACCTGGTCGCCCATGCCGACCGCACCCTGATGTGCCGCATGCAGGCCAACCGCAAACGGCTCAATCAGCGCGCCTTCCTTCGTTGTCATTTTTTCCGGCAGCTTAAAGCACATATTTGCCGGGAACGCAATATAATTTTCATAACAGCCCTGTACAGGAGGTGTCGCAAGGAACTGTACGTCAGGGCAAAGGTTATATTTGCCGGATTTGCAGAATTCGCACTGCCCGCAGGTAATGCCGGGCTCCAGCGCAACCTTGTCGCCGACTGCAAGTGTTGTCACACCGGGTCCGAGCTTTTCCACAACGCCGCCCGCTTCATGCCCCAGCATAAATTCACCGTCAACCACGAAATCGCCGCATCTTCCATCATGGAAATAATGCACATCAGAGCCGCAGATGCCCACATATTCCACGCGAATCAGCACCTCGCCCTCCTTCGGCTCTGGCACGGGAACCTCACGAATCTCCATTTTATTCAGCTCTGTCATGTATGCCGCTCTATTTTTCATTATTCTCTCCTCACTTTCCTTTGTTTGAATCGCCATCGGCAAATCTTACTTCCTATCATACCAGCCGTAATGCTATTATGCAACAATTCTGTTTTTTTACTATACAAAAACATGCTGCGCTCCAACTTGCTGCTCTGCTGTAAATCCAGAATAATTCGTTAAAAAAACGCGCCGCCCTCGAAAACCCGAACGCGGCGCATTTGCACTGCAAAGCAAAATCACATTTCTTTACAATATGTAATTATTCTGTGATCTGGCCTCTTTCTCTGTACATTTCAACGAATTCGGAAGCGTTGTCCTTTGTAATCAGAACTTCCTCAATATCCGTGTCAATCTGTGTTTCTTCGCCTGTGAGCAGTTTGTGAACTGTTTCCATGTTCAGCTCTGCAAGGTCAATAGCGGACTGCAGGCATGTAGCTGTCATTTTGCCTTCTTCGATAAGCAGAGCTGCTTCTGCTGTACCGTCAACGCCGTAGGACAGAATGTCAGCATACTGAGGGTTGTCTTTCACAACTTCCAGCGCGCCGGCAGCCATGTTGTCGTTCATGGAAACGATTGCATCGATGTCGCCGAATGCGATTGTCCAGTCTTCCATCAGCTGCATTGCTTCGTCCTTGTTCCAGTTTGCGAAGTCTTCGCCAAGGATTGTTACGTCAGGTCTTGCAGCGAAGAATACTTCCTGCCATGCTTTCAGTCTTTCGTCTGCATGGAAGTTGCCGGAGGGCCCTTTCAGAACAACAACCTTGCCGTTTTCGGGAACCTGTGTCAGTGCAAGCTCTGCGTTAACCTGAGCCTGTTTGTAAGGGTCAGCGTCAACGGAGGATGCGCCTTCGATGCCTTCAATTCTTGCGTTCGTTGTGATTGCAACGATGCCTTCTGCAACTACCTTTTCCACATAAGGACGCTGTGCCTCGCCGTTGTTGGGCTGTACGATAATCGCATCGAAGCCGCTTGCAATCGCGTTTTCAATTGCCGCGTTTTCCTTCGCATCATCAGCCTGGCCGTCAAATACCTGCAATTCGATATCGGGGTATTTTTCCGCTGCCGCAATCATTTCGTTTGCCAGCCATGCCGCAAAAGAGTCGGACTGCGCTCTGGCGATATACGCTACCTTATAGGTTTCGCCGCCTTCGCCTTCGCCGTTGTCCGCTGCGGGTGTGTCAGAACCGCTGTTGCCGCAGCCTGCCAGTGCTGTCACTGTCATAGCCATAGCCAATAATGCTGCAAGATACTTTTTCATTGTTACCTCTCCCTTTCTTTTTTAGATTTTCACTTTTGTTTGCTTTATCTGAATTTGAAAATCAAATATAAGCCTTTCCTTTTTGGGGCTTTGCCCCAAACCCCATCCGCTTTCTTGAAAGAAAGCGGCGCAAAGAACTTTACTGCGGAAAACTCCGTTTTCCGAACGCCAAAACTCCGAACCTCTCCCATCGCATGAAATGCGATGGCAAACGGGTCAAGGGCTGAAAGCCCTTGCAGGGGTTCGGGGACAGCGTCCCCGAGGTCTTATTAAGCCTTAGCGGAAGGTGCGTCCTTCTTCTGAAGGATAACCTTCGGTGCCTTTTTGTTCTTGAACCGGATATCGTACAGTACCGCCGCAACGATGATGCCGCCCTTAACTACCTGCTGTACATATGCGTCAACACCCTGAAGGTTCATGATATTGTTCAGACAGCCAATGATAAAGGAACCAATCAGCGTACCGGAAGTCGTGCCCACGCCGCCGGAGAAACTCGTGCCGCCCACGATTGCCGCCGTCAGGCCTTCCATTTCATAGCCCAGCGCGCCATTCGGCAGACCCGCATTGACACGCGCCATAAACAGCACGCCCGCGATACCAACCAGAACACCGTTGATTAAAAACGCTTTGTACTTGCTCTTTGCTACATTGATACCCGAAGCAATAGACGCTTCTTCATTGCCGCCGATGGCATAGAACGAACGTCCCAGCTTCGTATGATTCATAATATACCATATCACAATCGTTGCTGCAATCATAAAAATAACCGGAATGGGAATCGGCCCAATGCTGCCCTGGCCCAGCTTCGCATAATCGCCAATCTGGAGAATATTCTGCCCCTTTGTATACAGCAGGGCAAGGCCCCTCGCCGCCATCTGCGTCGCCAGCGTCACGATAAAGGCAGGCATTGCGAAATTCGCCACAAACAGCGCGTTAATCATATTGAACGCCACTGCAACGCCAATCGAAACCGCTACCGCCAGAGCCAGGTTTCCTGTGCTCTTGTATGCACTGACCGAAAGCACGCCTGCCAGCGCCAGCACCGCGCCGGAAGACAGATCCAGCAGGCCGCTGACAATCAGCACCATTTCGCCGTAAGCCAGTATTGTTGCAACGGAAAGCTGTACCGCGATATTCGTAATGTTCCGCGTGCTCAGGAAATTCTCGTTCAGCAGCATGGAAATCAGTATCATTACCAACAAAACGAAAAATATAGAATATTTGGACATTACCTGCCCGACTTTGCCGCTTTTCATTTAGATCTCCTCCTTTATAATGCTGTGTGTGCCTGTTGCATACATCATGATTGCTTCCTGCGAAAATTCATCCTTTTGCAGCTCGCCCGCGATATGTCCTTCGCACATGACGTATATCCTGTCACACATACCAATCAGTTCGGGCAGCTCAGAGGAAACCATTACGACTGCCTTGCCTGCCTGCGCCACTTCCGTCATCAGTTTATATATCTCAAATTTCGCCCCGACGTCAATGCCGCGGGTCGGTTCGTCCAAAATCAATACCTCTGGGTCGCGCATCATCCATTTTGCCAGAAGCACCTTCTGCTGGTTGCCGCCGGAAAGGGACTGTATCGCCGTTTCCTGTGTAGGCGTTTTTACGCTCATCTTGTCAAAATACATTCCAACGACCTCGGCCTCTTTTTTCGGGTGCGCCGTACCGCCATAGAAAAATTTTTCCAGCGAAGAAAGGCTTGCGTTCTCGCGCACGCTCCGCATAGGGATAATGCCGTACCGCCTGCGGTCCTCCGAAAGCATGACCATGCCATGCTTAATGCTGTCCGAAGCACATTTTACCTTGATTTCCTCGCCATGCACTTTCACAGTGCCGCCGTCGATAGGGTCAAGCCCGAACAGGCAGCGCATAACCTCCGTACGCCCCGCGCCGACAAGCCCCGCGAATCCAACAATTTCACCCTTGTTTACATGGAAATTGACGTTTTCAAACAACTGCCCGCTCCTGAGGTTTTCCACCTCGAGCAAAGGCTCGCCAATTTCGATATCCTCCTTGGGATATACGTTTTCCATGCGCCGCCCAACCATCAGCGCGATAACCTCATCGATGTTGGTATCTGCCGCACGCATGCTCTTTACCACCGTACCATCGCGGAACACGGTAATGTCGTCTGCAATGCGGAACACTTCGTCCATCTTATGCGATATGTAAACAATTGCGCAGCCCTTTGCCCGCAGAATATCTATTTTTTTGAACAGCAGCTCAACCTCTTTTTGCGTGATGGAGGAAGTTGGTTCGTCCATTACGATGATGGAGGCATCGTTTGAAATTGCCTTCATAATCTCCAGCATCTGTATATCAGACGTTGTCAGCATTTTCAGCTTATCCGTAGGCTTATAGGGCAGGTGTTCGTCCTGCAAAAGCTGGAGCGTCCTGCTCCGCACCTCTCCCCATTTGACCCTGCCGAATTTATCTGCCGGCAGCCGCCCCAGAAAAATATTTTCCTCCACAGACATCTCCGGCACATAGTTCAGCTCCTGCGCAATCATCGCGATACCCAATGACCTCGCCTTGATTGGGTCTTTAATCTTAACCGGTTCTTCATCAATAAAAATTTCGCCCGCGTCAGGCTTATAAATCCCATTGATAATTTTCATCAGGGTGGATTTCCCCGCACCGTTCTCACCACAAAGCGCGTGTACTGTTCCTTTCCTCACGCTAAAGTCGATTTTATCCAATGCCTTTACGCCCGGGAAAGATTTTTCAATTTTTGAAACCCGTAGTTTAATTTCGTCCCCCATAGGTTCCTCCCTTCCGCAATACCGGCCGCCGCCTGCAGCTGCACTGCCTGTAATTTTTTGCGATACCGCCCTTTTTTCCTCAAAAGACTTTATCCCACTCATTATATACTCAAATGCGCTAAAATGTCAAGAATGACCGCAAAAGATTCTAGTTATTTTGGATAGACTGTATCATCTTCCGTACACATATAGCCGTATATTTTCTATAAAATAATGTAGAAACAAACACAAAATCCGTCAATTTTTTCAAGTCCTTTTTAACAAAAAAACGTACAGGCCATTTTCCGAAAGTCTGTACGTTCCTGTTCGAATAAAATGATATAGCTTTCAGCCCTTTTCTCCCTGCAAAATCTCCGTAAAAGTTTTCAGGAGCAGGGGAATGTCAATCGGCTTTGTCAAGTGCGCATTCATGCCGCTTTCCATAGACATGCGGATATCACGTTCAAACACATTTGCCGAAAAGGCAATGATTGGTATATTTGCAAGCGCAGGGTCATCCAGTTCACGAATGGCTTTTGCCGCCTGCCATCCGTTCATAACCGGCATTTGTATATCCATCAGCACAAGGTCAAAATCTCCCGGTCTGGAATGCTTCACCTTTTCCACAGCAATGCTTCCATTTTCCGCGCTTTCTATGAAAAAGCCCTGCTCCTGCAGTATTGCCGTTTCTATCTCCAGATTCAATTCATTGTCCTCCACCAGCAGTATCCTCTGTCCTGAGAGTTTCACAGCCGATACAGGGCCGGGAGCCTCCGCCGCCGTCTGTGCCGCATCCGCACACATCCTGAGCCGCAGTGTAACTGTAAATGTGCTCCCTTCTCCGACAACGCTCTGTGCCTTAATCGTCCCGCCCAGCATATCCACAATGTTTTTCGCAATGGAAAGCCCCAGGCCAACGCCGTGTATTCCGCTGAGCGTGGTATTCTTCTCCCGCACGAACGGCTCAAATATCCGTTCCAAAAACTCCTCGCTGATGCCAATGCCCGTATCTTTAATCACAATCTGATACGTTGCATAATGGTTCAGCATCTCAATCTGCTCTGTCACGGCAATCGAAACCATGCCGCCGGGCTTCGTATAGGTAATGGCGTTATTTGCCAGATACAAAAGCATCTGTTTCAGTTTCTGATGGTCGCTGTAAATCTGCTTATGCTTCACACCCGAAAAATCCAGCTTAAATTCAATATCCTTTTCCAGTGCCTGCAAATGCAGAAATTCATAAATTTCTTCCAGAATCTCCTGCAGGTCGCACTCCATTTCCTCTGCGTAAACTCCGCTGGATTCCGTCCATGAAATTTCCAGGACCTTGTCAATCAAATCCAAAAGCTGCCTGCTGGACGCGTCAATTCTGTCCAAGTATCCCTGCACTGCGTCCATATCATGCCGGTCGCGTTTCGCAAGCGCAACAAATCCGAAAATAGCATTGAGCGGCGTCCGCATATCATGCGAAATATTAGAAAGGAAACTGTTTTTTGCATCAATCGCAAGGTTCGCGTTATTCAGGGCGTCAGCCAGCATTTTCTTATGCTCCTGCTCCTCCCGCTGTTCCTCGTCCACCTTCCGGTAGCCAATGACAATCTGCACCTTCCCCGCCTTGCTCACGTCCACCACGCGCAGCTGCAAATATTCAATTTTCCCGTCCTCAATCACACGATAATTGACATAATACGTTTTATTCTCTGTTATATGCTTCCTGATAAACCCTGGCTCTGTCATCCTGCCGACCATCTCCCGGTCTTCCGGATAAACCCAGGTGTTGACATATTCCGTAACATATTTAATAAAGCTTTGAACC
Organism: Lachnospiraceae bacterium; assembly: GCA_910576545.1. Classification (GTDB taxonomy): domain Bacteria; phylum Bacillota; class Clostridia; order Lachnospirales; family Anaerotignaceae; genus Anaerotignum_A. Next base: position 87,590 of record CAJTKM010000013.1, read on the forward strand.
TGAAACATTTCGCCAAAAAGCGGCTTCATGCGCGTACTCAGGCGGTAAGGCGTTGCCTCGTCCGTTTCCAGATCCGCGTAAAGGATAGATTCATAATTTACGCTCAGCCCTTCAATAACCTCCAACCGCCGCAGCTGTTCCCGCCGCACCAGCGCGCGCTCCTTGTCAAATGCCTCCATCAGGCTTTTCAGCTTTTGTTCGCTCTGCCGTTTTTCCTTCTGGAAAACTTCCTTTTCGGAAACCAGACGGTTCCGTTTTTCCGTCGCATCGCCCAAAAAAACATAGAAGATGCCGCCGACTGCATCGCTTTGGATAAAATGCCCATAATCCTCTATCCAGCGTATCTCTCCGTCCTTCCGCGTGATCCGATATTCCACGTAATCCAAATCATACTGGTTTTCACTGATTTGCTGCCATATGCTTTTTTCCACGCTTTCCAAATCATCGGGGTAAACCATCCCCTTGAAGCTGTTCCCTGTCAACTCTCGAAATTCCGCTACAGTATCACATTGGAAAATGCGCAGCAAGCCCAGATTCGCGTAAATAATCTGCTCATTCCCCTCCGCATGGTAAATGAGGAAACCGCCCGGAATCTCGTCCATAAACTTCATAATTTCATATATCATCCGAATATCCCTCGGATTGCTTGCATACAGCTCCGCCGCCTGGCTTCCGCCTTCCAGGAGCTGGTCGATCTCAATATGATTAATTTGAAGGAGGTTGAGCAAAGATAACATATGCTCAATCAAATTGTATTCCTGTTTCTGTCCACTCATAGCCGTTCCTCCTCATTCTGTTTCCAAAATTAAGAGTACCATAAAAACGGGCATTTGTCATTATTTATATACCATTTTTTTCTGGTTGCAATATAAAAAGCCCATTTTACAATTTTATGTAAAATGGGCTTTCAAGAGGCGCCACCCGGATTTGAACCGGGGATAGAGGTGTTGCAGACCTTTGCCTTACCACTTGGCTATGGCGCCATATTCTTTTTCATGATCCGTGCGGGATTCGAACCCGCGTTACCGCCGTGAAAGGGCGGTGTCTTAACCCCTTGACCAACGGACCATATCTGAAGCGTCCTGCTTTGCTGTCTTTCCAAAACATTCTGCTTCTAAACTCCCCGAGCGGGACTCGAACCTGCAACCCTCCGGTTAACAGCCGGATGCTCTGCCATTGAGCTATCGAGGATTATTTTCGCACCCTCAAAACTGAACACAAGAAACCTTTCTGTCAATCAAGTAGTTGGCTTCGCCAACTGCTTTATTGGTCAAGCCCTCGGTCTATTAGTATTG
>CAJTKM010000014.1 GCA_910576545.1 Lachnospiraceae bacterium
ACGAGATAGAAGCATAATCATCTGAACATCATTAGACCTAATATTGCCTCTGTTGTATTTTCAAGCGACAGGGGCAGTATTACTATATCTTGTGTCTGAGGTGGCTCTCAAGGAAGAAATTTCCGGGTGGCTCTGAAGCGGGAAACTGGTGGCTCCCAAGGGGGATAATATTCACACAAGCACATGGGAGCGCCGGAGCAGGTCCCGGCGCATGTCAATCCCGTCCTTGTGCTCTTCGGGTACGCTGTCGTTGAGGAACAGCGGCATGTAGAGGACGGGGCGACGGGGGAGAAGCCCGCTTCGTATGCCATGCGGCTGTAGCGTGTCCCCATCTCTGTGTCCGTGCCCGGTTCGCCGCACCATGCGGCAGTGATGTATGCTAAAGGTCGTTTCAATCTTTTTCCCTCCATTTCTGTTCTGGATTTTCCGTGCCAGCCGTACTGGCCCCGCATAGGTCCTCGGGCCAAGTTGGCCCGAAGTGGCGCCTACTTCTCCGGCTGGGCCTTCTTTTTCTCCGGCTTCGCCATTTCCTTCTGCTGGCTCTTCCAGTCGTCCAGAAGTTTGATGATCTGGTCCTTCATTTCCCTCGGGGTGCTTTCCTTCCCGAAATATTTTCCAAGTTCCGCTCCTGTCAGTATCACTTTGTCTACCTCCTTCTTATCCTCCATCATTATCCCGTCGATCACGTCCCCGTTGAGGATTCCTTTCTGGTCAAGCTCCCTCATGCGCTGGGCCTGGGAGAGCGAAGGGCTGGACTGCTGGCTCTCAATGGCGACGGCGATATAGTTCTGGTTCCTGGGCTTGATGTAGGCCATCTCCACGGCGGGGGTGAACTTGATGCGCCCCTCGTCCATCATCTTCTGTAAATCCGGCACAAGGTCATTGAGCTTGATATAGCGCTGGACCTGTTTCACGGTCATCTTGTTGCGCTCGGCCACCACTTCGTTTGACCGCCGCCCGGCGTCCTTCAGGTCAAGCTGGCCCGAAGTGAAGTTCTTCGCCCCCTGGTGCTTGATGGCCTCAAGCTGCATTTTTAATGCCTTGGCCCGCTCGCTGGGGAGGATGTTCTCACGCTGGTTGGTGTTGTCCTCCACCATCTGCGTGATGGCCTGCTCGTCCGTCAGGTTGCGGATGATGCACGGCATGTCCGCGTAGCCGGCAAGCTCGCTGGCCTTCTGGCGGCGGTGGCCGGAGACAATCTCATAGCCGCCGTCCTCCCGTGGCCGGACGATGGCCGGCTGGGTCACGCCCTTGTCCTTCACGCTGGAGACCATTGCCTTCATTTCTTCGTCATTGCGGACCTGGAAGGGGTGGTCCTTGAAAGCGTGGAGCTCGGACAGCTTCAGGTAGACGATCTGCTCGTCACCGCGCCGGGGCGCCTCCTGGGGCTGTGCCGGTCCGGCCTGTACGGGGGATTTTGTCTGTGGCGCCTGCCCGTCCGCTCCCGGCGGTGTCTTTGCCGGTTCCTGGGGCCGGGACGTTTTCTCCGCCCTGGCTTCCTTTCCAGCCGGTGGGGATTTCTCCTTTTTCGTGGCCGCGGCTGTTTTCTGCCCCGCCTTTTCCTTCTTTGCCGCAGGCTCCTTCTTCGTGGGAGCCGCCTTGTCCTTTGCCTCTTTGGGAGGGCGGCCCTTCCGCTTCGGCGGTTCCGTCCCCTTTTCCTCCTTCTGCTTTGGGGCTGCCTCTTTCGTCCCTTTGGCGGTTTCTTTTTCGGGAGAAGTGGGAGCCGCTTTGCCGGGTGCTTTCCCGTCCTGCCCGGGAGGGGCTTTCTGCGCCTCCTTCTTCCCCGCCATGATTTCGGAGAAGTTGTAGAAGGACACGTTGGGAGCCTCCTTACCTTCCGGGGCCTCCACCTTCTGCTCTTTGGGAATCTCCGGTTTCTTTTCTTCCTTCGCCGGGGCGGCCTTTTCCGGCTCCTTCGCCTCCTTTTCCGGGGCAGGCTTTTCCGGTTCCTTTGCTGCCTTTTGCGGAGCGGTCATTTCCGGCTCTTTCGCCGCTTTTTGCGGAGCGACCTTTTCCGGTTCCTTTGCCGCTTTTTCCGGAGTGGCCTTTTCCGGCTCCTTTGCCGCTTTTTGCGGAGCGGCCTTTTCCGGCTCCTTTACCGTTTTTTCCGGTGCGGTGGCTTCGGGCGCTTTCTGCTCCTTCCCCGGAGCGGGGGAACCGCCCGCCTCGGGCTGTGCCGGGTCTTTGCCTGGACCGTTTGCGCCAGTCAGCTTTTTCGATTTTTCATCGGCCATTTGCAATACCTCCTTCTTGGTTTTCTGGCATAAAAAAAGGGCTTGACCTCTCTTGTCAAGCCCCGGTAGTTGGGTTGCCTCCTTTCCCTGCGCCCATGAAAAAACCGCCCTTCGTTGTGAAAGAGCGGTTTTTCAGTAGGTTGGCAGTCCATTATTTTGTTTTTTTATATGTATCCCTTTGTACACTGTTGCAACATCAGGAAATTGTATTTCAAATACCTATCCGCCGCTTTCGGGAGCGCATTGATTACATCGGTCTATGCCCTTGTCGATATGGCAATGGTCGGGCAATACCACGGGCCCGTAGGAACAGCCGCGCTGGCTGTCATACAGCCCGTCTGGAATGTCATATACAGCCTTGGCCTGCTGATGGGGATTGGCGGTTCTGTGCTTTTCAGCATGGTACGCGGCAAAGCAGAAGAGGAAAACGGACGGGAAAACGAATATTTTACAGCGGCTGTGATTGGCGGGATATTCCTTGCGGCTGTCGCATGGGCGGGCATACTGCTTTTGGAACGTCCGATACTGTTGTTTTTCGGGGCAGACGAAAGCTTTCTGCCTTTGGCGGAACGCTATCTTTTGCCCATAAAGATTGTATTCCCCCTGTATCTGTTCAATCAGGTCATTTCCGCTTTCCTGCGGAACGACAACCGCCCTGAGCTTGCCGCGGCAGGCGTGCTTGTCGGAGGGCTGTTTAATATGGCAGGGGATTATGTTTTCGTATTTACGTTCGATATGGGGATATTCGGGGCGGGGCTTGCCACGGCAATCGGCGCCGTACTCAATTTCATTGTTGTTTGCAGCCATTTTTTCTCAGGGAAAAACACGCTCCGGCTGCAAAAACCAGACAGATTGCTCTGTAAATTAAAGGAAATTTCTGTGACAGGATTTTCTACATTTTTTATTGATATTGCGATGGGAATACTGACGGTATTGTTCAACCGGCAGATTATGAAATACCTTGGGACGGACGCGCTCTCGGTTTACGGCATCATTATCAATATCAGCACATTTGTACAGTGCTGCGCTTACAGCGCAGGGCAGGCGGCACAGCCCATTATATCCATCAACCTCGGCGCGGGGCAAAGCAGCAGGATACGGGAAACGCTGCGCTACGCACTCTGTTCTACCGCGGTTTTCGGTATATTTTGGACAGTACTGAGCATGGCATTCCCAAACCTGTACGTCTATATTTTTATGAAGCCTTCAACGGAAATATTGGAAATCGCCCCCAGCATTATACGGACTTACAGCAGTTCTTTCCTCCTGCTGCCGCTGAATATTTTTTCAGCCTATTATTTTCAGGCAATCATGAAGCCGCGAACCGCCTTTGCCGTTTCCATTTTCCGCGGGTGTATCATCAGCGGCATCCTGATTATAGCCCTCCCTGTCCTGACCGGGGCAGATTCCATATGGTTCGCGATGCTGGCAACAGAAATTGTGACAGCAGTTTATGCCACAGGAAAGATTCTGCGGTTCACAAAAGAACTCCCTGCAGGGACAGCGCAGTAATACAGGCATATTGCAGCACGGGTCATGGTGTCCGGTACGCCGGACACTAATACCTGTGATTGACATAATCGTCTATTACAGACTTCCGTCTTTCCTCCCGGAACACCCCTTCTTCTCTCAGGCATTTCAGTATCAGGCTGCTGGTAGAATGGAGTATGATATTTTCTTCCTGAATGACAATCTCAAACAATTTCCCATTCAGATATTTACTCCGCATTTTCACAAAATACGCCTCCATGCCCCTGAAATCCAGCATACGCAGGGCGGCAAGCGTAGCGCGGTCTTTCCTGCTGTAATAATAATTGCTTTTCTCCAGATAATCCCGTTTCAGCTCATATTCCATATCGCGGGCAGTGCTGACCGTTTTCATTTCCTTTGCCAAAGCGTTATAATACTGATAATTAAACAGAGCCTTTTCCAGTGTGTCCATATTACGGAAGGGGCCAATATCCCCATAGACCACGGCCTCATAATTACGCTGCAAATATTCCCGTTTGGTCATATCCCCCTTAGCGTACTGGTCTATCAGGCTTTGTCTGTATTTGAAATATTTCTGTATTGCGTTCATAGAACTGCCCTCTTTTCCAACCATTCCCTATGGTATGCGCCCCCGCGCCCTGTTACAATAAAGAAAGACAGAACGCAAGACGGGGAGGATACATATGACTTTTTTAGATTATTTTCAGCAGACCATACAGCCGCAGCTGGCGGCAATCGACCTTTTCCTGAAAACGGAGGAGCCGCCCTATGCGGCACAGACAGCCGCCGTTCTGCTCGGCATCACATCGGGCGAAATGGAGAAGCTTCTCACGCAGGAAAAGCTTTCGCTCATCACAAAGGGCGTATTCCTGCGGCTGATGCGGCAGGGTTCATCGCCGTTATGCCGTATGCTTGACCGCGAAATCCGATGCGGTTCACCAAAGCGCTATACACCGGCAGCCATCGCCTACATTTATGATTTGGATATCGGCGAAGTTCTGTCGGCAGCAGAACAGCTTGGCGAAAGCACATTTGAAAGCGGGCGGCTTTCCGAGTTATTTGGATACATACAGGTTCCCGACCGCGTATACCGGAAATAGAAAAACGGCAGGGCACGCCTGTTCTTCGAAGGAAAGCCCATAAAAAAGGCGGCTTTATGGGTTTTCCTCCAAATGTTCGGCAGCCTTTCAGACGGTATATACAACATCTTCTGCCAGTCCATCCGCCGTTTCCTTTCCCAGAAGCAGCTCCACAATTTTCAGCCCAAAGGGAATGGCCGTCGCAGGACCGCGCGACGTTACAACATTCCCGTCGGCACAGACGCGCTCCGCAGAGGGCGTTGCGCCAGTGAGGTGTTCTTCCATGCCGGGATAAATGGTTGCCGTTCTGCCCTGCAAAAGTCCCAGACCGCCCAGCACCATAGGCGCGGCACAAATCGCGCAGACCAGGCTGCCCTTTCCATGTGCGTCCGTCAGAAGTTCTGTAAGCCCCTTATGCTTTTGAAGGTTCAATGTGCCGGGCATGCCGCCTGGCAGTATGAGCGCGTCCGCGCCTGTGAAATCGTTTTCCTCAAAAAGAACATCCGCCGCATAGGTTATCCCATGCGCGCCAGTAACTGTTTTCTGCCCTGAAACAGAAACAAATTTCGTATCGACACCCACGCGGCGCAGAAGGTCAAGGGGCGTGACTGCCTCCATTTCTTCAAACCCTTCCGCCAAAAAAATATATGCTTTTTTCATGGAAATTCCTCCTTTGTTTTTGCCTGACAAAAAGGCTCTGCTGTGCCTTTTGCGGCAGTCCTGACCATTTTTGACAGCTGTTCCTGACTATGTGAATGTATACACGTTTATAACACTGCCATAATATATCTTTATTTGTGTATAAACACCTGAAAAATCAGGCTTTATCAAAACAGCCTCCCTATTAATAAGAAATTGTCTGAAATCAGGCTGCTTTTCATTCTACTCCATTTTTCATGATTTATCAACTGCGCTTTCGGGTATCTGCCGTCTGCCGTTCCGTTATTACCCAATCCATTCGGCAGTCAAACGGCTCCTTGGGCATTTCATCCAACAGCAGGCTTTCCCGACAGAGAACAGCTGACACGCCGCCGATTTTCGGCAGATAGCGGTCATAATACCCGCCGCCATAGCCCAGCCGGTACCCATGCCTATCGCACGCCAGACAGGGCACAACCGCCAGCCCGATTTCCTCCGGCGGCACAACCGGCGCTCCCTCCTCTGGCTCCAAAATGCCATACCATCCTGCCGATAGGGACGACAGGGAAGTAATTTCGCGCGCATCCATCTGTCCGTTTTTCCCGCATTTCGGCACAGCAACGCGTTTTCCATCTTTCCATGCCTGCCGGAAAAGTTCCGTTACGTCAATTTCTCCGCCTGTGGCAACGTAACAAAACACTGTTTTTGCTTTCTGGTATGCCGCAAGCCCCCAAACCCTCCGGCAGGCTGCCGCATTTCCCTGTCTTTTTTCCTCAGGGGAAAGCATGCCCCGTCTGGCTTTTGCCCATTCCCGAAGACGTTTTTTCTCCGCCGCCGCATCCATACTCCGCACCTCCTGCAACATACAAAAACAGGGTCGTTTCTGTTAAAACAACCCCACTTTTGAAAGATATCTGTCAATCAGCTCCAGCTTTGCTTCCGTAGAATAGCCCATTTTCCGGCTGATAAATGAACACAGCAGCTCCATCGTGAACATAACGGCAACATACGAATTGAAAAACGTATTGCTGTCCACGCTGACCGTCAGAATCTGCGTTGCATATTTTGCCAGCGGCGAGCTTGCTTTATCCGTTATCAGAATAACCTTTGCTCCCGCTTCATACGCCATCTGCGCCGCAAGCAGGTCCATTTCCGAATACCGCGGGAAACTGGCGGCAATGATGCAGTCATTTTCCGTAATATCGCAGAGATGGTCGATGACGTTCAACGCAGGGTGTGATGTTTCATATACATCTGTCAGCAGATGTTTCAGAAGCATCAGCATCATATCCCCAACGCAGCTGTTCGCACGGGAGGTTACAATAAATTTCCGCTTGCTCCCCACAACCAGCCCCGCCGCCCGTTCAAAGGCTATGGTATCATTCTGGCTGACGCAGGATTTCAGGTTCTGCATGACATTGGAAAAATAGCTCTCCATAATGTCGCTCTGCCCCAGCTTGCCTATGCTCAGCTTGAGCCGCTCCGAAGGTATGGTAATGCTGTCGGATACGCTGTTGATACGCTCGGTATACGTTTTGCGGATACTGCGCTGAAAATCCATAAAGCCGGTATAGCCAAGCGTTCTTGTAAACCGTATCACAGAAGAATCGCTGACATGCAGCCGCTTCGCAATCTCCGTTGAAGTAATAAAGCATGCCTCCGCAAAGTTATCCAATATAAATTCGGCAATCAGTTTTTCTTTTTTCGTCAGTTTCACGCCCATCAGCCGCGCCTGCAGTTCTTCTGTCATCGTTCCAACCTCCGTTTCAAAGCGCCTTGCCCCCATTTTACCTATTATAAACATATCAGGCGGACAATTTCAATAGTCAGAAAGAAACAAACGCAAATGCGCCGCATAAAATACATGTGCCGACCTATTTCACAAGGTTTTCCAGCCGGACAAGCCGTTCGATATCATTCGATACGTATACCGATGCTGCAAGATGCTGGTCATAGCGGATACAGCTGCCTACGTCCGGTCTGCGCGGCGAAATGACAACCTCGTTCAGCCGTCCCAGCGTCAGACTGCGCTCAAACGCCCGCTGGTATTCCTCTTCCAGCACCTGCAAAATATCCCTTGCGTTTTGCAGGCAGACCATGGAAAGGTCATAAACCGCCTCTTTTGACGCACCCCTGATAAAGCCGGGCATAACATACGGCAGTATCAGATTGATGGAAGGTATCAGGTTGCCGTCCTCCTCCGTTTCCTGCTCCACGCTGTCCCCGCCCAAAAACGGATACATGGACGTTTCCACAAACCATGTCCGCAAAGACGGGATAAAATACACGCTTTCGGCTTTCCTGCCCTGTATGTCCATCAGATCCTGCCCACGTCCGGAAAGTATGCCAACAATGATGCGGTCGATTTCCACGTCCTCCGCCTGAAACAGCCGGTTCAGCTCCTTCATGCGGTAGCCCTTATGCAGGAGGTCGTCCGCCAGTATGACAGGACGCCGGAAGGATTTTATCATCTTCACCTGTGAAGCCAGCGGCAGGTACTGCGGAAATTCTGTGATACGGAAGGAACGGATATCCGGCCGGAACGCTTTTTCCGTATGCAGTACCTTTGTAACCGTATTCGGAATTACGATGCCCTTCAAAATCTTGCCGAAGGGTACGCACATGCTTTCGCCCAGCTGACGTACAGGGAGCGATTCACGCGGCACGCCATTTGCCTTTGTAATCAAATCGATCAGCCGGTTATGCATGATTCCTGCGTCAAAAGAAATCACCAGTTCGCCGGGATAGAGCTTCGTGAGGGCTGTCTGAAAGCGACAGTGCGCCTCCTTCAGTGTCCGCAGTACACGTTCGTTGCCGTTAAACGGCTCTTTCAAAACAGTCTGGACATTATGGTAGAGTGTGACAGGATTTTTCATGTCCACCACAAAGCACTCCCTTGCCCCGCCCGTTTCCAGCGGCAAAAAGCCCTGTCTTTCCAAAACCTCCGCATATTTTTTTCGCACACCGCCCTTTTTGGGGCTGAAAATGGCATAGGTCGCATCATCGCTCAGAGCTTTGGCAAGGGCTTCCGTCAGAAGAATCTGCTCCAGTTCGTCAATCCGCGAATGTTCCCGCGAATAGCAGGCTGTTGCCAGCACAATTTTCCCCGAAGTATGCTCCCTGATATAGCTGGCGGTTCCCATATCGCCAAACTCGCGGTAAAGTTCTGTAGTGGCAAGCGTACGCCAGATAATCGCGCCTTCCAGACGCGTTTCCCCTTCATGATTCAGCACAACCGTCATACGGGCATTTTCCTCCGCGAACGCCTCCAGAAGGGGCGCGGCAGTTTCTGTGCTGCTCAGCCCGCGCCGAAGCTGTTCCTCCCCTTCCCAGCCTGCAGCAAAATGGACAATTTCCACAGCCTCTGTCTTCAAAAGCTGTTTATACTGCGGTTCGCGCAGATAAAGGCTGTTTTCATAAATATAATTCTGTGCCACAGGGTCAATGAGGTTGGAAATATCGCGGTTATTGTCAATGTTTTCCCGAATGCGCGTAGAACTGATGTCCTCAAAATGCGTCGGCAGTTTCAGTTCAACAACGCCGCCCTGTATGGCGGCATAGGCATTGTCGTGCCGCTCCGCGCCGCTCTGTCCGCTTTCCCGCCGAAACAGGATATGCGGGAAGGTATGGATGGAGTGTTCCTCCGGTTCTTTGCGGTAAGAAGAAGCGTTCTGCACCACATCGCTCCCCGCCACCATATAGACCTCTTTCTCCGGAAACAGTCCCCGCAGTTGCTCCAAATCGGCAGGGTTGGCAATGTTTACAGGAATATTTTCCGGGAAAAGATAGATGTTTTCCTCGTTCGCAACGGAAATATTCAATATCTTCCGCCGCACCATATGCGGCTGTGTTTTTTTCGACCACGAAAATTCGTCCAACGCAAGATAAACCATAAAGCCCATATCGCGAATTTCTCTGGCAATCTCCTTATGCCCCAGCGAAAAGGGGTCGAATGTACCGGGAAAAAACGCCACACGCCCCGGCTCCTGAAAGCGGAGCGCGCCATAGCGGAACTGGTAATCACTGATAAAGCGGTAAATATGGTTCCATGCCATCGTATCGTTGAAGAACGTCAGTTCCGGCGGATTGTCGCGCCCACATAGGGAAAGCAGTTTTTTCCCAAGGAAAGCGAAAATATCCTTTTTCTCCTGTAATGAAAGCGTATCCATGCCGAACAGCTCATGTCCTATAACATAGAACGCCTCGCGGCTGACGTTTTCCTGATAGCTTGCCACGCCGCTCAGAAGCATGCCCAGCATTTTTTTCCAGCGGGCGCGGTTGATGGCGATATACTCCGGAAAACGACGCAGATAGCCGCCGTAATGCCGTAGCATCACGCCCAGCGTATCCAAAGCAACACTGGCAATCCTGTCATTCGTGCTGATTAACAGACGACGCAGGTCAATCAGAAATTCGTCCAGCTCCTTCGGATGGAGGTACATGGCGTATTCCCCGAGATACTGCGGGATATATTTGGAAAACTCAAATTCGCCGATTTCCAGCCCCTTTGTCAGCTCTATGGCAACCTCGTTCCGCTGGTCCCATGAAAGCAAAGGCGCGAGCCGGACGAGCGTTTCCCCCGCATAATGGCGCACACTGACCTGGTCGCTGGTTTTCAGCAGATTGGAAAGGTGTGTAGCAACGTGCAGCTTCGGCATTGCCACGCCACGCCGCACACGCTCATACAGCAGTTCCATGTTTATAATTTTGATTTTCCAGGGCGTAGCAGATTTCAGGTTTTCCAGAAAAATATCGGAAACTACACGCCCGTCCTCAAAAATGCGGTGAAAGGACAGCCCGCTGATACGGTGTAGTATCCCGTAGGCTTCACCAATGAGGTAGAGCAGGAATTGCAGGCTGACATTGCCCCTTGCCGATATTTTTTCCACGATCCGGAACACCCTTTCGCCCGCGTCCTCCATGCCGGAAAAGGTTTCCGCCATATCTTTAAGGGCTAGGAGGGCAGCCGCGCGCAGTTCCAGAGAAACACGCACAGAATATGCCTCCAGAAAATCCAGAAAAACAGCCCTTTCCCCTTCCCCCAGCAATCCAGCCGGCACAGATGACATGGTATCCAGCAGGACAAAGGCGGTGTCCTCCTCCCAGTCCGTTTTTTTGTAATATTCCAGCAAAAGTGCGATGTATGCCGCCCCCTGCTCCTGCTTGCTGTTCTGTGCCAGAGCAGTCACGACACGTTTCAGCCCATAGCCCAGCCAGCGTTTGTGACGGTCTATCATCTTATGGTCGGGCTCTACAATCTGCCGCAGATACCGCTCCCACATATCGTGGCTTGTCACCTCATCCAGAACGATATCTGCATCGGTCGGCAATTCCTTGCCATATTCCACGTCATACCGTGCAATGATATTACCGAGCAGGTCTGCCGCCTGTCTGCGAATGTCGCCCTCTCTGTGGAACATCAGTTCATAGAGAAAGCCCAGCGCCATCTGTTTCTGCTTCTGCGTCATATAGGTGAAATATTCCGAAAAAATATTCAGGTAGGCGCGGGAATTTTTCCAGTCACGAGTGCTCCGCGCCGCCTCCAAAATATCGCCAAATGAGGTTTCGCGGCTCAGCTTATGCATCAGGCGGATATTATGGTCAACTGCCGTACGCTTGAAAGCCTCTACGGTTTCCTCCGCCGTCAGCAGGGCGCGTTCCTTCTGCCGGACAGCTGCCAGTCCTTCCTCCGTCAGTTCCACATTCACGCCCAGCGCACACATATATTCCTCAAAATCCTCAAGGCGCGAATAGACATGGCGGTAACGTTCTTCCTTTGCCGCGTCCACATTGTCCAGCTTATCCAGAATAACGCGGAAAGAATCTTCCAGAGTATAAAAACCCATGATTTCCCTGCCGTTTTCATAGCCCCTGCTTTTTACGCGGAAATCAGCATAAATCAGCAGCAGAGATTCCACAGTCAGGTTTTCCAGCTCCAAATCCCACGTGGAGTGGTTCGCGGCAATATGCCCGATGTCTTCCAACGAGTGCCCGCGGAACCAGATATCCGTATAATAATAATGCAGATAAGGAATCCGCCTGACCTCACTGTCCCTGCATCCATATTTACCGATATCATGCCCTGCCGCCGCACCGGAAATCAGTCCCAAATCGACCGGCACGCCTGCCTCTGCCAGCTGCCTGCCAACGTGCATGGCAACATGATGCACTCCTGCAACGTGTGCCAGTGTGTCAAACGGCATGACCTCCCGCCCAAGCCGCATCAGTTCATATATCCACTGCCCGCGAAAACATTCCAGAAAACGCCCATACTCCTCCCGATAAGGGCTTTCTGCAACCTCTCGCTCCTCCGCAAACGCAAAATCCCGCGTTCGCGAAAAAGGCAGACGTTCGCGCTCCTGTTCCATGAACACCCGCAAAGCCGCCAGATAAAAGAAAACCGCCCCGCGCGGCAGAGGTTCCAGCGAAATATCCTTTCGGGCAGGGTAAATCTCCCGTATAAGAAAACGGTAGGTATAGGCGAGCCAGCCCTCCTGCGGCGTTTTCCCTGCAAGCGTTTCCATTGCCTCCGCGCAGAGTTCCAGCACAGCGGCACAGGAAACCTCCCCGCGCAGGATATCCTCCAGCCCATCCAACCAGCGTTCCCGCTGCAGCAGGGAAAGGACGGTCTTTTTTTTCAGTCCCGCTTTCCGCAGAAAGCTCTTTTCCGTCAGCGCGACCAGAAGCGTTTTGTAAAATACATGGATTTGTTTTTTTTGCATAGACAGTCCCTTTCTGTTGGTTTTCTTATTATTTTAACATTCCTCCCCTGTCCTTTCAATAGAAATCCTATTGTTTCAGACATTTCCAAAATACATGGTTTTTTCTAATCATTTCTATTCTTTTTGCTCTATATATATTTTTTTTGCATAACTCAATCATATAAATAGAATCGTTTATCCCCTATATTTATCAGAAATATATTGAATTTTCCGCATTTTTACCATGTCACATGATTGATTGATTAAATTTATTATTTTCTCTTGACAATCAGCAAATTGATTGATATATTTTATAAATAAAACAAACACTGCAAAACAAATGCACTTCCCGCGCAGACAGCAAAAACGCGGGAACCACAGAAAGGGTGATACTGTTTGATTTCATATAATAAGAGGAAAAACCTGCTGGAGCTGCGAAAATATAAATACAGCTTGCAGGACGTAGCCGAGCCAAACCTTTACCGGGATAATTTTACATACGATGAAATACCCAAATGTACATTTAACTACCGCCTTGTCCCGATGAACATGCCCGATGAAATATGGATAACAGATACCACCTTTCGGGACGGGCAGCAGGCAAGGACGCCGTATACCGTCCAGCAGATTGCCACGCTTTACGAAATGCTGCACCGTTTGGGCGGCCCTAATGGTAAGATACGCCAGTGCGAATTTTTCGTTTACAGCGAAAACGACCGCAGGGCAATCGAGGCCTGTCGGGAAATGGGTTTTGCATTCCCTGAAATTACAGGCTGGATACGCGCCACAACGGAAGACTTCAAGCTGGTGAAAAATATGGGATTGAAGGAATGCGGCATACTGACAAGCTGCTCGGATTACCATATCTTCAATAAACTGCACAAGACCAGAAAAGAAGCCATGGAGGACTATCTGCATATCGTGGAATCCGCGCTGGATATGGGTATCGTCCCCCGCTGCCATTTCGAGGACAGCACCCGCGCCGACCTTTACGGCTTTGTCATCCCTTTTGCAACGGAATTGCAGAAGCTGATGGAAAAATACCAGCTTCCCGTAAAAATCCGTATCTGCGATACCATGGGCTATGGCGTGCCTTACCCCGGCGTAACCCCGCCAATCAGCGTTCCCGCCATCATTTACGGCCTGAACCACTTCGCGGAATTTCCCAGCGAGCTGCTGGAATGGCACGGGCATAATGATTTTTACAAGGCTGTTGTCAACGCGACTACCGCATGGCTTTACGGCGCATCCGCGGTCAATACTTCCCTGCTGGGCATTGGCGAACGTACCGGCAACACACCGCTGGAAGCTATGGTTATGGAATATGCCCAGATGCGCGGCACGCTGGACGGCATGGACCCCACCGTCATTACGGAAATCGCAGAATATTTTGAAAAAGAACTGGATTACCGGATTCCTGACAGGACGCCTTTCGTCGGCAGGGATTTCAATGTTACCCGCGCAGGGATACACGCTGACGGCGTTTTCAAGGACGAAGAAATCTACAATATTTTCAATACAGAAAAAATCCTTAACCGCCCGCTCAGCGTGGAAATCAACAAAAATTCCGGCCTTGCCGGCATCGCCTACTGGCTGAACCAGTATCTGAAACGCACAGGCGACGATATGCTCAGCAAAAACTCTCCGGAGGCAGCTTTGCTGAAAGACTGGGTCGATCAGCAATATGACAACGGGCGCGTGACCTTTATCAGCAAAGAGGAAATGGAGGACGCTGTGAAACGGCTGACACCGCACCTTTTGGAAAACGCGTAACACAAGATAAGGCAACCCATTCCCAAAAGAAACAAGGAGGAACAAAATTATGGGACTGAATATCACTGAAAAACTCATCAAAAGCCATCTGGTCAGCGGAGAAATGACCGCCGGAAAGGAAATATCCATCAAAATAGACCAGACGCTGACGCAGGATTCCACCGGTACAATGGCGTATCTGCAATTTGAAGCCATCGGCATTCCGCGCGTTAAAACAGAAAAATCCGTTGCGTATATCGACCACAATACCCTTCAGACAGGCTTTGAAAACGCTGATGACCATAAATACATACAGACCGTAGCCAGAAAACATGGTGTTTATTTTTCCAAGCCCGGCAACGGTATTTGCCATCAGGTGCATCTGGAACGCTTCGGCAAGCCCGGCAAAACCCTCCTCGGCTCTGACAGCCATACCCCCACCGGCGGCGGCATCGGCATGCTTGCCATCGGCGCGGGCGGACTGGATGTTGCGGTCGCAATGGGCGGCGGCGCGTATTACCTGACGATGCCAAAGGTCTGCCGCATCAACCTGACTGGAAAGCTCAGTCCCTGGGTGACCGCAAAAGATGTAATTCTGGAGGTCCTGCGGCGGCTCTCCGTAAAAGGCGGCGTAGGCAAGGTTATGGAATATGCGGGCGAAGGCATAAAAACGCTCAGCGTTCCCCAGCGCGCAACGATTACAAACATGGGTGCGGAGCTGGGCGCAACAACGTCCGTTTTCCCCAGTGATGACGTAACACGCGCTTTCCTCAAGGCACAGGGCAGAGAGGACGACTGGACGCCCCTTTCCGCCGATGCAGACGCGGTTTATGACGAGGAAGTCACCATCGCGCTGGACGAGATACAGCCGCTTGTTGCCTGCCCGCACAGCCCTGACAATATCAAAACTGTGCAGGAGATTGAAGGGCTTGCCGTTGACCAGGTTGCCATCGGCAGCTGCACCAACTCCTCTTATACAGACATGATGACGGTTGCCGCTCTTCTCAAGGGCAAGACCGTTGACCCGAATGTCAGCCTTGTTATCGCCCCCGGCTCCAAACAGGTTATGAATATGCTGGCGGCAAACGGCGCGCTGGCAGACATCATTTCGGCAGGCGCAAGGATACTCGAATGTGGCTGTGGTCCCTGCATCGGCATGGGACAGGCACCCGCAACGAACGCCGTTTCCCTGAGGACAGTTAACCGTAACTTCGAAGGGCGCAGCGGCACAAAATCTGCACAGGTTTATATTGTTAGCCCCGAAACAGCCGTTGCAAGCGCGCTTTCCGGCAGACTGACAGACCCGCATGCGCTGGGCGATGCACCGCTGGTTTCCATGCCGGAGCATTTTATGGTAAATGATAACCTCATACTGCCTCCCGCACCGGAGGGCGAATGTGTGAAGGTCGTACGGGGACCGAATATACAGCCTTTCCCGAAAAACACCAAGATTCCCAAGGAATTGAAAGGCGGCGCACTGATTAAGGTCGGTGACAATATCACCACTGACCATATCATGCCTTCTAACGCAAAGCTGCTCCCCTTCCGCTCCAACGTGCCTTATCTGGCGGATTACTGCCTGACGCCCTGTGATGCGGAATTCCCCGCACGGGCAAAAACGGCCGGCGGCGGTTTTATCATTGCCGGACAGAACTATGGGCAGGGCAGCAGCCGTGAACATGCCGCGCTTGCGCCTTTGCAGCTTGGCGTGAAAGGCGTTATCGCGAAGTCCTTCGCCAGAATACATATGGCGAACTTAATCAACAACGGTATCCTGCCGCTTGTGTTCGTTAATGAATGGGATTATGACAGCATCCAGCTGGGTGATGAATTTATCATTAAATATGCCGCCGACCAGGTTTCCGGCGCGGCAGAAGGGCAGAACGTTATGGTAACACTGCTGCGCACAGGCGAGGAGATTCCGACAAGGCTGAATATTTCTGCAAGGCAGAGGGATATCCTGCTTGCCGGAGGTCTGTTGAATTATACAAAAGAAGGACAGTAAGAACTTATCCGTAAATAAGATACGTGCAGATTGCACAGCCAGATTTTCCGGCAGGCAGGGAGCTTTTTGCAGGCGTACCGGGTGGTACGGCAGGGAAATGCGACAAGACTGCCGGAAAAGATGAAGCAGGATGTGCGCAGATAATTTACGGATAGGTTCTAAGGACAGAAGCAATCAAAAAGGTCTTTGCAGGAGGGGGCTTCTTTTCGGGAGTGCATGAAGAACCGAACACTATCCCCCTTTTACTGCAATTTATTTTCATTTATCTGGAGGAGCAAAATGAGCGAAAAAAAATTACACCATGTTACCCTGATTCCCGGTGACGGCAGTGGCCCCGAAGTCATCGCGGCAGCAAAACGCGTTGTGGAAGCCACAAGCGTACCCATTGAATGGGACGAAATGGAAGCTGGCGCAGCCATGATTGAAAAGTACGGCACTCCCCTGCCCGACCGCGTGCTGGATTCCATCCGGCGCACAGGCGTAGCCCTGAAAGGTCCCATCACGACACCAGTGGGGACAGGTTTCCGCAGTGTCAATGTCGCACTCCGCAAGACGTTCGACCTTTACGCAAACGTGCGCCCCGCAAAGACCCTCCCCGGTCTGGCTGGGCGGTTCGAAAATGTAGACCTTGTCATCGTTCGGGAAAATACAGAGGATTTATATGCCGGAATTGAGCATATGGTCGGCGAGGATGCGGCAGAAAGCATTAAGCTAATCACCCGCAAGGGCTGTGAACGCATCGTGCGCTATGCCTTTGAATATGCCGTCCGCGAAGGCAGAAAAAAAGTCACTGCCGTACATAAAGCAAACATCATGAAATGCACTGACGGGCTGTTCCTTGACGTTGCGCGGCAGATTGCGAAGGAATACCCGCAGATTGCGTTTGACGACAGCATTGTGGACGCAATGTGTATGCGCCTTGTCATGCATCCGGAGGATTACGATGTACTTGTCTGCCCGAACCTTTATGGCGATATCGTTTCCGACCTCTGCGCCGGGCTTGTTGGCGGGCTTGGGCTGACGCCCAGTGCGAATATCGGCGAAGCCGGAGCAATCTTTGAGCCGATACACGGTTCCGCACCGGATATTGCGGGACAACACAAAATCAACCCCACGGCAGCAATCCTTTCCGCATCTCTCATGCTGGCGCATCTGGGCGAAGCTGAGGCAGCCGCAAGCATCACGCATGCCGTCACCACCGTTATTGCGGCAGGTAAAATGCTCACACAGGATATGGGTGGGAACGCCTCTACCGAGGAATTTGCCGATGCGGTCATTGCAGCTTTGTAAAATTACAAAATCAAAGCAGCCGGAACCATGTACCTTTGGATTCCGGCTGTTTTTATTCTGCCTCTGCATCATTTGTTTTCTGAAATTACTTCCCTCTAACCGTAATTTGAATTTTCGGGCTTTGGCAGCTTTTTGCGTTTTTTCACTTTTTCACATTCTTCATGCAGTATTACAAAGACTTTGTATAGCGCGCAATGCCCGCTGTTGCCGCAGCCGCAGAGCAGTTACACGAAAAGCGAAGCCTGAGCCTATTTTGACACGCTGTGCCGCCCTCTTGCTTCGGGATGGAATCTGTGTTACTATCTTTTCAACAGGAGGTGGGAAGGATGCAGCCATACAAAGCAGTTTTATTTGACTTGGATGGGACACTACTCAATACATTAGATGATTTGACAGACAGCGTAAACACAATCCTGCAACAGCACGGTTTTCCCCTGCGGGACGCTCCTGAAATCCGCTCTTTTCTCGGCAATGGCGCAGATGCCCTTCTGCACGCATCTCTGCCGGAAGATACGGATGAGGAAACATTCGCGCTCTGCCTTGTGGAATATAAGGCATATTACCAGCAGCATATGGAAGACAAAACCAGACCATACGAAGGTATTTGGGAGCTTTTGGATTCCCTCCGCGCGGCAGGAATAAAAACAGCTGTTGCCTCCAACAAGTTTTACACAGCAGTACAGGGACTGTGTGAAAAATATTTTTCCGGCAAGGTGAATGTTGCTGTCGGTGAATGTCAGACGGAAACACTCCATATCCGGCGCAAGCCCTCCCCTGACATGCTCTTTATGGCGGCGGAACAGCTTGGCGTACCGCTGACAGACTGCGTTTATATCGGTGATTCGGAGGTCGATGTCGAAACGGCACAAAACGCCGGAATAGATTGTATCTGCGTTTCATGGGGCTTTCGGGATACAGACGTCCTTCTGCGTGCAGGTGCGAAAGCCATCGTGGACAGCCCGCAGGAGCTTATGGAAAAATTGCTTTGACAAAAAAACGGCGGAATCCTTTTCGGAAACCTGCCGTTTTTTGTTATTCAGAGATTATTATGCCCTCGGATGTGCTTTCGCATATACGTTTTTCAATTTCTGGTTTGTCAGCTTTGTATAAATCTGGGTCGTGGAAATATCAGAATGTCCCAGCATTTCCTGCACAGAACGCAAATCCGCACCGTTTTCAATCAAATGAGCGGCAAAGGAATGTCGGAGCATATGCGGGGTGATATCCTGGTCAATTCCTGCTTTTTTTGCGTAGGATTTGATGATTTTCCAAAAGCCCTGCCTTGTCATGGGTCTGCCGTTGCAGTTGACGAACAACGCTTCTTCATCTGGGCGCAGAATCATATTTGCACGCGCTTTGTCTATATATTTCTGCAGAGAATATTTTGCCTGTACGCCAATGGGGATGATGCAGTTTTTCTGCGCACTGCCACAGCGGATATATTCCAGCGCAAGGTTCAGGTCACGCAGTTTCAGCGAAATCAGTTCTGATACCCGTATGCCCGTGGCATAGAGCAGTTCCAGCATCGCCTTATCCCGCAGTTCCTTATCCCCCTCGCCTTTAGGCTGTTCCAACAGGAGTTCCACCTTTTCCAGAGAAAGTATTTCCGGTGCTTTTTTCTCCACCTTAGGCAGCTCCAAGTCCAGCGCAGGGTTTTCCGCCATGATTCCCTTTCGCATCAGATACTGGAAAAAGGAGCGCAAAGACGCAATGCTTCTGGAGATTGTCGCGCCAGCCTTTTTCTGTTTCTGCAGTTCATATACATACGCCATTACATTGGTACGGTTCACCTTTGCGACGTCATTGACACCCGACTGCTGCATAAAGCGGCAGAATCCCCGTAAATCCCTTACATAAGATAAAGCCGTATTTTCCGATGATTTTTTTTCATTCCGCAGATAGTCGGCAAAGTCAGCAATACGTTGTTCCATTCATTTTGACTCCTTCATGATTGTCCGTTCCTCGTTTAACTGCTATGATTATACTTTTTTTTCGTTGACTTGTCGACATTTTTTTAACATTTTTGTGATAAAATCGTTAACTTTATTCATTTTTTGCCGATTTTTATATATTATGTCAATACGCTCAGACTGTAAAGTTTTTCATTCATCAGCCGATCCGCAAAGCATAAAATATAAATCGTTCACATTTGTACCCGTTGGTCCTGTCATGATAAGCGCGTCTGCCGCCTGTAATGCACGGTTAGAATCGTTATCCGCCAGAATTTCACTGACAGAAATGCCCTGCTCTTTCAGCCGCGCCGCTGTGCCGCCGTCCACAATGCCGCCCGCCGCGTCTGTGGGGCCATCTGTACCATCTGACCCAACTGCCGCCGCAACAATGTTCTCCATTCCCGCTATGCCCTCTGCCGCCGCAAGCGCAAATTCCTGGTTCCTTCCGCCTTTGCCGCTGCCCGTAATGCGCACTATGGTTTCCCCGCCGCAAATCAGTGCACAGGGCGGCTTCAACGGCAGTCCGTCTTTCAACACAGTCCGCCCCACTGCCGCCAGAAATTTCCCCGCTTCCTTGGCTTCGCAGTCCAACGAATTTGTCAAGATCATCGGCTGATAGCCCAATGCCCGTGCCGCTGCTGCCGCCTGATTGCAAAGCTCAGTCACACTGCCTGTAATCTGCATTTCAACATTCCTGATTTCCTTCGGCGTTTCCACAGAAAGCTGTTCCTTCATTTCCTCTGTCAGCTTCAGCCCATATTTTTCCACCACAGCCCACGCCTCCGCAGAGGTAGACTGGTCGGAACACGCCGGACCCGAGGCAATAGAATCCGCCCTGTCCCCCAGAATATCACTGAGGGCAATGGCATAAACCTTTGCGGGAGCGCAGAGTGCGGCAAATCGCCCACCCTTTACTGCAGAAAGATGTTTCCGCACGGTATTCATTTCTACAATGTCCGCGCCGCATTTCAAAAGCTGGCTGGTGATATCCAGAAAATCTTCCAGACACAGGTTTCCCGCCGGTTTTTCAAACAGAGCCGAGCCGCCGCCGGAAATCAGGAAAAACACTGTATCTTTTTCTGACAGGCCTGTTACGGCTTCTATGATACGCTCCGTTCCGGCAATGGTATTTTCATCTGGCAGAGGATGCCCCGCCTCTAATATTTCAAAGCCCGGAATATCACCCTGAGAATGTCCGTATTTTGTCAATACGATGCCTTTGTCAATCGTATGGCTGATGTTTTCCGCCGCCGCTTTTGCCATATTCCAAGCCGCTTTGCCAACCGCTATAATAACAACCTTCCCCTGAAACGCAAAATTTTTCCCTGCAACTGCTTTTTTGACAGCTTCATCCGGCAAAGACGCCTGTATCGCCTGTGTATATATTTTTTCCGCATCCGAACGCATTTTTTGCATAACGATTCCCCTTCCTGTTTATAAAATTTCCATATTGCTATAAAATGCAAATTTCCATAAAATTATTTTATCATACTCCAAATAGCCGGACAAGGGCTTTTTGTACATGCCTGCAGGGCACTCTGAAATGCATAAAAGTTACGGAATCTTTGTTGACAAAAAAAGGGATGCACGGTATATTGATGAAATAAAGAAACTTTATGTTTTGCTTTGACATAGAATTTACCAGCAGATAAAAATATCACATTATGAAGGGCTGGCGTTATGTATGAAAAGTTTTGTGGACGCACATTGCGATACTATTGTAAAACTCTGCGGACGTGGAGAGGAGCTGCTGGAAGCTCCCTGTATGCAGCTGGACTTAAAACGGCTGGAGGCATTCCCTCGTGCAGTACAGTTTTTCGCAGTTTGGCTTGACCCTGTGTATTATCCGATTGCCATGCGGCAGACCATGAAATACATAGCTTTTTACTACAAGCAACTGGAAAAAAATGCTGAAAGCATCCGGCATATCAATACCTTTGCAGATATTATCCGAAATAAAGAACAGGGCAGACACAGTGCGGTATTATCTCTGGAAGGCGGGGAGGCGCTGGAAGGCGAACTTTCCGCGCTGGAAATCTATCATCGGCTGGGTGTGCGCGCAATAACGCTGACCTGGAATCACAGAAACGCACTTGCTGACGGGGCGGCAGAAAACGTCACAGGCGGCGGTCTGACCCGTTTCGGGCGGGACGTTTTGCGGGAAATGGAACAGCTGAATATGCTGGTAGATGTTTCGCATCTTTCTGATGCCGGTTTTTGGGATGTGGAACGTCTGGCGCAAAAGCCATTTATCGCCAGCCACTCCAACGCAAGGGCTGTCTGCCCTCATGCCCGTAACCTGACGGACGATATGCTTCGCGCTCTTGCGGCAAAAGGCGGCGTGGCAGGTCTGAATTTTTACCCTGTCTTTTTGCGGGAAAACGGAGAAGCCAGAATAGACGATATCATCCGCCATGCGTCACACATGCTGGACATCATGGGCGAGAACCACATTGGCCTTGGCAGCGACTGGGACGGCATCGGGACGACTCCCGTAGATTTACAGCATACAGGTGAACTGGCGGCTCTGTTCACGCGCATGGAGCAGGAATTTGGGGCCGAAATAACAGAAAAGCTACGGGAAGGAAACTTCCTGCGGGTACTGCGGGAATGTCTTGCGCCTTGAACGGCTCGAAAAGTATGGAAGGAGTAATTTCATGAAACTGGTGGTGGTAAAGGCTGCAGCAATCATGGTGGTTGTGGCAGTTCTGGGTGTTTTCTTTTTTGATGGAATCGGCAGGCATCCATACAAACGCGATGAACTGGAAAGCGAATTTCTTGCAAAAGCGGCAGAACTTGGAGCCGAACACAATAGTACAGAAGCAACGCTTTCCGAAGAATTCGGCAACAGTGTTACATTTCTTCTGGAAACGGAGGATGGAGAGCGTGCCTGCGGGACATACATTCGCAGTCTGTTTTCTCACAAATACAAAGAATACAAATATTATTTCGGCGTAAACGGCGTACTTGCGCTGGATGACTTCACATATTCCGTAAGCGACGGCGCAATGATGTACCAGCTGAATCTGAAATTTGGAGATAATCCGTCCATTGAGCCCGGGGATGAAGTCGCACCGTTATTATATTATAAATTCGCAGGGCTGTGCGCTATATCAATGGGCGTATTCGGCAGCAGAATTTTCTTCCGAAAGAAAAAATAAGGCTATGGCCAGAAAGACCTTGCGGGAGATACCCGCAAGGTCTTATGAAAATACTTTTTATGAGGTGAATACGATATGGAATTGTCAAGAAAAGCTATGGGCATTAAACCCTCCAGTACAATGGAAATCTCCTCCAAAGCGGCACAGCTGCGAGCCGAGGGGAAAGATGTTGTGGCATTTGCGGCGGGAGAGCCGGATTTTGATACGCCGGAACACATCCGTCAGGCAGGAACACGCGCAATCGAAACAGGCATGACGCGCTATACCCCGGCAGCAGGAACACCTGCTCTCCGTCAGGCGGTCTGTGGAAAGCTGAAACAGGATAACGGGCTGGACTATACGCCTGCACAGGTCGTTATCAGCAACGGTGCAAAGCACTCCCTGATGAACGCCTTTCTTGCCATCCTCAATGAGGGGGACGAAGTGCTGATTCCCGCGCCCTACTGGCTCAGCTATTCCGAAATGGTACGGATTGCAGGAGGCGTGCCTGTTATCATCCATACAAAAAAAGAAAACCAGTTTATGATGACAAAAGAAGAACTGGAACAGGCATATACCCTGAAAACAAAAGCTCTCGTACTGACAAGCCCCTCCAATCCAACAGGCATGGTAACCTCTCGGAAGGATTTGGAAATGGTCGCGGATTTCGCTGTGCGCCAAGATATATTTGTGATTTCCGATGAAATTTATGAAAAACTGATTTACGACGAAAATAAACAGCATATCAGCATCGCTTCTCTCGGAAAGGAAATTTACGACAGGACAATCGTTATCAACGGCGTTTCCAAAAGCTATGCCATGACGGGCTGGCGCATTGGTTATGCTGCCGCGCCTTTGGAAGTCGCGAAGCTGATGGCATCGCTTCAGTCTCATATGGCTTCAAACCCGAACTCCATCGCGCAGGAGGCGGCTCTGACCGCGCTGGAAGGCCCTCAGGACTGTGTATCGGAAATGTGCGCTGAATTCCGCAAACGGCGGGATTATATCTTTGAACGTGAGGAGGCCATTCCCCTGCTCTCCGCTCTGAAACCGGAAGGCGCATTCTATCTTTTTGTCGATGTTTCCAAAACATACGGCAAACGCTGCGGTGAAAAGGAAATTCATTCCGCGGCTGATTTTGCGTCCGCCCTTCTGGAACAGAAATATGTCGCGGTCGTACCCTGCGCAGATTTCGGTATGCCGGATTATATGCGCCTTTCCTACGCGACAAGCATGGAGCTTATTAAAAAAGGCATGGACAGGATAGAAGAATTTGTGAAAGAATTGCAGTAAGGTAAAAGGAGGAACCGGCTGATGAGCTATGAAGTACTGGAAAGCAAAACGACCCATGTGGGGAAAATTGTGAAGGTGCAGCTGGATACGCTGCGTATGCCGGATGGAAAAACTGCCCAGAGAGAAACTGTTGTACGGGGCAAAAATGCTGCCGCTGTGCTCCCTGTGGATTCTGACGGGAATATCATATTTGTGCGGCAGTACCGTCACGCATTCCGGGAAATGCTGCTGGAAATCCCCGCAGGTATACTGGAGGACAGCGAAGATGGCGAAACAGGAGCAGCGCGGGAATTGGAGGAGGAAACCGGAAGAAAGCCAGGAAAGCTGCATTTCCTCTGCGAATTTTACCCGACAGTCGGATTCTGCACAGAACGCATCTTCATTTATTTTGCAACAGACCTGCAAAAAGGACAGCAAAAGCTGGATGAAGATGAATTTGTGGAAATCGAAACACATACGCCGGCAGAAGCTGTGGAAATGATACTTAACGGAGAAATTAAAGACGGCAAAACCGTTGCCGCTGTTTTCGCGTGGCAGGCATTGCAGGGAAAATTCTCCCAGAACGCATAAAAAAGTAAGACGAGCCATATCCTGATAGCAGAAGACTAATACTGCAAGGGGGACTGGCTCATGAAGAAACGAAAACGCCTGATAGACCAAAGAGGACAAATGATTGCAGCAGTCGTTTGTCTTTCTTTTTTGCTTGGAACAGCCGGCGGCGCATTGGCGGCAAATCTGCTGGGAACAACAGAGCACAGCGCGCTGGCAGTATTTTTGCAGGATGCATTGGAAATTGAGAATACTCCGGTATTTCTGCCGATATTCTGGAAATACCTGAAATATGACCTGATTATCTGGCTGGGCGGCTGGATGTCGCTGGGGCTGTTTTTTTCCGGAGCGGCATTCCTGTTCCGCAGTATATCAGTTGGATTTACATCTGCGATGATTTTAAGCGTACAGGGTACAGCGGGTATTCTGACAATTGCGAAAGAAATCCTTCCGCAAAATCTGTTTCTCATTCCGGCATATATTCTTACAATGTCTGCGGCGGCTTATTACCTGTCTACCTGGCGGGAAGGTGAAGGGAAACGCGCACTGAAGCGGGAACGGCGGAGGAAACAGACTGAATACTGTATTTTGTTCGGCTTCTCCGTCCTGCTTCTTCTGGCAGCGGCTGGGCTGGAACGTGTTGCACTGATTGGCTGAAATGTCGTTAAAAACGGCTGTACAAAACAGAGGCAGCGACCAAAATGGTCCTGCCTCTGTTTTGTATCATTATCTTCTCTTGACAAAGGGAAACAGAAAACTAATAACATAATAGGCTGTCAACCTTACACAAAGCACCGCTTCCAACAAAATCGGAGCGGTGTTTTTGTATGTGTTCTGGACATCGTGACCAGAAGCGCCCCCGCCCGTTTTCACCGTTCCGTCCACGGAGTCTCTGCCGGATTTATCCCCCGTCGCCGCGCCACCCATAGCACAGCCGGGGCTGCCTGTCAAGGGCAAAGCCGCCGCTGCGCGGCGGTGCTCCGCACCCTTGACTGGCTGTCCCGGCTGTGCTACCTCCCAAGGCGCGACGGGGGATATATCCTCCAGAGCCGCCCCCTTTCCCTGGATAGGGAAAGGGCGGGGGGATAGGGTCGAACCGCTTCTTTTCAAATCGCTATCTTTCCACGGCTGATATGTGGACAATTGGCAATTTCAACGCCTTGCCCCGCAAGGGTTTCCGGCCTTGGTTTCATAGGGGCTGGTATAGTATCGTTCCCCAGGCCCGATTTATCGGGATACTGTCAACAATTTGAATTTATGGGAGGTATCTATGAACGGTAAAAAATCAACGTTTTGCAGCCTCCAAAGTCCGTCAACTGTGGTTGTGGGAAAGAAACGTGTTCGGAACACGCTGCTCCATGTTTGGCTGTCTCCAGATGAACGGGCAAAAATCCAGGAGCGCATGGCGGATGTGGGTATCCGCAACCTTTCAGCCTATGTGCGGAAAATGGCCCTCAACGGCTATGTGCTCCATGTTGACCTCGCTCCCGTCAAAGACATTGTTTCTCTGCAAAGGCGGTGTGCGAATAACCTCAATCAAATCGCGGTCCGAGAGAATATCAACGGCGGGGTTTACCCGGATGAAATCAAGGCCCTGCAAAAAGATTATGCGGACTTATGGGGGCCGCTTTCCGAACTGCTGGAGAGGCTTTCGGAGGTGGTTGCGCTGTAAGCGCGTAAGGCCCAGGAGCAAAGCGACGGGCCGCAGACAGGGAGGCCTCTGGACACGGTGTCCAGAGGCCTCCGGCGGGTTTGGGGTGCAACCTCAACAAGCATTTTCGCAAGGCGAAAATGGTGAGTGTGTTGACACTCGCCCTGCTTGCCGTTTAGCGCGTCCTCCGGAAACGGTGCAAAAATGGAGTAGTGCTTTTTGCGTGTGATAACCATTCACAAGGTTTATCCAAATTTTATTTTTAAGACCAAAGTAGTATTGACAAGCAATTAAGACTGTGGTAGTATATGAGCGTAGCCACTACCACAGTCTTAAAAAGGAGGTGTTACCAAATGGACATTAAGCTGTTTGCTTCTGAACTGAAAGTGATGTCCGTCCTTTGGCGCGATGGCGACGTTCCCGCGAAACATATCGCCAAACTGCTGACCGAGGAATTGGGCTGGAATGTAAATACCACCTATACCCTGATTAAGCGTTGCATTAAAAAGGGGGCTATTGAACGCTCCGAACCCGGTTTCATGTGTCATGCGCTTGTGCCGCAGGCGGAAGTACAGGAGGCGGAAACAAACGAGCTGATTGACAGGGTATATGACGGCTCTGCCGACAAGCTGTTCGCGGCTTTGCTGGGACGAAAAAAGTTAAGCGCCGAGCAAATTGAAAAGCTGAAACAGATTGTTGGGGATTTGGAATGAGGTGGTGCAAATGAGCCTATTGCAAATGAGCTTTGCGGGGGCCGTGATGATTTTGGCAATCACCATCATACGCGCCCTGGCGATCAGCTTACTGCCCAAAAAGACTTTCCTGGCACTTTGGGGGATAGCGGTTGCGCGGCTGTTGCTCCCGTTCTCACTCCCCTCCACGTTCAGCGTATATTCGCTGATAGGCAGTCAAACTTCCGGGATTGCCGCAACAAAAGTCCCACAGATTGACAAGGTATTGCCGATTGATACGATAGGGCAAATGGCTACTATGCCCGGTGATATTGGCAATGCCACAAGTACCGTTTCTATTTGGGGAGCTGTTTGGGCCGCTGGTACACTGATCTGCGCTATGGTTTTTGTAGTAGCGTATTGGAAGTGCCGACAGGAATTTCAAACTTCCCTGCCAGTGAAAAACGACTTCATCAAAAACTGGCTGAACGCCCACCAACTGAAACGTCCGATTTCTATTCGACAGTCCAGCCGGTTTTCTGCTCCGCTGACTTACGGCGTATTCCGTCCCGTGATTTTAATGCCCATATCCACTGATTGGGAAAACACAAAGGCGTTGCAATATGTTTTGGCGCATGAGTATGTGCATATCCGGCGTTTTGACAGCATCACAAAATTGGTGTTGATTGCGGCGCTGTGTGTGCATTGGTTCAACCCCTTGGTTTGGGTGATGTATATTCTTGCTAACCGGGATATTGAGCTATCCTGCGATGAGGCGGTTGTCCGCCTTTTCGGGGAAACAACAAAGGCGGCTTATGCGCGGGCGCTGATCAGCATGGAAGAAACAAAAAGCGGCTTTGCTCCACTGTGCAACAATTTCAACAAAAATGCGATAGAAGAAAGGATAACAGCAATTATGAAATTCAAAAAGGCATCAATTTTCTCGCTCGCTCTGGCCCTGGCCTTGGTTGTCGGTGTAACTATTGCCTTTGCAACCTCCGCTATTGCTACGGCTACTGACAATACGAGCAATATTCCCTCTGAGCTGACAAATCCGGCCTATGATGACGCAGCATTGGTGCGTGATAATATCAATGCTGTACCGCCCGGCGTAACTGGAAATCAGGATAAAAATGAAACCGTAATTCCTGAAAAGTATATGGACATGGATGGTGCGCTCAATTATGAACTTGGAGAGGAACCCGAAGATTTGAACGCCCCCGCCAATGTAGCAAATACTACTTTGCTTTCAGTCAGCCACGATGACGAGCGTAAACATACCCCGGAAGAATGGGCAAAAATCCTCGACCTGATTGACGAGGGCAAGGTGTTTTGGGAAGATTGACCTGAGCTTTCAACCGAGCAAACACGGCATAATAAAAAAACCGTTGTTTTGGCGGCTGAAAATTGGTGCGCCCTAAACAGAAAATAAGAGCCTTGCGGCGGTTTTGAAATAACAAATTTCAAAGCCGCCGCTTTCTTTTGAAAAAATGGAAAACGGAGGGTGTGTTAAAGTCGCCCATTTTTAAGGACACGGCGGTATCCGGGAGGTATCGTCATGTCCTTTTCTTATAGTTTGCTGTCAAAAAAAGCCCACCCTCTCTAAAGGGAAGCCCTGGCCATAACTGCGAAAATTGTAATATCCTGTCGCCCCGGTACGTCCGTATAGCCTTGCGCTATGCGGGCGTTTTTCTATCCAGGCGGTGCTTCTGGACACCGTGTCCAGAGGCCCGCTGCCGCTCCCCGCCCCTCCATTTCGATCTGTCCCTTCCCGCCCCGTATCGAAATGGAGGTTACTTATGACGACCATCAAATTGAATAACTACTACCCCCACCTGACCGAGTGCATCACCCTGGAAGTATCGGAGGAGATCGCCGTGACCCTCTCCATTGGAGGCCGTATGTGCGACAGCTACAAGCGGCGCAAGCGGGAGCATAACGAGTGCTCCCTGGACGCTGACCCCGGCTTTGAGCCGGATGTGATGTTCCCGCCCCTGACCCCGGAGGAAATCATTCTGGACGAGGAAAACCGTTCTGTCCTCTACGCCGCTCTTGACCAGCTCCCGCCCATCCAGGCCCGGAGAGTGTATGCCCATTATATCTTGGGCAAGAAGAAGTCCGAGATTGCCAGGGCCGAAAATGTGGAGGGGAGTGCCGTTTGCGACAGTATCCGCCGGGGCCTGAAAAATCTCTCTGAACTTTTGAAAAATTTTCATTGAGGGGTATCCGAAATCGCCTAAAAACCGCCTGATAGGTAAGGAGGCTTATACGCTTTTTGAGGACAACTGAATATACAGTATTCCAGGCACAAAACCCGTGTGATGAGCGACGAAAGGCGCGCCGCCAGGACAGCCCGCTTGAGGAGGTGACAAAAGCGGGTCGAGCGATTAACGCAAGCCTTTGACCCGGCCCTGGCAAGCCGGGCGCGACGACAGCGCGGGGGACAATGAAACTTGCTCACGCCCTCCCATGGACTTGCGGGGGAGCTTCGCAATCCTGCGGAGCTATGACAGCCGGAGCCGCCGGCGGCCTGGGATGCTCCCCTGTGCCGGGGTGCGTGGCAAATACGGCGCAAGCATTTATCAATTATAGATCGAAATGGATTGATCCCTGCTGGCCTCTGGACACCGTGACCAGATGTGGAGCAAGGTTGAAAGGCAGCACTTTTTCGGGTGCTGTCTTTCTGCGTTCCCCCACATCCTTGTGATTTGGGGCTGTCTTTGGTATAATATACTTGTAAAGGTTGACAGCTCCATTCCGATACGGAAAGGAGCCGACAATGGAAAATCGCATTGACGCTATCTACGCGAGACAGTCTGTGGACCGTAAAGACAGTATCAGCATTGAAAGTCAAATCGAGTTTTGCAAGTACGAACTGCGGGGAGGGAATTTCAAGGACTACAAGGACAAGGGCTTTTCCGGCAAGAATACGGACCGCCCCCGCTTCCAGGAATTGATGGCCGACATCAAGCGGGGCCTGATCCGCCGGGTGGTAGTTTACAAGCTGGACCGTATCAGCCGTTCCATTCTGGACTTCGCAACCATGATGGAGCTGTTCCAGCAGTACAATGTGGAGTTTGTTTCTTCTACGGAAAAGTTTGACACGTCCACCCCAATGGGCCGGGCCATGCTGAATATCTGTATCGTGTTCGCTCAGTTAGAGCGCGAGACGATCCAGAAGCGAGTGACCGACGCCTACTACTCCCGGTGTCAGCGAGGCTTCCACATGAGCGGCGCGGCCCCCTACGGCTTCAAGCTGGAGCCCACCACCATCCAGGGTATCCGCACGAAAATGATGATTCCGGACCCCGCCACGGCGAATATCGCCCGCCTGATGTTCGAGATGTACGCCGAGCCGTCCACGTCGTTCGGAGACATCGCCCGGTACTTCGCCCAGGAGGGTATCCTGGTGTATGAAAAGGAATTACGCCGGGGCTTCATTTCTCAAATGCTCCGCAACCCGATTTACGCCCAGGCTGACCTGGAGCTGTACGAGTTTTTCAAGGGGCAGGGAGCCGTGGTGGTGAACGAGGCGGCGGACTTCGCCGGGACCAACGGCTGCTATCTCTACCAGGGCCGGGACGTGCAGGAACGAAAAAACAAGGAGCTGAAAAATCAGATCCTTGTACTGGCCCCCAGCAAGGGCATTGTTCCCGCCGATACCTGGCTGCGGTGCAGGAAAAAGCTGATGGCGAACATCACATTCCAGGGCGGGCGCAAACCGAAAAATACCTGGCTGGCCGGAAAGATGAAGTGCGGCCACTGTGGGCGGGCGCTGAAAAGCCTGGGCAACCGGGCGGGGACCCAATACCTCTATTGCACCAAGCGGGCAGACAATATGAGCTGCGAGGGCTGCGGGACGCTTCGGACGGCGGAGTTTGAGCAGTTTGTCTATGAGGCGATGGTACATAAGCTCTCCGAGTTTCAGACGTTGACCGCCAAGGCCGAGACAGTCAACCCCAGGCTGACCGCTTTGAATGTGGAGCTGGCCCAGGTGGAGGACGAGATTGAGAAGCTGTTGAACACCCTGACCGGGGCCAGCGCGGTTTTGATGTCCTACGCCAACGGGAAGATTGAGGAACTGGACGCCCGCCGTCAAGGGCTGATAAAGGAGATTGCCGCACTGAACGCGGAAAGCGTCTCCCCGCAAAAGATCGAGTATTTGTCCTCCCACCTGGGGAATTGGGACAACATCGACTTTGACGACCGGCGGCAGGTGGCCGACATCATTCTCTCCCAGGTCCAAGCCACCGCCGAGCGCGTTTCTTTTGAGTGGAAAATCTAATTTCTTGCCCCCAGCGTCTTATTCAATGGTGTGTTTACCATTGTCAAGCGATGCTATTGTAACAAATTGTAACAAAAAAACTTATTTATATACTTTACCTGTTAACTGCATTCCGCACCCTGCCATAAACGATATAAGCAATCACGCCACCAACAGCAGCCGTAATAAACTGTGTCACAGAAAACGTTGTTTTCACCACAAGCTGCATCGGCTCCGGCACGCCCGCGCCAAAAAACGGCAGCATGACATACCATACCAGCAGCCAGAGCACGACTGCTTTCAGCACTGCTCCAGCCGCAAGCCAAAACGGCAGTTGTTTTTTCCGCCCTGCGGACGCGCAAAGGGAAAGCACTGCGTTCCCTGCCATTACCGTAGGAACCATCAGCGGAATCATCTGCATAATCGGCGTCGCACCCATCAGGTATGCCACAAGCGGCGTTATGACTGCCAGAAAAACACTGCTCCCCGTACCGACCAGCAGCGCCGCCATAATCAGGAATGTATTTACTGCTGTACCCGTCAGATAAACTGAAATGCCCTTCATGCTCTGAAATACAATGCAAAGTGCCAGAAGCACCGCTGTAGTTACAATTTTTTTTGTATTCATATTGCCCTCCATTTTTCGCCTGGAATACAAAAGACCGCCGGAAACTGCTTTCCAGCGGCCTTTCCATACTAAAATCACTCTTTGTTTTCAGCTTTTGCTGTTTTTTTCCTTGCAGTCTTTGCCTTCGGCTTTTCGGGCTCCTTCTCCGCCGCCGGTTCCTCCGGCTGTTCCTTCGCATAAATACGCTCCATCTCAACATTACCCATGTTGTAGCCGCGTATGCCCTCTGCCGGATTATCCGTCACAGCTTCCCGTCCAAAACTGTTTATCTGCTCAATGCCCTTCATGTCATGCGAGATAGATGCCGCGCCGCCGGTACAGCCATATCTGCACGCCATACCTTCAATAAAGTTCGCATCCAACCTGCCAAAGGAAGCCATTTTCATCGCTTTGATACATTCCTCGATACCGTTGCAGCGAATCGGCTTGATTTCTGTTTCTACACCTTCCAGCTTCGCCACGCGGCAGACGCTTTCCGCAACGCCGCCTGTCCGGGCAAAAATACGCCCAAAGGAAGAAGGTTCACCAGCCCTGAATTCATCGAAGGTATCCAGTTCCATTTCACGCGCGTCAAAAACTGCGCGCAGTTCTTCAAACGTCAGCACATAATCCACAGAGTCCCTGAGGTCCTCCTGCCTGATTTCCACTTTTTTTGCTGTACAGGGCCCAATAAAAATGATTTTCGCTTTTTTATCCTTCTCCCGAATCGCACGCGCAATGGCAACCATCGGCGATACCACCGTAGAAACATGGTCCATATATTCCGGATAATTCTTGCTGACATAATCCACAAACGCCGGGCAGCAGGAAGATGTTTTCCAGCCCTTTTCCCCAACGGTTTCCGCAAATTCCTTTGTTTCCGCAAGCGAAACCATATCCGCGCCGATTGCCGCCTCTACAACGTCATGGAAGCCCAGCTCTTTAATCGCTGCAAAAACCTGCCCCGTTTTGACGCCGGGGAACTGGCTGGAAACCGCAGGCGCAACAACTGCATAAACATGATAGCTGGTATTGTTCCATGAGTCGCGCAAAAGCGTCAGCACATCAATAACAAACGATTTATCCACAATTGCACCAAACGGGCACTGATAAATGCACGCGCCGCAGGAAATACATTTATCATGGTCAATGACCGCCTTCCTGTCTTCATCTATTTTCACAGCCCCAACGGAGCAGGCACGGATACATGGGCGCATAACCTCACTGATGGCATTAAACGGACAGACCTGTTTACATCGTCCACACTCAATGCACAATTCCTGATTGATGTATGACCGATGATTGACAATCGTGATTGCGTTTCTCGGGCAGACCTCTTTACATTTATGTCCCAGACAGCCGCGGCAGGCTTCTGTTACAACAAAACGGTCAATCGGACATTCGTCACATGCAGAATCCAGCACGTTTATGATTCGGTCATCTTTGGAAGGTTCCAATACCAGACGAACCCTGTCCTCAATGATATGGCGTTCCTTATAGATGCAACAGCGAAATGTCGCCTTCGGTCCCGGAATAATTGCTTCTGCAATATCCCGCAGAGAATCCATATTATGCTCCAGTTTCCCCTGGAAAAAGCGGGTTGCGACTTCCTTATTTACCAGATACTTAATGTACTGTACATTGCTTTCAAAATTGCTCATTTCTCTCCCAACTCCCCATTTTTGTCCCTAAACAGTTTTACCGCTATAACGGAATCCTTTCCGCATGCCCACCCTGCATGCGAAAATGTGCGTTATAACATACAACCTTTTCATGGTTCTTCATAGCCTCATTCTAGCATAGATTTCTTTCGCATGCAATCAAATTTCCACAGAATACGTCAGAAATGTATACAAAATTGCCGGATTCCTTCCCCGCGTTTTTTTATCACTTTTTTTGATTCATATTCTGTATATTTTTACCAGTTTTCTCTGTTCCCATATGAAAATCATGCTTTGCCACGCTTTTTCAAACGGATATACAGCCCTGCCGCCGCAATCAGCGAAACAAAATCCACAATCGGCTGTACCCACATACAGCCAAAAAGCGGCAAAGCCCTGTTCAGAAGAAACAGCATAGGCAAATCAAGCACGCCTTTGCGCAGTATGGAAATGGCTAAAGCCTCTCGCGTCCTGCCCATCGCCTGAAACTGCACCACCATAGGATAGCAAACTGCCATAAACGGCATTGCTGTCACCATCCGCCGCAAAAACGCACTGCTGTATTCAATCGTCAGTGCGTCCGCAATAAACAGCCCCGAAAGCTGCGGCGCGAACAGCTCATATAATACCAGACAAAGCAATGAAAAGCCCAGGGAAACAGATACACCAAGGGCAAACGCCTTTCTGCGCCGCTCTTTGTTCCCCGCCGTATCGTTATATGCCAACAGGGGCAGAAGTCCGTTTGCCACGCCGATAGAAAAATACAGCGGCAGCTGGTCCAGCTTTTTAACAATTCCCAATGCCGCAGTTGCCTCAGTCGCGTATTTTGCCACAAACGCAGACTGCGCGCCAATCGCCGCCACTGTCAGCGCGTATTGCAGTGCAGAAGGCATACCCATTGCCAAAAGAGGCTTAACATGCAGCTTTGCCCGCCAAAGATATGCAGGGTCAATGGTAATGACTGAAGTTTTCCGTTTCCGCCATATCATGAAAATAAAATAGCCTGTTGAAAGCAGATTGGACAATGCCGTTGCTATGCCGGCACCAGCTGCGCCAAATCCCAAAAATGTGGGCAGTATGAAAAACGGGTCTAAAATCGTATTCAGTATACCGCCAGCAGAAATGCCAAAGGACGCCACCCCCGCGTACCCTTCCGCACGCAGCAGGTTTGCCAGCAAAGAATTTAATATTACAAAAGGTCCGCCCAAGCACAATGACCCAGAGCGCGTAACCATGAGCTATTGGAAAGGTTTCCTCCGTCGCACCGCAAAGCGTAAGCACCGGACGCGCCAGACTGAAAAACAGAAGCGCGAAAAACACTGCCGCACCAAGCCCCAGCCAGAACGCCGCCGAAGAAATTTCCCTTGCGTCCTTCTCCTTGTTTTTTCCTAGCCGCTGAGCAATCAGGCTCGCGCCGCCTGCGCCAAACAGATTGGAAACAGCCGTCAGCATCACAAACGATGGATAAACAAGCGTAATCGCCGCACTTTGCCGTGGTTCATTCAAAAGTCCCACAAAATACGTATCCGCAAGACTGTAAATCAGCGTAACCATCTGGCTTACGACAGACGGTACGATTTGCCTGCGCACAGCCTGCCCCACTGGCAGCTTTTCAAAAACCTCCGCCCCTGCCCGTTCCATTCCGGCGCCCTCTCTTTCCGAATCTGTAAGATATCATATCATAGTATTTTCAGCATAGCATAAAAATACCAAAACGTCACGTCCCTTGTGTTGTTTTCCCATACTTCCAGACATTTCCGGCCATCTCCTGAAGAGATGAATGTAAAAACAAAAAAGTTATAGGTTTTTCTTAAAAAATATGATATGATAATAGAAAATGTTTGTAAAAATATAACAAAGGAAGGAGCCGGGCAAGTGGTAGGTGAAAAAATAAAAGCAATAAGAATGGAAAAGGGTATCACAGCTAAGGATTTGGCTGAAAAATCTGACGTGACACCAGGTTATATTTCTCAAATTGAGCGGAATCTCATCAGTCCCTCTCTGTCCGTGCTGATGCGCATTGCGGAGGCTTTGTCGATTCCACTGGTTTCCCTGTTTTCTCAGGAAGAACAGGAAGAGGTGACCGTTATTCCCAAGGACAACCGTACGCGGATACAATTCGCGGATATCAATATGGAATATCAGTTCGTCACGCCGTACAGCCGGAAAAAAATACATGCACGCAGATGGAAATGCTCTGTTTCCGGCTGGGGCCAAAAAGCTGGGGCAGTACCATTGTGCAGTATCATGAAGAGGCAGGCGAATGTACGCTTGTGCTGAAAGGCACGCTGGAATACCATATCGGCGGTACTGTCTATACCCTTCATGAGGGCGACAGCATTTATGTTCCGCCCAAAACCTACCACCAGCTTTATAACCCTTCGGATGAAGATGTTGAGGCTGTTGCCTCCATCTCGCCCGCGTTATATTAAGAACCTATCCGTAAATTATCTGCGCACATCCTGCTTCATCTTTTCCGGCAGTCTTTGTCGCTTTTCCCTGCCGTACCACCCGGTACGCCTGCAAAAAAGCTCCCTGCCTGCCGAAAAATCTGACTGTACAGTCTGCACGTATCTTATTTACGGATAAGTTCTAAGTAAAAAGGATTCTCCGTAAGGCGGCCGCCAAAGAAAGGAGAATCCTTTTTATTTACCCTAATGCTTCTTCCCTGAATTTTCCGTTTTCGTAAAACAGTTCCCCGTCCGCATAAATCCTGCCCTCGCGGGTCATATCGTTTATCATGTCCCAATGGATTGCCGACTCATTTTTGCCGCCAGCCTCCCTGAACGCCTCACCGATTGCCATATGCATGGAACCGCCAATTTTCTCATCAAACAATATGTTTTTCGTATGACGTGTGATGCCGTAATTCGTACCGATAGCAACTTCCCCGAAGCGGCGGGAACCTTCGTCTGTATCAATATAGGAAAGCAGGATTTCCTGTTTTTCCTTATTTTTGCAGACTGCCTCTGTAATCCTGCCTGCTTCCACCGTCAACCGCACTTCTTCAAATTCGTTCCCGTTCATAATAGCAGGATAGGAAAATGTAATCACACCGTTTACGCCGTCCTCCACAGGGGAAGTGAATATTTCGCCGTCCGGAAAGTTATCCTGCCCACAGCAGTTGACCCATTTCCGCCCTGTGACATTTACACGAATGTCCGTATCCTTGGAAAGGATATGCAGTTCCTTTTTCCCATCCAGATACCGCACCCATTTCTCCTGCCATACCGCCAGTTCTTCCCATTTCGCAACAGGGTCTTTCTCGTAAAGATAACCGGCCGCGTAAACAAAGTCCTCATATTCTTCCAGACTCATGCCCGCATTCTGCGCATCGCCATTCGTTGGAAACTGTGTACCACACCAGCGCAGTTCCCCGCTGCCCATGCGCTCGGAATAAATCCTCCTGTTTTCACGATTCGCCAGCCGCCGCTGTTTCAGCCGGTCCCCGTCTATGGACTGCATGACTTTTATATTCTCACTGCCCCATGCACTGAGCCAGACGTCGCTTTTCGCACACGCCCCGAAACGAATATTTTCCCGCGCGTACTGCTCCTGTGTGCCGTTGCGCAGAAGTTCCGCGTCCACCTCCGGCATATCTACATAGTATTCCACCAACGCGCCTTTTTTCACAGCTGCCCGCGCCACTGCCTTTATGAAAGGCAAAGCGCCATCTTCAGCGGAAATGGCAACCTTATCACCCTTTTTCACTTTCGTAGAATAGCTTACCAGCACCTCAGCCAGTTTTTCCAGCCGTTCATCTTTCATGCCTCCGTCCCGCCTTTCACCGGATTTCTACCTGACACATCTGCATGACCTGCAATGCCGCATTGTGTGTTTCCGGCGTTACACCCGCACAGCAAGCCGCATCCACAACTACATTCACCTCCGGCAGACGCGCCTTCAAAAGAATCGCGTTGGAAACAACACAGATATCCGTACAAATGCCTACCATTTCAATCTCCATGTCCTCCTGCCCTGCCGCTTCTGCCGCAAGCATATCCGCCAGCTCCGGTGAGCCAAAAGAAGGCTTGTTCATAATTACTGCGCCCGCCAAAGCCTTTTCTACTCTTTCATTCAATTCCCAGCCTTTTGTTCCTTCTACACAATGGACAACGGGCAGCTTTTTCCCCTCCATCGTTTCCAGATAATTTTTCTGGTGGGTATCCCTTGTAGCATAAATACAGTCCGCAGGGTATTCCCCAATTTTTGCGATTACGTTGTCCACAATTGCCTCCGCTTCCTTTGTCCCCAGCGCCCCGTCAATAAAGTCGTTCTGCATATCAATTACAACAAGTATTTTTTTCATCTTATGTTCTCCCTTCCGGTTCGTTGACTGCCATACCGCCTCATTCTACCACAACAAAGCCCGCACTTTCAAGACTCGGAAGGGTTTGTTTCAGAATTTCTTCCGGTCAATCGGCTCCTTTGTATACCTCAAAACGTACAAAAAAAGAGGGACTATTCTCATAATCCCCCTCTGCGTGTCAAAAAAGTCTCAGGCTGCGCCTTCAAGCCTTTTTTGAGGGACTGTGGGCATAAAGGGACTCATTCCAGCGGCTTTCTGAAAAATCACAGAAAGCCTTGAAACTCGCCCTTTTCCTCGGACGGGCAAAGCCCGCCCTGCGGATTCCAGTCGGGAAACGCTTCGTTTCCCGATCCCTTCCGCAGCACGAAAATGGTTTTTTTGACAGTCTGGGGGAACTATTCTCATAATCCCCCTCTTTTTTCGTTCCTTATAAAAAACATTGTCAAATCACAAACGGAAACACTTTCGCCGCAAAGCGCAGTCCAAAGATTGCCAGCGTATAACAGCAGGCTATTGTCATCGCCCGATAATCGCGTTTCTCCATCTTCATTTCCTTCATGCGTGTGCGGTGCTCATCGCCATGATAGCACCGCGCCTCCATTGCCATTGCAAGCTCCTCCGCACGCCGGAATGCCGAAATAAACAGCGGAACCAATATCGGAATCAGGCTTTTTGCTTTTTGCAGCAAATTCCCTGTGTCAAAATCCGCGCCGCGCGCCTGCTGCGCTTTCATAATTTTATCTGTTTCGTCCAAAAGCGTCGGGATAAACCGCAGCGCAATTGTCATCATCATCGCAATTTCGTGAGCCGGCACGCCAATCCGTTTGAACGGGCGCAGAACATATTCTATCGCATCCGTCAGCTGTATCGGCGTTGTCGTCAACGTCAGAAGCGAAGACCCGATAATCAGCATTACCAGCCGCACGCACATCTTAATCGCCATCAGGATACCTTCCACCGTAAGCGTGAGGAATCCCCAATGCCACAGCACATGTTCCCCTCTTGTCATAAAGAGATTGATAAACGCCGTGAACAAAATAATAATCATTATGCTTTTCAAACCCTTGAGCATAAATTTCAGCGGCACCTTTGACGCCCGTATCACCAGTGCCATGCAAGCCGCTGCAAACAGGTAGCCCGTAAAGCTGTTTACCAGAAACAGCGTCACAATAAACAGAAATGTTACACCCAGCTTAATTCTTGCGTCTAAACGGTGGATCGGGGAATCCACCGGATAATATTGTCCAATCGTTATATCCCGAATCATACTTTCACCTGCTTTACCAGTTTCAGCAGGGCTTCCTTCGCTTCCTCAACGGTATAAATATCCGTAGGAACATCAAAGCCCTTTTCCTTCAGACTTGCGAATACATAACTCATCTGCGGCGCAGCAAGCCCCATGCCTTCCAATTCCGCCGGACAGGAGAAAATTTCCCGCGGCGTGCCTGTCATTGCCGCCTTGCCTTTATGCATAACGATAATGCGGTCTGCCAGCTTCGCAACATCCTCCATGCTGTGGCTGACCAGAATCACCGTAATCCCGCGCTCCCTGTGCAGCCTGCCAACTGCCGCTAAAATCTCGTCCCGCCCGCGGGGGTCAAGCCCTGCCGTAGGCTCGTCCAAAATCAGAACCTCCGGATTCATTGCCAGCACGCCCGCAATCGCAACGCGGCGTTTCTGCCCACCGGAAAGCTCAAACGGTGATTTTTCATA
Source organism: Lachnospiraceae bacterium (assembly GCA_910576545.1). GTDB lineage: Bacteria > Bacillota > Clostridia > Lachnospirales > Anaerotignaceae > Anaerotignum_A. Next base: position 39,002 of record CAJTKM010000014.1, read on the forward strand.
TAACTCATGCGGAATACCGACCGTTTCCAGGGCAGAAACCACACTTTCATGGATTTCCTCCTTGGAAAGCTGCATATTTGTCGGCCCAAACGCCACATCTTTGTATACCGTCATTTCAAACAACTGGTATTCAGGGTATTGGAACGCCAGCCCAATGCGGCGGCGTACCTCCTTCAATTTTGCTTTATCTTTATGGATATTTTCCCCGTCCAGCAGGATTTCTCCGGAGGTAGGGGGAATGATGCCATTCAAATGCTGTATCAGGGTGGATTTGCCGGAGCCTGTATGTCCTATCAGCCCAATAAATTCCCCCGTCTGTATCTCTATGGAAACATCATCCAACGCTTTTTTCTCAAAGGCTGTCCCTTCATTATAAACATGGGTCAGATGGCTGATTTTAATTGACATAACGCACCTACCATTTCTTCTATCGTCAAAATATCTCCGGGCAGATCAATGCCCTCCTTCCGCAGCAGGTATGCCGTTTCCGTAACCTGAGGCACGTCCAGTCCATAGCCCTTCAGCGTTTCCACCTGCGCGAATATCTCCTTCGGGTGCCCCTGCATGACAAGATGCCCATCATCAATGACATACACCCTGTCCCCGCGGACAGCTTCATCCATGTAATGCGTAATCAATATAATCGTAATACCTTCTTCGCGGTTCAGGCGTTCGATAGTTTCCATGACTTCTTTGCGCCCCACAGGGTCAAGCATCGCAGTCGGCTCGTCCAGCACAATACAGTCCGGCTTCATTGCCAGCACGCCTGCAATGGCAATCCTCTGCTTCTGCCCGCCGGAAAGCTTAGACGGCGTATATGCTGCAAATTCACTCATACGCACCGTTGCAAGCGCATCGTCCACCCTGCGGCGGATTTCCTTTGGCTCTATTCCCATATTTTCAGGCCCAAACGCAATATCTTCCTCCACAACCGTTGCCACAAGCTGGTTGTCCGGATTCTGGAACACCATGCCCGCCGTCTGACGTATGTCCCAGACTTTTTCCTCCTGCTGGGTATCCATGCCCTTCACCCAGAGCGTCCCGCCTGTCGGCTGCAAAAGTGCATTGATATGCTTTGCAAATGTAGATTTACCAGAGCCATTATGCCCCAGCACTACAATAAATTCGCCCTTTTCAATCTCAATGTCTACCTGCTCCAAAGCGGTAATCTTTTTTTCTTCCGTGCCGTGGTCTGTTTCCGTCAGCCTCGTATAAGCATATGACAAACCTTCAGCCTTCACCATTTTCATCGCTTCACCTTTTTCTTCCGGCGTTTCCGCCAGCCTTTGTAGTCTATGGCAAAATGCTCACAGCTGTAAATAGAATACGTGCTTTTGCTCCAAAAGTCAATAGAAAGGGACAGTTTTTGCATACAATACATCCCAGTCCAGCCGGTTTTTTAAAAAGATAATTCCCCGCTGAAAACAGCAGGGAAACCAAACTCTTGCCTTTTTAATTGCCGTTATACCCGAATTTCCTGCTTTGCAGCGTTTCCTTCCACCAGCGTTCGCGCTCCAGAATCACAGCATCGTCCACCCGGGCATTATAGTTTTCCAAAATGGCATACTGTAAATTGTCTTTGATATAGTCAAAGCCTTTTTCCTCTTTGAGCTTCACAAGCTCATCGTTATCACCATGCCCGTTTTGGGCATATGCGCGCCAGCGTTTCAAAAGCATGCCCTTCTCCGCCGTTGCAGAGCCAACGTAAAGCCTGCCATTCGCCTTATCCGTTATCAGATAAACTGCTTTCTGGCTTTCCAGTGCAGCGATCCAATCATGTTTCCCTCGCTCCAGAATTGCAGCAAGCTGGCGGTAGGAGAGCCGCACCTTATCATATCCCGGGAAATCATCCCCATCAAACGCCGCAGGCAGTATCTCACAGACCACCAATTCCTGATAGACTCGCTTATAAAATACGCCCTGTGGGCGCGTCCGCTTATGGTAGCGCACAATGACCCGCCCATAATACTGACTGTATTCCGGCAACTCCACCCCATCAAAGGCAACTTCGTCTATTTCTGCATTGTCCCGCTTATTTGTCACCTTTTTGATTGTTGTCAAAAGCCAGCGGTCACAGGACAGCTTCAAAAAACAGACGGCAGTCTGCCCTACGCTGAAATAATCCCTCTGTTTTTTCGCAAACAGCCAATCGGTGTTTACGATTTCCGGATTTTCCTTGTAAAGCTCCATCGGGTCTTTCGAACCATTCCACTGGTTGAATTTTATCTTCACATCGTCCAGCCCCGCAGCTGAAAAGCGCAGAAGGTCGTCCAGCATGATTTCGCCCATTTTCGCCCCTCCGTTATAATTCCTTCCAATACTGCTTTACGCTGCCCTCCGCAAGCGCGTCCATATAGGAATCCGCCATTTCAAAAATTTCGTCCTCATCCTTGATTTTCAGGAATATACTGCCCTTTTCTGCAAACACGTCCTTGCGTTTCCCTGCGTTTTTCTCCGCCCATTCCAGAAATTCCTTTTCCCAGCGGACAGCCGCCTGTTCTGCATCCTCATAGCAGAGCAGCTCGTCCCGCACAGCCTCCGCTATCTCTTTGATTTCCAGCTTCATTCCGTTCTCCTTTCATGGCTCCGGCTTTTCCATGCCAAAATACGCATATCCCTGCTTCGTCACAATACGTCCCCTCGGTGTCCGCTGGATATATCCCAGCTGCAAAAGGTACGGTTCATACACATCTTCAATCGTTTCAGCTTCTTCATTTACGGACGCGGCCAGCGTATCCAGCCCGACAGGTCCGCCGTTAAATTTCTCTATCATCGCAAGCAGCATGTTTCGGTCTGTCTGCTCCAGCCCCATTTTATCCACTTCAAGCAAATCCAGAGCAAAGCGGGCAACCTCCCCTGTAATCACGCCGTTATAGCGCACCTGTGCGAAATCCCGCACGCGTTTCAGCAGACGGTTCGCCAGCCTTGGCGTCCCTCTTGAGCGGCGGGCGATTTCTTCCGCACCTTCTTCTTCCATCTCCACCTGCAATACCTCTGCGGAACGCCTGAGTATGATTTTCAGGTTCTGCACATTATACGGCTCCAGCCGCTGTACAACGCCGAATCTGTCCCGCAGGGGTGCAGTCAGAAGCCCGATGCGCGTCGTCGCACCAATCAGCGTAAACTGCGGCAGGTCCAGCCGGACAGAGCGTGCTCCCGGTCCCTTGCCAATCATAATGTCTATCACATAGTCCTCCATCGCCGGATAAAGAATTTCCTCAATCATGCGGTTCAGCCTGTGTATTTCGTCAATAAACAAAATATCGCCTTCACTCAGGCTGTTCAGCACCGCTGCCATATCCCCCGGACGTTCCACAGCCGGACCGGAAGTTGTTTTAATATGTACGCCCATTTCATTTGCGATAATATTGGAAAGAGTTGTTTTCCCCAATCCCGGCGGACCGTAAAGCAGGACATGGTCAAGAGCCTCTTTCCTCTGCTTTGCCGCCTCAATAAATACCTTCAAGTTTTCTTTTACACTTTCCTGCCCGATATAATTTCCCAGACTCGCGGGCCGCAGCTTCGGCTCCAGTTCGCGGTCCTCCTCACGGAAGCCCGCCGTCAAAATCCGCCTGTTTTCCAAATCCAACACCTGCTTTTATCCCAGACGGCAGAGCCGCCCTGTTTTTCTCTGTCAAAAAGCGACCATCTTTTTCAGAGCCGCTTTCAAAATATCCTCTGTTGTCATGCCTTCCGCCGCAATGGCGTTGACCGCCTTTCCTGCCTCGTTGCGGCTGTATCCCAGTGCCATCATGGCGTCAATCGCTTCAAACCGCGCATCTGTGCCACCTGTCGGCGAAAGCTCCCGCTGCCACATTTCGCCCTGCTCCAACGTTTCTTCCGTCCGGAATTTATCCTTCAGTTCCAGCACGACCCGCTGTGCCGTTTTCCGCCCGACTCCGGGGGCCTGGCAGAGCGTTTTTACATCATCGGAGAGAATTGCCAGTATCAGCTGCCGGGGCGTCAGCTGCGCCAGAAAGCCCAGCGCGCCCTTCGGTCCTACCCCGCTGACCGTCAGCAGCTTATGGAACATCTCCTGTTCCTCCGAAGAAGAAAAGCCATACATCGATATGCCGCCTTCTTTAACATCAAGATAAGTATAGACCTTCACCTCCGCGCCTGTCTGCGGCAGCCTTGCCAGTGTTGCAGGGGAAACAAAGACCTGATAGCCGATACCCCCGCTTTCTATTATGATAAAATTTTCCGCCCGCCTTTCCAGCGAACCTCTGATAAAAGAAATCATATTTCTCTGCCTTTCTAAAGCTCTCAGCCCTGCGTCGCGCGCACACGTTTCAAAATATACTCCTCCACAGCTTCAAGAGGGATTTCCAACGCTATGGAAAATTCCTGATGAAGTAAATCCTTTGCCAGCCTGTCGAAATCCTGTTCCGTTTTCGCCAGCTTTTTCCCACTCCCTGCAATGCTCTGTTTCTTCTGAAAAATCGTTTTTATCAGCCGCACTAAATCCTCGCACTGGTGGGTATCCAGACATTCCCGATATTTCTCGCTCAGCGTCCGCACATCCTGGCCCGCAAAGGCTTCCGCCTCGATTTCCGGTATCTGTTCAATCAGCGTTTCCGCCTCCTGCTTCGTCAGTATATTCCGCATATAGACCTGCGTATCCACAGGCGCGTAAATCGTACCTGAGCCGAACACCTGCACAAGCGTATAATAAAGCCTGCCTGCCCTGACTATCGGATAGTTTTCCGGAACACCAACGTCCTCCACCCTGCATATCCCGCTGTTTCCATAAATCACATAATCGTCTTTTTGAAACATCGCAGATTCACCCTCTCTTTATTTTCCATCCTTCCATCGTCATTTTTAACAGTCGCCCTGACCGTTCTATTTTGGCAATGCATATTCAGCGGCTTTTTCTTATTTTACCACACTCTGTCCCATAATTGCAAAGAAAGATTTCCTCCACCCATAATTGCAGGCTTTTTCCGCATAAAAAAATACCTCGTCTGCCAAAGGCGGCCTGGCTAGAAAAAACAACTTTTCTTTTAAGATTGATTTCTTCAGCCAGCACACATAAAGTGTAGTGTCTTTGTCAAACGAAGGTATTTTATTCTAAAAACGCCTTATCCTGCAATATTTTTGCAGAACCGCATCAATATAGACGCAACCTGTGCGCGAGTCGCACTGCCGCCGGGCGTAAGCGTTTCGGGCGTTGTACCGGATACAAGACCGTTCGCATTCGCCCATTGCAGGGCAGTCATTGCGTAGGGACTGATTTTTCCGGCGTCCACATAGACGGAAAGGTCAGCAGTACCACTCATGTCATAGCCCTTATAGTTTGCATAGCGGTACAGGATAGACGCCATCTGCTCCCGTGTAATGGTATCCTCAGGGCCAAAAATGCCATCCCCGTAGCCAGATACGATTCCATTCTCAGAAGCCCATGCCACCGCACTTGCATAATACTGACTTGCGGGCACGTCCCTGAACGGCGCAGCAGAAACAGCCGGTCTGCCTTCCAGACGGTATAGTATGGTAACAATCATGCCGCGCGTCGTTGTAACGTTGGGGCTGAACAAATCGGGGTCTGTACCGGACATCATGCCGTTCCCATATACATACTGCACCGCGCTGTAAAACCATTCGCTCTGCGGAACATCGCGGAACGGCAGGGAAACAGGGATATCCGGCGTTTCCGGACGTTTCGGTTCTTCACCGGACGCAAATATCGGTTCTACCCGTACATCGGAAGCAGGCATCGTAAAGGTATAGCGGCGGCTGTTCTGTTCCGTAAGTTCGATTTCATCGTCATCTTCATCATATACAGTCAGGTCGTCCAGATAATAACCCTCATCCGGTGCCGCAGTCAAAGTGACTTTTGTGCCCTTGCTCGCATGGGAAGGGCTTGCCTCCATTTCACCGCCTTTTGTTACCCGTACTTCTACGGCATAACGCTTCGAGCTGTCAGATGAAGTCCCAGAGCTGGAGGACTTGCCATCCTCCTTGAAGGATATGCGGGAATATGCCTGGTCTTTCATGTTGCTGTCCACCAGTCTGCCGGATACAGATTCAATGGAGAACGCTTTATCTGAGGAAAGCGTGCCCAGGGTCAGGGAACTGCCCGTATTCAGCGAGTTTTCCCCCGCAGTGATATACAGCGTGACAGTATCATTACTTTGCTTTTCAACAGAATAGCCATTGTTTTTAGAGAGCGTGCGGTCAAAGTCGAAGCTGAAATTTTTGCCTCCTTCTGTTGAAATCGTCAACTGCACGCCGTAACAGTCCGATGGCAGTCCGTCAAGCTTTAACGTTTGCTGGTCCCCTTTTGAATTTGAGGAATATACCAATGTTGGCGAATCTGCCGCGTATGCAGTACCCACAACAGGCAACGCCAGAAGAAATGCCATGAATAAAGCTGGAAAACGTGTTTTTTTCATGTTTTTGTCCTTTCTTTTGAAATCCAGCCGCCCGCTCCCGCCCAATCCCATTGGGCAGGAGCCTTGCGCCTGAAATAGTTTTTATGAAGAAATTGCAGTTTTCCAATGGGGCTTGTCCCCAATGTTTTAAGAACTTATCCGTAAATAAGATACGTGCAGATTGCACAGTCAGATTTTTCCGCAGGCAAGGAGCTTTTTTGCAGGCGTACCGGGTGGTACGGCAAGGAAAAGCGACAAAGGCTGCCGGAAAAATGAAACAGGATATGCGTAGATAATTTACGGATAGATTCTAAGCCTTGTTAAGGGGTACTTTGCAGTTCAATCTGCGGGAAAGTATCCTCACTGGGGAAACTAATCCAAAGAGTTTCACTGGTTGTCCGCCGGTTTTCGCTGCTTTCAGGCTCATTTGTACGATAAAGTACCGCCCTGATCTCCATGGGGAAACCGTTTTCCGTTTCAATTTCAATCTCATTCTCTGTTTGATTTTCAGGGCGCGGATAAATTACGTTGTCTTTTTCATTCAACGCCCGTTCCGCCTCTAAATCAGGAACAAAGATAAAGAAACCATCGCTGGTATCGCTGACTGCCCCATCCTCCGGAATTTCCGCAAGCATAACCGAATAACCGTTCATAGGCCGCTCAATGAACTCAGGTTCATCATCATAAGTACCCTCGCCATCTTTTTCGACTTGATAGCGTGCCTGTATTTCAACGGTGTTGTAAACAGGGTCGCCACGATATGTACCAATGATAACAAGCGTGTTCGCCGGAATGACCTGTTCGCTGTTTTCACCATATTTATATGCTTCTTTCAGACGTCCTGCTGCCGCAGTTTCATAGAAATCAATTCGGTCGCCGGGATAATCCAAAAGCTGGATATTTGTATCCGAAAGCCCTGTAATTTCTATAATTGCCGCATCAAATGTCCAAATGCGGGTATCTTCCGCTGGCGCGCCAGGCTTATGGAAATATGCAGGCTGGGACGCTGTAACTGCTCCATTCAGGGCTACTGTCCACTTCTCCGAATCTGCCGCTTTGACCCTGACAACGCAGCTCGTGCTGTTTTCGCCCGTCAGAATGCCTGTAACAGGAACTTCTCCGCTCTTCATCGTAATGGTTAACTTGCCGCCTTCCGAAGAAACCGTATATAATCCGCTGTCAATCGTCTTATTATAAGCCACGCGAACTTCCTCCGCCGTCACTTCTGTGCCAATGTTCCCCAGAATGTCAATGGGGACTGCTGAATACTTGTACGCAAGGTTGTTCGCTTCACCGAGGTTGTCCACATAGACACAGGTATCTTTTGTCTTGTCAACACGGGCAAAGCCAACCTTTGTACCATTGCGGCGGATTTCATAACCTAAAATATTCTCAGAGTTCGAATTAAGGGTCACTGTGGCTGTATTTCCTGCAACACTTGCGGAAATCACAGCTTCGATGCTGCCGCCTTTATTTCCATCCAAGCGGCTGGCATAGCTGTCATCGTTCAGATACCAGATTGCCCTGTCTTCTTTCGTGCATTTGCCAATTTCAGTTTTTGTCGTTTCGCTAAGTTCCATACCCCAGCGCGTAAAGAATTCTGTCAAATCACGACCTGTGACTTCGGACGCAAGCAGGGCAACACGGTCATCATAGGATTTGCCGCTATAATCACCATTTTTCCAGCGCCTGAAAAATTCATTGTAGAAGCCCAGCGGGTTGCCCGCATTGTCATACGCCAGATGCAGCTGCCAATACATACCAAGCTGTACGAATACGTTATTCGCCGCGCCCGGTCTGCCGGCCGAAACCTTATCATAAATTCTATCCCAGAAGCCAGCAAGCCGGGTCTGCTTTTTCATATCTGCGCCATCCCAGGCCTGCACAGCAAGCGAATAAATGTTGTTCGTGATTTCCGCCTTGCCCAGCTTATCCATATTGTGCCCGATTTCATGGGCAATGCCCCATCCGAACAGAGAAGCACTTCCGCCGGAAGTCGGTCTGCCGCATACAAGCCCGGAAGCAGAGCCATAGCCGATACCAATATGGTTGCCCGCAGCATACATGAACGCGCCCGCGAACATACGCATATAGCGGATATTCTGTCTGGTAGTCATGGGATATTTATAGCTTGCAATATTCACATCCGTATCAATAATACCCTGTGTTTTGTTTGCAACAAAAAGCACTTCTTCCCATGCAAGGACATTCTGATACATAGTGTTCACAGCATCCGAGCCAAGCCCTGCTTTCACACTGTCAGCAGGAAGGGAAAGCAATACGCTCGGCGTAGAGATTTCCGTCGCATTCTGTATTGATGTCTGCGTAAGATTGCTATTTGCGCTGCAATGGGCATTCAGTTCGTTCACATACGTCTGAATTGTTTCTTTACGTTTGGCTTCGTCCATATCATACCAACCGGAAAGTTCAAGCACAGGAATACGCGTCACACCCTCGCTGTCGCGGATATGCAGCTTGATTTCTTCAGGCTTCCCGCCAGCGTATGTAAGGTAATACATACCTCCGCGCGGGTCTGTCAGAGAACCGATTTTCGGCGTTGTAATGTAGTTTCTGCCGGGTTTCAGCTGTACTGCACTGCCCCGCCAGATACCGGATTCGCCAAAATACTGTGTCGGTACCAGTGAAACGGGCTTATCGTCCGGCAGTTCCGCATAGACCGCAACAGTAGACCCTGCTGCCGCCGAAATGCCTACAGGCTGGAAATCGCTTGCGGACTGCCCATACTGCCTATCTTTTTCGCCTGTGCGGCTCTGGAAACCCTCGCGGACAAGCCCCAGTGCATCTGCACTGCCGTTCAGGAGCTTCTGCGCCAGCGTCAGTTCATCCTGCAGGCGGTTCACGTCCATATAAAAATCTGCCATAGAATCCAGACGGTCTTTCAGCGTCTGAATCTGTTCCAGCGTTACGCCATCTTTCAGCACAGTAAATGTGCCATCTGTAAACAGTTCCGCAATCTTGTCAGGCATGGAATCGCTCTTATAGAACGCAATTTCCGAAATGCTGACACGCGGACCGCCCTCTTTTTCGCCCAGTGCAATACTCAGACTCTTTATCCCCTTCGTTTCCGGGAACGGAAGAACGAGGTAATTGCGTTCGGTAATGTTCGGCGCAGCCTTTTTCTCAAGGGTAAGAATGGTATTGCCGCTTTCATCCTTCGCCGTAATGGTGTATGTACTAATCCGGCTCTTGTAAGCCTTATCCAGATAAGGCACAAGCAGCAGATAGTTCATATCCTGCGGCGAATTGAATGTAAACGTAAAGGTACTGTCAAGCGACCAGTTCTTTGCAATCCAATAAGTAGCCGCATCGTTATCAATCAAATCCTTAGCAACATTGAAATTCGGGCAGAGGCTGCTGTTGGTATTGTTTTTATCCGCCATGACAATAGATACTATCTGGCTGTTGTCGATCCGGCCTTCCGCAGGAAGCTCAGGCATTTCAAGCAGCTCAAGGTTCGGCGTGCCGGCAGCTGTCGAAGAATATGGACCAAAGCCCTTGCTGTTGCCCGCTTTCACAGCAACCTCATAAGCCGTACCATTTTCCAGACCAGTAACCACTGCGCTTGTAGCCGTCAGGTTGCCGCCGAACTGCGTAAATGCGGATTGACCGGCAATGCGATAAAATACCTGATACATTGTTGCATCTTTCGTGCTGCCCCAGCTGACGCGCAATGCCCTGTCGGCGGATTCTACACGGATATTAGAAGGCGCGCCAGGTATCTTCATGGACTGCGGCGTCGCGCTTACCAGCTCGGAAGGTGTGCCCTTCCAGGAACCATTTGTAGCCGTTATCTGGAAATAGTATTCCTTCATATTATCCAGACCGTCGATTGTCGCGCTGTTTGTTTTGGTTGTGCTTGTCTGTTTCAGCGCATCAGGCGCTGTACCATATGCCACAGAATAACCCGTTACATTGCGGACGGAATTCCACGAAAGCATTACAGAACCATCCCCTGGAACAGCCTTCACACCCTTCACCTGCGAGGTATCGGAGGGTGCATCAGGCACGATGTCCTTGAGGAACTCAATCTGCGTGACTACGGCAAATTCCGGGTTCGCGCCATTTTGTCCCTCCACTCTTGTAACCGTAATCGTAACCTTTTTAACCGCTACTTTCCTGCCAAGGGGAATCGTGATTACATTTTGCCCTGCAACCCGTCCAATAGCATGAACGCCCTCAGGTAGAGACTGGTCAAACGCAACGGTTTCTTTTTTGCCGTCTGCCAGTTCCAGTTCGACTGTACCCGCAAGGACTTCCCCTACAACAGTAGGTGTTGTAATATCAATTTCACTCATTTCCACACCGCTGCCCAAATCAATAGGAATGGAAATGACTCCGGCAGACACAGGGGCTATCTTGACTGCCGTTTCATTATCGGCAAATAAATCGTTCAAAGAGCCTTCTATGTTCAGCCCATTCGTATCGACCACCAGTCTGGCAATCGTGGCCGTTTCCAAAACCTGTGTTTCGGGAGAAAGTCCCAAAGAACGGCTGATGTACACAAGGTCAATCAAATCGACTTCCCCATCGCCGTTCAAATCGCAGGCAGCAGACACATTTTTCTCGTCAAGATGTTTCGCAATCATGGAGCGGTCATTTTCATTGACAGAGCCATTCCCGTCCGCATCGCCCAGAGCAAACGCCCCGCCTGCTGTGCTGACGATAATATGCCTGGAGTAATCGCTCAGCTGGACATTCTGCGAAAAATCGGCATAACCTTTCCCAGAAAGCGTCATTTTATAGCTGCCGGAGTCCAGGCCGGAAACCTCCGCCTCCAAATATCCAATCTGCTGTTCCGTCGTCAGTTCCGTACCCTCCGTATTTTTCTGCAATACGGATACACGGCCGGAAAGCCCGCCGGATAAACTCCCGCTGTTCAGGTCAATTACGCCCTGTTTGCCGCCGCTCGAAAGCGTCAGCTGTAAACCGCTTTCTTCCACAGATTCTCTCGTCTGCGGCAAATCAAAACAAACTGTCAGCCCAATCGAGCCTTTTTGCTGTACAACAACATTTGCCGCATCGGCGGCTTCTGCTTTGACAGGCGGGAGTGCCGTACAAAGAGAGCATGCCATAATACAGCATAAAAATGCCGAAATGCTTTTTTGAAATCGTTTCAATGTGGTTCCCCCTTCTTTTGTTTTAGCGCGGCAGAAAATGCCTGTAAAACCACTTTGAGCAGGGCATGCGGAGATGGACGGAAACAGACCCATCTGAAAGCATCTCAAAGCCTGAAATACGGGCATTTCAGCTGCCTTTTCCAGCTGTTTCCATTATAAAGGAATGGCATGGTTATTGTCAACAAGCTCCGGGGATTTTCGCGGGCGCACCCATTGCCCTGCCGCTTCATATAATGGGAACAGCATAAACGAAAAAGAGGAGAATAAAATGCAGACAGGTTACAGACTGAGCAACGTCACAAAAGATTATCTGACAGTTTATCACTGTATTCTGGACGAAATGATAACGGGCATGACAGGCGCGGAGGAAACGGACAGCATTTCCTACGATTTCATCACACAGATGATACCACATCACCGTGCGGCAATAGAAATGTCCCATAATATCCTGAAATATACAACAAATATTCCGTTACAGGATCTTGCGGAGGGAATCATCGCAGAGCAGACTAAAAGCATTGAAAACATGCGGAAAATACAGGCCATCTGCACCGGACGAAACAATCCCCATCGTGATTTGACGCTTTACCGCCAAAGGAACAGCCAGATTATGCAGACAATGTTTCAGGAAATGCGGAATGTACGAACAACGAACCAGATTAACTGTGATTTTATCTGGGAAATGATTCCCCATCACAGGGGTGCGGTGCGTATGGCTCGGAACGCCCTGCAATACAGTGTCTGCCCTGAATTAAAGCCCATACTGGAAACAATTATCACATCGCAGGAAACTGGAATTTCTCAGATGCAGGGACTTCTGCGGGCAATGCACTGCGTCGGCTGAGTATCCTGCCGGAAAGCAATCTCCGTTCGTCCCCCTCCGTTTTGCGGGAAATTCCACAGGCGGAGGGCTTTTTCGTCAAAATACTTTATAAAAAAATTTGATTCCCCACGAAAAAAATTCCCACATGCTTTTTTACGGAAACTAACGCCGTTTGTTTTTTTATGGTGTTTTTGGGCTGTATATCTCCTTTTTTCTTCGGCAAGATTAAATACGGAGCGGAAAAGTTTTTAATTTCTGCTCCAAAATGAACCAGGCGGGAGTGTAGCAGATGCGTTTGAAAAATGAAAAAAAATTCTGCCTTTCGAAAACATTTTTCCCTGCGGCTGCGGTTCTTATTCCCATTCTGACATGGGTCAGCCTTGGCTGGCTTCTGCCGGAAAAACTGACGCTTTTGCAGGGGCAGACACTGGAAATTTCTACCAAACTGCCCGTTTCCGCAAGGACAGAGGAAAGCGTCGGCGTTCTGGGCGTAACGACCGAACCGCTGGCAGACCAGCTCCACCTGGAACTGGGAACGGCAATCACTGCCGAGCCAAAAAAGGCAGGAAACACAGAGGTAACGTTTTATTTATGCAACACAGTGCCGCTCAAAACCGTTCAGGCGCAGGTACTGCCGCGTACAGAGCTTGTGCCTGTGGGGCGCACACTTGGCGTAACAATGGATACCAAAGGGCTTCTCGTACTTGGCACAGGCTTTGTAGATGGGGAGAATAACGAGGTATCCGAACCATGCAAGGGCGTTCTGGAAACCGGCGACCTGATTTTGCAGGCAAACGGAAAAACACTGGAAAATAAGGAAGCGTTTCTGGAAACGGTGGAAAACAGCGGCGGGCAGAGTATAACGCTGCGGCTGGCACGCGGTGGAAAAGAAAAGGAGGTAGAGATTACACCGGCGTTCAGCGCGGCAGACCAGGCGTACAAGCTCGGCGTTTGGATACGCGACAGCATACAGGGCATCGGTACGGTAACATTTTACGACCCTGCTGACGGCAGCTTTGGCGCGCTGGGACATGGCGTCTATGATGTGGACACCGGCGGACTGATGGTCATTCGGGAAGGCACACTGACGGATACAGAGTTAACCGAAATTGTAAAAGGGCAAAAAGGCGAACCCGGTGAGCTGACGGGCATTGTCGAAATGGAGGAGAAACTCGGAAAAATCCACAAAAATACAGACGTAGGCATATACGGCAGAGCAGAAAGCGGTGTTTTTTCCGGAAAAACGCTGCCCGTTGCCACGATGGATGAAATTCAGGAGGGAAACGCTGTCATCCTTTCGGATCTGGAAGGAAACGGCGTACAGGAGTACAGCATTGAAATCAGCAGCGTTGACAGAAGCGGCGATAAAAAGCATAAGGATATGACGCTTCGCGTCACAGACCCCAGACTTTTGGAAAAAACAGGCGGCATCGTGCAGGGCATGAGCGGTTCCCCTATCCTGCAAAACGGCAAATTTGTCGGCGCGGTTACGCATGTTTTCTCCAAAGACCCGACCAGAGGCTATGGTATCTTCATTGAAAACATGATGGCAGAACTATAAACGATATAGCTCGTCCGAAAAGCGGTGTTTCGCCGCCAAAGGGCAAAAATACAGATTTTGCGGCGTTGAAGGAAGCGATTTGACATTATACTCTGCGGATATGGCAATAAAAACCGACAGGTTGTATAATGATTTTGACAGAAAACGGAAGGGAAGCCGGATTTTCTTGTCAATATTTTTAGAACGGGGGAGTCATTATGAAGGAAAAAAGGAAAATCAGAGTCATTCTGGCAGACAGGGACGGATTTTACCTGCAGCGTCTGAAGCGGTGCCTTGAGCGCAGAGGGGAAATGACGGTCTTGGGTATGACCGACAGCGGACCTGAATTATTGGAAATGGCAAAGGAAATTGAGCCTGACGTCGTACTGATGGACGTCCTGCTGGGTGACAGAGACGGCTTTTGGGTACTGGAACGGCTGCAGAAAATGGGAATCCACTGCGTTTGCGTGATGATTTCCGCAATTGACAGCGATAAACTCGTCCGCAAGGCAATCGCGCTCGGAGCAGATTACTATATGGCAAAGCCGATACAGGGCGAGCTGCTGCTTGAGCGGATACACCAGCTTCTGGACCAGGACGAAAGCCGCTCTGCCGCTCCGGCGGAACCGGGAGAATTTCCTGTCAATCCGATGGAAAACCCTTTCCAGAATCTTGAAGCGGAAATTTCGGTACTTTTGAGCCGTATGGGTATGTCAGCAAGTATAAAGGGGTATCGTTTTATACGCGAGGCTGTGATGATGGCAGTTGAGGATTCCGATGTGTTAATGGGCATTACAAAAGGGCTGTATCCCGATATTGCACGGGCATATAAAACGACAGCCAGCAAGGTGGAACGGGCAATACGCCATGCGATTGAAAGTGCGTGGAAGAAAAACGGTCCGCAGGTATATTTTGAAACAGCCGGATACCTTCCGGCGGAAAAGCCAACAAACGGGCAGTTTATCGCGGCACTTTCCGAATATTTCAGAATGAACCGCAAGGAACGCCCAAAGAAAATCAGCTGAAACGTGACGGAAAAGCGGCAGAGCCAGAATAGGCTTTGCCGCTTTTTTGCAGAATATTTTCATAAAAAAATCTGATTTATCCCCAGCCCTGTTCCTTCTTAAATTCCAGCAGTGCTTCTCTCAAATCCTCACATGCCAGAATAGAAAGCCGCTGGCGTTCCTCCCGCTCCCTTCCATAAGGACTGTTGTTTTCCGTTTCCGCTGCCCATCTTAAAAATTTTTCTGCCGCGATTGCCATTGCATGCTCCAGAAAACGCCTTGCCTCGCGCCCATTGCCAAAATTTTCGTCTTTGAGCCGCTCCTCAAAAAATGGCAGCATCAACTCCCGCCAGCCGTCCTCCAGCCGGAAAGTTGCCTGTCCCGCCAGTGCTTCAAAAATATCCAGCATTTCCTCTGCCGTATAGGGCGAAAACTGAACTGTAAATGTAATCCTGCTGGCAATACCGGGGTTTTCACTCAGAAATTTTTTCATCTTATTGTTTTTTTCGTTAATCTTCCCGCCATAGCCCGCGAATATAATCAGCTTGTCATCGCTGTGGTCCTCTACCTCGATACAAAGCTGTGCCAGAGCCTCCTGTGAAAAATTGTCCGTCCGCTCAGCTTCATTGTAGTTTACAAGAGAATATGCCTCGTCAATGATGATGATATCATTTCCCTCAAAAATCTGGTGGACACGTTCAGAAGTCTGTCCGACATATTTCGCTTTCAGCTGCGTCCCAGTAACATAGGCAATCCGGCTGCCGCCTATAATGCCCTCCTCCGTCATCATTTCCGCAAAAAAACGCGCTGCTGTTGTTTTTGCCGTTCCCGGCGGCCCGATAAACGCCAGCACCTTATGAATCGGCGGAGAAACAAGGCTGTATTCCTCCCGTTTCCGCGCAAACTGATACACAGCCGCCAGCTTGCAGAGGGTGCGTTTCATTTCTTCCTGCCCAATAACCTGCCTGCAAAGTCTTTGGTAGGCTTTCGTATCCTCCGGGACAATTACGCGGGAAACTGTCCGCCGCGGATGCTCTATGTCGTCAGACTGACGCGCAAGCGCGAATTTTCCATATTCCACATACCCCCTTAAAAAATCATATTCATATGGGGTGAGCCGCCGCTCGTATTTATTCCCATGCTCCAGTTCACCCACGTCTGCAATCAGTTCCGCGAAGCGCAGACGGTCGCCGTTGAAGCGGAACATTCCTTCATCGTTGATAATGATATAATCAAAGCCCTGGTTTTTGAAAACCGCGTAAATCTTCCGCACTGCCGTTTCCGCATCTGCCTTTGAAAGTTTCGAAACGAAAAGTCCGTTGTCATATGCTTTCTGTTCCATTTCCTGAAGCTGTTTTTCATTCAAAGCAATCACCTCTGCGCCTATTTTACAATGGAGCGGCATAAAAGGCAAGCATGAAAACTGTATCCGCAGACCGCCGCATATTTCCCTCTGTCCCGTCATAAACTTCCTTGGAACTTTTCAAAGGAGGGCTGCCGCATGGATTTTGCCGCAGCATATATCCGCGTTTCCACAGAGGAACAGACAACGTATTCCCCTGCAGCGCAACTGGAAGAAATCAAAGAATTTGCCCGTAAGAACGAATACTGTATCCCAGAGGAATGGATTTTTATTGATGAAGGTATCTCCGGGCGGAAAGCCGAAAACCGCCCCGCTTTCCAGCGTATGATACGACTTGCGCGCCAGAAAAACAGCCGTTTGCAGGTAATCCTTGTGCATAAATATGACCGCTTTGCTCGCAGCCGAGAGGATGCTGTGCTTTATAAATCCCTGCTGAAAAAAAACGGCGTAAAGGTGATTTCCATAAAGGAGCCTGTGCCGGAGGACGATAAATTCGCCGTCATTTATGAAAGCATGCTGGAAGCAATGGCAGAATATTATTCCCTGAATCTTGCGGAGGAAGTACATAAAACTATGCAGAAAAAGGCGGAACAGGGTGAATGGCAGACCGCCGCCCCCTTCGGCTACCGAAATGAAAATAAAAGTCTTTCCGTTGTGCCGGAAGAAGCGAAGGCAGTACGCTGGTTGTTCCAGCAGTATGCGGCTGGCACGTCCCTCCCCACCCTTGCGCGGCAATTGAATGAAATGGGACTGCGCACACATCAGGGCAACACTTTTGAAAGCCGTGCTGTCCGTTATATCCTGAATAATCCCGTCTACTGCGGCTATTTGCGCTGGACGCCGGGCAGACGTGCAGACAGGGATTATTTCACGCCTGCGGCAATCCTTTCCAAAGGCGGTTGGAAACCAATCGTCACAGAAACGCTTTGGGAAAGCGTTGTCCAGCGTCTGCAAAGCGAACGCCAGCCGGAACGCCGTCCGCGCCCTACAGAAAGTCATTGGCTTTCCGGTATGGTAAAATGCTCTGCCTGCGGGCACAGCCTTGCGTTTGGGGCGCAGTTCAAAAACGGCGCGCAGCAAATGCAGTGCAGCGGGTACAGTCATGGAAAATGCAGCGTATCACATGCCATTTCGACCGCACGCCTGATTCCCGCCCTGCTCTCTGCAATAGAAACAGCCGCCAGAAATGCCCTGCCGTTTTCGTATGTGATTCAGCAAAAACCACAGACACAGGAAAACGAGGAACGCGCCGCTATTACCTTGCTTTTGGAAAAAGCCAGACTGCGCCTGCGCAAAGCAAAAGATGCCTACCTCAATGGCATTGACACGATGGAGGAATACCGCGAAACAAAAGCAAAGGCGGAATCGGAAATCGCAGAGTTAGAGAAGCGGCTGTCCCTGATTGTCCAGCAATCTCCATCGGAGAGCTTTTCCGTACCGCCCTTGCCCGACTTTTTCCGCTCGGACGATTTTTCTATGGAAGAAAAGCGGCTTGCCCTGCAAGCCATACTGGAAACGGCTGTGTTTGAAAAAAAATCTGACTGCCTGAAAGTTATTTTCCTTTGGAGTTAATGGTAAAATTATTAAAATCAGGACGGATCATGTACATGAAAAATGAGAAAGTCCTATTTCTATTCACCGTTTCCCCTCCTCCGCCGCCTGCCAGTTCCAGTTTCGCCCGTTTTTCTTCCAAAGGGGTGTATTTTTCTTTAGTTGGGAAATTCCATTGTTTCCGGGCTGCGCAGTTTCTGGTGCTTATAAATCGGAACATTATATTTCTGCCCCAACGCACGGACAAGGTCCTTATAGCAGCCCTTCATTTTATCATGGAAAACAATTGCTTCTATGCCGCCCTCAATCGCGTCAATGCAGGCCGAAGCACGTTCCACACCTGTCTCGTTCTCATATTCTCCTGCCACCAGCCACTGGTTCGCAATGATATGCGTTACACCGAACGCTTCATTTTCGCCCCACTGTGTGAACACCGCTTCCGCAAAATTCGGCTCAAAATGCACACCGCCCACGCAGAGCAGATTATGCACGCGCCTGCCATCGTCTGTAAAAATTTTTGTCAGGGAGCGTGCCAAAGCTCTGGCTGCCTCTTTATTATTCCAGCTTTCCAGTTCGCTGCCAACTTCAATATCCACCATTGCCACAGGGAATTTTTTCAAAAGCGTCGGGTCACCCACATCATGATGCACACCGGACCAATGCGTTGCCTCGGTTACAGTACGGAAATCGTCCAGCCCCAGTTCCTTTCTGTTCTTCTCTACCGCAAGCATAAGATTACGCATATACCGCGGTCTTGCCGCACCATATTCACCGGAATTGACATCTCCAAGGGAATGTACCGTCAACACCTTTTCCAGCGCATGCGCACCCTCATGCCATGTCACCATGCCGGAGATATCAAAATCCGCGAAATGTTCGTTCATCTCCGGCAGGAGTTTTTCGTAATGCAGGCAGATCGCCTCATGTGTCGGCACAAAGTAAAACTCATCGCCCGCCGCATCTGTATGTTTCATAACTTCCTGCCCGTCAAACGAAAATCCCGCCTTTTCCGTAAAAAA
This sequence comes from Lachnospiraceae bacterium, assembly GCA_910576545.1. Lineage (GTDB taxonomy): Bacteria > Bacillota > Clostridia > Lachnospirales > Anaerotignaceae > Anaerotignum_A. The sequence goes on from CAJTKM010000014.1 coordinate 57,817, forward strand.
GCCTTCTTCCTCCAAAATGTCCCAGACATGGCAGGACACATATCCAAAATCCCTGTCTGTGTTGATGAAATATACCGCTTTTTTTCCGCTCATGTTCTTCCCTCCTGATTTCTTCATTTGTTCTCCACATAAATTCATTTTCCGTAAAACAGAAAACGGCAGTGCTTATGGAGCAATGCCGCTTTTCGGAACAGCAACTTGCCATTCAAATTTATTTTATTCAGCGCAATATCGCATTCAGTGTTTCCAGCAGTTTTTCAATATTGATAGGCTTCGCGATATGCCCGTTCATGCCGCAGCGCAGAGCCTCCTGCCTGTCTTCCTCAAAAGCATTTGCAGTCATTGCCAGTATCGGAATCGAAGCCAGTTCTGCATTCTCCAACGCTCGGATATTTCTCGTTGCTTCGTACCCGTCCATCTCCGGCATCTGCACATCCATCAGGACTAACTGGTAATATCCCGGTTCGGAACGTTTCAACATCTCAACAGCAATTTTCCCGTTTTCCGCAATATCTATGCTGAATCCCGCTTCTCCAAGAATCGCCGAAGCAATCTCCTGATTCAGCACGTTATCCTCTGCTAACAGAATGCGTCCCGTATGGATAGAAGTGAGCATTTCCGTTTCTTCCTTGACGCCAGCAATCTCCGGGTTTACAACAGAATACAGGCAGCTGCGCAGCTCTGAGAAGAACAGCGGCTTGCTGCAAAATGCCGTTACGCCAGCCTCCCGTGCCTCCTCCTCAATATCCGACCAGTCATATGCCGTCAATACGATAATCGGCACATCATCACCCATTTCCTTTCGGATGCGCCGCGCAACCTCTATCCCATTCATATCCGGCATCAGCCAGTCAATCAGGTATACACTGTATGTATCATCACGCATGACCGCCTGGCGGGTACGCAGTACAGCCTCCCGTCCGGAAAGCGTCCATTCTGCCCGCAGACCAAGCTGCTGGAGCATGTAACTCACGCTGTCACAGGTATTGAAATCATCGTCCACAACCAGGGCGCGGCAGCCTTTCAGTCTGGGAATTTCCTGTACCGCCTTCGGCTCCACACTCAGACGCAGAGTCAGGTTGACAATAAATTCCGTCCCTACGCCCTGCTCGCTTTTTACCTCAATCGAGCCATGCATCATATCCACGATATTTTTCGTGATTGCCATGCCCAGCCCCGTTCCCTGAATGCCGCTGATAGTCGAATTTCTTTCCCTTTCAAACGGCTCAAAGATATGTGTCACGAATTGCTCGCTCATGCCGATGCCCGTATCCTTGATACGGAATTCATAATTTGCATAACCCTGCGGCGCACCGGATTTCTGCGTAATGCGCATACTGACAATGCCGCCCGCGCCCGTATATTTGATAGAATTACCAAGCAGGTTCAAAAGCACCTGATTCAGCCGCAGTTTATCACAGTAGATTTCTTCATCCAGTACGTCAACCGCGTCAATATATAGATCCAGCTGCTTCGTATGGATATCTGCCTGCACAATACTCCGCAGACCATGCAGGATATCCGGCAGGCTGCACAGCGACTCTTCCAGATGCATCCTGCCGCTCTCAATGCGGCTCATATCCAGCACATCATTAATCAGGCTGACCAGATGGTTGCCGGAAGTCAATATCTTTTTCAGGTATTCCAATACCTGGTCTTTTCTGTCTATATGCGTGATAGCCAAAGTTGTAAAACCGACAATCGCGTTCATCGGCGTACGGATATCATGCGACATATTGGAAAGGAACACGCTCTTTGCCTTGTTTGCACGGTTCGCCTGGAAAAGAGCGTCCTCCAGCAGTGCAGTCTTTTCCATTTCCCGGCGTGTTTCTCCGTCAACATTGCGGAAACCCAGCACGATGCCCCTGCGGCTGTCCCATGACCCTGCACGCACCATTTTAATCTGGTAATAGCGGATTTCCCCATCAATAAACGCACGATAATTGGTATAATATGTATTTTTGTTTGTCAGCTCTATCACCAGCCGCTCCGGAGCACATGCCTCCGTCAGAGCCTCTCTGTCGTCCACATAAACAAGCCGCTGTATGTAATCTTCCATACATTCCTCGTAAAGCAGTTCTCCTGTGAAAGCGTTCTCAAACGCCCCGTCCAGCGCGTCCGGATTCCGCAGCGGCGTGCCAATTCCGGTATCCAAATCAAAATGGCAGATTAAATTATAGTCCGTCCCCAGCGCGTGTATCAGTTCCATCTGACGCTGTTCGATTTCCGAACGCTCCTGCTGTTCTTTCAGCTTCTGCGCTGTGCAGTCCAGCAGGAACCGCTGATAGAACATTTCGCCGTTTTCCTCCACCAGCTTTACGTTCCCCATAACATACAGAACAGACCCGTCTTTATGTTTCACCCGGTAAGAAACACTCACGTTGTCCCCTACCGTTTCAAGCGTTTCTATGCACTCCCGCAGTTTTATCCTGTCCTCATCCAGAACAGAAGGCGCAATCATGTTGAAGCCTGCCGAAATCATTTCTTCAACTGTATCATAACCCAAAATACTGAGCGCGGCGCGGTTGATACTAAGCACGCGTGAACCGTCCAGCGAATGGCACATCACGCCGCAGTCCATTGTAGTGAAAATCGTTTCCAGTGTGCGGTTCTGCTGTATAATTTCTTCCTCATACGCACGTTCACGCGTAATATCAATACCTACGCCAACCGTGCCCATAACGCTCCCGTCCAAATCGTACAAAGGGGATTTATAGGTCGTCAGAAGCATCGTGCCCTCTTTTGTCTGCACGATTTCCTCCGCAATGCACGTTTCCATCCTGCGCATGACCTCCCGCTCGGATTCAATGCACGCAGGGTCGTCATGCTCTACATCCCAGATATACGCATGCCCGCGCCCTTCGACCTGCCGTTTCGTTTTATGGACCGTCTTACAGAAACTGTCATTCACTTTTTCATGTATTCCATCCTTATCCTTAAACCAGATAAGGTTTGGCACACTGTTTATAGTTGCCTCCAGATAGTGGCTTGTCTGCCATGCATCTTTTTCCCGCTTGCAAGCCTCCTGCCAGCGCAGGAAACGGAATCGCACTTCTTCCTCTGAAAACGGCATTGTCCAAATATCCCTGACCCTATCCAAAAACTCCGTCAAAACGGCTGTCTGTTCCTTATCCGCCAACAAAATCAGCTCTGAGTTTTCCCGCTTGACTTTTGTCAGCGTACTCATTTTTTTCTGGATATCCTCCCCTTCAAAGCACGCAAAAATCACATCCGCCTTTGCGGCAAACTCCGAGGACGGCTGTTCGCTTTCTGTGAAGGTATGGGTAAAATTTTTCATCGGCAGCATTTCTTTTATGATTTCAAAAACTTTGCAATGGCGGCCAACGAAATAAAATTGTAAATGACAGTGGTACATAACTGTTCCCTCCGTGCGTTCTGCAAAGATTATGTCGCATCATTTCTCGATCTGCGGGAATTTCCTCCCTTCTTCCCTCCATCCGGAATGAAAACAAAAAATACATTCCAGCCGCGTTTTCTCTGTCCCGCCGGGGAAGACATTCCATAAGCATTAGTGATTTTATTTTAAGCGATTATGAGGTGTTTTGTCAATGTTTGGATTCCTTTTTCATATACCAAAATACCGGCCGAAAAAGAAAACTGTCCGCAAAGTCAGATAAAACTTCATCTCACTTTACGGACAGTCCCTTATGCGTTCATTGCAAGCCTAAGCAGCGTCCCAATACCGATTGCGCATAGCCCGAACCCGCCGACCAGCAGGCGGCTGACGAGCCTTCCATGCTTAAAATCCACAATATACCGGATATGGGAAAGCCGCCAGTCCAACAGAGCGGCAAGCAGCAAAATGCCTCCACCGCTCCAGCAGAACAGGCAGAACATGAAAACCTTTTCCATAGCCCTCCCAATGACAGACCTAATTACAGGGCTGCCCACGCTTTATTTCTTCCAGTATATTCTCAAGCAGCACGTCTGAAAACAGTTTTTCGTCCGGAATCCCCCGCACATGCTCCGGAAGGGCTGTCCCTGCCTCGTCTTTCAGCGTCTGCGGCGCAAAGGCGGTATCTGCTTCCCGCAGCATCGGCACATCGAACAGACTGTCCCCTGCCGCAAAGGCAAATACCCCATGAAATCGTTCTTTCAGCCGCCGCAGTGCCGTTCCCTTATGCAGACCTTTCGGCAGAACGTACAGTTTTTCGCCGTTCGTCAAAATATCTACCCGCGTCAAATCCAATGCATGCGCCAGCCCTGCTATGCTCCGCTCCGAATTCCCGCTTTTCGTAAACAGAAATAAGTCGCGAATATTCCGTACCTCAAAAGACACATCTGAGTCATGTTCCAATATCCGCGCAGCAAGCAGTAGTTCCCCCGCCGCCTCCCGCACCAGCCGCAGGGATTCATGATACCAGGCCTGCTCCAGTTCTCCGTCCACAAGCAGGACGCCTCCGTTGCAGACCAGGGCAAATTCCGGTTCACCCAGAGAAATTCGTCGATACTGCTCTTCTGTCCGCGTTGTCAGCGGCACAAAGCAGGTCTTTCGGCGTACCTTCTGCAAAAGCTCCAGAGAATATTCGCTCATAAACGAAATTTCCCTGCCCTCATAAATTTCTACACAGCGTTTCTCTTTGCCGATATCCCGTTTATAGGAATAAATCAGCGTGTTATCTAAATCCGAACAAAACAGCTTCATAAACGCTCTCAGCTTTCTTTTGTCCGCATGATGCTTTTGCGCAGAAGGTCCACAGGAATCATCGTCAGCGCAAGCAGAGCCGCAACAATCCAGCCTTTTATGCCAAACGGCACACAGCTGAAAATATCACCGATAAAATGCAGGGCAGGCACAGGCAGCAGCCCAACGTTTACAATAACCGCCTGTACTGCAATAATCGCAATAAACACCTTCATAAAGCCTGTATTCTGGTTAAGTCCTTTGAATATGGCAAATCCATCATCGCGGACATTAAAGCCATTGCAGAGCGCACTAAGAATGAACAGTACGAAATACGCCGTTTTCCATTGTGCGTCTGTTTCAAAAAGGCTGCCGAAGAATGGCAGTTTCAGAAATGCAAAGCTGATTACTGTCAGCCAGATGCCCATAATAACAATCTGCGTCATCATTTTCCTGCTTACAATGCTTTCATCTCTTCGTCTCGGTTTCTCCTGCATATACTGCTCAATCGCCGGTTCATTCCCCAGCATGATTGCGCCCAAACCGTCCATTACCAAATTGACAAACAGCAGATGCGTTACCTTCAACGGCTCCTCAATGCCGAAGAATGGCGCGATTGCGCTGACAACAACAGCCGCTACGTTGATTACAAGCTGGAACTTGCAGAATTTCAAAATATTATGATAAATGGTACGTCCGTACCAAATTGCGTCTTTGATTGACTTAAAGTTATCGTCCAGAATAACGATTTTTCCGGCTTCTCTTGCCGCCTCTGTTCCGCTGCCCATGGCAAAGCCCACATCGGCGCGTTTCAGCGCGGGAGAATCGTTTACGCCGTCGCCTGTCATGCCGACTACCAGATTCATCTCCTGACAGAGCCGCACCATTCTGGATTTATCCGTGGGCAGTGCGCGTGCAATCACACGAATCTGCGGCAATATCGCCTTAACCTCCTCATCGGACATCTCATTCAGTTGTGCCGAGGAAATTGCTCTTTCCGCGTCATTGCGCAGAAGCCCTGCATCCTTCGCGATAGCAACAGCTGTTTCCAGCCTGTCTCCCGTAATCATAACGACCTGAATTCCGGCATTCTGCACCTCCGCGATTGCTTCCCGCGCCTCAGGACGCACATCATCACGGATTGCCGCAAGACCGATGATAGTAATATCATCATTGATAACGTTTTCCGTCATCGCTTTTTCGGAATAGCCGAACGCAAGCACACGCATCGCGCGGGATGCAAGTTCCTCAATCCTCTCGTTCAAAGCCGCAAGGTTCATTTCGCGGATCTCTCCGTCCGCGTCCAGATAATGCCCCGCAGAACCAAGCAGACGTTCCGGCGCACCCTTGTAAAATGTTTTGCCAATGCTTTCAATCCGCGCCTGACTGAATTTATTCGTGGAATTAAAGCCCTGAGCAGCCGTAACCTCGCGCGCCTTATCCGCCTGCAGGGAAGCCCATGTTTCCTCCCCGATGAATTTCATCAGGGCCTGGTCTGTCGCGTTGCCGCCAATGACTTTATGGGAGGAGTCGAACATGGACTGCGTGTTTTTGCCAATTGCCAGATTCAGCAGGTCTTTCACCTTGCCGCATTCTGCAACATTGACTGTTTTCCCATCACCGGTCAGGAACTCGACCACTTCCAGAGAGCCTTTCGTAATCGTCCCTGTTTTATCGCTGAACAGGATATTCAGAGAGCCCGCCGTTTCAATCCCTTCCGCTTTTCTGACAAGCACGTTATGGTCAAGCATTTTCTTTGTATTCTGCATCAGCACAAGTGAAATCATCAGCGGCAGGCCTTCCGGCACAGCACAGACGATGATTACGACTGCAAGCGAAACCGCGCGCACGATATCCTGAATAACAGGCGTTACGCCAAGCGCGATATACGCGGAAACACCTCCGGCGGAAAAAATGAAATATGCCAGATACAGCACCGCGATCACGATTGCGCCAATATAGCCAAATGTTGAAATCTGTCCCGCCAGCTTTGTCAGCTTCACTTTCAGCGGTGAATCCGGCTCATCTTCCTGCATTTCCTCCGCCATCTTGCCCATCATGGTCTTCAGTCCAACCCGGCTGACGTCCAATACACCTTCCCCATCAAAGACCACCGCGCCTCTGAACAGGGAATGTTTGTCAACAAAGGTTTCGCCAGTGATTTCCTCTGCAAGCCGCACACCTTCCTCCGCAGCGAATTTTTTGCATTCTTCCGCTTCACCGTTCAAGGCGGAGTTATCCACCCGTAAATCCCCGTCAATGAGGATACCATCTGCCGGAATCTTATCACCGGACTGCAGCAGGATTTTATCTCCCACAACAACATCATCTACATCTATAACGGAAATTCCGCCGTTACGGTACGCCTTACACTGGTCCTTTTTCGTGCTGTCTTTCAGCTCACGGTATTTCATATCGCTCGCGACCTCTGTTTTTGCCGAAACAAACGCCACAATCAGTACCGCGACAATCGTGCCGATGGGCTCGTAAATTTCCGAATAGCCCAGGAAAAACATCACAATCATCAGCGCGGCAATCGCCAGCAATATACGAATCATCGGGTCCTGAAATGTCTCCTTAAAGGCATCCCAAAATGTCGTTGGCTCCGAATCCGGTATCATATTGGAGCCGTGTTCCAGCCGCGAAGCTTCGGCTTCCTTGTCCGTCAGTCCATTATATTTCATCTCATCCTCCTGTCTTTCCGCACAAGCGGAAATTAACGAAAGGAGCCCATGCGCATTTGCGTCAAGGCCCCTTCTTTTTTGATTAAAACCTTGAGGGCTTTGCCCTCAGTCTCCCACCCGCTTTCTTTCACAGAAAGTGGGACAAAGAACTTTATTGCGGAAAACTGCGTTTTCCGAAGCCCCAAATTGATATATCTTCCATCGCATGAAATGCGATGGCAACCCGGGTCAAGTGCTGGAAGCCCTTGCGGGGTTTGGGGCAGAGCCCCAAGGTTTTCAGCTCTCCTGTTTAATTCCTCTGGATATACCTGTTTGCCAGTTCCCCCAGCCCGGGGTCAGTTGTTCCCTGCCCAATGGCATTGAATTTCCATTCGCCATTATGGCGGTAAACCTCACCGAAAATCATTGCCGTCATATTGGAGTAATCTTCTGTCAGGTTATATTTGCAGATTTCCTTGTTTGTTTTCCCGTCCACCAAACGGATAAACGCATTCTGAATCATACCGAAATGCTGCTGCCTCTGCACTGCCTGATAGATATTGACGACCAGCACAATTTTGTCATATTCTGCCGGAATACCTTCCAAATCCACAATAATCTGTTCATCATCACCTTCACCCGCACCCGTCAGATTATCGCCCATATGCTGTACCGTACCTGTCGGATGGCGCAGATTACCGAAGTAAACAATATCTTCTTTATAGATCAGCTTTCCGTCATGAAGCAAAAGAGCGGATGCATCGCAGTCAATAGGCTGCGGCTTCGGCGCAAAAAAACCTTTAGAGCGTTTTACCTCGTCCCAGCCAAGCCCGATAATGACTTTGGAAAGCCCTGCGCTTTCTTTTGTTAAGCTCACCTTTTGTCCTTTTTGCAAACTGATAGACATAATTTTGTCCCTCCTTACACAATCTTAATCCACATCTACCCCAAAATTCGCACAGAGCGCGGCAAGTCCGCCCTGATAGCCGCTGCCAATCGCGTTGAATTTCCATTCGCCATTATTCCGGTAAAGTTCACCAAAAACAACTGCCGTTTCGATAGAGAAATCCTCGCCCAAATCATAGCGGAGCAGTTCCTCTCCAGTTGCTTCATTGTAAATGCGGATAAACGCATTATCCACCTGCCCGAAGTTCTGGCGGCGTTCTTCTGCTTCGTAAATCGTGACGGTAAAAGCGATTTTCGTCACATCCGCAGGCACCAGAGATAAGTCAAATTTAATCTGCTCATCATCACCTTCGCCCGCACCTGTCAGGTTATCGCCCATATGCTCCGCACAGCCGGAAGGATGTTTCAGATTGCCATAAAAAACAAAATCCTCTGTTTTGGTAACCTTTCCGCTATCCGCCAGCAGAAACGCAGCCGTATCCAGGTCAAAATCTCCGCCTGTGTCATAGCGGTTGGTGTCCCAGCCAAGCCCGACAACGACCTTTGTCAGCCCGGGATTGCCTTTTGTCAGGCTGACCTTCTGTCCTTTTTGCAGGTTTACTCCCATTTCCAAATCCTCCTTTATGCCACTTCAATACCATAATGTCCGCAAAGCGCGGCAAGTCCACCCTGAAAACCACTGCCTATGGCGTTAAACTTCCATTCGCCATTATGGCGGTAAAGCTCACCAACAACAACAGCCGTTTCGATGGAGAAATCCTCACCCAAGTCGTAACGAATCAGTTCTGTATTTGTAGCTTCGTCCACAATGCGGATAAACGCATTGGAAACCTGTCCAAAATTCTGACGACGTTCCTCCGCTTCATAAATTGTAACGGTAAAAGCAATTTTCTGCACATTTGCGGGAATCTTCGTCAAGTCAACCTGGATCTGCTCGTCATCGCCTTCGCCTTCACCTGTCAGGTTATCGCCCATGTGCTTTACAGCCCCGCTGTTATGCTCCAGATTGCCGTAGAATATAAATTCCTTTTCTGTGATGCATTTTCCATTTTCGCCCAGCATGAACGCCGCCGCGTCCAAGTCAAAATCCGCGCCGGAATCATAAGCGTTTACATCCCAGCCAAGGCCGACCATGATACTTTTCAGCCCGGGGTTCCCCTTTGTTAAATCTACCTTTTGTCCCTTAGATAAATTGATTGGCATTGCTATTACCTCCTTAAAATGATACAGCTTATAATTATTTTGTGCCTTTCGGCATGTGATACTGTTTTTCAAAGTCAGCCTTGATCGCCTCAAGCCTTACCTGGTCTTCTTCGCGTTTCTTCTTCGCATTTTCCTGTATCTGGCGTGTTTCTTCAATACCATTAACAATTGTGCGCCATGTATTTTCCAAAGTTTCTATCTGAATGGAACTGCCTGTTGCAAGCCTTGTTGTCATTTTTGCCTGTTCCACAGTATTCCTTGCGTTCTTCATGAGCATTTCATTTGTTTTTTCATCAAGCGCAGCCATTGCCTCCGCCTGTAATCTCTGCCGTTTCAGCATAATCGCCTGTGCAAGAGCCTGCTTGAATACAGGCAGTGTAATAATGAACGCCGAATTGATTTTGCGGACAAGATTCATATTGCTGAACGCCATCGTTTTCATCATAGGAATAGACTGCATTGCCACGTTCTCCGCAATACGCAGGTCCTGAGTCCTCTGCTCCAAAAGTATCAGCGACTGGTTCAGGCTCTGTATTTCAAATTCGATGGAATTATCGCCTGTCTGCGCCATATCCTCCCTTCTCTGCGCGATGTACGCCTCAATCTCCTTACAGCCCTGTTCGCCCGCAAGGATATATTTTACCAGTTCATGATAATAATTCACATTCGCCTCAAACATCTGTTCCAGCTTCCGGTTAGACTGCTTGATTTCCCCTTCGTACCGTTTCAGCTGCACATAGATTTTATCGACTTCCTCACCCATCGTATGGTATTTTGCCAATATCTTTTCCAGCTGCTTGCGCAGATTACCAAACAGCTTTCCGAACAGACCGGGCTTTTCCTTGATTTCCTCAATGTCAAACTTGGACATAATTTTTGCCAGCGTATCCAGCATGACCCGTGATTCATCAATCTGTGCCATGTTCATGCTGTTCAGCACAATATCCGACGCCTTGGAAATCTCCTCCGCCGCCGATGCACCAAAGGAAACGATGCTTTCCATGTTGTATACTTCAATCTGGCTTGCCAGCGCGTCCACCTCCGCGGAATTGACAAGCTGCTGGTTCATTTTTTCCCTGTCCGCCGCAATATCATATTCCTGTACCGCCTGCATCTCCTGCACTTCCTGCACCTCCATAACAGGCTGTGGCTCTTTCTTTGCAAAATCCAAACCCATGACTCATTTCCCCCTTTTGAATATTCTATCTCGCCACGAAGGGCGTGTGCCATGCGGAACGCCCGCAAACTCCGGTGCCCGCAGGTCATACAGGTAATCGCCGATGCGATATTCCTCCGCCAGCTGTTTATTAAAATAGTTTTCTATATTTCGATAACCCGTAGGTACAAAAAACACAACGTCAAACCCTATCAGATTCAGGAACGCCGTTAAAATGCAGTCCTCCAGAGAGGGCATTGCCTCCTCCGTCAGGATATAGAGCAGCTTCGGGTTTTTCTTTGTAAAATCAAAACCCTGTATCATCCGCAGAATCTGCCTGTCCAGATTCAGCGCGGTGGAAACAATCGTGTACTCCGTACCGTTCTGGAATGTTCCGCGTATCGTTTTCTGCGTCAGTAAAAGCTGTAGCTTGTCCAAAATATGTTCCTGCATTTCCTCCCGCAGAAAACCGTACTGATAAGCCGAATGCGCCTTAATTTTCTCCCTTTGCAGCTTTCCGTTTTTCAAGAACGTTACCGCATAAGGCTTGATGGGATTTTCGTCTGTCGGCTCTATGAACGGTGCTTTGCGTATCACAAACGTATCTGCCGTTACCAGCTTTTTTACATCTGCCCAATATTGCTGGATATTGCCGTCTTTCACGCCTGATACTTTCGCAAAAAGCACCGGCAGCATTGCCGTATTTCCAGTCGTATCAAAATTCGGGCGGTATTTCAGTTCCTCATCCCAAAGTATTGCAATTTCCTCATACATCGTCCGCAGCGTCACGCTGTCTGCTTTTGCATACTGCTGTATGCGGTAAAGTCCGCTGTCCCCATAAAGGCTTGTATCCAGTTCCCGTTCCGCACGGTAGGCGTCCGTATCCAGACGGACGGCAGCATCCTCCCCGGGAAATTTTTCCAGCCTGAGCGTTTCCGGGTAATTTTTGTCAAACAGCCATTGGTCTGCAAGGCAGCATTCCCGCGCCAAATCGGGACGCAGTATCAAAACATCTGTCGGCAGACAGGACAGCATCCTCATAAACGCCGCTTCCGCTGTGTTCCCACAGCCTCCCAGGTAGATAAAACAGGGAAACAGACGTTTTTTCCCGCCGGAAAACAGCTGCGGCTGATAACGTTTCAGCCAGCATAACAGCGTTACGCCCCTGTTTACCACCCTGTTGACAGGTTCCTTCTCCGTCCCATCCAAAAGTATTTCGACAAACGCCGCCTGCATCAGCTTTTGCAATTCAAGGTCTGATGGGAAACTGATATTCTTCCTTAAATCTAAAACCGCCTGTTCGCAGTCCCTGTAATTCTGGCGGGAAACTGCTTGAATTTCCTCCACCGTCGGCTTGGGTATGGCATTTTCCACAATAACAACCGGGCGTTTCTTCCGTTTCATCTCCAAATAAAAGCGGTGCAGTTCGCCCTGATAGGAGGAAGCGTCCTCTGCGCCGTTTATCCTGCAAAAGCAGTTGTAAAAAAACCTCGCATCAGACCCTCTTTCCTGCGGCTCCTTCAATATATCCTCCAACCCAAAGCCTTCCAGCCATGCGTTGGTACACCGCTGTATTTCCGGACGCGCCCCTGTGATCTGCTTTGTACGCCGTTCACGTTCCGCATCCTCCTGCAAACGTTTCAGAGAAAAGCCCTCCGGAAACGCCGTCATGTTTGGCGTCTGGTATGCTCTCGATGCCTCGGAACGCGGGTCAAGCTTCAGATATGCAGTATCACCCTCCGTCTGCAAAAGCACAACGTCACTCCCTGCACCGGAAAGCGCACACAGCAGTTTCCATTCATAATAGCTGACGTTCCCCGCATATAATATCTTCGATGGCGACTTTCCTTCCGGACGGTTCACGACCCGTTCAAATTTATAATACAACCAGCACATGAATTTTACATACGCGTTTCGGAGTATGTTTTCCGTTTTGCCCTCCCTGCGTATCCCGTCCAACGTATCATACAGGACGGCGGCAAGTATCCGGCGGCGTTTTTCGTCCAGCCTCGGAAGCCATTTTTTCAGCCTGTTTTCCAGAAAACCCATGCTCAACTCAAAATCTGTACCCAGAATACTCTCGAAATACGCAAGATTTTGCCTGTCTGGATTTGGAATTTTGCCATCCAGAACAACACCCGTCTGTCTGGCGGCTTCATAGTATTTCTTCAAAAACACTCCGATTTCCTCATTCCAGCCGTTAATACGGTAAAAGAACACAGCTTTGCCCGTTCTGGCATCCAAATCCGAAAAATATTCTTCCAAATTTTGAAGTATCCCTTGCGTCAACATACACCGCCCCGTCCTTTTCCAGCATTATTTCAACTTTCTGCCGCACAGCCCAACACCCAGTACAGCCCCAACTGCACCGCCCGCAATATGCGAAAGGTTGGAAACCGAATCTCTGATAAAAATACCGTTTATCACTTCTCCGCCAATATAGATCACCGCCACCAGCAGGAACGTCAACGGGATTTCCCCCTCCTTCACGCTTACAAACGAAGACAGCAGTATCAACGCGAACGCCACACCGCTTGCGCCCAAAAGCTGCACCTGCGGAAACAGGGCAAAATTCAAAAGCCCCGTCACAAACGCCGTAATGAGGATAACAAACAACACCTCGCCCGAGCCGTATTTTTCTTCCAAAAGTGGCCCAATCACCAGTATCAGCATAATATTCCCAATAAAATGCTGCCAGCCGGCATGGCCTAAAACGTGCCCGAAAAAGCGTACCCATGTCAAAGGGTCTGTCAACGGGGCACGGTAAACGCTGAAAAACAGGTCATTTGTCCCTCCGCCCGTTACCTGCGCCAAAAGCAGCGCAACCAGAGAAAAGAGCGTAAACCCTAAAATCACAGGGGAGTTGAACGATATTTTTATTTTCTTTTCAGCCAATTTATTTTCCCCTTCCAAATACTTTTGGATATTATATTCCTACAAGCGTATACCTTAGTATAGCAAAAACCGCCTTTTTGGGCAATCCTATTCAAATCATTTCTTTTATATTAAGAAAATTTTAGGAATTTCTTATACAAATCCGCGCACAAACGCCGCAACCGTCCGGTAATCCACCGCGAGGTTGATATTCTGCCCGCTGTCAAATCCCGCTGTACTGATGCCGATAATCTCACCCTGCATATTCAACACCGCCCCGCCGGAACTGCCGCTGGAAATCGGTGCAGTAAATTGTATCATATCCACATCGCCTATCGTACGAAAGCCGGAAATAATCCCATCCGAAACGGAGTTGAACAGCCCCAGCGGGCTTCCGATTGCCACAACCTTCTGTCCCCGTACAAGCGGTTTATCTCCTTTATAAAGCGGAATCGGATTCAGCATTTTATCAATACGGAGAATCGCCAAATCCTGAAAATGATTATATTTAATCAGTTCGTCCGATTCATATATGGTTTCGTCGTCCTCAATCCGCACAGAATAAGATACGCCCTTTCCCGCAACATGGTGGTTTGTCAGTATGTATCCGCCTTTCCCAATCATAATGCCCGAGCCTGTGCAGACAACCTCCCCTTCCGGGTCATGCACAGCAATCATCACAACGGAAGACGCAAGCCGCGCCAGTTCTTCAAACTCCAATTCCCTGCGTTCCGGTACTCTGCCGGTATTTTCCTGACTGGATGCGGCAGGACGTTCCACATCTGCCTCGCTCCGCCTTGTTTTTCTGTCTGTGCGTTCTATGCTGACCGCCTTTGTCGTCCCGCAGCTTGCCGCCTGAGGCCGTTCCCTAACCTCTGCCCACTCATGGGTATAGGGCGGAATTTCCAGATCCTTCGTTTCTCCTAGTGTTACAGCCGCAGAAAGCCCTTTCAGCTCCTCCGCAAGCACAATATCTCTGGCAGGCAGAAGCATCATCACATCTACCCCTAAAAGCGTCAGAAAATAACAAAAAAGATATTCCTGTAATTTTGCCGTTCCCGAATATACAAACTTTCGGTTCGTCTTTTCGTCCCAGCCATGCAGAAAGGATCCCATCAGGTTCTCCGTCCAAAACAGCATTTTGGTCAGGAAATTCCGTTCCATTGTTTCACTGGCGGCAGGCGTAAATGTTCGAAAGAGTTCGCATGCCTCCGAAAGCCCTTTGGAAAGCACAGCACGGAAAACACTGCCCGCTTTCGCTCCCTCCAAAGGGACGCCATTCTCCTGCTCCTTCCGCCATTCCTCGAACAGAGAAATATATTTCCCTGCCTGTTCAGGGGTCTGCAACTTCGGCAGTTCCCGCAGCCGCAAATAATGCCCCTGTCCGCACTCCTGTTTTTCCTTCCAAAGTCTGTCCATTTCCTGAATTTCCGTCAGGTAATTCGCTCCACAGCCAATGCACCTTATAAAATAGACATCGCGGCAGTTTGCTCTGTATCCGCCTTTTATACTGGAAAAAGACGAAATCGACGTTATTGACATAACGTTCCGCCTTGTTTGAAATCCACTTTTGTCCATATGCGTTCCCCCTGTCTGAAAGCCTCCGTTCTTTGTGAATATTATACCACTTATTTCCCAAAATGCACCTGATTTTCTACATAAACAGACATTTTTTTCTATGAAATGCACAATCAACAACCTGTTTTGCAGAACCAGAAAAAGACGTTTCCCATGGCCAGGAAAACGCCTTTTCAGCCCTTATGTACTTTTTTAGAATTTCTTTCTTGTCAGGAAATCAGGGATTTTGATTTCAGATTCAAAATCATCTAAATCTGCAAATCTTCTGGCTGGACGGGCCTCACCCTCCGGCTCTTTCGCCGGTTCTGCCGCCGCTCGTTCCGGAGCAGCAGTCTTTGCAGCTGCCGCCGCATCCTGTCTGGGGCTCTTCTGCTCAGGCGCAGCCTGCGGCATTTCGCCCTCCAATCCTGTCGCAATGACTGTAACAACAACCTCGTCCTGAAGGTCATCATTGATTGTCGTACCAAAAATGATCTCCGCCTCAGGGTCGATTGCCTCACGAATCAGGTCAGCAGCCTCCTCTGTTTCCATCAGGCCAAGATTGGAATCGCCGCTGAAATTAATCAGCACGCTTCTCGCGCCTTCAATCGTCGTTTCCAGCAGAGGGCTCTGGATTGCCATTTTCGCCGCAACCTCTGCTTTATTTTCCCCGCTTGCATGGCCGATGCCCATATGCGCAATACCTTTATTTGCCATAACGGTACGCACGTCAGCAAAGTCCAAATTGATTACGCCGGGCTTGGAAATCAAATCCGCAATGCCCTGTACGCCCTGCCGCAGGATTTCGTCCGCCTTGCGGAACGCTTCTGTCAGTGTTGTTTTTTTGTCAATGATGCTCAAAAGACGCTGGTTCGGAATAATAACGAGCGTATCCACACTTTTCTTCAGTTCCGAAATGCCTCTTTCCGCATTCATCATTCTCTTTTTGCCCTCAAAATTGAAAGGCTTTGTCACCACACCAACCGTCAGGATTCCTAGTTCCTTGGAAATCGCGGCGATTCTCGGCGCAGCGCCAGTACCCGTACCGCCGCCCATACCGGCAGTAATGAACACCATATCCGAGCCGCGCAAAGCCTGCGCAATCTCGTCCTGTGTTTCTTCTACAGATTTTTCGCCAATATCAGGGTTGCCGCCTGCGCCAAGACCCTTTGTCAGCTTTTCACCTATCTGTATCTTTGTCGTAGGCTTTGACTTTGCAAGAGCTTGTCCATCTGTATTGATAGAAATAAAATCCACGCCGTCCAAGCCATCTTCAATCATTCTGTCAACAGCGTTGTTGCCACCGCCGCCAACGCCGATTACTTTTATCTGTGCCATATTGCTCATTGGGATATCGAATTCGAGCAAAACAATCCCCTCCTAAGTAATGCCATATGCTTAATCATATTCATTATACACGAAAGAAAAGCCAATTACCAGAAAAAAAAGAGGTTTTATAAACTTTTTTCGCATTTATTTTCAGTCTGTTTCTATCATAAACTTTTTTTCAGTTTTATTCAATAAGAAAATGTATATTTTTATAAAAAAATTTATGGTGAATTTAGATTATCTCTTTAGAAGTTCTTATATGTCGGTATAGCCCGTATTTTCGGGCTTTCCCGGCATTTTAGATATGGGGAGAAGTTCTTATATACCCTCATAACCTCTTAGGTTTTCCCTCTCAATGGTAGTAAAAGAAGTAGTAAATCCGTCTGCGGCTATGCAATCAGCCGTTCCATTTCAGCCTTTGCGGAAGCGAATGTAGCGTGTGCGTAGTAGTTCAGCGTCATGGTGATGTTAGAGTGTCCCATGATGTACTGTAACGCTTTCGGGTTCATTCCGGCATTAGCTAAGTTGGTACAAAATGTATGGCGTAGGGTGTGGGGTGTCATTACTTTGGGTAAGGCTTCCTCATGGGTCTTGTTGTACTTCTTTGCAAGCCCCCGAAACATGGTAGCATAATTCACATTCGTTTTCGGGCAACCGTCCCGGTTGAGGAAAAGGAAATTGCTGTAACCGTCAATGGTGATCTGCTTCGTTCCTTTGCGGTTCTCCAACACGCGCCCCAACGCTTCATACACTTTTTCACTCATTGGAATTTGCCTGATACCGCTCTGCGTTTTGGGCTTCTCTATGTAGTAGCCTGTTTCTGCGCTCCGTAAAAGCTGGTGGTCTACATTGATTATCCTGTTTTCAAAATCAAGGTCGGTTTCAGTCAATCCGCAGAGTTCGGAAATCCTAAGCCCTGTCCCCAGCAGTATGATAACCTCGTCACGGTATTTCTGATAGACGCTATCACTTTGCATAAAGGATAAAAGGCTTTCTTCCTGTTCTGCTGTGAGGGGTACTTTCGGCTCTGTGTCGTCCTCAATCACTGTGTTTAGCTGGAAGTCAAAGGGGTTCTTCCTTATACAATCGTCCTGTATCGCCGTATAGAACGCGGCTTTTAAGGAACGCTTGTCGTTGCTTATGGTTTTATAGGATATTCCCTTTTCTTTCATGCGCAACGCCCATTCTTTCGCGTCGGACAGCTTCACACTGTCAATGGAGCAGGAACCAAGTTTATCCGCTTCCAGCAGCTTCATCAGCCGTTCGCGCCCCTTTGTGGTGTTATGCCTTACGTTCCCCCGGTGGCGGTTCTGCTTCGCGTAAAGCTCGCAGACGGTCATTTTCTTACCGATTGTGTCTATCCCGTCGTCAAGGTCTTTCTGTATCTCTTTTTCCTTTTCTCTAAGGGATATGTCGTCACGTTTCCCGGCAGGGGTCTTGTCCGTAGGTACTAACTTCCAAGCATAGACAAATTGCACTTTACCAAAAGTATCGGTATATTTGTAAGCATATCTCCCGTCTTTTCTCTGGCTCTCTCCCGAACGCAAAATGCGGTTTTTATTATCACGTCTTTTTTCCGACATTGTTTTTGCTCCTTTCCGTGTCGGAAAGAGCCTTGATATGCCTACATTTATTATAGCATATTCAAGGCTCTTTTTCACTATCTTTTTCGCTAAATCGCGTCCAGTGTGTCAATGATTTTTTCAAACTGTTTCCTCTTGATCTGAATACGGTTGCCGTTCAAGATCACCCAGCCCGCCGTGGGGTTTTCCTCTGCAAGTTTCCGCAGCTTGTTTTCCCCAATGCGGAAATATTTTGACGCTTCCTCAATGGTAAGCGTGTACTTTTCCCAAATAGGCACATCAGCATTGTTCATTCTATAAATCCCCCTTTCAAAAATGGGTAAATGGTTAATGGTGAAAAAGGGGCTGTGATCGGACGGTTAATAGCGTAACCTCACGGGAGTTTCACCCCTGCATGGTTCTCATGCAGCCCTACCCATTGCCTGCGACGCTTTTAACGCTCGGACTGTGGCGGTAAGGGAGTATCATTATATATTCTGCGCTGTCGTCGCCCGCAAGCTGCTAAACTTGCTCCCCGGCGCGGTGCTGGTCGCTCGGCTATCCCGGCGGGGAAAAGAAAACCCCGCCGGGATAGCGTCATGGCGCACCCGTCGTATGGCTCGGCGCAAAAGGGACGTATCCGATCTGCCCTATGCTGCGTCGCCGTTATCTTGCGCCGCTTTCTTTTTCAAGGTTCAAAAAAGTCTGATGTGCCGCACCTACGGAAAGGGGAACATAGGCAGCGGCTTTACATCAAAACTGGAAGTCCAAGACAGCCCGCATCAGCCTTGACCGCAGACGGTCGCGTATGTCCTCGTCAATTCCGAAATATGTATTTCCGCGTTCATCACGGTATTTTCGGACAGACAAAGCGGCAATCTGTGCGTCGTAGTTCTGTAACACAATTTTCATTGCGTCCGGGTCGCCTTTGGTTGCGGCAACAATTACCGGGTAAGGTAACAAGCCGCGCTCGTCAAAATCGCTGTCAAATTTCTTCGTCGTCATAAGCGCGTTCCTCCAAATAGCGTTTTAGCAGTTCAAAAGAGCTTGTCCTGCGATACTGTACTGTGCTTCTTGAAATATTGAGGAGCTTTGCAATATCGTTATCAGTCATACCCTCAAAATAGTACAGCAGGACGGCGTTACGTTTTTCTTCCGGCAAAGTGCGGAGTGCTTCGGCTAACAGCTTCGGCGTAATTCTTTTACCCGCCACGCAGATAGAATTGTCAGTGTATTCCTTGACAAAATAGCGGTCAACGGTATAAAGCTGGCTTTCTTCCTGCGGGGAAAGGCTGGATAACGTAACTTCACGCAGTTGGTGTCGTCTTACGTCGCGGTGGGCGTTGCTGGCTTCACACTTAATGGCTTTCTTGCAAAAGCTATTAAAAGCGCAGCGGATTTCCCATTCGGTACGATTAGGCTCATTCATGTTCTCACCTCCTTTCGCAGCCGCGAAAGCGGGTGATTTTTTATGACTTCCCCTTTCAGTACCCACACCACCGCTTTTTGAGAGTTGCCAAATGAAAACGGCAAACTTTTTTGTCGAAATTTTCAAAAAGTGCGTCTTAAAAAGCGCAAAAAAAAACCGACTGCATAATGCAATCGGGTAAAGAGGAATTATTAACGCTTATATTGTGATGTGTGAAGGTAAAACCGTAGGCAAAAATGTTTTCTACGCTGGAGAAGATTTTTTTAATTGTTCACCATAAGGCGATAGCCATAAAAGCATAAAAAAGAACATGGCGATATTTCTCCAATACCGCCATATCCTCAAAAAAGGTAACTTTAATAAGCTCCATTACTTGAAAAGAAAACAGCGGCATAATTTTCTTATGAAATGGTTGTTTTCCTTTTCAGTTGAAGCATAGAAAAAAGCATTGCTGCGATAGCTGCGCAAATATGACTAATCAATACAGCTATCCATATCCCGTTAAGCCTAAGTCCTAAATATGAAAAAAGATAAGCTAAAGGCATACGGACAATAATGTAATAAAAAATCATTAGGAGCATACTTTTAGAGGGCTGCCCCAAACCGTTTAGCATACCGAGGAAGCAATTTGTTATGGTGTTCAATATGTAACCTATCCCCACGATCAGAAAATAACCGCTTACGATTGACGCTACATCAGAACTTCTTACAAATAGCATGGAAAGGTATTTTGAGCTGGAAACGATAATTGCAGAGAGCAGAAACAGAAATAGACTGCCATATTTCAAAGCACATTTCAGATAGTCTTTTACCCTGTCCGTCCTCTTTCCACCTACACATTGCCCGATAATTGTTGTTAGAACCATATTTAATGCCATTGCCGGATAAAATAATATGGTTTCCAGTTTTCCAGTAATTCCATAAGCCGCTATTGCTGTGATACTGTAAGAGCTGATAAGGGCAGTTAAAAAAGTAGTGCTGATTGCGGGTATGCTTTGCTGGACTATTGCCGGGACAGCCTTTTGTATAAGCGGTAAAATGAAAGCCTTGTCAAACAGGTTAAGCCGCATATTAAACAGTCTTTTTTTCTTGAGATAGCAAATCATAAATGCCAAGCAAATACTTTGTGAAATTAAGGTCGCTATTGCAGCACCATGAAAACCAAAAAAATGAATAAAAATAGGGTCAAGAACCGCATTGAGTATCGTTGATACCAGCATGGAAATCATTTGAAACATTGCATTTCCAAAACTTCTCAGGACAGCAGTAAAATATAAGAATAAGTAAACAGCTAAATATCCCAAAAGATAAATTGATAAATAGTTATATGCCATTTCATAGGTTTCAGTAGGGGTATTCATAATTTGCAAAATAGCTGGCAGGGATAATTCAAAAATAGCTGTCAAAATCAAAGAAAAAATAATTGCAACAGCAAACGAGGTAGCAATCAGACTTTCAATCTTTTTATTATCTTTGGAGCCGATTGCTTGTGATAGCAGTATAGAAATACCGTTTGTTGCCCCCATAGCAACAGAGGTTAAAAGCAGGATTAGCGGAGTTGAATTTGTGAGTGCCGCATAAGCTGTTTCCCCTAAAAGGTTTCCAATCCATAAACTGTCTACAAGGTTATAAGCCATATTAAGAAACATAGCCGCAATCATTGGCAAAACCATTGCCATTAAACACTTTTTTGTATTTCCATTGATAAAATCAATTTTTCTTGTCATTGTTAAGTCCTTTCTAATGAATGAATATCATTCATTTATATACTATTTTTTTGGCTGCCGATAAGGGCAGCCATAGATTTACAGCAGTTACCAAATAAAAGGAATTAGTCGCCATGTATGCGCACAATAATTATCAAAGTCGTTTCCGAAGCGTAGCCGCAAGGCTCTTTCCTCAATTTGTATTCTTATTCCGTAACATACAAAGCAAATAATCAAAACTAATACTGGGGCTATTGCAGAACGAAAACAAAACGCTGTTCCTAACAGGCAAAGGATAGTTCCGACATAAGCCGGGTTGCGGATATAACGGTAAATTCCTGTTGTTACCAAGCCCTGTGTTGAATTTGTTTTCACTGATAATGTAAAAGAGTGTTTTAATGTCCAAACTGCCCATGATCGCAATGTAGTTCCAAGTACCAGCAAAAACAAACCTAAATAGAAAAAGCAATGTGGGATAAGTATTTCTCCTATCAGTTCTGTTATATAGCCACATCTAAAAAATGTGCTTATTGAAAAGCTGCTCCAACAAGCAAAAATTACAAGAAGTAAAGTTCCGCAATCCTTGTTGGATATTTGAGGTTTCTTTATCCAGCCTTTGAAGTTATATAACCATATAACTATTTCTGCTATCATCATATAGGATATAGCATATATAAAATGATAATACTCTTGCATATTTACAAAACAGGTAGGGTCATTCATAAAATCTCCTTTCTTGAATGAGCTTCATTCATTTAGATGTTTTTGAAATTCCCCTACTAAATAGCAGGGGATAATTTCAAAGTCTTAGAGCATAAATGAGAAAAGTGCGAATATTCTTCGCTTTTTCTTCTGTACTGGATTTCGTGTCTAATAAAATCCCAAGTTGCCCGTACACGCAGAATTTAGCAGCGGCTTGAATATTATCAAGTTGAATTTCGCCGTTTTCCTGTGCCTTTTCCAGTAAATAGGTGACAGGTTTTAGGAGCTTTTCGCAGACTTTCAATGCAAGCTGATCGTGAAACTTTTTGTTCTCTACAACATGAAGCACGTTGTAATAGTCTGTCCCCTCCGTTTCTACCATAATAGGCATAGTTTCAATAATTTCTTTTAAGGTCAGTTTTTCATTGCCTTTTGAAATAGTAAATTTACTTACTATCTCGTCTGCGTACTGTTCTATTGCACAGTCAAAAAGGGCTTCCTTTGAGGGAAAATAACGATAACATAGCCCTTGCGCTACGCCAATCTCTTTTGCAATATCGGCAATGGACGTTTTTTCATATCCCTTTTCATAAAATAGTCGCATAGCAGTATCTAATATTTCCTGCTTCCGTTCCTCTGGCTCTTTCGTAATACGCATGACACACCTCCTTTCCCTATCATAGCATAGCAATGTAAAAAATCAATGAGTGAATACCAGTCAATATTACGGTATTATTTTGTTCCGCAAGCCATACAAGCCGTATTTCCTACACGCTCCCATGTAACATTTGAAAAGTGCCTTGAAAGCAATTTGCAAATTTCACTTTCAGAGTAAATCTTTACGTCCCCCTCTTTACTATACTTCATATAGAAATTCATAATAGCTCGCCCGATTGTGGGTTGCCAACAATCGCACAAAATAAAAGTTCCATTAGGCTTTAACACTCTATCAATTTCTGATAAGACTCTTTCCGGCGCAGGATAATGGTGAAAAGAGTCATTGCAATACACAACATCAAAGAAACAGTCGGAAAAAGGGAGTTGTTCGCTATCACCTAAAATGAGCGTTGCCCTGTTTTCTAATTTCTTCTGTGCAATTTCTAACATCTTTTCAGATAAATCAAGCCCATACAGTATTTTGCTATTGTCTTGCTGCAATATGAGCTTCATTACTTCCCCGGTTCCGCACCCTAAATCTAATGCCGTTTGATAAGATATGCTTTTCAGCCTATTGATGATAACAGGATATAATGTGCGGGCGTGCTGCCCTTTTATATCGCAGTCATAGGTTGGAGCTTGTTGGTTAAAGGCTATTTTTGATTTTTGCTTTGCGCTATTCATATATACAGCCTCCTTTCAGAGAAAATTATAGCACCGCCTTTCCGAAAAGTCAATGAATGATATTCACTCATTGATATAGTGCTATATTTAGGTAAATTCTTTGCTATGTACACTCATTTCAATACAAGAATAGGAGTTGTAAACTCATATAGGGTGATGTCTGAATGAAAAGAGAAGTCGAATTTGTGTACGATTTCAAGGCTTTCGGGCAAGCTGAATATTATCCCCCTTGGGAGCCACCAGTTTCCCGCTTCAGAGCCACCCGGAAATGGTATTTTCCACCTTCAGAGCCACCACAACATATTGTGGCAGCACACATATTTGATTTCACTATAAATCTCCTTATAGTTATTCTTGGAGAACTGCCGATGCAGTATCACCAAATAATCTATAGGGAGGTCTTTTTATGTTTAAGAAGACAAAAGTCAGAAGCATTCTGGAACTTCCGGGAAAAAATCTAAGCACAAGGGAGGTGTCAAAAGTTTTAGGTGTATCAAGAAATACCGTCGCTGAAGTACAGGCGTTATTCTTACAATCGGACAAATCATGGGATGATATTTCTGAATGGGATGACGACAGGCTTTATGAACTGTTCTATCCGGATAAATTTAAATATAAACCCAGATATGCTCCGGTTGATTATTCTTACGTCCATAGAGAGTTAAAAAAGACAGGCGTCACAGAAAAGCTCCTTTGGGAAGAATACTGTGCCAGATGTGAGAAAGACGGGG
>CAJTKM010000015.1:0-977 GCA_910576545.1 Lachnospiraceae bacterium
TGCATCATAATCCAGTGACTCGATGCTTGCGGAAGGATATTTAAAATAGGCATTTTTGATAAGCCGGTTTATGAGCCTGTTCTCCCGTTCCTGTATCAGTGTTTCAAGGAGCAGTTCCAAACGCTTTTCGTAGCTTAGATCCACAAGCTTTATATCTTTTTCCTGCATTTCTATGATCCTTGCAAGGTCGCCAAGTTCCAATACAGATAAACTCTTTTTTATTTCAATGTCCATTTGTTGTCTCTCCTTTTCTGTAGTAATCCGCGCCTCTGACAATTCCGGATTTTTTATTGTTTTCCTTAAACTCCGTAAGTTCCTTCTCACTGTTTATGCTCTTTGCATTGGAATAGATGGTCTTATAATAAGGCATATGGTATTGCCTGAGCGCTTTATCACATGCTTTTTCAAGGATCTGGGGTGAATAGATGCCAGCTATGGAAAGTATGGCTCCTGCTGTCTGCATGGGCTGTTCTTCTACTTTTGCCTCGTCAAACATCCTGCGGATTACTTCAAAGGTTTTGGGGCCTGTTTCCCTTGCCCTGTCGCGCAGGGCATCCACTGACAGATTTTTCCGAAGCGGGAATGGCAGATGCCCCGGCAGCTGCCGGGGCGTTTTTGGAACGGCTTGTCATTGAATTCTTTTACTGCTTTCCGGATACCAGCATTTAATGCGGCTAATGATGTGAATACATCGTTCCTGAGTTTTGCGATGACAGCCGTGGCGATCTTACCCACAGAACCTTCAACGCTTGCTTTCTGCTTCGGCTTTTTGACACCTGTAGGCATGATGGCAACGGAATAATACTCGCCAAGGGAAAGATAGGCCTCATTTAGTATGATCCCGCCTCTTTTAGGATGCAGGGTCACTCCGGTTTTCAGGTTATCACAGACAATCTTTACTGGTGTGCCGCCAAAGAACTGGAACATGTTCACATGACAGGAAAGCCATGCTTTTTCATTCATGCTTGTTGCGGCTT
>CAJTKM010000015.1:1083-80632 GCA_910576545.1 Lachnospiraceae bacterium
CTGTATGGCATTGTTGCAACAAACAGGTATGCCGTTACACGCTCACCGGTATCAGGGTCCATATAGTTCATTGACGGACCTGACCAGTCGACTTCAACCTCTAATCCGGGTTTATGCCCTATGTGGCTCGTATAGTTTTTATCTGCCGCAAATTTCTTGTAATTTTTGGCAAATGTTATATAGGAACATGCATTCACCCCGGCTTTCTCACATCTGGCACAGTATTCTTCCCAAAGGAGCTTTTCTGTGACGCCTGTCTTCTTTAACTCTCTATGGACGTAAGAATAATCAACCGGAGCATATCTGGGTTTATATTTAAACTTATCTGGATAGAACAGTTCATAAAGCCTGTCGTCATCCCATTCAGAAATATCATCCCATGATTTGTCTGATTGTAAGAATAACGCCTGTACTTCAGCGACGGTATTTCTTGATACACCTAAAACTTTTGACACCTCCCTTGCGCTTAGATTTTTTCCCAGAAGTTCCAGAATACTTCTGACTTTTGTCTTCTTAAACATAAAAAGACCTCCCTATAGATTATTTGGTGATACTGCATCAGCAGTTCTCCAAGAATAACTATAAGGAGATTTATAGTGAAATCAAATATGTGTGCTGCCACAATATGTTGTGGTGGCTCTGAAGGTGGAAAATACCATTTCCAGGTGGCTCTGAAGCGGGAAACTGGTGGCTCCCAAGGGGGATAATATTCCGTCCTTTGCCTTGATTTCCGTTATATCTGTAACACATTTTTTAACGGTTCTTCTGATGAAAAATCCCGTTTCAGCAGATCGTCAGATTTTCGTGTCTCTGGGTTTGCGTTTCGGACGGTGGCTGAGTCCGATTTTCTTCATGACGCGATAAACCGTCATCTTGCCGGGAATACGAATGCCTTCCGGCTTTTTAAGAGAAGTGCCTGATACATGCGGATCCGTCCATAAGTATCGTTACATTCATCTTCTGATGCGATTGACTGCATGGCATCAGCTAAATCCTGATATTTCTACGGCCGGTCTTTGCCTGCCAGATATTTATAAAACCCCTGCCGTGCCACTTTCAGCATCCGGCAGCAGAAAGAAATTTTACCCTTTATCACGCCGTCCTCGGTTTTTATGGCAGGAAACATCATTCTCTGCCTTTTGCAGACTTCCGATGGCTGGTGGCGAAAAAAGTGCTTGCTTCCTCAGGAAATTCATTATCTTCTTTCAGGCGGCGGATTTCTTTTTCCTGCTCTTTGACCTGCCTGCGCAGGAGGGACAATTCCTCGGCGAGACTCATTGCCGTCTGTGGTCTGTGCGAGCCTGATCCGGCATCCGGCCTTCCCTCTCTTGCTGCTTTCGTCCATGCATACATTGAACATTTACGGTTGCAGACTTGTTATAGTTCTTTTTGATGGATATAATATTATGGTACGTTAGGTAGTCGGATATGTTTGAATATATGGCAGCACAGGAAGGCGAAAAACAGAACGTATCACTTCGGTGGGTAGGGCGGATATCTAAAAAATCAGATTGAGGGCGCAATAGACATCTATCCGATATGGCTCATTCCAAAAGATGCGCAAAAGCCTGTTGATATTCGAAAAAAGTAGGAACTTGACCACTTTTTGACTTTTAAGCTTTATAATATTTTGGATTAGGAGGTTTTTGCTATGGCATATAAGATACTCATTGTTGATGATGAAAAGATGCTGACTAAATTATTATCAAGCCACTTACAGGATTGTGGATATGAAACTTTTATAGCGGAAGATGCGGAGCAGGCAATATCCATGCTGAATACATATCCAGATTTAATTTTGCTTGACATCAACATGCCCGAAATGGATGGATTGGAGCTATGCAAGATTATCCGTAATAACGTCACCTGTCCTATTTTGTTTTTGACAGCTCGGATTACAGAACAGGACAAGGTAAACGGTTTGCAGGCCGGCGGCGATGACTACATAACCAAGCCTTTTAGTTTACAAGAATTGACCGCAAGGGTGGCGGCTCACCTACGGAGGGACGAGAGAAGCAAGTGTACTCCTAAAATCGTATCTTCACAAGGCTTAATTGTAAATTTTGCTGAACGCAAAATTTTTTATGGAGAAACGGAACTGAGCTTATCAAATCGTGAATTTGATATTGTAGAGTTTCTGATGAGTAACGCTAACCAGATATTTGATAAAGAACGGATATACGAAGCCGTATGGGGCTTTAATGCTGAGGGCGACAGCAATGTTATTAAAGAGCATATCCGAAAAATCAGGAATAAACTGACTGAAGCTACGGGCAAGGAATATATAGAAACAGTTTGGGGGATGGGATATAGATGGAAAAAATGAAGAAAGTAAAATCTATTAAAAGTGCATTTATCTGGACGGTTGCCATTACAATGATAATTGTTTTTGCATCCTCTGCTTTGACAATTTATATCTGTTACCGTGTGCAGAAGAATATCCTCCCCGACTCACAGGAAATTTGGCTGCATACACAGACTATTATGGCAGATGGGATGGTATCTGAGGCAAAGCAAAGATTGATACTTGATGAACCTTCTAAAGTGTCTATACTTACCCCCGCTAAATCGGAAGAAGAAAAGTTAGGGGATACAGAATTTACAATAGAGAGAATAGAATCCAGCTTCTCCACACTTCGCCCAAAACAACAGTTACTATATAGAGCAATTAGCATTTCTATGGTAGGGCTTCCTTTTATTTATTCAGTTATAGGAATCATGTTATGTGCATGGTGGTTTTATAGGAAAAAGCTATCGCCGCCAATTCAGATTCTTGCAGATGCAACAAAGCATATAAAGGGGCAAGACCTTGATTTTATGGTTGCTTTTAGCAGTAACGATGAATTAGGCAGGCTTTGCACAGCTTTTGAAGAAATGCGGCAAGCTTTGTGTGATAACAACCGACAGCTATGGAATATGATTGAGCAGCGGAAAATTTTACAGGCATCAGTGGCACATGACCTCAGAAATCCGATTGCGATTATAGAGGGCTATGTCGAATATATGCAGCAATGCTTTACAAATGGATGTCTGAACGATGAGAAATTGCAGCATACACTATCCAACCTTGCGATAACCTCAAAACGACTTGAGCGTTATACAGACTATATTCGTGATTTGAATACCATTGAAGAAACCGAAACAAAGTATTCTGTCGTTCAGTTGCCAGATTTTCTGAAAAATGCTACAGAAAGTTTTTCACTTATTGCAGGACAACATAGCCTGGAGATTGAATATCATTCTACCGTATCCGAATGCCAAGTAAAATTAGATGAGCAAATATTTTACCGTATTGTTGAGAATATCTTTTCCAATGCCATTCGATATGCTAATAGCAAAGTGAGTTTCCTATACACATTTATTGATGATGTACTTACTATAACCATTACAGACGACGGAAAAGGATTTTCAAAGACAATGCTCCGCAAAAAGAATACCTTTCTTTATTCTGAAGATAAAATGGGGGGACATATGGGATTGGGATTGGCTACAAGCCGTGTCCTTAGCCAGAAACACGGCGGATGTTTAGAATTTTCAAATGTTACTCCGAACGGAGCTTCTGTAACAATTAAACTTGCAGCCAACAAAGTGGTGTAATATTTTTATTGGAGTAAAAAGTGATTGGCAAACAATCAAGGTTTATTTTAGAGGATTTGAAATGGATAAAAAAGAACGCTGAACTGGATAATAGCAATTATAGCTGCTGTTGGATATTTAACAATCAGTATTGTGCTTGATGCACGGACTTATTCTTGGCTTAAATGGGGAATTTATGCGAATTATAGATTGATACTATTTATTTGATACCTTTTCCCGTTTATCGAGCAACATAAAAAGTAAGACACATAAGACGCAGAACCAGCAGACTTGTGAGAAATCACAGTTTGTTGTTTTTTTATGTAATTTTTTATTCCTTGACCGCATTTTGACATTTGGCTTTTATAATTGAAATACATCAAACATGGCAGGAGGATAAACAATGCGAAAACGAATATTATCATTAGTTATGATTTGCGGCTTGCTATTCACTACGACAGCTTGCGGAAAATATAACATAGAGGACGGAAAAGCTCCCCCGCAAAACACGGAAGAAAATCCATTCAAAGAATCAGAGGAAGATGGTTCTCTAGGTTTTCTCAGTCACGAGGAAGTAAATCCCACCAGAGCGGATGACCAGAGTGTTTTACCGTATGAATATCACGGCGGAGAATTCACCTTGGACTATCAGTTTACATCAGAGGGAAAATTGGATAACATAGGCTTCCTGCTCTTTTTGGACGGAAAGCCACAGGCGTACAAGGTAAATGATACGAGGGCGGAATACGAGTATCTCCATTGTTTCCAAACATCAGAAAAGCACGAAGAAAAATTTTCGTTTGTGTTTACACCGAACACGGGAAAAAAAGGAGAGACCCTGAATATTACAATTCTGAGCATTACCAATCCCGCTTTCCAACCTGATATGAAAGAAACATCAAGTTACGGCTGGTATCACCGACACCTTGAAAGAGTGCTGAAACTACATTTTAATGAGGATGCTCCAGACAGCGACATCTTTTATGGAGAAAGTGAAAATATTTTTCGTGATGTCAGCGTTGCAGAAGAAAAAATCACTTCCGCTTTTATTGAGAATGAGCTTGTGAAAAACGGTTGGAATGGAATTACTATGGATACATTGGATAGCGGCGTTTATTCGACTATTTCATATGATGGCGAATTAGTGTATGACAATATCAATCTTACCAATAAAGACACACTTACAGTGCGTTACACGATCTGCGGAATGCCGGGTACAAGGTATGGCATATCATTTTTCTTAAATCATAAGCCTATATCGTTTGATAAAGTGATTTCATACAATGCAGCATTAACCAAAGGAAATGTGTGGATAATGGAAGCTATCATAGACACATCTAAATTAGATGGCTTCAATACTTTCTATGCAGTAGCTGTTGCTGCAAGCAATGATTGTTCTACAAATAAGACAGGCTCAATTTTGCTTTATAAGGAGGGCTGAAAAATGAAAACAAAATTGATATGTATGTTGTTTATGCTCGTTTTGACCTTTGCCCTGTCAGCATGTAGCGGCGGTCAAGATGATAATACAGAGAAATCCCAAAATGATATAATAACGACACAACCCAATAACAGTATTCGTGCTGATAATATCGACAATAATATTACAAAGCCAGAGAATGCCGGCGAAGATACCGGACCCACAGAGCCAAACGATAATGATAAAGATGCCGCTGAACCACAGGATGGCACTAAGGAAAAAAGCAGCACGGAATCAGATACGGATAAAAAAGGCAATAACGCAATTCCATTCGAGAATAATGCAGATAACAGTTCTCAAATTTCTAAAGATAACGGTCAGCAATCCGTAACTATTGAAATATTTGACAGCTCTGCAACGCCCCAAAAAGGAAGCGGTAATCTTAATGCAAATGGCGGGGGAAATGAAAAATCTGATACTCAAATAACTGAAAGTAAAAATGAAACTATTTTATCTCAATAAGGAGGGCTGAAAAATGAAAACGAAATTTATGTGTATTATGCTTATACTTGCTTTTGCTCTTAATCTGTCAGCTTGTGGTAACAGCCAGGAAAATATGAAAAGTTCTGAAAACGGAATCTCCACAGATGTGCCACAGTCCGAAAAAAATAATACATCGAAAAAAACAGGAAGTGAAAGCAGCGACAATAATACGAAGGTTGGAACGGTTAATGGCCCGGCTTTTTCCGGAAAGGTCAGCGGTTGTTATTATGCCGATGGCAATCGGATTATTGTTGCAGCGGATAAGCTCTATCTTTATGATACACAAAAAAGCGAGACTATAGCAAGTGCGGATATTTTTTTGAATGAGTTATGTGTGCAGTCTTATTCGGACGGGTATTTCATTGTCGGTGAAGAAAATGGCAGCGGCAGCGCGAGTTCATTTGCAACGGCACAAAGCAGTAATGGAATAAAAGGATACCTATTAAATAAGGATTTTGTTGTTGAGAATACAATTTCCTTAAGCGGGCTGCTAAATGATGATTTTGTTCTCCAAATGGCGAGTGTCACCATTTCACAGGACGGAAAGCAAATCGCTCTCGGCGGATTACAAGGACTTTATCTCTATGATATTTCTTCCCAAAAGGTACATACCATTCTGAACTATTCCGAAAATGGCAGGGCAAATAATATGCAGATTGCAACGATAGATAGTCTTGCCTTTACAGGAGATAAAACTTTAACTTATGTAGGCACGGGAATAAGCTCTGATGGCGGGGATGGAGTCTCTGTTTATGGAACAGTATCTACAGACAATGCAAGTCTTAGTATCACCCAAAAAGCCGATTATGAAGTGGATGCTGAAGAAGTACAAAAGGGCGGAAACTTACTTGTCATGCCCCAGAACTTTAACAAAAATAATGGAACGCTGCTAATGCTTGATACTGCATCTAATACAGAAAAAAAGCTCACATTCTCAGGCAGCAGCGAAGGAAAAGACGGGGTTTTCTGCTCTGAGCAAGGGAAATATGTTGCTGCTTCCATTTTGGGAGAAGCCAGCGTAACAATAAATATTTATGATACAGCATCGGGAAAGGTTATCCATACTGAAACGGTCAAGGACGACAACAGTACTTATTTCCTGCGTATCCCGCAGATTTTAATTTTAGATGAATCAGGCACCTGCATCGTTGTGCTTGGGCGAGGTATCAGTGAAGTAAGCACCTTGATAACAACATTTGGCTTTAAGGGGTAATTATCTATGAAAGTATCATTTCAGAATATTTCAAAACAGTATAAAGGTAAATATGCCCTGAAGAATTTTACTACTGAACTATCGGAGGGTGTCTATGGACTTTTAGGAGCTAACGGCGCAGGAAAAACAACGCTGATAAATATATTTGTCGGCATTTTGGGCAGCGATAATGGAACTGTTTTGATAGACGGTCAAGATGCAGAAAAAATGGGCAAAGACTTTTTATCAAAAATCGGCTATATGCCGCAATATCCTATCTTCTATCGGGATTTTACGGTAATGGATTTCCTGTTATATATGTGTGCATTAAAAGGAATCCCTGCTGAACAAGGAAAAGAACGGGCTTTGGAGCTTCTGGGCATTGTCAACCTTTTAGATGCGAAAGATAAAAAGATTGGCGCTCTTTCTGGTGGTATGCGGCAGAGAGCCGGCATTGTCCAGGCAATGTTAGGCGACCCTAAAATCCTTATTTTAGACGAGCCTACAGCAGGGCTTGACCCAAGTGAACGCATCCGCTTTCGCAATTTGATTTCACAGTTTGCACAGGGACGGACGATTTTGCTGGCTACCCATATCGTTTCTGATGTCGAGTGTATTGCAAAAGAGATTATTATTCTAAAAGAAGGCAGTTTGATTACGCAAGGAACTACCGACGTATTAGAACAGAGTATCTATGGTAAAGTGTGGGAAGTGACAACAAACGCCAAAGAGGCTGCCTGCCTTAGCAACAAATATTATGTCAGTAATATGAAGCAGCAGGGCGAAAATTTTTCAGTAAGGATTGTAAGCGACAGCTTGCCCGCAGCAAACGCAGTAAAAGCTTCCCCTAACTTGGAAGATGTATTTTTATATTATTTTGGAGAGAAAAAATGACACGCTTAATCAGATATGAATTTTACAAATTGTTTTGCAAGCGGTCAATACTTGTTGTACTTATTCTGTTCAGCGTAATAAACCTGTTCAAAATAAATAATGAATTTCATTCCTATTCCTACCTGGCAGACGGGGAAGACAGCCGCAGCTGGAACAGCGTGTATTGGCAGCTCTATGGGAAATATTGTGGAGAGATAACTACCGATAAAATCAATAATCTTCTTGGCCTGTATCAGCCGTTAGCAGATGCTACGGCTGATATGACGGCAAGCACAGACACAGATGACCCGAATACGATGACGGGAAATATATATAGTGACGAAAACATCTTAGAAAAATACTATGTACAGCCTATGGAATATTTCTATAATTATCGGACTTATGCATCGGAAGTGGCAAAGAAGGCAAAAGAAAATGCTGCATTTTACAAGGAACAAGGACAGACTTATGAAGTGCGTAAAAACAGTGTAATTTACAATCTTTATTCTGGACGGAATATACCAGCTTTTGCCTATCAGGAAATGTATAACTACTATTTGAACTATGACTTTTCAAATATATTGGTTTTGTTCCTTTGTTTATACGGAATTATCAGCACTTTCGTCTATGAAAAGGAAACGCAGATGGATATGCTGTTACTGACGAACCCTAATGGCGGAAAAAAAACAGTATTAGCTAAAATTGTTGCAGTTACTTTATTTGTAATAAGTGTTGTAATATGGTTTTCCGTGCTGGATTATCTTGGCTTTTCCTTTTCATTTGGAACAATGGAGGGATATAATCTTCCTTTGTATGCCATCAGCAATTTCAGTACGGCTGCGGTAAACTGCAATTTGTGGCAATATGTAGTTCTATCCGCAATTACAAAAGCAATCGGCATATGGACTATGAGTATGGTATTCCTATTGATTTCCATGTTTTGGCGTAACGCTCTTATCCCATTTGTCGCTGACTTGGGAGCAGCCTTATGTTTGATTATTACAGGTGCATCACAGAGTTACTCAAGCAATATTTGGCTAAAGATAATAAACCCATACTCGCTGCTTTCTAACCGTATCCTGTTCGGTAAGACTGAATTTATCGGTTTTGCGGGCTATCCAATACAAAGTTTTTTGGCAGCTATTATTTTTGCCGTAATAGTGGGAATGGCTGTAATAACGGTAATGGTTATACTTTCTGGGAAGAATTGTCATTGCCGGGACAGGAGGATAAAATGTCTGGATTCATGTACGAAATAAAAAAGATAATTCTCCACCAAAAAGGGCTTTGCTATATCGTCCTTGTTCTATTACTTGGCACCATTTGGCTCGTTGCATCAGACAATCCTTATAATAGTGCAATGGAACAGTACAAAAGTGAATATGAATGGTATCTTGAAAAGGTAAATGGATGCTGTACTGATGAATCCTCTCTCTATCTGGAACAGGAGGCAGAGAGAATTGCAGAAGCCAGGGGGAAGAAAAGCTATCTTTTGGAAAGCTACTATGATGGCAAAATCAGTGAAAGTGAATATAAAAAAGAGAGCCAGGAAATCGAAAATGTTCTGAAACATCAAAATGGATTTGAGGCCATATATCAGCAATATCTCTACATCTGCGAAAATGCTGAAAACCGTTATTTTCTTCAAACAAACGGATGGATGGGACTTCTTGGCGGAGGTACACTCAATTTTGTCCTGTTCCTTGGCATTTTGCTTTTGGTTACGCCCGTATTCTGTTCTGAGTATAGCTGCCAGATGGACGCTTTGATTTTGACCTCAAAAGAGGGGCGAAAAAGCTCTTTGCATAAGCTGCTCATTGTTATTTCAGGCGTCCTCTTGATGTGCGTAAGCATATCGCTCATTGAATACGGATTTTACAGCCTCAAATATGGGCTGCCTAATGGAAATTATCCCATCCAAAGCCTTAGTTACTTTGCAGGCAGCAACAAAAGCATAACTTTATTCGAGGGATACGTATATATAGGATTGCTCCGTCTTTTTGGCAGCGTGTTTTTAGCAATATTTCTTATGTTTATTTCTGTTTTGGCGAAAAAATATCCGGTGACCCTGCTTGCAGGTGCAGTATCGGTCATTATTCCCTATGCAGGTCTATCCAAAACAATTATTTACCGTCTGCCGCTGCCTTTGCCATTTCTGCTCGGAACAGACTATTTTGCAGGAGACATTGTTTCAAGTGATGCTTTTACAGGTGATGAGAAAATTATTTTTGCAGAGATTAATACCATTACACTGCTGATTTTGTTTTCAGTATCCGTATTCTTATGTATTTTGGCTGCCGCTTGGATTTTACGGAGCAATTCTAACAAATGGCAAATGAAAACATGGAAGATACGAAATGTACCGGCTCTTGCTATCATACTTAGTTTAGTATTGACAATGGCAGGATGTTCAGATAACGGAAAAAGCCGGAATTTTATTTATAATTCATCGGCGGTATATGATTGTATGGGCTATGAAATAGCACAGGACGCAGAAACTTTTGATTATTATCTTAAAAATGCTTCCACGGGAGAAATGCTTCATTTAGTACGCTCACCTATGTTTGGGGCGTTTTCTGATGAAGAAAAGGTATGTGCGTTTTGTGTATGTTCACCATATCTATATTATACGACATCGGTTACGGAAAGCTATGTGAACCGTGTCGGAAACTATAACAGCAGCATAACAAAAGTGTCAGTGATAGAACTTAATTTAGATACCTTTGAAGAAAAAAACGTTTTTGAACAGATTACAAATTCTGGCCGTTCCCTCTTTGGCATTGATTATGAAACGGGTGATAAATGGAAGTTTTTAGAGTTCCATTACGATTTTTTCATAAATGATGACAGCATATTTTTCATTGGCAATGATGGTATAACAGAAGTAAACCGTTTTACGAAAGGTATTACAAAACTTGACATCCCTACAAGTGGAACTATCTCATTCGATGGAGAAAACATTTTTTACAAAAACGAGCAATCGGTTTTAACAAGGTATCATGTTCTAAGCGGCGAAACTTTTACTTGTGAAAAAGTAGTTGCGTATGATTTCTGCATTGATGAGCAGTCGATTTATTATGTATCCAGAACAGACGGAAGCCGTGTATATTCCTGCAACAAGGATGGGAACAACAAAAGATTGATTAGCGATACGCCCGCAATGTCGGTTACTTGTGATGCTGGCAACATTTATATAT
Source organism: Lachnospiraceae bacterium (assembly GCA_910576545.1). Classification (GTDB taxonomy): domain Bacteria; phylum Bacillota; class Clostridia; order Lachnospirales; family Anaerotignaceae; genus Anaerotignum_A. The sequence continues at coordinate 11,885 of CAJTKM010000015.1, forward strand.
TAGCAAAAGAAAGCGGGGAGAACATCGTCTTATCAAAAAGTCGTTGAGCAATTCCTGATTCGTGACTGTTTTTTGATTTTCCTATGTGAAAATATGTTTTGAAAGAGGATAAGGAACAAATGCAACAATGAATAAGAAAAAATACAGAAAGAGGATAAGGTTCAGAAAAAGAAAAAAACTCAAACGACTTATTATTGCTTATCTACTAAGGGCAATCGTTATACTGATACCAATTATAATGATTATACTTATGGTTTGCGGCTGCCTTTACATATATGACAAATTTACAAATGAAGCCGATATGATAGATATATACGCAGACAATGACGCAACTCCAGTTACTTCGGCGAAGTACAATGTACCAAAGTTTTGCGTAGCCATAGATGCAGGACATGGCGGAAGTGACGGGGGAACTGTCAGCGGAGAGGTTATAGAAAAGGATATTAATCTTTCCGTTGCATTGAAGTTAAAAGCTATTCTGGAGGATAACAAAATAGAAGTTGTCTTAACCAGAAGTTCTGACGAGAATATAAGTCTTGCGCAGCGTACCTCTATTGCAAACGACTTCAGTGCTGATTTCTTTATCAGCCTTCATTGTAATTACTATGAAGATGATGCTCAGATAGCAGGCTTGGAATGTTATTACAACAGTCCAGACGCAATGAAAAGCAAAGCGTATGCAGAAAGCATAATCAATGCCGTTTCACTAAGTAATGACATTAAAGCAAGGGACGCAAAAGCCGAGGGCTATTATGTTTTGCGAAATACCCAAATGCCTGCTGTTTTGGTGGAAATGGGATTTCTCTCAAATTATTCTGAGCGTCAAAAGTTGTTAAGTGACGATTATCAGGAAATTTTGTCGCAGAGAATTGCCGAGGGTATTCTGCAATACCCTTGTTTGCAGGGAGCTGAAAATCAACCGCCAGTAAGTTGCCGATAATCTCACCAAGGCGATTGACGCTGTTATGCGAATAGATTTAACAGGAACAAGCATAGGTGCCTTATTGGAGAAAATTGAGGAGGCTAAGAAAAAGCATACAGGTCTTATAGACCTTTACACAAGCGGCGACATAGATAAAACCGGGTTTTCTGCCCTAGATAGTGTCTACACGAGTTAAGCGCGGATAGCAGCCCCAATAGCGATACAACGGACGTGTAGCGCAGCGATAAAGGCATCAGAAGTCTTGGCATAACGAGTGGCAATCCCCTCTCCAGCATTTCAGGGATAGAAAGCAGTTTTCTGCCAGATGACACAGTTTCTGTTCTCTGGATGCAATATTTTTTCATCCGCATTATTTTCGGCATTATGCAATGGGAAAGCGTCTGCAACCATATCTTTCCTGCGGACGTTTGGATTTATTACAGTGTCCCTTTTGGTATTGCCGAGATTTTTAGGGGTAACGGGCGTATGGCTTGCAGTACCGTTTGCGGAGCTTTTCACGCTTATGCTGACGATATATTTGCTATACAGGCATCGAAAACAGTATAATTATTTTTGAAAGAAATGCAGGTAGGAAAGATTGATAGAAGTGAGAAATCTGCGTGTGACAGTGGTTGGGAATGAATGGAAAAACGATATTTAGGAGAGAGAAATGATACGACCATTAGAAGAAAAGGACATTGATATGGTATGTGACATTGTAAATGAGAATTGGAAAAATGTTTATTCTGGATATGTCAATCCGCTGCTGCTAAATTCAGATGGATGTGCAGTAAGGACACACCGATTAAAGACAGATTTTGCCGATCGCAGACTGTCAGAGTATGTGTGGGAGGAAGAAAACCATGTGTCGGCAATGTTGTCTTTTGGAGATACGGCAGATGCGGATATTTTAGGGGCGTTTGAAATCTGGCGTATTTATGTTGCTTCCCAATTTCAAGGGAAAGGAATTGGGAAAATGCTGATGGATTTTGCCGAGCAAGAGGCGGAGGAACAAGGGTATAAAGAAATTGTGATATGGGCGTTTCAAAATAACCATCATGCGGTTTCCTTTTATAAAAAAAGAGGATACAGCATTGACAAGGAAGAATATTTAAGTGAGCCGTATTTTTCAATGGGAATACGGTTAAAGAAGAATATAGGATAGATAGATGCAGAGCCAATGAACGTGTGGGAAACCATAGCTTGTTGGCTCTGTTTTTATTCAAGCGTAACATCTAATTTAATTATGCAATACCTCTTATATAAGATATAAAATTTCCTGTTATGAGAGATAAAAACTGAAAATTTCATAAAAATAGGATTTGACAAACTGCTGGTTTTCATGCTAAAATAATTTACACTAATTTTAAAGGAGAACAGTTTCATGAGCTTTTACATTACAAACGAACTTCCGCCTAAAAAGAAAATCAACTCTGTACAATCAAATCCGATGAAACATTGTACAGAGTATAGCGTAATATAACACGTTAGGATTTCATCGGGAAATAGGGCAGTACATGAGAGGGATTTTATATCTTTTTCATATATTGTTTTTTTCCCGTACAAATTTGTGTGCAGCAGGCTATGGACAGTGTTTTGTCCGTAGCCTTTTGTTGTATATGGGTTGTTTCCTGCAAGCGGTTTGTGATGGAACGGATATAGCAGAAGGCATGATACCAAGGAGTATCTGGCTTCTGCTATTTTTTTTGCGCGTAAGGCATAAGCCAGGCTGGAATGCTTGCATTCCAATTTGGCGCTGCCCGCGAACCGTAGGTAACTTGCATAAGCATGTTTCCCACGGTTGCCTATTTTGGAAAATCAGACAGGAAAAAGAGAGGAGAATAATTATGAGTTTATTAGAAGTTACGGGATTAACACATTCTTTTGGAGAAAATTATCTGTTTAAGAACGCAGATTTTACGTTGAACAAAGGGGAGCATATCGGGATTGTCGGCCAGAACGGGGCGGGAAAAAGCACGTTCATAAAGATTTGCACAGAGCAGCTTATCCCCGACTCTGGCAGGATAGTATGGCAGCCGGATACAAAAATAGGGTATCTCGACCAGTACGCCCAAATTGAAAAAAGTGTGGCGATGAGGGAGTTCCTGCAATCCGCATTTTCCGGGCTGTATGAGATAGAAAACAGGATGAATGAGCTGTACTGCCAGTCTGTGGACGGGGATATGGCGAAACTAAACATGGCGGCAAGGTATCAGGAAGAATTAGAACGCAAGGAGTTTTATTTGATTGATACAAAGATAGAACAGGTGGCAACAGGCCTAGGTTTAACTGCAATCGGGTTAGACAGACCGATTGAGCAGATGAGCGGCGGGCAGAGGGCAAAGGCCATACTGGCGAAGCTGTTGCTTGAGAAGCCGGATATTTTGCTTCTGGACGAGCCGACGAACTTTTTGGACAAGGAACATGTTACATGGCTTGCCGAATATCTTTCCAGCCTGCCAAACGCTTTTCTGGCAGTATCGCATGACTATGACTTTTTAGAGAAAATATCCACAAGGATATGCGACATTGACAACGAGAAGATTACAAAATATTTTGGCACTTATTCAGAGTTCACGAGAAAAAAGGCACTGCTCCGTGAGGATTATATCAGACAGTATGCCGCACAGCAGAAAACCATCAAAAAGACAGAAGAATTTATCCGCAGGAATATTGCGGGGAGAAAGTCAAAAATGGCTCGTGGCAGGCAGAAACAGCTTGACCGAATGGATAAAATGGAAGCTCTGGAACAGAAAGAAACCAAGCCGCATTTTCGGTTTACGGCTCTCCCGCTGACTACGGCAGAGCATCTAAAAGTAAAACATCTGGATGTTGGCTACCATTATCCTGTTTTGTCAGATATCAGCTTTTCCATAAAAGGGGGAGAAAAAATTGTTATGACGGGATTTAACGGCATCGGCAAATCCACCCTGCTAAAAACGCTTATCAGCCAAATACCCTCATTAAGCGGGAGTTTCCGTTTTTCGGAGCAGGTAAAGATTGGGTATTTTGAGCAGGAGCTGGCATGGGCGGATATAGAAAAAACGCCCATTCAGATTGTTTCCGATGCTTACCCGTCGCTTGCGATAAAAGACGTAAGAAAGCGTCTTGCAGGCTGCGGCATCTCAAGCAAACACGCCATGCAGGAAATCGGGACTTTGAGCGGAGGGGAACAGGCAAAGGTTAAAATGTGCCTGCTTATGATGAAGCCGTGCAATTTCCTTATCATGGACGAGCCGACAAACCATCTTGATGCGCTTGCGAAAGAATCGTTGAAAACCGCACTGGAGGAATTTGAGGGGACAGTGCTATTGGTGTCACATGAAGAAGCGTTTTACCGTGAGTGGACGCAGAAAGTGATAAATATAGAGAAGAAAATATAGGCCAAAAGGCAAGAAATATGAGCCTTTCTACTGGCCAGAATGGCGGTTATATCAATAGGAATTGAAAATAAAAAAGTTTTCCGTTAATGGTATCGATTTTCTATATCTGCGATTATTTCGGCATAACGCCAATGAAATTTTTTAATACAAGCAATTCTGCACCCATTGACATTGCGAAGATAACAGAGCAGCTATAATTTAGGGGCTTCTCTACCGATGGAAGAAACAGAAATGCGGTTGTGTGAAATATGTACAATTTTTTTCTGGCTGACCGTTGAAATTTTTATATAAAATCCAAGAAAATTTTGAAAATAATGCAAAAAAAGACTTGCATTCCATGTGGTTATCGTTTATACTAGTTACTGTTGTGACATAGAGTGTTGATACGGAAGGTTGCCAAAAGCCCCAGAATACAAGGCTTGAGGGTTTTTCCGAGGAGCGATGTCCAGTTCATGAAACCGGGCGGCAAGTCACTGTACTGAATAATCCAGGGGAGGTCTGTCCTGAAAAGGACGGCCGGAGTATCTGACGTTGCCGGATACACCCGGATGAGTGTGCAGTCGCCACTTGTCGTGCTGAAATCAAAAGTACGAATAAGGAGGAGACTTTTTTTATGGCAAATCCAAAAATCAGAATCAGTCTTAAAGCGTATGATCACAAGCTGATCGACCAGTCGGCAGCACAGATCATCGAAACGGCAAAAAAGACAGGAGCGCAGATCAGCGGCCCTATCCCTCTGCCGACAAAGAAGGAAGTTGTTACAATCATCAGAGCGGTGCACAAGTACAAGGATTCCAGAGAGCAGTTTGAGATGCGCACGCACAAGAGACTGATTGACATTCTGAGCCCTACACCTAAGACAGCAGACGCGCTGAGCCGTCTGGATCTGCCCGCAGGCGTGGATATTACATTGAAAGTGATGAAATAAGGACGGTCTTTGAATAAAGGGCAACGAACCGGAATTATTTTACAAAGAGAACATCCAAAACTGGTTTATATAAGAAATAGTAAACTTGCTACAACTCTTATATGACTAGAATGATTACCCGAGCAACTGCAGGTTTCAGGCCGAAGGCTGCGGAGGGCAATCCGCTGTAGAAAATTTAGGAGGTGCAACAATCATGAAGAAGGCTATTATAGCTAAGAAAATCGGCATGACACAGGTCTTCACGGAAAACGGCGCATTGGTGCCCGTAACAGTTCTGGAAGCAGGCCCCTGTGTTGTAATCCAGAAAAAGACAATGGAAAACGACGGCTACGAAGCGATTCAGGTTGGCTTTGGCGAAATCAAAGACAAACATGTAACAAAGCCCATGAAGGGTCACTTTGAAAAGGCTGGCGTTCCCGCAAGAAAATATGTGAAGGAACTCAGGCTGGAGGATACCAGCGCATACGAAGTCGGCGCGGAAATCAAGGCTGACGTATTCGCGGCAGGCGAAAGAGTAGACGCAAGCGGCGTTTCCAAAGGTAAAGGCTTCCAGAGCACAATCAAGAGATACAATGCACAGAGAGGCCCTATGGGTCACGGCTCCAAATCCCACAGGGTTGTTGGTTCCATGGGTTCTTCCGCAACACCCAGCCGCGTGAAAAAAGGCAAAAGAATGCCTGGTCACATGGGCAGTGTAAACGTAACTATCCAGAACCTTGAAATCGTCCGCGCTGACGCAGAAAAGAACCTGCTGCTCATCAAGGGTGCCGTTCCTGGGCCCAAGGGTTCCGTTCTGGTAATCAAAGACAGCGTAAAGGCCTGATAAACTTTACGGAAGGAGGAAACTAACATGGCAAATGTTGCAGTATTAAACATGAATGGCGACCAGGTTGGTACGATTGACCTGAATGACGCTATTTTCGGTATAGAAGCAAACGAACACGTAATGCATTTGGCTGTTGTGCAGTATCTGGCAAACCAGAGACAGGGTACGCAGAGCACAAAAACCAGAGCGGAGGTTCGCGGCGGCGGCAGAAAGCCTTACAGACAGAAAGGCACAGGCAGAGCAAGACAGGGCTCCATCCGTTCTCCTCAGTGGGTTGGCGGCGGCGTTGTATTCGCTCCCAAGCCGAGGGATTATTCCTTTAAGCTGAACAAGAAGGTAAAACGCCTGGCGCTCCAGTCCGCGCTTTCCACAAAGGCTGCAGAAGGCAAAATTATCGTGCTGGATGACCTGAGCCTGACAGAAGTAAAAACAAAGGAAATGGCAAAGGTGCTGGCGAATATCAAATGCGGCAAGGCTCTTATCGTGATGGATGGCTCCAACACAAACGTAATGCTTTCCGCGAGAAATATTCCTGAAGTAAAAACAGCTTCCGTAAGCACTATCAACGTATATGACCTGCTGAAGTACAACACGCTGGTTGTAACGAAGGACGCGGTAGCGAAGATCGAGGAGGTGTACGCATAATGGCTGACCTGAAATATTATGACGTAATCTTGAAACCCGTTATCACGGAAAACAGTATGTCCATTCTGGACGAAAAGAAATATACCTTCCTTGTACACCCCGATGCGACAAAAGCACAGGTAAAGGACGCGGTAGAAAAAATGTTCGAAGGCGCGAAGGTTGCAGCTGTCAACACAATGAACTATGACGGCAAGCCCAAGAGAAGAGGCCTTCACTTCGGCAGAACAAAAAAATATAAAAAAGCTATCGTAAAGCTGACAGCTGAAAGCAAGGATATCGAAATCTTCCAGGGAATGTAATTTTCCGGAAGAAATAAAAACGCAAAACACACGGCAGCGTGTAGACGAATAGAAATCCGAAAGGAGTGGACGAGAGATGGCAATTAAGAGATATAAACCCTATACACCATCCAGAAGACACATGACAGTGTCCGCATTTGACGAAATCACAAAATCCACGCCCGAGAAATCTCTGGTGGTTCACCTGAAGAAGAACTCCGGCAGAAACAATCAGGGCAAACTGACCGTTCGCCACCGCGGCGGCGGCTCCAAGATTAAATACAGAATCATTGACTTCAAACGCAACAAAGACGGCGTGCCTGCACTGGTAAAGGCAATCGAATACGATCCCAACAGAACGGCAAACATCGCGCTGATTGCTTATGCGGACGGCGAAAAGGCTTACATTCTGGCTCCTGCCGGCCTGAAGGTTGGCGACCATGTAATGAACGGCCCTGACGCGGAAGTAAAACTGGGCAACGCTCTTCCGATGAGCAGAATCCCCGTAGGCGCAAATATCCACAATATTGAAATGAAGCCCGGCAAAGGCGGCCAGCTGGTTCGTTCCGCAGGCAATGTGGCACAGCTGATGGCAAAAGAAGGCAAATATGCGACTGTAAAGCTGCCCTCCGGCGAAATGAGACTGCTGCCCATCGAATGCAGAGCAACAGTAGGTCAGGTAGGCAATCTGGACCATGAACTGGTACACATCGGTAAAGCCGGCAGAAAACGCCACATGGGTATCCGTCCGACAGTAAGAGGTTCTGTAATGAACCCGAACGACCACCCTCACGGCGGCGGCGAAGGCAGAGCGCCGATTGGCCGTCCTTCCCCGATGACACCTTGGGGCAAACCCGCAATGGGCTACAAGACCAGAAACAAACACAAAGCATCCAACAAGTATATTATCCGCCGCAGAAACGGCTAAGAAGTCAGAATGTGCTTAGGGCAGCCTGAGCGCGGAAAACGAACAAGGAGGATTAAACTATGAGCAGATCACTCAAAAAGGGACCGTTCGCTGACGACCACCTGCTGAAGAAAATCGACGCGATGAACGCGGCGGGCGAAAAGAACGTAATCAAAACATGGTCCCGCCGTTCCACAATTTACCCCGATATGATCGGTCATACGATTGCAGTTTACGACGGCAGAAAACATGTGCCTGTATATATCACTGAAGACATGGTAGGCCACAAGCTGGGCGAGTTCGCACTGACGAGAACTTACAGAGGCCACGGCAAAGACGCTGAAAAGAAATCGAGAGTCCGCTAATTTATCCGTAATGAAAGGAGGTTTCGTTCATGGCAAAAGGACACAGAAGCCAAATTAAGAAGGAAAGAAATATTGCAACACAGGAAAAAAGACCCCATGCGACCGCGAAATATGTGGGCATCCCTGCGACAAAGGCGAAGATCGTTCTGGATCAGATTAAGGGCAAGGACGTTGCTACGGCGGCAGCACTGCTGAATTATTCTCCCAGATATGCGGCGGCAATCATCGGCAAGGTTCTGAAATCTGCGATGGCAAACGCTGAAAACAACCTGGGTATGGACGTAGATAAACTGTATGTGGAAGAGGTAAGCGCAGACCAGGGCCCGACAATGAAAAGGATTCAGCCTAGGGCACAGGGCAGAGCATATCGGATCCTCAAGAGATCCTGCCATATTTCCATCATTCTCAATGAGAGATAAGGAGGTACGAAATGGGACAGAAAGTAAATCCGCATGGATTAAGAGTCGGCATCATCAAAGACTGGGATACCAAATGGTATGCAGAAAAGGACTTTGCTGATTACCTGATTGAAGACGTTAACATCAGAAAATTCATCAAAAAGAAACTTTACGCTTCCGGCGTTTCCAAAATTGCTATCGAAAGAACAGCTGGCAGGGTAAAGATCAGCGTATATACCGCGAAGCCCGGCATCGTAATTGGTAAGAACGGTCAGGCTATTGAGGAACTGAAGAACGAGCTTCAGAAAATGACAGCACAGAAGGTTGCTGTAAATATCGAAGAAATCAAAAGACCTGAGTTGGACGCACAGCTTGTGGCTGAAAACATCGCTTTGCAGCTGGAAAACCGTGTAACATTCCGCCGCGCAATGAAACAGGCTATGGGCAGAACAATGAAATTCGGCGCGAAGGGCATCAAGACAATGGTAAGCGGACGCCTTGGCGGCGCGGATATTGCCCGCAGCGAAACTTACCACGAAGGCACCATTCCCCTTCAGACACTGCGCGCAGACATCGACTACGGCTTTGCAGAAGCTGACACAACATACGGCAAGCTGGGCGTAAAGGTTTGGATTTACAAAGGAGAGGTACTTCCTGTAAAAGCAGCAAAAAAGGAAGGAGGCGCTAAGTAATTATGTTAATGCCTAAGAGAGTAAAGCACCGGAAACAGCAGAGAGGCTCCATGAAGGGCCGTGCATATAGAGGCAACAAGGTGACATATGGCGATTTCGGCATCATGGCTATGGAGCCGAGCTGGATCACATCCAACCAGATTGAGGCAGCCCGCGTTGCAATGACAAGACACATCAAACGTGGTGGTGACGTCTGGATTAAGGTTTTCCCCGACAAGCCCGTATCCGCGAAGCCTATCGGCACCCGTATGGGTTCTGGTAAAGGCGCGCCTGAGTACTGGGTAGCGGTAGTAAAGCCCGGCAGAGTAATGTTTGAAATCGGCGGTGTGGCTGAGGAAACTGCAAGAGAAGCATTGAGACTGGCAATCCACAAGCTGCCTATCAAGTGCAAAATCGTTTCCAAGGCGGAAGCAGCAGAAATGGCAGGTGAGCATCAGTGAAAACAAAAGGCTATGTAAACGAATTGATGGGCAAGACCGCGGACGAACTGCAGAAAGACCTTGTTTCCGCTAAGAAAGAATTGTTCAACCTGAGATTCCAGAACGCTACAAATCAGCTTGACAATACAGCAAGGATCAAGGAAGTCCGCAAGAACATCGCGAGAATCCAGACGATCATCACAAAAAAGGCGAGAGAAGCAAAATAAGCAATCCCTGAGCGAAAGGAGGCACCATTGTGGAAGAAAGAAATCTTCGCAAAACCAGAGTGGGCAGAGTAGTCAGCGACAAAATGGATAAAACTATTGTTGTGGCTGTGGAAGATAAAGTAAAACATCCTTTGTACGGAAAAATCATCAACAGAACATACAAGCTGAAAGCGCATGACGAAAACAACGAATGCGGCATCGGCGACCGCGTAAAGGTTATGGAAACCAGACCTCTTTCCAAGGATAAGAGATGGAGACTGGTAAGCATCATCGAAAAAGCAAAATAATCCTTTTTGGAGAGGAGGCATTCAAATGGTTCAACAGGAAACCAGATTAAAGGTAGCAGATAATTCCGGAGCGAAAGAACTCCTTTGCATCAGAGTGCTGGGCGGTTCCACCAGAAGATACGCGGGCGTAGGCGACATTATCGTTGCTGCGGTTAAAGACGCAACACCCGGCGGCGTTGTGAAAAAAGGCGACGTTGTAAAGGCGGTTGTAGTCAGAACAGTACACCCCGTAGGCAGAGCCGACGGCAGCTATATCAGATTTGACGAAAACGCGGCGGTTATCATCAAAGATGACAAAAACCCCAGAGGTACCCGTATCTTTGGACCCGTCGCAAGAGAGCTGAGAGAGAAGCAGTTCATGAAAATTCTTTCTCTGGCGCCGGAAGTATTATAAGAGGAGGTGTGCAGAGTGGCAAACATGAAATTGAAAACAGGTGACAAGGTCGTTGTCATTGCCGGCAGGGATAAAGGCAAGGAAGGCAAGATCGTTGCAGTAGATAAAAAGAACAACAGGGTTCTTGTGGAAGGCGTTAACATGGTTTCCAAGCACACAAAGCCCAACATGCAGCACCAGCAGGGCGGCATCGTTAAGAAAGAAAACTACATCCACGCTTCCAATGTGATGTATGTGCATAACGGCAAGCCGACACGCCTGGGCGCAGTAATCAAGGACGGCAAAAAGGTCAGAGTCGCGAAAAAAACAGGTGAAGTGATTGATTAAGCCCTGTGAAAGGAGGTAAACAATGAGCAGATTAAAAGATTTCTATGAAGCGGAAATCATTCCTGAAATGACGAAGAAATTTTCTTATAAAAATAAACTGGCTGTCCCCAAGCTGGAAAAAATCATCATCAACATGGGTGTAGGCGAGGCCAGAGAAAATGCGAAGGTACTGGACGGCGCGGTAAACGATATGACAATCATCTCCGGCCAGAAGCCCATGATTACCAAGGCGAAAAAATCCATCGCGAACTTCAAACTGCGTGAAGGCATGAACATCGGCTGCAAGGTAACGCTGAGAGGTGCCAGAATGTACGAATTCGCAGACAGGCTCATCAACATCGCGCTGCCCCGTGTACGTGACTTCCGCGGCGTTAAGGCAAACAGCTTTGACGGCAGAGGCAACTACACAATGGGCATCAAGGAGCAGCTGATTTTCCCCGAAATCGAATATGACAAGGTGGACAAAATCAGAGGCATGGACATTGTTTTTGTTACAACGGCAAAAACGGACGAGGAAGCAAGAGAATTGCTGAGATTGTTCGGTATGCCTTTCGCGAAATAAGGAGGGACAGAAATGGCGAAAAAAGCTATGGTGATCAAACAGCAGAGAGCACCCAAGTTCTCCACTAGAGCGTATACAAGATGCAGAGTGTGCGGCAGACCCCACTCTGTACTGAGAAAATATGGTATCTGCCGTATTTGCTTCCGCGAACTGGCATACAAGGGCCAGATTCCGGGCGTAAAGAAAGCAAGCTGGTAAATCGAAAGGAGGAATTCAAATGTCAATGAGCGACCCTATCGCTGATATGCTCACAAGAATCAGAAACGGCAATACTGCGAAACACGATACAGTCGATGTTCCTTCTTCCAAAATGAAGAAAGCAATCGCGGATATTTTAGTAGCGGAAGGCTACGTAAAAGGCTATGAGGTGATCGAGGACGGTATCAAATCCACCCTCCGCATCAGCTTGAAATACGGCGTTGACAAAAACCAGAAGGTCATTACAGGGCTGAAGAGAATTTCCAAGCCCGGCCTGAGAGTTTTTGCGGGCAAGGACGAACTGCCCAAGGTTCTGGGCGGCCTGGGAACGGCAATCATTTCCACAAGCCAGGGCCTGATGACAGACAAGGAAGCGAGAAAGAACGGCGTAGGCGGCGAGGTTATCGCTTTCATCTGGTAAGAGAAGAAGACAAATAGGAGGTGCAGAACATGTCAAGAATCGGCAAATTGCCCGTAGCGGTACCCGCCGGTGTGGAAGTCAAGCTGGGTGAAGAAAACCTGTTGACAATCAAAGGCCCCAAGGGCACACTGGAACGGAAATTATCCGCTGACATGAATATCGCAGTTGAGGCTGGGCAGATCGTTGTTACAAGACCCAGCGACCTGAAAAAACATAGAGCATTACATGGCCTGACAAGAACACTGATTTACAACATGGTTGTAGGCGTGACAGAAGGCTACGAAAAAACACTGGAAATCAACGGCGTTGGTTACAGGGCGGCAAAATCCGGCAAGAAGCTGACGCTGACGCTGGGCTATTCCCACCCCGTAGAGATGGAAGACCCCGCCGGCATTGAGACCATTGTGGAAGGCACAAACAAAATCATTGTTAAGGGTATTGATAAAGAGAAAGTCGGACAATTCGCAGCGGAGATCAGAACGAAACGTCCTCCCGAACCCTACAAAGGCAAAGGTATTAAATACTCTGACGAGCATATTAGACGTAAAGTTGGTAAGACCGGTAAGAAATAATTAAACCGATGGTTTACGGTTTAAGCTGTTTATATCGGAAAGTGACTGATTTAGAAACGGAGTGAAAATACTATGATCAATAAGCCATCCCGTGCGGCGGCCCGCGAGAAAAGACATTACCGCATCCGCAACCATGTGAAGGGGACAGCGGAAAGACCCAGACTGGCGGTTTTCCGTTCCAACAAGCACATGTACGCACAGATCATCGACGATGTGAAGCACCACACGCTGGCAGCAGCTTCTACGGTAGAGGCTGAGGTTGCAAGCAAGGTGGAATTCACTTCCACTGTTGCAGCGGCAGCTGCTGTGGGTGAAGCTATCGCTAAGAAGGCTCTGGACAAGGGCATTACAGAAGTCGTTTTCGACAGAGGCGGTTTCATTTACCACGGCAAGGTAAAAGCATTGGCGGACGCGGCAAGAGAAGCAGGGTTAAAATTCTAAGGCAAGGAGGAAAGCAAGTTGAAGAAAATCGATCCAAGCACTTTAGATCTGAAAGATAAAGTCGTTACCATCAACAGAGTAACAAAGGTTGTAAAAGGCGGCCGTACTATGAGATTTGCAGCTCTTGTCGTTGTCGGCGACGGCGACGGCCATGTTGGCTGCGGCATGGGCAAGGCAGCTGAAATCCCTGAAGCGATCCGCAAAGGGAAAGAGGACGCGATGAAGAACATCATCAAAGTGGAAAGAAACGAGGCAGACAGCCTGTTCCACGGCATTACAGGCAGCTACGGCAGCGCGAACGTACTGCTGATGCCCGCTCCCGAAGGTACTGGTATCATCGCGGGCGGCCCCGCGCGTGCGGTTCTGGAGCTGGCAGGCATCCGCAACATCAGGACAAAATCCCTGGGCTCCAACAATAAGCGCAACGTAGTCAGCGCGACCATCGAGGGGCTTTCCAGAGCGACAACTCCCGAAGCTGTTGCAAAGCTGCGGGGCATTACTGTGGAAGAGCTCTTAGGCTAAGGAGGAATGGACAGTGGCTGAAATTAAAATCACATTGGTGAAATCTACAATCGGAGCAATTCCGAAGCACAAAAAAACTGTTCAGGCTTTGGGACTGAAAAAGACGAACAGCAGTGTTATTCAACAGGACAACGCGGCGATCAGAGGGATGATCCATCAGGTCAGCCACCTTGTAAAGGTTGAAGAAATTTGATAAAGGAGGCGCCAAAATGAACTTATGCGAATTAAGACCGGCTGAAGGCTCCAGAGGCAAAAACTGGAGAAGAGGCAGAGGCCACGCGACCGGCAACGGCAAGACAGCCGGCAGAGGACACAAGGGCCAGGGACAGCGTTCCGGTTCCGGCGGCAAATGCGGGTTTGAGGGCGGCCAGATGCCCCTGTACAGAAGACTTCCCAAGAGGGGCTTTACCTGCAGAAACAGCAAGGAAATCGTTGCCATCAATGTTTCCATGCTGAATGTATTTGAAAATGATGCGGTTGTTGACATTGATGCTTTGAAGGCTGTTGGTTTGATTAGTAATCCTAGAGATGGCGTGAAGATCCTGGGCGAAGGCGATCTGGAAAGAAAGCTGACCGTAAAGGTAAACTTCTACAGCAAAACTGCTCAGGAAAAAATCGAAGCTGCGGGCGGAAAAGCAGAGGTGATTTAATTGTTTAGAATTTTCGTTAATTCTTGGAAAACCAAAGAAATACGAAACAAAATTTTGTATACACTGATGATTTTTGCGATTGTCAGACTGGGTACGCAGATCGCCCTGCCGGGCATTGATACGGCAGGGGTGATGGCGGCAAGGGAAAACGCTTCCCTGGCAGGCACGCTTTACAGCGTTATCGCCGGAGGCGCGAACTCAAGCTGGTCGCTGTTTGCGATGGGTATTGGTCCTTATATCAATGCTTCCATCATTATGCAGCTTCTGACGATTGCCATTCCGAAGTTCGAACAGCTTTCCAAGGAAGGCCCTGACGGACGGAAAAAATTACAGTCTTACAGCAGATACCTGACAGTTGTTCTGGCACTGATACAGGGCATCGGGTTGACATATACCTACCAGAACATGTATCTGGTGCATAGCCCGCTGGTATATATCGCTTCGGTATTCTGCCTTGTATGCGGCTCCACATTCGTAATGTGGCTGGCAGAACAGATTACAGCAAAGGGGATCGGCAACGGTTCTTCCATGATTATCTTTATCAACATCGTTTCAAACCTGCCTACGGGCATCGCGAGCCTGTATTACACGATTTCCGGCTCCGGCGCGGTGGGCATTGCGAAGGTTGCGGCAATTTTGATCATTCTGGTCGTTGTTCTGGCGTTTATCGTTATGGTAAACAGCGGCGAACGCAGACTGCCGGTGCAGTATTCCTCCAAAATGGTGGGAAGAAAGCAGACGAGCGGCAGAGCTACAACAATGCCGATCAAGGTAAATACCTCCGGCGTTATCTCTATCATCTTTGCGATTTCCCTGCTGCAGTTCCCGCAGCAGATTGGGAACTTCTTCCCGAATAAGGGACCGACATTCACAAAGGTGATTGAGGTGCTGAACATGACGCATCCTGTCGGCGCGGTACTGTACGTCCTGCTGATTTTATTCTTCACGTATTTCTATACGTCCATCGTAATCAACCCGAACGAGATTGCGATGAATATGAAGAAGAACGGCGGATTTATTCCCGGTATCCGCCCGGGCCAGCCTACGAGTGAATTTATTACGAGAGTTGTAAACAGAATTACGCTGGTCGGCGCAATCTGCTATGCGATTCTGGCAATGGTTCCTGTTGTTCTGCAGTGGGTATTCAAAATTAACGTGGGCTTCGGCGGCACGACGCTTATCATCGTGGTTGGCGTTGCGCTGGACATTGTAAAGGCACTGGAAAGCCAGCTGCTTATGCGGCATTACAAAGGCTTTTTGAGCGAATAAACCTCCGGCGGGAGGGGGACACCCCCGCGCCGGAAACGGCCTTTTGGAAGTACACAGGCATTCCTGAAGGCTGCAAAGGGGAAGAGTAGGAAGAATTGGCTCATAGATGGAAAGAGGGGAATCGTTATGAAATTGGTACTCATTGGCGCGCCCGCAGCCGGAAAAGGCACACAGGCAGCAAGACTGGTGCAGCACTATGGCATCGCTCACATTTCTACCGGCGACATGCTCAGGGAGGAAGTGGCGAAAGGCTCAGACCTGGGAAATCAGGCGAAAAGCATCATGGCTGCTGGCGGGCTGGTATCTGACGAAATTATCATTGCTATGGTAAAAGAGAGAATCCAAAGGGACGACTGCAAAAAAGGCTTCATTCTGGATGGATTCCCCCGTACAGTTGTTCAGGCGGAGAAGCTGGAGGATATGGTCGCTTTGGACCATGTTGTCTACATCAACGCGCCTGACGAAGTGATGCTGGAACGGCTGACAGCGAGGGAGAGCTGCCCGAAATGCGGCGCAACTTACAACAAGCTGTTTATGCCGGCGAAAACAGCCGGTGTCTGCGACGCCTGCGGCGAAAAGCTGACACAGCGCAAGGATGACACGCCGGAAGCCGGAAAAGCAAGAATCAAAACATTCCATGAACAGAGCGAACCCCTTGTGGGCTACTACGGCAAGAAGGGCATCCTCTTTGAAGTAGACGGCACACAGGCTGTTGACGAGATTACGAAAGCAATCATCGCGGGTCTGGACAGGTAAGGAAAGGCGGCCCTTCGCCGCCCTGCCGTCTTACGGCGGATATACGGATTCTATACCGTAACGCCGGACGATACAGCTTAAAAACAGGGATACCATAAATTGGATATTCGATGTATAATAAGTAAGTTTCATGCGGACAGGACGCGGTTCGGAGGGCGGAAAGACGGCGAAGGACGATTTTCCGCAGAGCCGCCGGTTCCCGCGGGACACTATGGCGTCCCCAAACGGAAAATGAGGTGACTTGATTGGAAGTTCAAATCGGGCAAGTGGTTTATTCCAAAAGCGGGCACGACAAGGGCGACGCGCTGATGGTTTTTTCCGTGGAAGGGGAATATGTCTATCTGGTAGACGGCAGACGCCGGAAGCTGGAAAAGCCGAAGCGGAAAAAGACGATGCACATTCAGCCGACTTCTTATATAGAGGAAGGAACGGCTGAGAAGATTCGCTGCAAGGCGTACCTTTTGGATGCGGAAATCGCAAAGGCTTTGAAGAAGTATCAAAAAAAGCAGGCACGAAACGATTAAGGAGGTTCTGGGCCTTGTCAAAAGACGATGTAATTGAAGTAGAAGGAACCGTATTGGAAAAACTGCCCAACGCCATGTTTCAGGTGGAGCTGGAAAACGGCCACCAGATTCTGGCGCATATCTCCGGCAAGCTGCGTATGAACTTCATCCGCATACTGCCCGGCGATAAGGTTCTGGTAGAAATGTCCCCTTACGACCTGACAAAGGGACGTATCATCTGGAGAGCAAAATAAGGAAGGAGCGGTCAGAGATGAAAGTAAGACCATCTGTAAAGCCGATGTGCGAAAAATGCAGAATCATTAAAAGAAAAGGCCGTGTAATGGTCATCTGCGAAAATCCCAAGCATAAACAAAAACAAGGCTGATTTTTATTATGGTTTTTCCGGGGCTGTACCCCGAAAAAACGGCTGATAAATCCGTCAACGTACCGGGAGGAGCATACAGTTAACAGCGGGGGCAGCTTACAGGCTGACGGTCTGTTACCCCGTTTGTAATGCCCAATGGGTACACCCGTTTTATGCGAACAAGGGCCGCAGTTCCCAAGAGGGGCAGGGCGCGCCCTGACAATACAGTAGCTTTTAACCGAACACTGGAACAGTGTAACTATCATAGGAGGTGCAAGAGATACATGGCACGTATTGCTGGTGTAGACTTACCAAGAGAAAAACGCGTTGAAATTGGCCTGACATATGTTTATGGCATCGGCCATTCCAGCGCAGTCCGTATTCTGAATGAAGCAGGCGTAAGCCTTGATACAAGAGTCAGAGATTTGACTGACGATGAAGTTTCCAAAATCCGCGAAGTCATTGACAGAAGCCAGAAGGTGGAAGGTGACCTGCGCAGAGAGGTTGCTTTGAACATCAAACGCCTGATTGAAATCGGTTGTTACAGAGGTATCCGCCACAGAAAGGGTCTGCCTGTAAGAGGCCAGAAGACAAAGACAAACGCAAGAACAAGAAAAGGCCCCAGAAAAACTGTTGCGAATAAGAAGAAATAATTGATTTCGGAGGAGGTTAGAGTTCAATGGCAAAGAAAACTGTGAAAAAGACAACAACTCGCAGACGCCGTGATAAAAGGAAAGTAGACCGCGGACAGGCGCATATCCAGTCCACGTTCAATAATACAATCGTAACAATCACTGATGCTGCCGGCAACGCCCTTTCCTGGGCAAGCGCAGGTCAGCTTGGTTTCAGAGGTTCCAGAAAATCTACACCCTATGCGGCGCAGATGGCTGCTGATACAGCGGCAAAGGCTGCTTCCGACTACGGCCTGAAAACAATCGAGGTTTTCGTAAAAGGCCCCGGTTCGGGACGCGAAGCCGCAATCCGCGCATTGCAGGCGGCTGGTCTGGACGTAACACTCATCAGAGATGTGACGCCTGTTCCTCACAACGGCTGCAGACCGCCCAAACGCAGAAGAGTATAACCATCAGGAGGTGTAGAGAATGGCTAGAGATAGAGTTCCCGTGTTGAAAAGATGCAGATCCCTGAATCTGGATCCCATCTTTCTGGGTATTGATAAGAAATCCAAAAAGCAGAATTTGAAAGCAAACAAAAAGATGAGTGAGTATGGCCTTCAGATGAGGGAGAAGCAGAAAGCAAAATTCATCTACGGCGTACTGGAAAAACAGTTCAGAGGCTACTATGCACAGGCGGAAAAGATTGCCAAAAAAGAAGGCATCCCCGGTGAAAACCTTCTGATGCTGCTGGAAATGAGACTGGACAACGTTATGTTCCGTCTGGGCTACGGCAGAACAAGAAAAGAAGCAAGACAGATCGTACGCCACAAACACGTTACTGTAAACGGCAAGCCCGTTGATATCCCTTCCTATCAGGTGAAGGTCGGCGATGTGGTTGAAATCAAAGAGAAATATAAAACAATTCAGAGATATAAAGACGTATTGGCTGTAACGGACGGCAGACTCGTTCCGGAATGGCTTTCCGCAAACCATGACGCCCTGACAGGCACAGTGGTTGCAAAACCGACAAGAGCGCAGATTGACGTTCCTGTTGAAGAAACATTTATCGTCGAGCTGTACTCCAAATAATCATCGATTGCTGAGAGAAGTCAAAGAAATTGCCGCGGGGCGCATTGCCCCACGGCGCTCTATCATAAAAAAGGGAGGTTTGAATGAGTGTTTGAATTTGAGAAACCTCGCATTGAGATTGCTGAAATGGCACCGGACGGAACTTACGGTAAATTTGTGGTAGAGCCTCTGGAACGGGGCTATGGCACAACTTTGGGAAATTCCCTGAGAAGGATACTGCTTTCTTCTTTGCCCGGAGCTGCGGTCAGCAATGTAAAAATTGATGGTGTACTTCATGAATTCAGCGTGATTCCCGGCGTGAAAGAGGACGTTACGGAAATTATACTGAACTTGAAGGGTCTGGCGATCAAAAATACAAGCGATGGCAGCGAACCGAAGATTGCGTACATTGACATGGAAGGCGAGGGCGAAGTAAAAGGCTCCGACATCAAGGCGGACAACGAAATTGAGATACTGAACCCCGACCACCATATCGCAACGCTTTCCGGCGGCGCGGGCAGCAAGCTGTATATGGAAATCACGATCAACAAAGGCCGTGGTTACGTTGGCGCAGACAAGAACAAAAAAGACGATCAGCCAATCGGTATGCTTCCTGTTGACAGTATCTTTACACCTGTGACGAGGGTGAATTTCCTTGTGGAAAATACGCGCGTAGGCCAGATTACGGACTACGACAAGCTGTCGCTGGAGGTTTGGACAAACGGAACGATTGCGCCGGACGATGCGGTAAGCTATGGCGCGAAGATTTTGAATGAGCACCTGAACCTGTTTATTGACCTTTCCGACAATACGAAGGATACCTCTATTATGGTGGAAAAAGAGGAGGGCAAGAAGGAGAAAGTTCTGGAAATGAGCATCGAGGAACTGGATCTTTCCGTGCGTTCCTACAACTGCCTGAAACGGGCAGGCATCAACACTGTGGAGGACCTGGCAAACAAGACGGAAGAGGAAATGATGAAGGTGCGGAACCTTGGACGCAAGTCTTTGGAAGAGGTACTGAACAAAATGGCGGAGCTGGGGCTTTCTTTGCGTCCCAATGATGAATAAACATTTGAATCACTGCCCGCCATTGGACACTATCATATTTACCCGGGATTACGCCCCCACATAAGCCCGAAGCGCTGTGGGGACGGGGTCAGTCCCGCGGAGAACAAGGAGGATTCAACCATGCATGCATCCGGTTATAGAAAACTTGGCAAGGCTACGCCCCAGAGAAAGGCGCTGCTTAGGAACCAGGTGACAAATCTGCTTTACCACGGCAAAATCAAAACAACCGAGACAAGAGCGAAGGAAGTAAGAAGAATTGCGGAAAAGCTCATCACGATTGCGGTGAAGGAAAAAGACAACTTCGAGGAAGTTGAAGTAACGGCTAAGGTTGCAAAGAAAGACGGCAACGGCAAGCGAGTGAAAGAGGTTGTAAACGGCAAGAAGGTTACGGTTTACGACGAAGTGAAAAAGACAGTAAAGAAGGACAAACCTTCCAGGCTTGCGGCAAGAAGAAAAATTCTGGCTTATCTTTACCCTGTTACGGAAGTGCCCGCTGACGGTAAGAAGATGAGAAAGGAAAGCAAAAAGGTGGATATGGCGGCGAAGATGTTCGACGAGATTGCACCGAAATATGCTGGACGCAATGGCGGTTATACCAGAATTGTGAAGCTGGGCGCAAGAAAAGGCGACGGTGCGATGGAAGTTTTCCTTGAACTGGTTTAAGAAATGAAAGGCGGGGAGTATCCCGCCTTTTTTTGATCCCAAATGTCTTTGCAAGGAGAAACAAAAATTCTGCTTTTTTTCTGAAAAATTCCCGAAAATCTGAGCTTTTCCAGTGCAGCCGGAAGGTTTGGGATTTTATGCGGCAGACGGAGCCGCCTGCTGTGAAAGCGGACAGGCGGTGCGTTTCCCGAATGGAATCCTCAAAGTATTTTGTGAAGATTTTGGACAGGAATTGGAGGAATTGGCATGAAGAAACGGGAAATATTGTTCAGCGCGGTGCTGACGGGGGTTTTACTGGCAGGTTGCGGCAACAGCGGAACGAAAGAAACTGTGGGGCCGGCGAACGGGGCGCAGGAAACGCAGATTGAGAATCAGATAGAAAATGAGGATAATGTCCAGAACGAAGACATAAAAGATATAGCGGAACGGATACAGAAAAGCTATGATATCTGCGGTTTCATTCGGGAAATCGACGACGGGAAGGTTGTTTTGGACGCAGTGGAATTTATTACGCCTGCGGATACGGACAGAATGGCCGAGCTGGGGCTGACAGAGGCGGATTTTCCGAACGGATATTATATCCATAACGAGGACGAAAATACAGATGAATATACATTATCAGAGGATACAGAATACAACTTTATAGACTGGAACAGGGACTTTGCTGAAGATGATGCTGGGGACCTGAAAATATCCACAAAGGACAGCAGCATTTTTGAGGAGTATATGAAGCCTTATCTGGAAAATGGTTCAAAAATTCCGTTTTTCTTTGAACTTGACGGAAATCAGGTAAGCAGTATTACGGAAGAAGAACTGACCTCTATGTAAGATATACGGCGGGCATTGTACCGGAAAAGCGCAGATTTAAGGGATTTTTTCAGGGAAAAGACAGAAATTTTTTTTGTTTCTCCTTGCAAAGACATTTGGGATATGGTACACTATAAAGGCTGTAAAACCAAGACTCGGTTTCTGGATGCTCCAGCCATTACTTAGTCTTTGGGGTTTCGGAGTAAAATGATTGAATTTTAAGGAGGAGAACAAAATGGCAGCAATCAACAAACAGGAAATTATTGAGAAATTTGGAAGAACACCGAACGACACTGGTTCCCCCGAAGTGCAGATCGCGCTTCTGACAGCAAGAATCACAATGCTGACAGACCATCTGAAAATGCACAAGAAAGACCACCACAGCAGACGCGGCCTGTTAAAGATGGTAGGCCAGAGAAGAGGCCTGCTGAACTATCTGAAGGAAATGGATATCGAAAGATACCGTGCAATCGTTGCAGAGCTTGGCCTGAGAAAGTAAGAAAACCAAACGGTCGAAAAGACCGGCGGATAAAGAAAAGGGAGGGTATTCCTCTCTTTTCTTCTATCAAATGAAAATGGAAAAAGATAACAGAGAAAAAGAAGGCACTATAGATTTCCATCTGTGTCCACAAATGAGAGGGTGTGGACAAAGCTGAAGATCTATGGTGCGAAAAACAGAAAAGGAGAAAAATTTATGTTTAGAAGCTATTCCATGGATTTGGCAGGAAGAACATTAACGGCGGAAATTGGCAGGGTGGCAGAACAGGCGAACGGCGCGGCGCTGATGCGCTACGGCGATACGACAGTGCTTGTGACGGCTACGGCATCTGACAAGCCCCGAGAAGGGATTGATTTCTTCCCCTTAAGCATTGACTATGAAGAAAGACTGTATTCCGTGGGGAAAATTCCAGGCGGGTTCATTAAGAGAGAGGGCCGCCCTTCTGAGAAAGCTGTGCTGACAGCAAGATGCATCGACAGACCGCTGCGCCCGCTGTTCCCGAAGGATTACCGGAACGATGTGGCAATCGTGGCAACGGTTATGTCCGTTGACCAGGACTGCTCTCCGGAGGTGCTGGCGATGATTGGCGCGTCCCTCGCGCTGAACATTTCTGACATCCCGTTTACTGACCCTGTTTCTTCTGTAAATATCGGCTATTGCGATGGTCAGCTGATTGTAAACCCGACGGCAGAACAAAGGGAAAATACACGCCTTTCCCTGACGGTTTCCTCCAAAGAGGACAAAGTCATGATGATTGAGGCGGGTGCGGACGAAATCCCTGACGCGTTGATGATGGAGGCGATCCATCTGGCGTTTGATACAAACTTGCAGGTCGTAAAGTTCATTCAGGAAATTACGGCAAAGGAAGGCAAGGAAAAGGCTCCTTATACAGAGCATGTGATTCCGGAAGATGCGTATAAGCTGGTGACGGAATACCTGACAGATGCGCGCATGGAGGAAGCTGTTTTTGCAGAGCTGAAACAGGAACGCGATGCACAGATTAAGGCTTTGACAGAGGACGCGGCTGAGGCTTTGACAGAAAAGCTGGCGGAGATGCTGGGCGAAGAAACAGATATTCCGACGCTTTTAGATGAAATCATTTATAAATTTGAGAAAATGACGGTGCGCCGCATGATACTGCGGGAGCATAAACGCCCGGACGGCAGGGGCATCGAGGAAATCCGCCCGCTTTCTGCAGAGGTGGACGTTTTGCCGCGCGTACATGGTTCCGCGCTGTTCTCCAGAGGGCAGACACAGGCTTTGACGGTGACGACGCTGGGCGCAGTCAGCGAAGGACAGAGGCTGGACGGGCTGGATGCAAACGAAACAGGCAAGCGTTATATTCATCACTACAATTTCCCCGGCTTCTCTGTGGGCGAGGCAAAGACTTCCAGAGGCCCCGGACGCAGGGAGATTGGGCATGGCGCGCTGGGCGAACGCGCACTGCTGCCCGTTATCCCCAGCGAGGAGGAATTCCCGTATTCCATCCGCCTGGTTTCTGATATCCTCAGTTCCAACGGCTCAACTTCTCAGGCTTCTATCTGCGGCTCCACGCTCAGCCTGATGGCGGCAGGCGTGCCCATTAAGCGGCCTGTTGCGGGTATTTCCGTTGGTCTGGTGACAGGGGATTCCGATGACGATTTCATTGAAATTACGGATATTCAGGGCGTTGAGGATTTCTTTGGCGACATGGACTTTAAGGTTGCCGGTACAAGCGAAGGCATAACGGCTATCCAGATGGATATGAAGATAAAAGGCCTGACATTTGAAATGATTGAACAGGCGTTTGCACAGACAGGGCGCGCGCGGGAATATATCCTGAACGAAGTCATGCTGAAAGCGATTGCGGAGCCGAGAAAGGAACTTTCCCCGTATGCGCCGAAGATTGCGACCATGCAGATTGATGTGGACAAGATTGCGGAGGTCATTGGCACAAGGGGCAAGGTGATCAAGAAGATTGTGGAGGAAACCAACTGCGAAATCGACACAGAGGACGATGGCACAATCTACATCAAGGGCATCGACCCGAAAGATATGCAGCGGGCGATTGACATGATTACGGCGATTGTGAGCGACCCTGAGCCGGGGACGATTTACAAAGGCACAATCACGCGGCTGATGGCGTTCGGTGCATTTGTGGAAATTGCGCCGGGCAAGGAAGGGCTGATTCATATTTCCAAAATCTCCAACAAGCGTGTAGCGAAGGTGGAGGACGTGCTGACGGTCGGCGACAGCGTAATGGTGAAGCTGATGGAGATTGACAAGCAGGGACGTTTGAACTTCTCCATGAAGGACGCGGCGGAAGCGGAAGCGTAAACGGCTTCAGAAACAAAAAAATCAGATTTGTACAGCAGGGCTGTTCTGCGGGGAGTGACCCTGCGGACAGCCCTTTTTGTATTAGGAAAGACGAAAGACCCTGGAGCCCTTCCCCAAACCCCGCAAGGGGCACGCCCCTTGACCCGCTTTACCCGAAACTGCGTTTCGGGCAGGGGGACGGGGCGGCAATGCGGAAGGAGGCAGGGGGCATGGAGAGCAAAAAGAAATGGATTTGGATTAGTGCGGCGATAGCGGCGGCGGTTTTTGGGTGGATTGTGTATCAGAGGCAGGGTGTGCCGATGATTGAGCAGGGTTCGTTGAGGGAGATTATTTATGTGCGGGATTACCGGCAGGGATACGAGGAGGACGACGTGACGGAACGGATTGACGGGGAGAAACTGGCGGAACTGCTGGAAACCTATCAGCGGAGAAGGGGCGGCCCCTCAATCACATCTTTTTGGATAGGAGATGTGCAGATTGATATGTTTATCAGGACAACAGACGATTTCTATGAGGTGATATTGGGGAACGATAATCGTGTCAGCGATGGAGAAAAGCAGTATGAGATTATTGACAGCGATGCACTTTTGCAGGAAGTTTTAGCGTTGATAGATGGGGAAGATGTTTGAGGCGGAAAGGGGAACGGCATGAAAGGGAAAAAGGGTTTGATTGGCGCGGCGGTGCTGCTGGCGGTTTTGGGGTGGACAATATACCAAAGACAGGGCGTGCCGATATTAGATGAGGATACAAAAAACAGGCTGACTTGTGTACTGGATTACCGAAACGGGATTTATGCGGAATGGAAAGGGAAAGGGTATGTATCTCATGGTTCAGGCTATCAGGATTTGCAAGGCGGGGTTTTTGGCGAGCAAGATGTGACAGAACGTGTTGACAGGGAAAGGCTGCTTGATTTGTTGGCTGTGCATCAGCGGAGAAGGGGGCGGTTTGAAAAGTCTGACCGAATTTTTATAGATGGGGCGCAGATTGAAATTTGTGGGGAAAATGAGGATGGGCGTTTTGGCGTATTGCTTGGTGAACGCAGTGCTTTTTATCAGGAAAAGGGAAACAATGTGTACCAATATTGGATTTTGGACGATGGCGGGATTCTGACGGAAATCCTTGAAATGATAGACGGGTAAAACCGCGATTTTATGATGAAGTTTTTGGAAGGAAAGGAATAAAGTTTCTGGAAAGAAGAAAACTATATATGTTTGCATTCGCAAAACAAAGTTTTGCGCAGTAAAGTTTCGGGTCAAGCCCTTTTCAAAGGGCTTGCAGGGGTATTGGGGACAGAGTCCCCAAGGTCTTAACAAAACAGGAGAGATGACATGGTTATTATTCGGACATTGAAAAACGGCATACGCGTTGCGCTGGAGGAAATCCCTTATGTAAGGAGTATTTCTTTCGGCATTTGGGTGAAGAACGGCTCGCGGAATGAGCGGCCGCATGAAAACGGCGTTTCGCATTATATCGAACATATGATGTTCAAGGGCACGGAAAACCGCTCCGCAAGGCAGATCGCCGAGGAAATGGACGCGCTTGGCGGACAGATTAACGCTTATACGACAAAGGAATATACCTGCTACCATACGCGCGTGCTGGACCGGCATTTCGACCGCGCGCTGGACGTGATGAGCGATATGCTCCTGCGCCCGCTGTTTGCGGAGGGCGATGTGCGGAAGGAGAAAAACGTGATTTTGGAGGAAATTGCAATGTACGATGATGCGCCGGAGGAACTGGTGCATGACGCTTTGCAGGATTCCATTTGGCGGGACAGCACGCTGGGCATGCCGATACTTGGGACGGCGGAAACGATAGACGGTTTCGGCGCGGAATTTATACGGGAATACTATGAAAAAAATTACCACACAGAGAACATTGTGCTTTCCGCGGCGGGGAATTTTAAGCTGGACGATATGCTGGAAAAGCTGAACGCCGCGCTGGGCGGCTGGAAACGGGAACAGCCTTTCCAGCCTTATAATACGGCGGCATCTTACCAAATTGCTGCGGTGGAGAAGGAGAAGGACGTGGAGCAGGTACATGTCTGTCTGGCGTTCCCCGGGCTGGAACGGGAGCACCCGATGAAATACGCTGCGGCGATATTCAACACATTATTCGGAGGGGGCATGAGTTCGCGCCTGTTCCAGAGGGTGCGGGAGGAAAACGGGCTGACGTACTCCATTTACAGCTATACGACGGCTTTCGCAGATACGGGCGTTTTTTCCATTTACGCCGGAATGAACCCCAATCAGGCGGAACGGGTATTTGAACTGATTGCCGGGGAAATGGAAGGCGTGAAGGAAACGCCATTCCCGCCAAAGCTGATTGAGATAACAAAGGAGCAGATGGTCAGCAATTTTATCATTGGGACGGAAAGCACGCTGAACCGCATGACTTCCGCAGGGGCTTCCCTGCTGCTGCGGGGCAGTGTGGAGGAGACGGAGGAAATCATTGCGAAGATTGAAGCGGTGACGGCAGAGGACGTCCTGGAGGCGGCGAAAGCCGTACTGCGGACAGAAGAAATGAGTTTTTCCGCTGTTGGGAATCTAAAGGGAACCGATTTCGGCGCACTGGTTAAAAGGTTTTTCTAACTGGAACAGCATGAAAGGCGGCGTTCCGAAAAAATTCCTTCTAAAATGAAAATTTTTTCTGACAATGCCCATAATTACAGAACTTTTTTGGAATACTAATCCCGCGCGGAGAATCATCTTTGTGCGGGAGAAATCCAAAAGAGGAGGTATCATAATTATGAAAATTACTAATTTTATTGCGCTGACACTTGTGGTCATCGGCGCGCTGAACTGGGGTCTGATTGGCTTTTTCGGCTATGACGTGGTGACGGCGTTGTTCCACGAAAATCTGTTCTGGATTGCGCGGACGATATTCGCGCTGGTAGGCCTGGCAGGCATCTGGTGCCTGACGTTCTACCATTCTGTGGGACAGGGCGCGGGACGTTCATAAAATGTTTCAATCACTGGGCGGGAAACCGCCTTTACATAAGCATGGGGGAGAGGAAAATGCGCTTTACAAAAATGCAGGGCTGCGGAAACGATTATATTTATATCAACTGTTTTGAGGAGGACGTGCGGGAGCCGGAACGGCTGGCTGTGGCAATGAGCGAACGCCATTTCGGCGTGGGCGCGGACGGGCTTGTGCTGATACTGCCTTCTGAAACGGGGGATTTCCGTATGCGTATGTTTAACCTAGATGGATCGGAAGGGGAAATGTGCGGGAATGCCGTGCGCTGCATCGGGAAATATGTGTATGAGCGGGGCATGGCGCAGAGTACGCAAATTGCGCTGGAAACTGCCGGAGGTATGAAATTTCTGGAACTGCACGTGAAGGACGGCATTGTGGAAACGGTGACGGTTGATATGGGCGTGCCGGTTCTGGAGGCGGAGCAGATTCCTGTGAAAAGCGGGAAACACCCCGTTATCGGAGAGCGTCTGCGGATATTGGACAGGGATTTTGATTTTACATGCGTTTCCATGGGAAACCCTCACGGAGTGGTTTTTGTGGAACGCGTTTCGGAGTTTCCGGTAGAGGAATACGGCAGGGCGGCGGAATGTCACCCGATATTCCCGAAAAAGGCGAATATTGAATTTGTGGAGAAAATTGACCCAGAACATATCAGGATGCGTGTATGGGAGCGGGGCAGCGGCGAAACGCTGGCATGCGGTACGGGCGCAAGCGCGGCGGCTGTCGCGGCTGTGCTGAACGGATACTGCGGCAGGACTGTGGACGTTTTGCTTAAGGGCGGCACCCTGCGCATTGAATGGCGGGAGGAGGACGGGCACGTTTACATGACGGGACCGGCGGCGTTCTCCTTTGACGGCGTTTGGCTGGGGGAAAGATAAGACAGGAGAAAAACATGACGAAAGAACTTTATGAACTGAAACAGGCCGAGGAACGGCTGATACTGGTTGGCGTAGAGCAGGAGGGCGGACGCTCCGCGATGGAGATGGAAGCCTGTCTGGACGAATTGGAGGAACTGGTAAAAACGGCTGGCGGGACGGCTGTCGGGCGTATGATACAGCGGCGGGAGCGGGTTCATCCCGGGCATTACCTTGGCAAAGGAAAGCTGGAAGAATTAAAGGTGATGCTTGCGGCGTTTGACGCGACGGGTATTGTGTGCGATGATGAACTTTCTCCGGCACAGCTGAAAAATATGGAACAGGCGTTGGAAACGAAGGTGATGGACAGGACGATCGTGATACTGGACATTTTCGCGGCGCGTGCGCTTTCCGGCGAAGGGAAAATACAGGTGGAGCTGGCACAGCTGAAATATCGCCTTTCCCGCCTGACAGGGCTGGGAACATCTTTGTCGCGGCTGGGGGGCGGCATTGGGACAAGGGGCCCCGGTGAGAAAAAGCTGGAAACAGACCGCCGCCACATCAAGGAACGTATTGCGGAGCTGAACCGCGAAGCGGGAGAAATACGCACGCACAGGGAACTGCTGCGGGCACAGCGGAAGAAAAAAGGTACGCCTGTTATTTCGCTGGTAGGGTATACCAACGCAGGGAAATCCACGCTCATCAATACACTGACAGATGCGGGCGTATTGGCGGAAAACAAGCTGTTTGCAACGCTGGATACCACGACGCGGCAGGTGAAGCTGCCGAACGGCTCGGAAATCCTGCTGACGGATACGGTAGGGTTTATACAAAAGCTGCCGCACCACCTGGTACAGGCGTTCCGGGCAACGCTGGAGGAAATGAAGTATGCGGATATTCTGCTGCATGTTGTAGACGCGTCAAATCCGGAGCGGGAGGAGCAGATGCGCGTGGTATACCAGACGCTGAAAGAGCTGGGCTGCGAGGATACGCCTGTGATTACAGTGTACAATAAAATGGATCTGCAGCCGGAGCTGCCGCTGCCACAGGACGGGCAGGCGCGGGATATGGTACGGATCTCTGCGGCGCGGGGCGAAGGGCTGGACGGGCTGCTGGAAAGCGTGGAACAGCTTTTGCAGAGTTTTCGGAAAACCATGCGCGCGCTGGTGCCGTATACGGAAGGCGCGCTGATTGGCTGGCTGCACGGCAGGTGTGAAATATTACAGGAGGAGCATACTGTGGACGGCGTGCGGCTGGAGGCGGCTGTCGATGAGGAGGCGGCAAACAGGCTGGAAAGATACAGAATAGAATAAGGGAGAAAGAACCCAAGGGCTTGGGTTCTTTTTTTACAGAGATGTCAGGTCAGAAAATGGGGAGGATAAATGAGCCGTCTTCTTTAGGGAAGTGACGGCTTTGAAGAAGATATCACCCGCGGTATTCATTAGGGAAACCAGTTTTTCGGTATCTCCAACGATAACAGCTTCAGTAATCTGCGAATGGTTTTCAAACGCAAACTGATTGAACTGGATAATATCTTTTTCCGGCATTTTGCTGACAGAATCCCAAAACATACGGGCGCACAACGTTGAAACGACATCAGTCATCAGAATGCAGAGCTTGTTATGACTCGATTTTGCCAGAGCCTTATGAAATTCAAGGTCGATAACGGCAAGGCGTTCAGAATCATAAATCGCTTCGCCATAGCGGGCGATAATTTCGCGGAGCAGGGCGGCATCCTCCTGCGTATGGTACTGCGCGGCAAGATAAGCACAGGTGCGGTCGTTATGGGTGCGGTATTCAGCCAGCTCCCGCGGGGAGATTACGCCGATGGTGATAAGCTCCCGAAGGGGCTGCTCCGCGCTTTCCAGAGAGATGCCCTGCACGATTGCGCCGCCATTGACCCCTACGGCAATTTTAATCAGTTTATTTTGCTGGAGCATTCGCAGTGCCTCGCGGACGCTGGGGCGGCTGCGATGGAACTGGTCTGCAAGCTCCCGTTCGGAAGGGAGGCGGTCTCCTGTTTTTAATTCCCCGCTCGCAATTTTTTCATAAATTTGCTGGTAAATCACATCAGAAGCGCGCTGCGTCGTTGCAGGCGCAAATGAAACTTTTAGTTCGTCCAAAAAAAAACCCCCTAAATTTTTTTATTATAGAACAGGCGAAGGTTCCGGCGGCTTGATTGGCGCGGGTCCCAGCCTACGGTAATCTATAAAGTTCGAAAATGACACAAAAGGTCTTACAAATTATCCTATCATAACTGCATGGAAATAACAAGCCGCAATCCTTATAAAACTGTGGGGAAATCGAAAAACATGAAATTTCGGGCAGAATAATGCACGATTCTGCATGTTTTGTTCGTTTAAGTATTTTTTTGTTCTTTTTCAACAAAAATCGTAATGTATTTTTGTGAAAACAAGTAGATTGACAAAACATGTATCTAATGGCATACTAAAATAAATCAAATGGTAAAACCATTTAATAAAATTGACAAAATAAAAAAACATTATTTGGGGAAGGATTGGTTACAATGGAACTTAAAAACATTTCTTTTGCGAATAAGACAGGCATCATAACTGGGGCTGCACAGGGGATTGGCAAAGCAATTGCGACGCAGTTTGTCGAAATGGGCGGCAAGGCGGTCATTGTTGACATCAATGCGGAAACAGCAGAGCAGACCTGCAAGGAACTGGGCAACGCTGTATATTATACGGTGGACTTATCCGACGGTGACGAGGTTGTACGCGTTTTTGAACAGATTGCCGCAGAACAGGGGCGCATTGATGTTCTGATTAACAATGCGGGGATTGTGAATACAGACGATTTTGCGACACTGGAGCGTGAGAAATGGGATAAGGTTCTGGCAGTTGATTTAACAGCGGTATTCCTCATCTGCCAGGTGGTTTTCCGCCATATGGCTGAAAAGGGCGGCGGACGGATGGTGAATATCGCGTCTGTTGCAGGGAAGGTCGGCGGCGGCTTTCTGGGCACATCAGCATATGCAGCGGCAAAAGCAGGCGTTATTTCTTTGACAAAAAGCATAGCAAAATCCGGTTCGGACCAAAATATTTACTGCAACAGTGTATGTCCGGCATACACCAAAACGCCTCTGGTGTCTATCCTGACGGGAGAACGCGAAAAAAAGGTTCTGGAAGGCATGACACTGCACCGTGCGGCTTCACCTTCCGAGGTGGCGAACGCAGTGCTGTTCCTTGCTTCGGACGCTGCAAGCTTTGTGCAGGGAGAAAACCTTAACTGCGACGGGGGGCTTCTGATGAACGGTTAAGAAAAGCGGAATACGCTTTCCTTAATAGAGGAAATATAGAAAAAGGGAGGAAAAATTTATGAAGAAAAGACTGGCACTTATTCTTGCCGCGATGATGACACTGTCACTCAGCGCGTGCGGCGGCGGCTCCGGCAAGGGGAGCAGCGGCGAAGGCGGGGATTCCGCTGACGGGAATGAAACCTACACGCTGAAAATGCACATGAGCGTGGCGGCGACAGACCCTGTTTACAAATCTGCCGAGAAATTTACGGAGATTGTATCGGAAAAAACAAACGGGAACGTAACGTTTGAGCTTTACCCCAGTTCCTCTTTGGGCGTTACGCAGGACTGCCTGGAGGGTCTGGGCATGCGCGCCTGCGATATCGTGTATGACTCCATGAGCAACCTTTCCACATGGACAGAACTGGCAAACATTGAGGCACTGCCTTATATGTATTCCGACGTGGACCACTTCCGGAACGTATGGGAAGGCGAAGTAGGCGAAACCATACGCAGCGATGTTGGCGCGGCGGCAGGCGTAAAAATAATGGGCTCCGGCTTGCAGGGGGTACGCATTGTGACCTCCAACAAGCCCGTTAAAAGTGTGGATGATGTAAAGGGTCTGAAAATTCGCGTACCGACTATTGACGTTTACCTGAAAACATGGAACTGGCTGGGCGCATCCACAACACCTCTGGCTGGCTCTGAAATCTTTACGGCAATGCAGCAGGGTTCCGTTGACGCTCAGGAAAACGCTTACCCGACCTGCGTGGGCCTGTCCTTGCAGGAATGCACGAAATATATAACGGAAACTAACCATGTATATTCTATGACGACATTCATAATGGACCAGAATTTCTTTGATTCCCTGCCCGCAGAATATCAGACGGCTCTGGAAGAGGCGGCAATGGAGGCAGGCAAGCTCTGTACAGACCTCATTATTGCAGATGCGGAAAATGCGAAGCAGGTATTTGTTGACGCCGGCTGCGAAATTTACGAGGTTGACGTGACAGAATGGCAGGCGGCTATGGACGGTTTCCTGGAAGAAACTTTCCCGAACCTGATTCCTTACTATGAAATGATTTTGGCTGCGGATACAGAAGCCTGAGCAGCAGGCTGTTCCGAAAGAGAAAAATGTTTCCATAATCGGCTGCGCTTACGGCGCAGCCGGGACAGAGACCCTGCATGGCGGGATTGTCCTGCCATGCAGGGTACTTTCAAAGGAGGATGCTTGTGAACATATTAAACGCTTATTCACGGTTTCTGAATGCACTGACGAAGATACTGAAAGCCGTTGTTTGTTTTCTTCTTGCCGCAATGGTTTTAATTATGTTTTATCAGGCTATGATGCGTTATGTTTTTTCAAACGCGCAGCCATGGTGTGAGGAACTGACGTTGTATATTGGTATTTTTAACGTAATGCTTGGGCTTGGCATTGCCAGCCGCATGGACAGCCATTTGCAGGTGGATTTCCTGACCCGCCTTTACGGGCCGAAGCTGAGATGCCTGATGACGGCTGTCTGGGCAATTGTTTCTATCGTTATCATGATTGTTTTTGCATATTATGCGGTAAGCCTGATTGGGAAGGCAACTGCCCGTTCTGTGACACTGCCGATTACGATGGCGCATGTTTATACGGCATTTCCCATCGGCGCGGCAATACTGGTGATTTATTCCATAGAAATTGCGGCCCGTAATATTGTAGGGTTTCTGCATGGCGGAGTGATGCCGGCACTGCCCGGTGAAGAAAAAGGAGGTGAGCAGGCATGAATGCAGGCGTAGTTGTATTCGTTGCACTTGTGGTTTTGGCTTTCCTTGGCCTGCCAATTTTCCTTGCGATTGCCGTGGGGACAATGCTGGCGATGGTTGTCGGCGGGTTCCCGCTGGAAACGATGGCACAGAAAACATTTTTGGGCCTGAATTCTGTATCCTTGCTGTCCATTCCGTTTTTCATACTGGCGGGCAATTTGATGGCAAGAGGGATTACAAGAAAACTGATTAATGTCGCTAACATCCTGTTGGGGCGCGTTCCGGGCGCATTGGGCGGAATCACTGTTCTGGCTTCCGCGCTTTTCGGGGCGATTTCCGGCTCCGCGGTTGCTACGGTGGCCGCAATTGGCGGTATGACGGTTCCGGCAATGAAAGAAGAAGGCTATGACGCGGATTACGCGGCTGCGCTGGCTTCTGCATCCTCCCTGCTGGGGCCTCTGATTCCGCCCTCTATTACGCTGATCGTGTATGCCAGCCTGACGAACGCATCTGTACAAAAACTGTTCCTGGCGACACTGACGCCGGCAGTCCTCTGCACGGCCGCGTTTCTGGTGTATTCCCTGTGGTACGGCAAACGGCACAACTTGCCTAAACAGCCGAAAAAATCGGCAAAGGAAATTGCTGCTACACTGACAGACTCTATTTGGGCGATGCTGATGCCGGTGATGATTTTGGGCCTGATTTTTACAGGTATTGCCACGGTAACGGAAGCGGCGGCAATCTCCTGCATTTACGCGGCAATCGTGGCATTGTTTATCTATAAAACAATGACCTTCAAGGAGCTTTTGAAAATACTTTCGGATTCCGCTATTTCCATTGCGGCGATTATGATACTTGTGGGCGTATCCAAGGCGACGGCTTACGTTGTTATCTCTTCTCAGATGCCGCAGCTGTTCATGTCGTTCGTGGATTCCATTACGGACAGCAGGCTGGTTGTACTAATGATTATTAACGTTATTTTCCTGATTTTGGGCTGTTTGATGGAAGGCAACTGCATCATCGTTATGATGGTGCCGTTGATGCTCAACCTTATCAATGCATATGAAATCGACCTGCTCCAGTTCGGCATTCTGGCGGCTCTGAACATTTATGTCGGCTGCATCACGCCGCCCGTAGGCGTTTCGCTGCTGGTTGGTACGAAGGTCGGCAATACCTCAATGGGCAGTACATTTAAGGCGATACTGCCATTCCTGGCAATTGCGATGATAATCCTGATGCTTGTAACCTACTGGCCCAGTTTCACACTGTGGCTGCCGAATATGAGCTGAACGGCTCAGCTTGGAAACAAATGAGGAAAACGGGGGCAATGCGGTATACTGCCCTGTCTGAAAATACAAATGAAAAATGGTTTAATATAACGATACACTGATAATATTTCTCCCACAGCATAGCAACAAACGCACGGACAGCAGCTCTCGGGCTGTCACAGGGGAAGAATAACCTTCCCCTGCGCCGATGCAAAAATGATACCGCTTCCGGCTGGCCGGATTTGCGATAAAGTGTTTCAAAAAAGATATTGAAAAATGAATCGTGAAAGGAGAACTTTCGTATGGGAAAAGAAAAGTATACAAAGGAACAGGCGGCACAGTTCTATGAAACCATGTGTACGATCCGCAAGTTTGAAGAAACGGTAAAGCATGACTTTCTTGCGGGTGAAATCCCTGGTTTCACACATGTTTATATTGGCGAAGAAGCCATTGCGACAGGGGTATGCGCCGCACTGCGGCAGGACGATGTAATTGCTTCCACACACCGCGGCCACGGGCATTGCGTGGCAAAAGGCGCGGACGTGAACCGCATGATGGCGGAAATTTTCGGGAAAAAGACAGGCTTGTGCCAGGGGCGCGGTGGTTCCATGCACATTGCGGATTTCTCCATTGGAATGCTGGGAGCGAACGGCGTTGTTGGCGGCGGCTACAATTTGGCAACGGGTGCGGCTCTGGCAAACAAGATGGTGCTGAAAAATGACAAGGTTTCCGTTGTGTTTTTTGGCGATGGCGCAAGCAACCGCGGCACGTTCCACGAGGCGATGAATGCGGCTTCGGCATGGAAGCTGCCTGTCGTTTTTGTAAATGAAATGAACTGCTGGGCTTCCACAACGCCTTACCGGACGACATGTAATGTGGAAAATATTTCCGACCGCGCGAAGGGCTATAACGTGCCCGGCGTAATCGTGGACGGGCAGGACGTTTTCGCTGTATATGAGGCGGCAAAAGAGGCTGTGGAGCGCGCCCGCAGGGGCGAGGGCCCGACATTTATTGAGGCAAAAACATACCGTATCGAAGGGCACTTTGTAGGCGACCCGGAACTGTACCGCAAGAAAGAGGAAACCATGAAGATTTTTCACGATACAGACCCGCTGAAAAAATTCCGCGAAACCATGGAAGAAATGGGCGGCCTGATGACAGCGGCGGAATGCGACGAGCTGGACGCAAAATGTGACGCGAAAATCAAAGCGGCGAAAGATTTCGCTATGGAAAGTGAATATCCTGATGCATCGGAATACTTGAAATATGTGTATGAAAACTAAGGGAGGGGAAAACAATGCGTAAACTTTCATTTGCTCAGGCCACACTGGAAGCGATGGCCGAAGAAATGGCAAAGGACGAAAAAATCTTCGTAATGGGGGAAGATATTGCACGCCAGGGCGGTGTTTTCGGCCAGTTCAAAGGGCTGGCACAGCAGTTCCCGAACCGTGTGCTGGATACGCCCATTTCGGAAACATTTATCACCGGCGGCGGCGTAGGCGCGGCTTTGGCTGGTGCGCGTCCCGTTGTGGACATGCACTTTGCGGACTTTATGGGCGTCTGCATGGACGAAATATTCAACCAGATGGCAAAAATGCGCTATATGTTTGGCGGGCAGGTCAATATGCCGCTGACACTGCGCGCGCCGGACGGCTGGGTAAACGGTGGCGCGGCACAGCATTCGCAGGCTGTGGAATCCTGGTTCGTACATATCCCCGGTGTACAGGTTATTGCCCCTTCCAATCCTTATGATGCAAAAATGGCGTTGAAAGCGGCAATCCGTTCCAACGACCCTGTATTGTATTTTGAAAACAAAATACTGTATAAAGAATCCGATACGGTGCCGGAAATCGAGGACGAAGAACCTTACACCATCGGTAAGGCGAAGGTTGTCCGGGAGGGCAAGGACGTGACAATCGTTTCCTATTCTATCGGCATGAAAGCGGCGCGGGGCGCGGCGGAGCAGCTGGCAAAAGAAGGCATTGAAGCGGAGGTTATCGACCTGATTACGATTTCTCCCTGGGACAGGGAGTGTGTGATGGCGTCTGTGAAGAAAACACACCGCCTGTGCATTGTTCATGAAGCTGTTAAACAGGGCGGCTTCGGCGCAGAGGTTGCTGCGACTGTGGCAGAAGAATGTCTGGAATACCTTGACGCACCCATCCTTCGCTATGGCGCGCCTTTCTGCCCGATTCCCTTTGCGCCTACGCTGGAAATGAAGCTCCGCGTGACGCCTGAGGACTTGGTGAAAGGAATCAAAGGGATGCTTTAAGACTTCGTGAAGTGAGGAGAGACGCTATGGTAACTGAAGTATTGATGCCGAAACTCGGCCTGACGATGACCGAAGGCACGATTGAAGAATGGAAATTCAAAGAAGGCGACGCAGTTAAAAAAGGTGATATCCTCTTTTCCGTCGCTACAGATAAACTAACGAACGATGTGGAATGTGATACGGACGGCGTTCTGCTGAAAATTGCTGTGCAGGCTGGCGACAGCAGCGAATGCAAGAGCGTTGTTGCATGGATTGGTGAGCCGGGGGACAAAATCCCTGACGGGGCGGCTGTTTCCGCGCCTGTTGCAGCGGCTGAGGTTTCCGCAGCGGCAGAAACAAAGCCTGCGGCTCCCGCGGCTGCCGCTGTACGGCCTGCGGGCGCATATGTGCTGGCGATGCCTTTCGCGAAGAAACTGGCAAAAGAAAAGGGCTATGACCTTTCCGCAATTCCCGGCACCGGACCGAACGGGGTCATTCTGGCGAGGGACGTGGAAAACTTCGCTGCAGGACCGAAAACTAGCCCGATGGCGGCGAAGCTGGCGGCAGAATACTGTGTTGACGTAAGCACGCTGGGCGTGGACGGGCGTGTGATGAAAGCCGACGTTCTGGCGGCAGTGCAGGGCAGAGCACCGCAGACAGCGGCAGCAGTGGAACTGGAAAGCAACGATTTGCCTCCTGTAAAGGTGAACCCGCTGCGCCGGAGTATTGCGGCGAATATGACGGCTTCCTGGACGACATCCCCGAGGGTGACTTATACGCATCCTGTGGACGCGACCTGTATGAAGGAACTGCGCGAGAAGCTGAAAGACGGACTGAAAGCGGAAGGAATCAAGCTGACTTTCAACCATATTCTGATGAAGGTTGCCGCAAGGGCTTTAATGGAGTTCCCCGATGTGAACGCAAGCTTTGCGGATAATATGCTGACGCACCACAGGCACGCAAATATCGGTCTGGCGGTGGCAAAGGGCGATGGACTGATGGTTCCGAATGTAAAATGTGTGGATATAAAATCCCTGAAAGAGGTTGCACAGGAAACAGAAAACCTGATTGAGGCAACACGTTCCGGCAAGCTGGGTATGGAAGATATGACGGGCGGTACGTTTACGATCTCCTCCCTTGGGCCTTATGGTATTACGAGCTTTTCGCCAATCATTAACCAGCCTGAACTTGCGATATTGGGTGTATGCGATATTGTGGACACGCCGGTTGTACGGAATGGTGAAATCGTGATTCGCCCGATGATGAATTTGAGCCTGACAGCGGACCATCGTGTGATTGATGGCGTAATGGCATGTAAATTCCTTCAGAGAATTGTGGATTTGCTGGAAAATCCTTATCTTCTGCTTGTCTGAGGAATTTAAGGCGGGCGGAGGCATATGCCTTCGCCTGTTCTTTTCTATCATATTTGGAAACGAAAGGAGCGCATAGATATGGCAACTGAGGTATTGATGCCGAAACTTGGCCTGACAATGACGGAAGGAACAATTGAGGAATGGAAGATAAAAGAAGGACAGGCAGTAAAAAAAGGAGATATCCTGTTTTCTGTCGCGACAGATAAGCTGACAAGCGAAATTGAGGCGGACACAGACGGCGTACTGCTGAAAATACTGCTGGCGGAGGGCGAAGCTGGTCCCTGCAAGAGCGTTATTGCCTATATTGGGGCAGACGGTGAAGCCGTTCCCGATGGCGGCGCGCTTGCGACTGCTCCCACGGAGGCACAGACAGCCCCTGCGGAGGAAAAAACGCCTGCGGGCGGACCGAAAAGCGTTATTGTAATCGGCGGCGGCCCCGGCGGGTATGTGGCGGCAATCCGCGCGGCGCAGCTTGGCGCAAAGGTGACAGTAATCGAGAAAGAATTTTTGGGCGGAACATGTCTGAACATTGGCTGTATCCCGACAAAATGCCTGCTGCACAGCGCGGAGCTGCTGGAAGAAATCCGGAATCAGGGGAAGGAAATTGGCGTGGAAACAAGCGGCGTTTCTGTGAATTTTACGCAGGTGATGGCGCATAAGAACGCCATTTCTGCAAGGCTGACAAGTGGCGTTGCAGGTCTTTTGAGAATGAATAAAATTACGAAAGTAGATGGAACGGCTGCTTTCACAGGCCCCAAGATACTGGAGGTCACAAAGGCTGACGGGACGAAGGAGAGCATGACGGCTGACGCAATCATTGTAGCGGCAGGCTCTGTGAACGCGGTTCCGCCGATTCCGGGCGTGAAGGAAAACCCCTGCTGTATTGATTCGACAGGCGCGTTGAGTCTGGAAAAAATTCCGGAAAGCATGGTCATCATTGGCGGCGGCGTAATTGGTATTGAATTGGCGTGCGCATACGCAGCCTTTGGCACAAAGATTACTGTGGTCGAAGCAAGGGATTTCATACTGCCGATGCTGGACGGCGACATTACGGCGGTCGGGGTGGCGCATATGAAAAAAATGGGAATTGCGTTCTGTCTGGAATGCTCTGTTCAGAGCATTGAGGAAAGCCCTGCCGGTGCGCGGGTGGTTTGTACAGACAAAACGGGCGATACAGTAAGCTTTGAGGCAGAAAAGGTTCTGGTTGCGGTGGGCCGCAGGGCGAACACCGACGCGCTGAATCTGGACGCGGCTGGCCTGCGGAATGACAGGGGGCGTATCCTTGTCAATGAAAAAATGGAAACCAACGTGCCGGGCGTGTATGCAATCGGCGACTGCGTATTCGGCAGAGCACAGCTGGCGCATGCGGCTTCCGCGATGGGCGAGGCTGCGGCGGAGAACATCATGGGGCTGGATGCGGTATATGATGAGAAAACAAATCCTGCCTGTGTTTACATGATGCCGGAGGCGGCTTCTGTAGGGCTGACAGAGGAAAAATGCAGGGAAAAAGGAATTGATTACAAAGTGGGCAAATTCCCGATGGCCGCAAACGGGAAAGCCCTTATCATCAACGGCGGCGAAGGCCTGGTAAAAATTATTGCAGACGCGAAATACGGCGAAGTGCTGGGTATGCATATCATCGGGCCGCGTGCGACAGATTTAATCTGCGAAGGCGCGCTGGCAATCCGTCTGGAGGCGACGACAGAAGAACTTATTACAACGATCCATTCCCACCCGACGGTTACAGAAACCATGCGGGAAGCTGCGCTGCATCTGGAAGGACGTGCAATCCATACGGGGAATAAATAACAGGAAGGAGGAATACGGTATGAAAAAACAGATGAGAGGGCTGGTGAAGGAAATCGCCGGTCCCAGCGGACTTGTCTACCATGATGATTTGCCTGTGCCGGAAATTGGCGATGACGAAGTGCTGATAAAGGTACACTGCACAGCAATCTGCGGTTCGGATATTCATATTCTGGACTGGGACGCGTGGTCCGAAAAAAGAATCAAACCGCCTGTGACGCTGGGGCACGAAGTCGCGGGGGATATTGTGGCTATGGGGAAGAATGTGAAGGACAGAAAATGTGGTGACCGCGTTTCCTGCGAAACGCATATCCCCTGCGGCGAATGTTATTTCTGCAAAAACGGAATGCCGCATATCTGCGGGAACATCCAGCTGTTTGGCTGTACGCAGAACGGCGCGTTTGCCGAATACACCAGAATCCGCTCTGACTGCACGTTCCTGCTGGACGATGACCTGCCTTATGAGGCGGCGTGCATGTTTGAGCCGATGGGTGCGGGCGTGCATGGCGTGGAAGCGGCGGACGTGGCTGGGAAAATTGTGCTGGTGAATGGCTGCGGACCGATTGGGCTGACGGCGGTCAGCGCAAGCAAGACGTTTGGCGCGAAGAAGGTCATTGCCTGCGACCTGCTGGATGCGCGTCTGGAGGCGGCGAAGGAAATGGGCGCGGATTTGGTGTTCAACAGCGGGAAATGCGACCTTGTGGCAGAGGTGCGGAAGCTGACGGACGGAATTGGCGTAGATGCCGCGATTGACATTACCGGAGCGGAAGCGGCAATCAATACCGCGCTGAAATGCCTGCGTGCCGCGGGACGTATGGTATGCGTGGGACTGCCGACAAAGCCCGTGACGCTGCACGATATGACGGACGACCTGATTTACAGGGAGATACAGCTGACGGGTGTTTCCGGCCGGTTGATCTGGCAGACGTGGGAGGATTTCGCAAAGGTGATGAAAGGCCCTTATTATAAGCTGGACAAAGTAATCGGCGGCTGCTTTGCTTTGGAGGATTATGAAAAGGCATTGGAGGAAATCCGCAAGGGGACACCGGGAAAAATGTTGCTTTTCCCAAATGCAGAGGATATCAGGAAGTAAACGGTAAGGGAGATTGGGGCAAGGTTGTATCCATATGGGAAATATGCTATAATAAAAATATAAGCGGCTTTGCCTGAAAGGGGGGCTTTTCAGGGCAGAGCATACAGGGGAAGGAAGAACGAATTTCCTTCCCTTTGGCTTGGCATGGCGCTGCAGGGCGGACAAGGAGGAAAAAGATGGCTTATATTTTTGTTGTGGCAGCGGGAATCTGCTGGGGCTTGATTGGTGTGTTTACGAAGGCAATCAGCGCGCTCGGTTTTACGGAGATGCAGATGCTTTTTGTGAAAGGCGTGCTGGCGGCAGGCCTGCTTTTCCTGCTGATTCTGGGAAAGGACAGGCGCTTGTTCCGGCTGAAAAAATGGACGGACCTGCGTTATTTTATTGGCACGGGTATTTGCAGTTTTACGTTTTTCAGCTGGTGCTATATGAAGGCAATCAATCTGACAAGCCTTGGTGTTGCGGCGGCACTCCTGTATACTGCGCCGACGTTTGTGATGCTGTTTTCTCTGGCACTGTTCCATGAAAAGATGACAAGGGCGAAAGGGCTTGTGCTGGCGATGACGTTTCTGGGCTGCGCGCTTGTTACGGGGATATTGGAAAGTGGCGCAGCGTTTACCGGCAGGGGGCTGTTTATTGGACTCTGTGCGGGAATCGGGTACGCGCTTTACAGCATTTTCGGGACGTTCGCGATTCGGAGGGGATACAGCTCCCTGACGATTTCTTTTTATACATTCCTGTCGGCGGCGGTGTTCATGGCTTTTTGTGTCGATCCTCTGGAAATTACCCGGGAAATTACAACGCTGGGCGCATGGCCCCTGCTGGCGCTGTTTGCACTGCTGACAACGGTTGTACCATATCTTTGCTATACAAAAGGGCTGGCAGGGCTGCCTGCAAGCCGCGCTTCGGTTACGGCAACGATTGAACCTGTTGTAGCGGCTCTGCTTGGGATTTTTGTGTTCCATGAAAGCGCGTCTGTCATAAAGATTGTGGGGATTGCGCTGGTGCTGGGTTCTGTTGCGCTGATGGGCAGGGAGGGGCAGGAAAAAGATGGGGAAGAAGGGGCGGAGTAAAAGGAGATAAATACGGAAACCTTTGTATGCAAGTATACAGGAGAGAACGGGGTTTCGCAGTGCGGCATTCGTTGTTCCTTCGGACCAACGCATTTGTGCTGACGCACTATGCAATAAAAACAGCTTAGGAAAAAAGAAACATAAATGTTCCTTTTCCCCTAAGCTATTTTATTGCGCACTGTTTACAGGTATAAAAAAAGTGAACACGATGGCTCACTTTTTCTAAGTAGTGATTATTCGGGCTTAATTGCGCCAGTAGGGCAAGCACCTGTGCATGTACCACAATCGATACATTCAGCAGCTGTGATTTCAAAAACACCGCCAGCGTCATGGATGCAGCCTGTAGGACATTCGCCAGCGCAAGCGCCGCAGCCGATACATTCGGGTCCGATTTTGTGAGCCATTGGAATACACCTCCTTTTTCCTTCTTCATGCCTATTTTATATCAAGACCGGGGAATTTGCAAGTATATTTCACATTTT
The DNA here is from genome assembly GCA_910576545.1 of Lachnospiraceae bacterium. Taxonomy (GTDB): domain Bacteria; phylum Bacillota; class Clostridia; order Lachnospirales; family Anaerotignaceae; genus Anaerotignum_A. Next base: position 54,363 of record CAJTKM010000015.1, read on the forward strand.
TCTTTGAAAAAGAAATCCAATGCGGGAAAAGCGGCGGCATACTACGCATCTGCCGCTTTCAGGCGGGGTACAATAGGGGGTGCATTATAAGGAAAAGTTTTGCTTGACAAGAGCGGCGGAAGGGACATACAATAATCTGCAAACGGCTGATTCCACAGGCGGGCTTCGGCTGGATCTGAAATGAAGGGCGGTAAGGAGCATGAAAAAACGCTGGAGGGCTGGAATGTTCCTGTTATCCCTGTGCCTGCTGGCAGGCTGCACAGGGGGAACGGAGATTGCCGAAACAGGTGGGCTTCGGGTTTTGACAAGTTTTTATCCGGTTTATCTGATTGCGCAGGAAGTGACGGCAGGCACGGACGGCATTATTTTGGATAATATGGCACAGCCCCAGACGGGCTGCCTGCATGACTATGAGCTGACGATTTCTGATATGAAAAAGCTGGAAAATGCTGACATCCTGCTTGTGAACGGCGGCGGCATGGAGGCATTCCTAGGGCAGGCCCTGGAACGGTATCCGGACTTATGTATTGTGGATACCTCGGCGGGGATTCCGCTTTTGATGGAGGATTACCACCATCATGGGGAGGACGAGCTGCACGAAGGGGAGGGGAATCCCCATGTCTGGCTTCTGCCGGAAAATGCGGCGGAACAGGCGGCGGCAATCTGTGGCGCGCTCTGCGAAGCCATGCCGGCGGAACGGGAAACGCTGGAGCGGAACACGGCGTTTTTTTCAGAGGAAACGGAAAGGCTGGCGGAACAGGCGGCAACGCTTCCAGTGGTGGAAGGGGAACAGGCGGCAATTTTCCATGAAGGCTTTGCGTATCTGGCGGAGTTTTTCGGGCTGGACGCGGAAATTGGCATTTTTGCAGAGGAATATCAGGAGCCTTCCGCAAAGGAGCTTGCAGAGGCGGCGGATGAAATGCGGGAGGACGGCATTTCCCTGCTTTTGGCGGCGGATGACAGCGGCGCGAAATATGCCCGCATATTGGCGGGGGAAAGCGGCGGCTATGCCGTTCTGCTTGACCCCCTGACAACAAAGGCGGAGGAAAACGACACCTATGCCGGACGGATGGAACGGAACATTGCCGCGATGCGGCAGGCTTTGGAAGGGGCGGAAGAATGAAAACAAACATACACAGCAACTGCGCGCTCCGCAGCATTGAAATGAAAGGGATTTGTGTAACCAGCGGGGAGGACGTTCTGCTGGAAAACGTAAATCTGACGTTCCACTGCGGACAGCTGACAGCCCTTATCGGCAAGAACGGTGCGGGGAAAACAACGCTGATTAAGGCTCTGTTGGGAGAACGGCAATATAAAGGAAAGATTTCCTTTACAGACAGCCATGGGGCGGAAATCGCCAAGCCGAAAATTGGCTATGTACCGCAGTATCTGGATTTTGACAAAAGTATGCCGGTTTCTGTGGAGGATTTTATGGCGGCGGCAGGAAACGGGCGCGCAGTCTGGTTTGGGAAAAACAGGAAAACGCGGCAAAGCATACGGGAAACGCTGGAAAAAATGGAATGTGGATATCTGGCAGGACGGCGGCTGGGCGCGCTGAGCGGCGGGGAACTGCAAAGGGTCCTGCTGGCAATGGCGGTGGAGCCTGTGCCTGACCTGCTGGTATTAGATGAACCTGTTTCGGGCATGGACATTGCCGGTCTGGATTTGTTTTACAGGCAGGTGACGGAGCTGCGCGATACCTGCCACATGGCGATATTGCTGGTTTCGCACGACCTGGGGCTGGTACGGAAATACGCGGACAAGGTGGTCCTACTGGATAAAACGGCAGCGGCAGAGGGCAGCGCGGAGGAGGTATTTTCCGGGGAGGCGTTTCGCGAGGCGTTCGGCTTTGAGGAGGCGGCAGAATGGAACTGATATATGGATTTCTGGAAATGCTCCCGTTTGAGATGTTCCAGTATGATTTTATGAAAAACGCCTTTCTGGCATCGGTGCTGATTGCGCCGCTGTTCGCGCTTCTGGGGACGATGGCGGTCAACAACAAAATGGCGTTTTTTTCCGACGCTCTGGGACACAGCGCGTTTACGGGCATTGGGCTGGGCGTTCTGCTGGGGCTGGACGACCCGCTGCTGGCAATGCTTGCCTTTGGGATATTTCTGGGGCTTGTGATTACAAAGGTGAAAGCGGCAAATCTGGTTTCCTCGGATACGGTTATCAGCGTTTTTTCCTCTGCGGCGATGGCTCTGGGGATTGTGATATTATCCGCAAGGGGCGGCTTCGCGAAGTATTCTGCCTACCTGATTGGGGATATCCTGACGGTCGGGCAGGGCGACCTGCTTGTGATACTGGTTGTTTTGCTGCTGGCGTATGCGTTGTGGGCGGTATTTTATAACCGGCTGCTCCTGCTCTGTGTAAACCGTTCGCTTGCGGCAAGCAGGGGCGTGCGCGTGATGCTGACAGAAAACCTTTTTGTTGCCATGGTTGCGGTGGCGGTCATGGTTTCCATCCGCTGGGTCGGGATTTTGATGATAAATTCCCTGCTGATACTGCCCGCGGCGGCGGCGCGCAATATTACGACAAATGCGCGCGGCTATCATTGGACGGCAGCTGCTTTCGGCCTGCTTTCCTCGCTGACGGGGCTGGGGCTCTCCTATTCGCTGGGCGTTTCCGCAGGGGCGATGATGGTGCTGACGGCGGCGGTGTTGTTTTTTGTGACGTATCTGATTGGGAAACGGGGGAAGTAAGACAATGGGCTTTGAAATTTTCTGAGCCCTTTTTTTGATTCGGCGGGAGATTTTTCCGCAAAATGCAGTATAGCAATTTCAGGGGATTTGTATTATACTATAATAAAAAACGGGACGGAAAAAGGGAGGGCAGCCGATGCTGGTGACGGAAATCAGGCCGCAGAAGCGGGACGAAACGCGGTATAATATCTTTATTGACGGGGAATACGCTTTTGCCCTTCCGATGCAGGATATTCTGTATTTTAAGCTGAAGGAAGGCTGTGAAACCACGGAGGAAACGGTGGAATATATCCGCCGCAATCTGATTTACATAAAAGCGCAGGACACCGCCCTGCATTATATTGGATACAAAATGCGGACGGAACAGGAAATTTACCGAAAATTGCAGGAAAAGGAATATACGGAAGACGTAATTGCCGAAGTGATGGAGTTCCTGCGGAAATACGGCTATGTTGACGACAGGGAATACTGCGAAAAATATATCCGCGAACGGCTCCGCCTGCGCCCGAAAAGCGGCTATGCCCTGCGTATGGAACTGCGGCAGAGGGGCGTTGCGGAGAAAACCATAGAAGAAGCCCTGAACGGAACGGAAATCGACGAGGCGGGGGACGCGGCCGGCTGGCTGGAAAAAAAGGCGCGCTTCTGGCCGCCGGACGAAAAAGAGAAAAAACGTTTGCAGGGCTTTTTGCTGCGGAAGGGATATTCCTACGATGTGATACGGGAGGCGTTCCGGCAGATGGAGGGAGATGAGGCGTAATGGCGTTTTACATGGGAGAGATTAAAAATCAGCGGAAGGAATTTATACAGGCCTATCAGGACGGGGATTACAAAAAAGCCATTTTCCTCGGGAAACGGCTGCTGGATATTTATGAGGCGAACGAGGACTGTGAAAACATGGAATACGCCGCAGACATGAGTAATCTTGCACTGGTGTTCGACCAGATGCGCTTTTTTGAAAAGGCGGAGGAATATTACGAAAAGGCGGCCTGGCTGAAAAAGCAATGCGGCGGGGAGTGCCTTTCTTATGCGGATACGCTGAATAATCTGGCAATCGTGTATAACCAGACGGGGCGGCAGGAGGATGCGCTCAGGCTGCACAGCAAGGCGTTGGAAATACGCGATTTGAAGCTGGGCAGGGATTCTATGGATTATATCCACAGCCTGTACCATTTGGGAAATACCTATGAGCTTATGGAAAACAACGCGAAGGCTTTGGAGATGTTTGGCAAGGCTCTGCGGCGGGCAAGGCAGTGCGCCAGCTTTTCAGGAATGGATCTGGCGGATATCCACGGCGCGCTGGCAAGGGCGTATGACAGGCAGGGCAATTTCAAAAAAGCCATCTATTTTTATGAAATTTGTCTGGATTTGATTGAAAAGGAGCGCGGCAGTGAAAATTATTATTTTATGCTGCAAACGCTGACGCTGGCGACAGTCTGCGAAAAGGCAGGGCTGACGGATCTGGCGGTGGAATACTGTGAAAGGGCAATCGAAATCCGCCGAAGCCTGATGAGCGAGGAGCATCTGGATTTTATCAACAGCCTGAATAATCTGGCGGCGATCTGCTGCAAGGATAAGCAGTTTGAAAAAGCCCTGCGCCTGCACCGGGAGGCGTTGGATTTGGTGGAGCGTATGCTGGGGCGCAGCCATATTTTTTACGCTGACGCACTGAATAACCTGAGTGTGGATTACTGCGGCATGAAGGAATACAAAAAGGCACTTGCCCTGAACCAGAAAGCCCTGGCGCAAAAACGCCTGCTTTTGGGGGACAATGATCCGCAGACGGCAGCAAGCCTGATGAGCATGGGCACGCTTTATGACGATATGGGGAAATATGCCGAGGCGATGGAGTGCTATCAGCAGGCGCTGGAAATCCGGCGCAAGGCGTTTTCCGATGGGGATTCCTGCTGTGCGGATTCGCTGACGGCGATTGGGCGGCTTTATGAGCATCAGGGCGCATACGAAGCGGCAGCAGCGGCGATACAGGAGGGGCTAGCGATTCGCCGCGCCTGCGGAGAGGGTGAAAGCAGCATATATGTATGGAGCTTGCAGCTTCTGGCGGAAATCCGCAGAAAACAGGGCGAATATGCCGCTTCTGTAGCACTCTGCCGCGAGGGTGTGAAGATTACGGAACAGCGGTACGGCGCGGTGCATCCCCGTTATGCCTCCGCACTGGAAAAGCTGGGGCTTGCCTACGAAGAAGCGGAGGATTTGGGCGAAGCTGCCGCCGCGCTGGAGCTTGCGGCGAAAATCCGCAAGGAAATGCTGGACGAGGATAACCCGCAGTATCTGGGAACACTGGAAATGCTTGCGCGTGTTTTTACGAAGAAACGGGAATATGACAGAGCCATTGCGCTCTATCAGGAGAAAAACGACGTAAACTTTGAGGAAACGCCGCAGGAACAGCTTGCGGCGGCAAATAACCTGCTTGCAGTCGCGAACTGTTACCGGCTGGCGGGGAATGAAGCAAAGGCGGAAGCGTATTTTGCGGAGGCGGAGGGCAAGCTGAAACGATGCGGCACCGCGCCGGACGAAACGTACGAGGCGCGCCGGCAGGCGTATTTGACAGCGCGGGCAGAAAAGCCTGCCGCGCGGAAGAATACGGCTATGTTTGGGCTGAGCCGCCAGCAGGCGGAAAATGCGGCGCAGATGTTTGCGAAGCTGTTCGAGGAGCGCGTCCGTGATTTCGGACCAGAGGATAAAGTTGCGCTGCGGACCGCGCTGGCATTGGGCGACCTGCTGAACCGCATGGGGCGGAAGGAAGAGGCTGTGAAATGGTTCACGCTGGCGGAAAAAGAGGGCGAAGGGGAAACGTATATCCGCGCCTGCCGCTGGCTGGGGGAATACTGGCTGAAAAAAGGCGAACTGGAACAGGCATTCCGCAAGCTGGTGAATGCGAAGGAATACATTGCGGAATACGGAGATATGAAATCCGAGGACTACTGCGCGTTGCTTGGGCTTTTGGGAGATTATTATTTCCAGAAGGGCGAAAAGGACCGTGCGACGGCGTTTTACCAGCCATGGAATAAGCTGTACAAGGAACTGCACCTGCCGTACAATGCTGTGTACGAGGCGCGTGCGGAGCGGACGGCGAGGATTTTGTCGGAGCTGAAACGCCATCAGGAGGCGGTCGAGTGTTACAGCGCGCTTGCGCTTTCCATACGGGGGCGTGAAGGGGAAACGGGGAATTTTGTACGCCTGCTGATGAAAACGGCGTCACTGCATGCCGCTTTGGGGAACAAAAAGGACACGGAAACGCTTTTGGAGCGTGCGTTGCTGTTAGGGGCGCAGGACGGCGCGGCGACTGCGGCATATGGGAGGCTTTGCGACAGAGCAGGGCGGATTTTTGCGACGGCGGGGTGTGTGGAAAAGGCGGAGGAAACGCTGCGTATGGCTTACCGGATACAGGGGGAGGGTGAGCGGTGCATGACGAAAGAGGGGCTTTCCGCGCTGATGGGGATTTTGCGGACGAAGGGGGATAAAAAGGCGTATTTAGCAGTGAAAAACGGCGAGAAGCTGGAGTGAGAAGGTTAAAACCGCGGGACTCTGTCCCGCACCCTGCAAGCCCTTTGAAAAGGGCTTGACCCTAAACTTTATTGTGCAAAGCTAAAGCTTTGCGGGGGGAGATACAGAAATAGGAAGCCTGCGGACAGGGAGATATTCGCGGGCTTTTATTTTTTATAAAAACCGGAAAAGTGGTTGCATGGGATTGTTTAATATGGTATTATTATACGTGAAAATATATAAGGTTAAATAATTTATGGTTATAAAGAAAAAGGGGGAAAGATATGCTGGATTACAGGGAGTTTTGCGGCAGAAGCGGATTTGACAGGGAGGTGGTGAACACAGACGCGATGCGGATATTTGATTTCTTTTGTCAGCCGGAGGTAATCCACAGTATGGTTGTGTTTTCGGAGGTGGGGCTTCCGGCGTTCAGCGGCATTGCAAAGGATTTGGAACGGGACTTTGCGGACGTGCCTTTGTTCCCGCTGCGGAAACTGCCGAACCGCCAGATTGCCGGGAAGATGGCGAAATTTGTGCTGGGGCATTTTGGCTATGAGCCGGTACCGGAAGGCGTGAAAAAGAATGCGAAGCTCCGTGAATTTTCACAGGCGAAGCTATTCGGGCAGTCTGCCATTTATGCGAAAACAGGGCAGGGGCAGCTGCGTATTTCCATGGCGATACAATGAGCGTGAAACAGGCGAAGAAGTTTGAAAAAACAGTGAAATTTGGAATATTTCCTGTTGACAGGGTTTTGCGGCTATGTTACTATAATGAAGTATGTTCAACCGCGCGGAGAGGCTCTGGAAAACCGGAAAAAGTTTCGGTTGCCGAATCCGGCGAGTAAATTGCGAGGAGGTGTTCAGATGTACGCAATTATTGAAACTGGCGGTAAGCAGTATAAGGTAGCGGAAGGCGATGTTATTACGGTAGAAAAGCTGGGCGTAGAAGCAGGTCAGGATTACACATTCGACAAGGTTCTTGTGCTGGCGAAAGACGGTGATGTAAAAATCGGCGCGCCTTATGTGGAAGGTGCGGCGGTAACAGCGTCCGTAATCGGTGACGGCAAGGAAAAGAAAGTTGTCGTTTATAAATATAAACCGAAAAAAGGCTTCCACAAGAAAAAAGGCCACAGACAGCCTTTCACAAAACTGCAGATTAAGGCATTCTAATCTGCGATGATTCAGGCGAAGCTTTATCGAAAAAATGACAGGCTCTGCGGCTTTCGGATTTCCGGCCATGCGGACTATGCGCCCGGGGGGGCGGATATTGTCTGCGCGGCGGTATCGGTTTTGGCGTTTAATACGGTGAACGCTGTGGAGAAATTTACAGAGGTTCCCTTTCAATGCGAGGCTGACGCGGAAAACGGCGGATATCTCAAAGTCCTGTTCCCGATAGAGGGAATGGAGGCGGCAGATGTACAGCTCCTTTTGGAAACGCTGGCGCTGGGGCTTGCAGGGATTGAAATGGAATATGGAAGCTACATTACTTTGAAGATTGAGGAGGTGTGAAGCATGTTCAGATTGAACCTTCAGTTCTTCGCGCACCATAAGGGCGGCGGTTCCACAAAAAACGGCCGTGACTCCAATGCGAAAAGACTTGGCGCGAAACGTGCAGATGGTCAGTATGTTTTGGCTGGCAACATTTTATATACACAGAGGGGTACAAAAATCCACCCCGGCACAAACGTTGGCAGAGGCGGCAACGATACGCTGTTTGCCCTGGTTGACGGACGCGTGAAATACGAGAGAAAGGGCAGAGATAAAAAACAGGTTTCTGTCTATCCCGTTGAAATTGCTGAATAAGAATGGCGAGGGCTTCAAATGATAGCATTTGAAGCCTTGCGTTTCAAAAAAGGCTCAGGCTGCGCCTTCCGTGTAGCCGCTTCGCGGTTGCGGCAACAGCGGGCTTTGCCCGCTATACGAAGCCTTTTTTGAGGAACTGGCGGAATAAAGGGACTCGTTCCAGCGGCTTGCTTTGCAAGCCTTGGAACTCGCCCTTTTCCTCGGACGAACAAAGTCCGTCCTGCGGATTCCATTCAGGAAACGCTTCGTTTCCCGAACCCTTCCGCGGCATAGAATTAGGTTTTGTAAGGCTGGGCTTCAAATGATAATAGCATTTGAGGCCTTTTTTATAGGGGGAGAAAAATGGCTGTTTGTGTGAACTGCAAAAAGGAAATCGGTTTTTTGAACGCGACGCGCCCTTTGTGGGAAGGTACGGAGGAAATGCTCTGCTCCAAATGCTGGAGTAAAATTGGCGCGGGCTTCATCAATAACCCGCAGATGGAGGATATTGACCGCTTTATAAAGGAAGGCTTTACGGAAGATGGGCTGGAATATCTGCGGGAGTATTATGCGTATGTCCAAGAAATGCGTCCTGCCAATATATGGGAAAAGAGATTGTATGATGACCATATGCTGACTACGGGCTGCCATTTTGAAGGGTATTGGATTGAAAGATATATAGCGCTGGTCACAGGCTCTGTCGTGCTTGGGACAGGCTTCAGGGCAGGCTTTTCCGCAATGGCGGCAGATTTTTCCGGTACATTCTGCGATGAATTTGAAACAAAATTGGAGGATGCAAAGGATGAAGCTATAAAAAAACTAATCAGGAAATCCGTTGGGTTAGGCGGCAATGCGGTGATAGGGATAGACATTGACTATATGCAGATTGGCGGCATGGTTGGCGTTATTGCAAACGGCACAAGCGTATCGATAAAGCCGCTGGCAGGGCGGCCATGAGATAATAGGCATTTTAGTGGGCTGTTTGGTGCAGTATAAGGATATATGATATGTTTCCGCCGCATTTTTGCGGCGGCAATCGGGTCAAGGGGCTGGGCCCCTTGCGGGGTTTGGGGCAGCGCCCCAAGGTCTTAAAAAGAGGTGAGAAAATGTTTGTAGACAGGGTGAAAATCCACGTAAAGGGCGGTAACGGCGGCAATGGCATGGTTTCGTTTTACCGCGCGAAATATATCACGCACGGCGGACCGGACGGCGGCGACGGCGGCAAGGGCGGCGATGTTGTGTTTATCGGCGATGAAAGCATGGGTACGCTGATGGATTTCCGGTATAAACGTATGTTTAAGGCTGTGAACGGCGGCGACGGCGGCAAGCGCAATTGTTTCGGCAAGGACGGCGAGGACGTGGTGATAAAGGTGCCGGTCGGTACGGTTATCCGTGAGGCCGAAAGCGGCAAGGTCATGGCGGACATTACGCATGACGGGGAACGGAAAATATTGATATACGGCGGCAAGGGCGGCAAAGGCAACCAGCATTTTGCCACGCCGACAAGACAGGCCCCGCGCTATGCGGAAAAAGGCCGTACGGCAAAGGAATACGATGTGATACTGGAATTGAAGCTGATTGCGGACGTAGGGCTGATTGGGTTCCCGAATGTCGGCAAATCTACACTGCTTTCCATGGTGACGAATGCCAACCCGAAAATCGCCAATTACCATTTTACGACGCTTGCGCCAAATCTGGGCGTGGTCGAGGGCAGGTTTGGCGACAGTTTCGTGCTGGCGGATATCCCCGGGCTGGTCGAGGGCGCAAGTGAAGGCGTCGGGCTGGGGCATGAATTTTTGCGCCATGTGGAGCGGACAAAGGTGTTCATACATGTTGTGGACGCGGCCGGCGTGGAAGGTGACGACCCGGTGGAAAACGTGCGTAAGATTAACCGCGAACTGGAAGAATACAATCCGGAACTGCGGAAACGCCCGCAGGTGATTGCGGCGAATAAAACGGATATTCCCGGTTCGGAAGAAAATGTAGCGCGGTTGAAAGAGGCTTATGAAAAGGAAGGCTATCAGGTGTTCCCGATTTCCGCAGCAACAAATACGGGGCTGGATGAGCTGCTGACTGCGGTTGGCGCGATACTGAAGGATTATCCGGAGGATATCATTTTCGCAGAGGAATATGAGGAATACGATGAAGTTGCAATTGACAGGGAGCCGTTTACCATCGAGGTTGAGGACGGGAACTATTATATTGTAACAGGCGTCGGCGTGGAAAAGATGATAGGATACACCAACATTGATACAGAAAAAGGTTTCGCGTTCTTCCAGAGGTATCTGAAAGAAAAGGGCATTATCGAGGCTTTGGAAGAAAAAGGGATACAGGAGGGTGACACTGTCCGTATCTATGATTTGGAGTTTGAATTTTGGAAATAATGCGCTAAAAATAATTTACGCACATCCTGCTTCATCTTTTCCGGCAGCCGTTGTCGCTTTTCCCTGCCGTACCACCCGGTACGCCTGCAAAAAAGCTCCCTGCCTGCCGGAAAATCTGACTGTGCAATCTGCATGTTCTTATTTACGGATAAGTTCTAAGAAAAAAGCTGGACAGCCTGTGAGGGGCTGGCTTGCTTTTTTTGTGCGGCCAGATATGCTTTTTTCGGGAAAGAGCAAATGGGGAATCAGCGTGTCAAAAAGGCTCAGGCTTTGCCGACCGCACGGTGGATTCCCATGCAGTTCGCCTTGCGAACCAGACCAGAGGTCTGCCGCCAAAGGCGGCGCCAGGGGAAACGCTTCGTTTCCCGAACCCTTCCGCGATGCAAAAACAGGTTTTTTGAAAGCCTGTATGCTAAAATCCTTTTTTAGGATACATACCAGCGCAGAAAGAAATACAGCAGCAGACAGGCGGGTACAGCATACACTATCCCGATGACTGCCGCGCTTTTTTTGCCGCGTCCCCAGAGCTTTACGGAGAGATAGAGTGCGTCCAGCACGTCAAACAGAAAGAAAAACTGGAGGATACCATGCAGTACGGCGGTGGCAGGCGTCAGTTTTTCCTGCACACGCCCGAAGCGGACGACCTGTATGCCGTAAAACGCGCCGGGCAGAAGCGCGAGCCATGTGCCGCCTGTAATTGCAAGGAATATTGCGCCATACATAGGATACAGCGGGAACGCGAGAATGAGCGTGCCGCGGCTGGCGGCAAGGAGGACAAGCGCAATCAGGGCATATGCGGCAAAATTCAGTATAAAATAAACCACAAGGCCGTATTTCAAGGTCAGCATGGCGTTCAGGCAGTAAATGTCCGCACCCTGTGCATATTTCCGGAAGGACTGCACGATGTTCAGCACGCCCAGCACAAAGACTGCAAAAAACCAGAGTACGGCACAGACTACGTAGCCGGTAATCAGGAACTGCGGGGAGAGGAATTTTCCGGCATAGCCGACAAAGCCGCAGAAGCAGATATAGGCGATGGTGAGGGGAAACCCTGACGAGAGCAGTATGTCATAGGCAATGGGCAGTATGTATGTACGTTTTTGCGTTTCGTTCATGATGCAGGCCTCCATTTGGTTTCATTTTTTCGGCGGCGGGAATGCCGTCTGTGAATATCAGCGTTCCAAAAACGGGGTGACAGTTTCAATAAAACAGGATGATGTTTCCTCCGAGAGTTCCACCGCGGAAACCATGTCCTCGCTCCTATCATGGTAACGGGCAAGATACATTTTTCCGTCCATAAGGAAAAAATGATGCCCCTTGAAGGAACCAAAGCTTCCGTCCTTACTCTCTTTATAAAAGGTAAAATACGTCAGGGGATCGTTTTCAGAGGCATCTATAAGGATTCCTCTGGATTCCGATGCTTTGTTTTTAACTGAATCAAACGGGTCATAGGCAAAGATGTCGCCAAAGCTTGTCAACGCATCGAATTTTTCATAATCTATGTCCTCGATTTCAAAAACCTGTTTCCCGCCCTGCATGGAATCTATTTGCAGATAATATGTATAATTTTCAGGGTTGCTGTAATACGCTTCGGCATCCTCCCATTGGGAACTCAGACAATAAACGATGCCTCCGGTTTTGCCGCCGCCGGACGTCTGCATACAGTCGAATCCGGCGCAGTCCGCCCTGCGGTAGGTTTTGCCGTCCGACTCATATTCCTCGCCGGTAAAGGCAAGGTTTTTTGTCCAAAGGCTGCCGTAAAAGCCGGCGCGGTAGGTTTCTCCATCAATTTTGACTTTTTCCGGCTCAGGGGAAAGCGCGTTATGCAGGTTGACGCAGCCCGTCAGGCAGAGGGCCAGCAGGGCGGCAAGGAAAAGGCTGGCTTTTTTCACCATGCTACCTCCCGTCTGTTCCTTTGTCGCAGCCATAGTTGTAATAATTCCTGAAAAGCCGCTGCGCCTCTGTGCTTGTAAACAATTCTGTAAAAGTTCCGGCTATTTTGTGCCAATACTCTTTATCCCATGTCAGGGATTTTTCCGCCATATAAATCCCTGTATTTTCCCCATCGCAGACGTAAAAATAGCACATATCCCCAATGTCATCCCCGAAGGGCAGGGCGTTGGGACAATTCTCGAAGAAATCCACCGTTGCGTCAAAATCCTCGATGTCGTCCCATGTCCAGAATGTCATGTCCGGCATTACATTGTCCGGACGCCGGTCCTCAATGCCCCCGCCGCCAAAGTGGAAGAAGATTTCACGGTAATCCTCCGGAAGCGGGACAGGGGAGTTTTCCTGTATCAAATTCCATTCTTTGCCTACCTCGTTTTTCCAGTTAGGACGCCAGTACGAGTGGGAGCCATCCCATGCGCTGCAGGTTTCCTCCTGGAAATTGTCAAACAGCACGTTGATTTGTTCGATTAAGTTCATAAAAGGCTCCTTTCTTTCAATACATTCCCTGTAAAAGGTTAGTTTTCCAGACTGTTGATTTTGATGGCGCAAATGCCGCTTTTCATGACCAGTTTCCGCAGGAAGGGCTGGTACATAAAGGGGCATTTCAGTATTTTCAGGAACAGCTTCACGCGGATATGGCGGGTTTTGGCAAAATAACGGCGGTTCAGGCTGCCGCGGCCGCTGTTGAGGACTGTGGCTAAATCCCTTGCGCTATATATCGCGCTGCTGATGCCCTCCAAAGAGCTGGGGCTGATAAACCCGGCAGCTTCGCCGATGAGGAAAACGCCGCTTTCCCCACAGCAGAAATCCCGAAAGGAGGAGGGACGCAGGACAAGGCATGCTTCTGTTTTCAGCGGCTTGCCGAAGCGGAAGCCAATGCGCTCCAGCTTCTTTTTCTGCCGTTCAAAACGCGCCCGCGCGCCCTGGACAGGAAACGCTCCGCCGAATATGAACTGTTGGTCTTTTGAAATAGACCAAGAACAGCAGTCGGTATTTTCAGGGTCGAAAATACAGGAATAGAAGGGGTTGGGGTGCGTTTCAGGGAACCACTGCTGTATGGAAAGATAGTTCCGTATTTTTTTCTGCGGGTAGAATGTGCGGCGGACAATGGAGTTTGCGCCGTCTGCCCCGATGATGTATTTTGTGGTCAGGGTGCGCCGTTCGCCGTTTTCGATGTATGTAACGCGGAAACCGCCGGAGGTTTTTTGTATGGAAACGCAGACCGCACCGGCATGGATTTCTACGGCAGGCGGGATAATGGATTCCAGCCAGAGGTCGAATTTATGGCGGTCGAGGTTGATATAGAACCTCTGGTAGTGGCGGATGAGCTTATTTTTCAGGTCGATGGTTTTTACGGCGAAAATCTGCGGGTCGACCAAAACGTCCTTTGGCAGTGTCATATCGAAGCTGGCAAGGGCTTTCTGTGCGTCGCCGGAAATCAGGCCGCCGCAGGGTTTGCGGAAGCCGGAAGATTCCGCGCCGAAAATCTTCTTATCCAGTGCGGCAACGCGGAATTTGGGGCTGAGCAGGCGCGCCAGTGTAGAACCGGCAGGGCCAAGGCCGATGATGGCGATATCGTAATGGGACATAAGAAACCTCCTTTATAGTAAGACGCTGGGAAGACCTTGGGAAGACCTTGGGAAGACCTTGGGAAGACCTTGGGAAGACCTTGGGAAGACCTTGGGAAGACCTTGGGAAGACCTTGGGGCACTGGTCTCCGCTCCGCTTCGGTCGGCGCAAAACGAAGCTTCCCTGAAGCTTCTGCGCCCCAAACCCCGCAAGGGACTTCGCCCCTTGACTCGTTTGTTGCCGCATTTTATGCGGCGGAGCAGGGATTTTTAGAAAATATAGATATTTGGATCCGGAAAACGCAGTTTTCCGCAATAAAGTTTGGGGTCAAGCCCTTTTCAAAGGGCTTGCAGGGGGATTGGGGACAGGGTCCCCAAGGTCTTTAATTTTTATTTATTATACTGCGTTTTTTTCGGCTTTACAAGGAATGGATTTTTTCCGCCTTTTTGGAAAGACTAGGACCGGACAATAAAACAAAGAGGTGGAGCAAATGCGGAACTTGGAACGATATGTGCCCCGATGCAGGATTTTCCTGCTGGACGGGAGAAAATTTCGGACGAACCTTCTGGCGGTGTTTTTTGATATCCCACTGCGGAGGGAAACGGCAACAAAAACCGCGCTTCTGGCGGAGCTTTTGAAGCGCGGCTGTGAGCCTTACCCCAGCCCGCAGGCGTTGGCGAAACGCGCTGAAGAAATGTACGGTGCGCTTTGGGATGTTTCAGTGGTGAAAAAGGGCAGCAGACAGCTGCTGTTGTTTTCTCTGGAAACACTGAAGGCTGTGGATTTGGAGGAAAGCCTGAATTTTCTGCGGGACTTGATACTGCGCCCGCTTGCGGAACAGGGTACGTTTCCGGCTGAGATGGTGGAGCGGCAGAAAAAAATACTCCGCCGGAAGCTGCGGAATTTGCAGGACGACAAACGGGAATACGCACGCCGGAGGGCTTTGGAGGAAACGGCGGCAGGTACGCCATGGGCGGTTTCGGCAGACGGCTACGAGGAGGATTTGGAGGGCATTGACGGAAAATCACTGTATGAATATTACTGCAAACTTTTGCGTGAGGAAAGTGTCAAGGTATTTTTCTGCGGCGATTCGGAGGAGCGGCGGAAGGTTCTTGCCCTGCGGAAATGCTTCCCCGGCAGGGCGGCTTTGCTGGACGGGTACGAAGAAGCCGAAGAACGGAAAGCACCGCCGCATTTTATCCGCGAGAGGAAGGACGGGGAGCAGACGCGGCTTGTGCTGGGCTTTGGCGCGGAGGATATGGACAACGGCAGGGGGCGCGCAGCATTCCTGCTGATGAACCGGCTTCTGGGCGGTGGGCCGGATTCCCGCCTGTTTCAGGAGATTCGCGAGGAAAAAG
This sequence comes from Lachnospiraceae bacterium, assembly GCA_910576545.1. Lineage (GTDB taxonomy): Bacteria > Bacillota > Clostridia > Lachnospirales > Anaerotignaceae > Anaerotignum_A. The sequence continues at coordinate 69,608 of CAJTKM010000015.1, forward strand.
GGCTTTGCTATGATGTGAAATCCTTCTGTTATCCGCTTTCGCCATGGCTGTTCGTGCAGGCGGGGATCAGGGAGGAGGACAGCAGGGAAACTGCCGGAAGCGTGCTGAAAAATATTGAGGCGCTGGAAAAAGAGAGCGTGCCGCGCAAAAAGCTGGAACAGGCGAAAGAATCCCTTCTGCGGGAATACAGCGGCATGGAAGACCAGCCATGGGCAATGGTGGATTTTTTCGCGGAACAGGCTTTGCAGGGACAGGAGCTTTCTGCGGAAAAATTTCTGCGGCGCATTGAACGGCTGGATGAAAGTGACATCCGCCGCGCGGCTGGGCGTCTGCGGCTGAAAGCGGTTTATCTTCTGGGAGGAAAGGAGGGAACGGCATGAGCATGGAAATGAGCAAAGAAGTGCAGGGGAAAACGAAAAGCGGCCTGCGGTATTATATCCTGCCGATGGAAGGATTTCAGGAAAAAATGGCGGCAGTCGTAGTAAAAGCGGGGGCAAACCATATTTTCTGGCGGGATACGGAAGGGAAGGAACGGACATTCCCGAAGGGGACGGCGCATTTTATTGAACATAAGCTGTTCCAGCAGGAATGGGGCGACGCGTTTACCCGCTTTACGGAGCAGGGTGCATCTGCAAACGCCTTTACAGATGGGGACAAAACGGTCTACTATTTCACCTGCCGCGACGGGTTTGCTGAAAATCTCAGGCTTTTGCTGGATTTTGTGCAGAAGCCCGTATTTACGCCAGAGGATACGGAAAAGGAAAAAAGCATTATTGCCAGCGAAATCGCCATGTATGATGACGACCCGGACTGGGTGGCATATTACCAGCTGCTGAATGGGATGTACCGGACGCACCCTGTAAAGAACCCTGTTGCAGGGGCAAAGGAAACGGTGGAGGAAGTCAAGGCGGAAACACTGCGGCAGGCATACGCGGCGTATTATACAACGGAAAACATGAGCCTTGTCTGTGCGGGGGACGTTTTCGCAAGGCAGGTGCAGGCGATGGCGGAGAAGGTCGGCAGACGGGCGACGGAATGGCGCGCACAGTTCCCTGAGGAGCCGGATGGGGAAATCGTGGAGAAATACAGGGAGCGGAAAATGGGACTGGCAACGCCATGCTTCCAGATTGGCTTTAAGCTGCCCGCTGTGGCGGCAGAGGAACAGCTGCAAAGCCGCATTGCCATGAATGCCCTGCTGGAAATACTGGCAGGGGAAAGCAGTGATTTTTTCCGTATGGCATATGAAAAGGGGCTTTTGGACGAGCCGCCCGGCGGGGCTTATTTCTGCGGCGAGGGCTATGCGTTCGCGGCGCTTTCGGGAACAGGGGAACGGCCGGAGGAAACCGCCGAATTGCTAGGGAAAGCGTTGGAACGGCTGAAACGGGAAGGCATCAGCTGGGCGGATTTTGAGCGTGTGCGCAAAAAAATGCTGGGCCGGCTTCTGCGGAAGATGGATTCTGTCGGAGGGCTCTGCATGGGACAGGTGGAATGGGCCGCAGCGGCGGATGCGTCAGCCGCAGAGGTTTTGCGGCAGGTGAAGGCCATGAAGAAGGAAGATGCAGAAAAAATGTTGCAAAACAGGTTGACAGCCGATACAATGGTGTTGTCGGTTGTAAAATAAGGAAGGGTTTGAAGCCTTATGGCAGAGGACATGTGAGGGGGTTTTATACCGCAAAACATTGTTTTGCGGAAAACGGGTCAAGGGATGCTGTCCCTTGCGGGTGTCTGAGGGCGGAGCCCTAAGAGGTTTTCAGTTTTTTACTTTAAGGGAAAGAAGGAGAATGTATGCCGGAAATTTGGTTTCCCAATCTGGGAATAGAGATTGCGCATCTGGACCGGACGGCGTTCACGCTGTTTGGCAGAAGTGTGTACTGGTATGGTATTTTTATTGGACTTGCTGTTGTTATCGGGGTCTGGCTCGCCCTGCGGGAGGCAAAGCGCACAGGGCAGGATCCCGACCAATATGTGGATTTCGCCCTGTACGCGCTTGTTTTTTCAGTGATTGGCGCAAGGCTGTATTACGTCATTTTTTCATGGGACTATTACAGCGCGCACCCGGAAAAAATATTTGCACTGCGTGAGGGCGGTTTGGCGATTTACGGCGCAGTCATCGCAAGCATACTGACAGCGATTGTTTACAGCAAAAAAAAGGGCATGAACTTCTGGCTTCTGGCGGATACCGGCGCGCCCTGCCTTGTTTTCGGGCAGATGCTGGGGCGCTGGGGCAATTTCTTCAACCGAGAGGCGTTCGGTGGGTTCACAGAAGGGATGTTTGCAATGCGCTACCCTTTGGACGATGTGCGCTCGGGCGACCTTTCGCCGGATATCCTGGAGCATTTGCAGAGGATCAATGGGGTGGAGTATATTCAGGTACACCCAACGTTTTTATACGAATCGCTTTGGAATCTGGGCGTTTTTATACTGCTGATCATACTGCGGCGGCATAAAAAATTTGACGGAGAAATTTTCGGGCTTTATCTGCTGGGCTACGCGCTGGGACGCGTCTGGATTGAGGGGCTGCGGACAGACCAGCTGAAAATCGGCGGGTTTGCTGTTTCGCAGCTGCTTTCCGCAGGGCTGATTGTGGCGGCGGTATGCTTTTTGGTTTGGAAATGGAAACGGGAAAAAAAGGAACATGCTACCGAAAACTGACCCTTTCCGCCGTGTGATACGCGGCGGACGGGTTTCTTTACATAAGTTTGGAGAGGACGAAAATGGTTTTACTGACAGCGGAACATATCAAAAAAAGCTACGGCACAAGGGTGATTTTCGATGATATTTCATTCAGCATACACGAGGGCGATAAAATCGGCGTGATTGGCGTGAATGGCACGGGGAAAAGCACGCTTTTGAAAATTGTGGCAGGCGCGGAACAGGGCGACAGCGGTGAAATCGTTACCATGAAGGGCATGAAGCTGGCATATCTTTCGCAGACGCCTGCTTTTATGCCGGGGACGACCGTTTTGCAGCAGGTTTTCGCGGGGGATAACCCTGAAATGGCATTAGTGCGTGAATATGAGGAAACGCTGGCGGCTTTGGCGGAGAAGCCGGAGGATGCGCGGCTGGTGCGCCTTGCGGCGGAGCTTGCGGAAAAAATGGATAAGGCAGAGGCGTGGTCGCTGGAAAGCGAAGCCAAGACCATACTGACGAAGCTGGGTATTACGGATTTTTCGCAGAAAGTGGAAACGCTTTCCGGCGGGCAGCGCAAACGTACTGCACTGGCGGCGGCTCTGATTGCGCCGGTTGATTTGCTGATACTGGATGAGCCGACGAACCACATTGACAATGATACCGTAGACTGGCTGGAAAAGCATCTGGAAAAATATTCCAGGGCTTTGCTGATGGTGACGCATGACAGGTATTTTCTGGACAGGGTCGCAAACCGCACGCTGGAACTGGAAAAAGGCAGGATTTATTCCTATCAGGCGAATTATTCGCGCTTTTTGGAAATGAAAGCGGAGCGGGAGGAACTGCTTGCCGCGGGGGAGCGCAAGCGGCAGAATTTCCTGCGGACAGAATTGGAATGGGTGCGGCGGGGCGCACAGGCAAGGAGTACGAAGCAGAAAGCGCGCTTACAGCGGTTTGAGCAGATTTCCGCACAGAAAGCACCGGAGGAAAAGCAGGCGGTAGAGCTTTCCTCCGCGGGGAGCAGGCTGGGGAAAAAGACTATCGAGCTTACCCATGCGACAAAGGCGTTCGGCGGGAAAACGGTTATCAGGGATTTCAGTTACATCATACAGCGGGACGACCGCGTCGGCATTACAGGGGAAAATGGCTGCGGCAAAACAACGCTCCTGCGGCTGATGACAGGCAGGCTCACGCCGGACAGCGGCACCGTGGAGCGGGGCGAAACGGTCAAAATCGGCATATTCGCACAGGAAAATGAGGATATGGACGAAACACAGAGGGTCATTGATTATATCCGCGACGTGGCGGAGGTTGTGCGTGCGGGCGATGAAAAAATCACGGCTTCACAGATGCTGGAACGGTTCCTGTTCCCCATGGATATGCAGAGAGGGCCGATTTCCATGCTTTCCGGCGGGGAACGGCGGCGGCTTTATCTGGCGCGGGTGCTGATGGGCGCGCCGAATATTTTGTTTCTGGACGAGCCGACAAACGATTTGGACATTGAAACGCTGATGATATTGGAGGATTATCTGGAACGCTTTCAGGGTGCGGTGGTTTCCGTTTCACATGACAGGTATTTTCTGGATAAAACCTGTGGGCGGATATTTGCGTTTGTGGGCAATGGGAAGATCCGGCAGTATGAGGGCGGCTATTCCGATATGAAGGCGGCAAGGGAGCGGGAGATTCCGCAGGAGCCGGAGGGGAAACAGCCTGTGCCCAAAAAAGAGCCGCCGAAGGAAGACAGGAAGGACAATGCTGTTCCGCTGAAAAAGATGAGCTATAAAGACCAGAGGGAGTATGACGGCATTGGAGCGGAGATTGCCGCGCTGGAAGAAAAAATTGCGGCGGCAGAGGGGGATATGGTGGAATGTATGACGGATTATGTGCGGTTACAGGAAATTTCCGCGGAAAAGGAAAAGCTGGAAGCTGCTCTGGAGGAGCGCATGGAGCGCTGGATGGAACTGAGCGAGCTGGCGGAGGAAATTGAGCGGAATAAAAGATAAGGAGAAAATGATGGATTACAGAAAGAAAGCGGTAAGCTGTGTAAAGGATACAGTCCTGCCAGTGCAGATGGCACAGTTCAGGGAATGCGGCTGTTCGCTGGATAAGCAGTACCGGAAATATGGGGACATGGAAGGTTTTTTTGCCAAAATCATAGAGCAGGGCCGACGTTATGAAGTGGGGTATCCGAAATGCGTCTGTCCGGAGGTGCAGGACGGAGAAACGGAAGACCCTGCGCATTGTGAATGTTCCAGACAAAGCATATTGTATATCCTGGAAACGCTTCTGCCGGGAAAACAGGTTTCCGTGGAGATAATGGAAACGGTTTTAGACGGCGCACAGAGATGCAGATTTGCCGTAACAGTAGAATCAGAAAAATAAAATAAACAAAATATTTATGTGCCGGGATATTGCCAAGCGGATGAATTTTTGATATGATATCCGTTAACCAACAAAACGGCACGGTAAAATTAGTGAAAAATGGGAATCTGTGTTCCGAACTGACAGCAGACGGAAAAACGGTTCCCGGGTAGTGCCGCCATAAGTCGTGTATACGTATTTCCGGGAATAATTGGGGTGGATTTCAGGCAGAAATCCGCAGGCGTACAATGGCGCGGCATTGCCGCGCTGCCCCGGCGGCGGAGCCGCCAGATGGGTGGTACGGCAGGAATTTTTAACGAAAAAGCCGCCAGGATTTGCCGGAAAGGTGTGTGCAGGCACTTGTGACGACACTACCTAAAACTGCCCTGCTGCATATGGTAAGAAATTGAGGGGCATGGCAGAATAAAAACAGTATGGTTTATGAGAAAAAGGAGAGTGATGATCGTGGACGGATCTGGCAGTCCATTGTTAATTGGGTTATTGGTAATTTTGGTGTGCGGTTCAGCATTTTTTTCCGCCTCGGAAACGGCTCTGATGTCAATCAGCAAAATACGCTTGCGGAATATGGTGGAGGAGAATGTAAAAAACGCGGACCTTATTTTGAAGCTGCTGGAAAACCCCGACAGGCTTCTCAGCTCGATACTGGTGGGGAACAATCTGGTAAACAACGGCGCGTCCGCTTTGACGACTGCGCTGGCGATACAGATGTTCCATGGAAATTCGGGCAACGGCGCGGGGATTGCTACGATTATTATTACTGTGATTATATTGATTTTCGGCGAGATAACGCCTAAGACCATTGCCGCGCAGAAAGCGGAGAAGGTCGCGCTTGTCGTGGTGCGTGTGATTGCTGTTTGTGTGTTGGTGTTTAAGCCTGTGGTCGTTGTGCTGAATGTGATTACGGGGACGCTGGTGCGGCTGCTCGGCTGTGTGCCTGGCGAAAAAGCTCCGCTGATTACGCAGGCGGAACTGAAAACGATTGTGAACGTCAGCCATGAAGAAGGCGTTCTGGAATCTGATGAACGGACAATGATTAACAATGTGTTTGACTTTGGGGATTCTAAAGCAAAAGACGTTATGACGCCCAGAACGGATATGCTGGCGGTATCCAATGAGGTTACTTATGAGGAATTTTCTGAACTGATCCGGCAGGAGGGCTTTTCCCGTATGCCGGTTTATGGCGAGGATTTGGACGATATCATCGGGATACTGTATGTGAAAGACGTTTTCTTTGCAGAACCGGAGGACTTTTCCGCGGAGAAATATATGCGGGAGCCTTATTTTACATTTGAAAGCAAGCCTGTTGCGGAACTGCTTGCGGAGATGAAAAAAAACAGGCTGGCTGTGGCTGTGGTGCTGGATGAATATGGCGGTACGTCAGGCCTGGTTACGATGGAGGATATATTGGAGGAAATCGTCGGGGAAATCGAAGACGAATACGACAACGAGGAAGAGGGAATCCAGATGATTCAGGAAAATGAGTTTGTCGTGGACGGCAGTACCCGTCTGGAGGACTTCAATGAAATGGTCGGCTGCAGGCTGGAAAGCGATGAGGTCGATACCATTGCCGGTTATGTCCTGCTCGTGCTGGGGAATTTTCCTCACGGCGGCGAGGAAATCGAAGCGGATGGGCTGCGCATCATCGTGGAGGAAATGGAAAAGAACCGCGTTGAAAAGCTGCGGGTTTACCGATAATAAAGAAAAGCGGAGCGGCGTTTTGAGCAGGCTGTTCATGTTTTTTCTGAAATTTGAAAAAATAACTGCGGAAATGTTTGACATTTGCGAAGTTTCCATGTAAAATAGACGTTGCAGTCTTGGGACAGCGTGAAAAGCGCTGTCTGCGCACTCTTAGCTCAGGGGATAGAGCGTTCGGCTCCGGACCGAAAGGCCGCAGGTTCGAATCCTGTAGAGTGCATGAAGAAAAAGCCCTTGGAAATCACTGATTTCTGAGGGCTTTGCTTTTTGGAAAAACAATGTTTTTTCTTTTAAGTGGCTTATTGGTGGCTTGTTTATGCATTGTTTTGCTTGGATGGCGCAGCAGAGAATAAATCCTGCAAAACTTCGGCAGCGGCCTCATCTGCCGATTTGATTGCGTGGATATAGGTTCTTGTTGTGGTATCTGAGGAAGAATGCCCGAGCCGTTTAGACACTGTGGCCACATTGACGCCGTTCGCAATGAGTAGGGTTGCGTTTGTGTGCCCTTACGGTATAATAACGACAAACAGAAGAATCCTTTATTTTCAAGGGGTTTGGGCGTTTGTCGTTTTTCATTTCATTCCTTTTCCCAATTGAAATGCAACGAAAAAAATATTGAAAAAAGGAGGTTGTTTCATTAACGACAAAATTTAATTATACCAACAGGCTAATCCTTTTTACTATTATACACTAAGGAGGGCATAATGAAAACCATAGTTTTAGCAAATCAAAAAGGTGGTGTTGGGAAATCGACTACATCTATAAATTTAGGCGTAGGGCTTGCGAGATGTGGAAAGAAGGTGCTTCTCATTGACGCGGACTCACAAGGGAACCTGACAACAATGCTTGGGATCAGGCAGCCAGACGAATTGCCCGTCACACTTGCCGCTAATCTGGAAAAAGTCATACTGGACAAGCCTCTGGACAGCGAAGAAGGAATCCTCCACTGTGAGGAAGGTGTCGACTTACTCCCTTCCAACATCGAACTGTCGGCAACGGAGGTCAACCTTGTAAACACCATGAGCCGCGAAACGGTGCTGAAAACCTACCTGGAAGAAATCAAGGACGGCTATGATTATATACTAATCGATTGTATGCCATCCCTGGGTATGCTGACGCTGAATGCCTTGACGGCAGCAGACAGCGTTATCATTCCAGTGCAGTCACATTATCTTTCCGCAAAAGGGCTGGAGCATCTTTTGAAAACAATAAAAAGAGTGCAGCGGCAGCTCAACCCTAAATTGCAGATTGAGGGGATACTTCTGACCATGACACAGAGCCGGACGAAATTCTCTAAAGAAATCGGGGAACTTCTGCGGAAAACCTATGGCGGAAATATCCATATTTTCCAGTCAGAAATCCCCTTCTCCATCAAGGGTGCGGAAATGAGCGCATACGGCAAGAGTATTTTTACATTTGAACCGAAGGGCAAGGTTGCGGCGGCTTATGAAAATTTCACGAGGGAGGTCATAGGGAATGAAACATAATGGGGAATCCCTGAAACTGGCTTCCTACGAAGATCTTTTCAAAAACGAGGAAACACGTCTGGAAGAACAGCAGGAACGGGTACAGATGATTGCAATAGCAGAAATGGACGATTTCCCAAACCATCCATTCCATGTCTGCAATGATGAAAAAATGCAGGATACCATAGAAAGCATACAGGCAAATGGCGTACTCGTTCCGGCAATCGTCCGGCCGAAGGAAAACGGGCGGTATGAAATCGTATCAGGGCATCGGCGGCGGCATGCGTGCATGGCGGCGGGCATTGCGGAAATGCCGGCAATCGTAAGGAAAATGACGGACGATGAAGCCATAATTATTATGGTTGACAGCAATCTGCAAAGGGAAACGATTTTGCCGTCAGAGAAAGCGTTTGCTTATAAAATGAAGCTGGACGCGATGAAAAGACAGGCAGGTAGACCTCTTAAAAATAATTGTGGACAAGTTGTCCCTAATTATTTCGGCAAAAAATCAGTAGAAGTTTTAGGCGAACAAGTAGGAGAAAGTTACAAACAAATCCAGCGCTATATCCGCCTGACAGAGTTGATCCCTGACATTCTGGAGATGGTTGATGAAAAGAAAATTTCTTTCAATGCAGGGGTTGAAGTTTCCCATTTAAGGAAAGAAGAACAACAGCAGCTCATGGAGCTCATGGACTATGGCGAGTGCGTCCCCTCCCTCAGCCAGGCGCAAAGGCTGAAAAAAGCCAGCACGGAAAACCGGCTGACGAAGGAAGTCATTGCCGAGATTATGAGCGAGGACAGGGCAGCCGACATCAAGCTGACGCTTGGCGGCAGCAAGATTAAGAGATACTTTCCAAGGGATTACACTCCAAAGCAAATGGAACAGGTTATCTTAAATTTGCTGGAGCATTGGAGCAAAGAAAAACAGAGCTGACCATGCTGGCAGAAGGAGGTGATGCCCACGCACAGAATCCCATAAAGGAAGGAGGGCAGAAATGCAGATGTAGACAAAACAAGAGAGGAGGAATACAACCTATGAAAAAAGCATTTGCAATGGCAATGGTATTTCTGCTGAGCCTGGGCAGCGGCACTGTGGCTTTTGCCGGAAACGGGCAGGGCTTAGGCTACGGCAGGGAGGACACTGTAAACATCAACGATTACAGCACGGAAAACTGGGACAGGTTTTCATTCAACTACCAGTTTGCAAGCGGCATGGAAACAAAGGACGACTTCGGCACGCCTACACCAACGGACGAGCCCGCAAGGAACCCGCAGCTGGAGAATATCCGGCGGAACAAGGACGCGGCGTACCTGCCGCCTGCCTATGGCGTATTCAGCGGGAATATCCCGACCGAGCGGAGCAGCCTTTACCACGAGAATGAAACGCCCGCATATGCGTCCAATGTAACGAACACGAGCATTGACTATAATAATATCATGGATGCGGCTTCTGCGGGCGGGACAGGCAGCACGGGCAACACAGGGGGGACGCTCCCCTCAACGTCGCTGATGCAGGGCAGCAGTACAAGCGAACGGAACACAGAGGTCAAATTCCATTTGAGAACACGGGCAGATATGCCCCTTTTACGAACTGAATACCAAACTTGCAACAAGCACTTGCTACTGACCGAGAAAAACGGTTAAGCGGCAGGTGCTTTTGCTTTTTCAAAAAATCAGAATATCATGTCTAAAAACATATCCCCCTGCGGGCTGTTGGGTGAGAGGTCAAAACCTCCCGCCCTTTTTTTATTGCCGAAAACGATAGCGATAGATTTGCTCCTTGAAAATTCCATAGCAGCCGCCAGAGGGATACCTGCCGCAACGGACAGCAGAGCCACAATACGAGCCTGCCCATTGCTCAATCCGTGCATAGCACTGGCAGAGGGAACGCCGCTTTAGGGATAGCGTGGAACTGTATGGACTGGCTGTGTTACATACCCTTGCTTTCATTGCAGGGGTAAATCTATTCAAGGAGGTCACGCCTATGTGCAGTAAAACCAAACGAAAACGCCGAAAGGAGGAAGCCCATGCAGAAGCTAAATCTGGTGGAAGCGGAAACGCTCCTTTACGAGCCGCTTGAAAAGCCGTCCTTTGTGGTGGACGGTCTTATCCCCACGGGCTTGTCGCTGTTCTGCGGCTCTCAGAAAATCGGCAAGAGCTGGCTCATGCTCAAGCTCTGCCTTTGCGTGTCGCAGGGGCTTCCCCTGTGGGACATGCCGACAAAGGCGGGCGATGTGCTGTACCTCTGTCTGGAGGATACCTTTTTCCGCATACAGGACAGATTATTCCGTCTGACCGATGAAGCCAACAGGAAGCTCCATTTCGCCGTGGCGAGCTGCAAGCTCTCGGACGGTCTGATGGTACAGCTTGAGGACTATCTGAAAGTATATCCCGACAGCAGGCTCATTGTCATTGATACGCTGCAAAAGATACGCACCGCTTCCAAAGACAACGCCTACGCCAACGATTACGGCGACATATCGCTGATAAAGGACTTTGCCGACAGGCATTCCCTTTCGGTGGTGGTCGTCCACCATATCCGCAAGCAGAACGACAGCGATGTGTTCAACAAGGTGTCTGGCACGACAGGTCTGACGGGGAGTGCGGACGCTACCTTTGTTCTGGAAAAAGAGAGCCGTGCGTCCGATACCGCAAAGCTGTTTGTGACGGGCAGGGATACTGAATATTATCCCCCTTGGGAGCCACCAGTTTCCCGCTTCAGAGCCACCCGGAAATTTCTTCCTTGAGAGCCACCTCAGACACAAGATATAGTAATACTGCCCCTGTCGCTTGAAAATACAACAGAGGCAATATTAGGTCTAATGATGTTCAGATGATTATGCTTCTATCTCGT
>CAJTKM010000016.1 GCA_910576545.1 Lachnospiraceae bacterium
TTGTTGACGAGATAGAAGCATAATCATCTGAACATCATTAGACCTAATATTGCCTCTGTTGTATTTTCAAGTGACAGGGGCAGTATTACTATATCTTGTGTCTGAGGTGGCTCTCAAGGAAGAAATTTCCGGGTGGCTCTGAAGCGGGAAACTGGTGGCTCCCAAGGGGGATAATATTCATCTTCGAGAGATAGAAACATTTTGAGAGTGTAATGAATTTTATCGTTGAAATTGTAATTACTTTGTGGCATAATATAAGAATAAGCTCAGGATATAGAGGAGGATGTGCTGATGTCACAGTTTCAAAAGGGTAAAATCCCAATGGAGCATTACAATATGTCTGATTTGCTACGGGGACAAGCATCCAAAATTATCACAGCAATATCGGAAAATGATACGGCGGGATTTATATTGAAAAACGGAAAGCCGTTAGCCGTGATTATTTCAAATGATCGATACGAGCGGCTACTAAAGGCGGGCATTGATATTAATGAAATATAACGGAGGATTACAGATATGGCAGAAGTGAAAATTACCCAGGTCATGATGGATGACTCCACCCTGAATGTGAATAAAGAAGTTGACATGGTTTTTTCCATTGCCAACACCCTGCGCGGTCCCTACAAAGCGGACAAGTACAAAGACATCATCATTCCGATGATTATAATCAGACGTCTTGAGTGCGCTCTCGCTACAAAGGACGCAAGTGGCAAGATACGCAAACAGAAGGTCATCGAGAAATTTGACGCAAATCCCAAAACACCTCAGAAAGTTTTGGAGAACCTTGCAGGATATCCTTTTTACAACACCTCTAAATTTGATCTTGTAGGATTGCTGAACGAAGCCCCTGCTATTGTGGAGAACTTTCATTTCTATCTGGAGTCCTTCTCCCCGAACATCAAGGATATGTTGATTACCCGGCTGAAGTTTAAGGAGAAGATTTCCGACCTGGATAAAAATAACCGTCTGCTCGGCGTGGTAAAAAAGTTCTCTGAATTGGACTTGAATCCCGAAACGATTGACGGACACAAGATGGGCTATATGTTTGAGGAAATCATACGCAGATTTTCCGAAAATGCGGAAGCCGGTGATCACTATACTCCTCGCGAGGTCATTCGCGCTCTGTCGAGCATTCTTCTTGCCGAAGGATGTGATGACGTGTTCAGTGAAGGCAAGGAAATCACTGTATTGGACATGGCCTGCGGCACAGGTGGGATGCTCTCTACCACACACGATTTCATTAAGCGCATGAATCCCGATGCCACCGTTCGTCTGTTTGGTCAGGAGAACAATCCCGAATCCTATGCCATCTGCCTTGCTGATATGCTCATCAAGGGGCAGAAGGCCGACAATATTCGCTTTGCCGATACAATGAAGGAGGATTGCTTTGAGAAAGTTCCGATGCGGTTTGTCATCGCAAATCCGCCCTTCGGTCTTTCATGGGGAGGCAAAGATGCAGGTGATGGTGTAGAAAAAGCCGTCCGTGCCGAGGCGAAGAAAGGCAAGAACGGTCGATTCGGAGCGGGGTTGCCCGCTACAGGTGATATGCAGTTGTTGTTTATGCAACACGCCATTGCGAAGATGAATCGCAAGAACGGCCGCGCCGCCATCATCTCCAACGGCTCCCCACTGTTCTCCGGCAACACAACAAGCGGTGAAAGTCAGATCAGGCGCTTTATGCTGGAAAAAGATTTAATTGAGGCTATCATCGCACTCCCGTCGCAGCTTTTCTATAACACGGATATTGGCATTTATGCTTTTATTCTGTCGAAGAACAAGCGTAAAGACCGCGTAAACAAGATACAGCTGATCAACGCCGTGGATATGTGGGAACCGCTTAAGCGTTCTCTTGGTAAAAAGCGCCGTGAAATCTCTAAAAATCAGATTGACCTGATTACCGAAGTGTATGCCGCATTCGCTCCCGGTGCGAAAACACTGTACAGCGAGAAACGGAAAACCGACTGTAAAATTGAGTGCCGCATTTTTGAACGGGACGAATTCCTGTATAAGGAATGGGCCGTATATCAGCCCCTTCAGCGGCGCGGCGTCATTAATGCTGAGTCCATCGAGGCTCTGCGCACCAGCACATATTTTACTGCCAACTCCAATCTTTATAACGAGTCAGAACTTGCGGAACTGGAAGAGACGAATCCCCGTGACGCAAAGGCCGAAAAGAAATATCAGAAATATAAGCGCGGCAAGGTCTTTATTGACGCTGTCCTTGCTGCTCTGGAAATGCATCAGTCGGATACGGTATATACAGATTTTTCGTTGTTTCAGGCGGCCGTCAAAGAAATCATCAAAGATGTAGAGGGGTATACTGATTCCCGCTTGAATGGCATCGTCATGGAGATGAGTGTCATCGATAAGACCGCAGTTGTCCAGAAAGACCGCAAGGGAAAAGTTCTCACCGACCCGACCACGAAGGACACGGAGATTATCCGTTTGAATCAGGACGTGCAGGCGTACTTCGACGCAGAAGTCCTCCCCCATGTGCCGGATGCGATCTGGGCTTACGAATTCGATCCCAAGAAAGCGGTAAACGCACAAAACAGAGAACGTCTCGGAGCAGAATTCCCGTTTACACGTTACTTCTACGAATATAAAGCGCCAGAGTCCGCCGATGACCTTCTGGCCCAGTTCGTGGATATCGAAAAGGAACTGAACCGTAAAATTGCCGACCTTACAGGAGGTGCCGAATGACCACCGAAACAAAGGACAGCGGAGTGAAGTGGATCGGCACAGTCCCCGCTGACTGGGAAATAAACAAAATAAAGTACAATGCTTCCTTGAAAGGTCGCATTGGCTGGCAAGGATTGACATCAGAAGAATACACAGACGAAGGCGCATACCTCATCACAGGTGTGGACTTCGAAAACGGCGGGATCAATTGGGATTCTTGTGTCCATGTGCCGATGCACCGATGGGAAGAGGCCCGCGATATCCAGATTGAGGACGGTGATCTGCTCATTACGAAGGATGGTACGATTGGCAAGGTAGCCATCGTCAGCGGTTGCACCGCACCGACCTCTCTCAATAGTGGTGTGCTTCGTATTTCTACTATTGACGGTTACGACCGTAAATTCTTGTATTGGGTATTGCAATCAGATGTGTTCTGGACTTGGTTTGTGGATAAAAATGTCGGAAATAGCACTATTCAACATCTGTACCAGGGGGACTTCGCAGAATTCAAATACGCCATGCCATCAGTTGGTGAACAGCAATCTATTGCTACTTTCCTGGAGACAGAGTGTGCTAAAATTGACAGCATTATTGATGATTTAGAGCAGCAAATTGAAGTACTAAAGGCATACCGAATGTCAGTAATAACAGAATCGGTCACCCATGGAGTGGAACTTAATAATGTAGAGATGAAAAAATGTGCCGGTGAATGGCCGGGCATGATTCCTGCGCATTGGGAAGTCAAGCGACTGAAGTACATTTGTGACCTCATTACTGATGGGAGCCATTTTTCACCAGATACAACTTACGAAGGGTTTCCATATATAACTGCTGCTGATGTTCATGGAGTCGGACTCGATTACGATACTGCAAAGAAGATTTCAGAAACCGATTTTAAGATGTTAGAAAAGACAGGGTGCCGCCCACAAAAAGATGATGTCCTCATAGTCAAAGACGGTGCTACAACTGGACGAGTAGGTTTCGTGACATCTGATGAACCATGTGTAGTGTTGTCCTCTGTTGCAATTTTGCGTGGCAATAAATCTTTAAACAACAAGTACCTGATGTACCTCATGGAGTCAGAATATATGCAGAGTCAAATCAGAGTTTCTATGGCTGGCTCCGCCATGCCTCGTACCATATTGGCGAAAATAGTGAATTATTATGGCTTGCTTTGTCCACTATCTGAGCAGAAAGGAATTGTAAAGTTTCTTGATAAAAAGTGTCAGCAAATTGATGCTGTTGTCTTGGATAAGCAAGTACAGTTAAACAAAATTCTAAGCCACAAACAATCTCTGATTTACGAATATGTTACAGGAAAAAAGCGTGTAAAGGAGGTCACAAGTCATGCCAATTAGAGCAGACCAGCTAAAGGAAAAAGAGGACTACCAGAAGCTGATTCTGGAACATCTGCGTGATGATAACGGCTATCGCATCCGCCCTGCCGATAAGTTTTCTCCCGGTCTGGCGATGGATACGGAGATGCTGCTCGAATTTCTTGAAAGCACTCAGGCTGACACGATGGCCAGTCTCCGCACCATCTACAAAGATCGCACCGAGGAAACCATTATCAATTACATCAATGCCGAGATCAACAAACCGAGCCGCGGTCTGATTGATGTCATCAAGCACGGTGTTGAATTTGACAGCGGATACGAACTGAAGCTGATGTTCCGCAAGCCAGACAGCACAAAAAATCCCGTTGCAGTCGAAAACTACAACAGGAACATTTTCTCCGTCATGGAGGAGGTATACCACAAGAGCGATGAGCGCATTGACCTTGTGTTGTTTTTGAACGGTATCGCCATTTTTGCCGTAGAACTGAAGTGCAATACTTCCGGGCAAAACTACGAGGATGCAATCAAGCAGTATAAGAATGAGCGCGACTGCACCACTCGTCTCCTCAAAGAAAAGGTCGGTGTGTTTGCGGCATTCGCTATGGATTTGAATGAGGTCTATTTCTGCACCAAACTGATTGGCAAGGATTCCTTCTTCAATCCCTTCAACATAGGCTATGAGTTTGGCAAAGGGAATCCTCATAACTGTCAGTCCGGCATCAATGTTTCCTATATGTGGGAAGATATCTGGACGAAGGATAAGATCACCTTCCTCATTGAGCGGTTCATATATATCAAAACGAAGGAACGAAAAAACTCCGACACAGGCAAGGTTCGCCGCACAAAAGAGTTGATATTCCCTCGATTCCACCAACTCCGTGCTGTGGAGAAGGTTATGAATGATGTCATTCTCAATCATTCTTCCTGCAACTACCTGATTGAGCATTCCGCTGGCAGCGGCAAGACCGAGACGATTTCGTGGCTTGCCCATATTCTGTCTACGGTGCATGATGCCGAAAACAGCAATGTGTTTGATACAGTGCTGGTCATTACCGACCGCATCGTGGTCGACCGTCAGCTACAAGAGGCCATCATGGGCATGGAGCATAAAAGCGGACAAGTCAAGGTCATGGATGATAAGTGCGATTCCAATGACTTGGCGATTGCTCTGCGCGGCAACACGAAAATCATTGTCACGACCATTCATAAGTTTTACTACATTCTCGACAATAAGCTGCTCACCAATTTGAAGGATAAGACTTTCGCTGTTCTGATTGACGAGGCACACTCCTCCACCGAGGGAACGTTCATGCAGTCCGTTACCACGGTGCTTACCAATGATGATTCCGATGAAGAGAAAACCGAAGAGGATAAAATGCGTGAGGAAATCAAGAAGAGCGGCAAGCAGCCGAATGTCTCCATGATAGCCTTTACCGCTACACCCAAGCCGGATACCATCCAGCTTTTCGGAACACTGAACTCCGAGGGACGGAAAGAATCCTTCGACCTGTACTCCATGAAACAGGCCATCGAAGAAGGCTACATCCTCAATGTCCTTGACAACTATGTGACCTGGAAAACCTACTGCCACATCAACAAGGCCATCGAGGATGACCCGGAACTGAAGACAATTGCCGCCAAGAGAAAGATGGCGCGCTTTATCGATCTGCATACCACAAATATTGCGCAGAAAGTTGAAATCATCATTGAACACTTCCGGGCAAATGTTGCCCATCTGCTCGGAGGCACTGCAAAGGCGATGGTCGTTACTTCATCCATTCAGGCGGCCGTTGAGTACAAACAGGCTTTCGTGAAGTATATCCACGACCACGGGTATACCGACATTAAGGCTCTTGTGGCGTTCTCCGGCAAGGTTAAAATCAAGGGCGTGGAATACTCCGAATACGGGATGAACCAGATTAAGGAAGAAGAACTGCGCTATGAGTTTGACCGCAGCTGCTATCAGGTGCTGATTGTGGCGAATAAATACCAGACAGGATTTGACCAGCCGAAACTGGTGGCGATGTATGTGGACAAGAAGCTGAAAGGCGTGGCTGCTGTGCAGACGCTCTCTCGTTTGAACCGCATCTATCCGCCGTATGACAAAACCACCTTTGTGCTGGACTTCAAGAACGATTACGAAGAAATCAAAAAAGCGTTTGCACCCTATTATAAAGACACCATCCTTTTTGAGACCATCTCTCCGTCTGATATTCGCGATCTCGACCGTGAACTGGATACATACGATTTCCTTGATGTGGACGATATTGATCAATTCAACGGGTATCTGTATCAGACAAAGCGGACGGCACGGGATAAGGAGCGTATGTGGAATCTGCTTGATGTCGCTGTAAAGAAGGTTGAAAGGAAATCTGAGACCGATCAGGAAGCGATTATCAAAACAATTCGTCGATTCCTCAAGGGTTACTGTTTTCTCATTCAAGCTACGGCATATGAAAACCTTGAACTACACAAACGTTACAATTTCCTGAGTTATCTCATCAAGGAGATCAATGTCGGAGGTGGCGGAAACAACTTTGATATTGCAGATAAAATAACTGTCAGTGCATTCCGGCAGGAGCAGACCAGCGAACATAAAAAGCCGGAGATCGAAGCACAGCCGGAAGTAAAGATCAAAAAGCCGAAACCGGCAAGTGTTGAAGAAGAACAGAAAAAACGCCTTTCCCAAATCATTGACGAGGTGAATGCTCTTTACGATAAAAAGTACGGCACAGACTTCGCCACAAAATCCGCCATGCAGATAAGGGACCTGCTCTTGCAGAATCCCGAATTTAAGGAACGGCTCACCAAGAGTGCAAAAAACAACTCTCTTGATGATTTCAAATTTACTTATGACGATTGCATCCAGGACGCTCTCGTTGAAGGCTATGACCAGAATGCAGATTTTTACACGCTGTTACTGAACAACGAAGAAATCCGTGCGAGGATTGCAAGTGTATTCATGAGTGAGATTTATCGTATTCTGCGCGGAGAAGATAAGTAGGAGGAACACTGCCCATGCAGAATGATAAAAATCCATTCATGCCTTTTGTTGAGGACTTCGAGGCGGAGGCAGAATCCTTTCTGCGGAAATACTGCAAAGAAGTCCTCGACAGTCCACAGGCAACACCCATAAGGGATATAGCGCAAAAGCAGATGAATCTCGATATCGTGGATACCGAGAGCCTTTCCCCAGATGACAGTATACAGGGAGCGATTGCTTTTTCTGCTGGTATCATTGAGGTGTACGACTGGTCATCTGAGGAATACATCGGCTATAAGGTTTCGCAGCCCACAGTTTTTCTTGATGCCGATATTATCAATCCCGGCCGTGCAAACAACACGCTTGCACATGAATGCTATCATTGGTACAAGCACAGAGCGTATTTCCGTTATCAGAATACCCACAGCCTTGGAGCAGAATTTGCCTTTCGATGCCTGACCGCTGGACAGCATGGTCACAATGAGCAGTGGTCGGACATTGAAAAGATGGAATGGCAGGCACGGACTATTGCCCCAAAAATCCTCATGCCGCGTTGCACTGTGCGGATGCTCCTTTCTGAGCGGTTGGGCGTTTCACGAGACGGTGGTTTTCAGATGCCAGCTTTGAAAGCCGTTGTTGAAGAAATTGCGGAAATCTACAATGTTTCAAGACAGTCTGCAGCAATTCGAGTATCCGAATTGGGCTACCCTGAAGCTGTTGAATTATATAACAGTGAAACGGTTGTTATTGACCGCCACCATCGCAGAACCTCTACAGCAGCCAAATTCCATCAGCAGCCTATTGACGAGGTTACGGCATTCCAGCTGTACATGAGCAATGATCTTCTGAAATCCACGCTTGACACAGGTGCTTTTTGTTATGCCGAGGGATACTTTGTTCTGAGGGATGAGAAGTATGTGTTGCCGGGCGAAGATGAACTGTTTTTGACGGAATACGCAAGGCTACATCTATCAGAATGTACGCTTGATTTTTCCTACAAGCTGGTTTGCAGCCGAACGAATATCCGTGATGCTCAGTATATGTTCCGCGCTGACACGGAATACAAAAAACTGCCGTCCTATGATTCCAACACTCAGAACATGGACGAGTATAATAAAGCACTGGCAAAGGCTCTGGAGGACGCCAATTCTGAATTTCAAGCACAGTTGAAACGTAATCGCCTGGTTAATGAAACTACCTCGCAGCGGATGTGCAAGTATATGGATGCTGCGCATTGGAACACGAGTATTTTTCAGAACAAGACGCACCTTGCGCCGATGGATTACACTCGCGTTTACCAAAATCATAAGTTCAAAGTGCCGTCTTATACTGCGATGGCAGTTGGTTTAGAACTGACTCTCCATGAGACCGAGGATGCTCTTCGTCTGTCTGGCTTGGGCTACGATAATAGTGATCCAACAGACTGTGCTTATATGTACATACTATCCGCTTTCCGCGGCTGTTCGATTAATGAATGCAACACGGTGCTTGAAAAATTGAATGTAAAGTTACTTGGTACGAAGTCAAAAAGCAAAAAGTGAATTCCCCAAGCACAAAAATCTGAGAAAAGAGGCGATGTTTATGGCCGAAATTGAGAGAAGGTTATGGGGCATCCATACACAGGATGATTCCTTGTTTCTGAAAGATAACACAATAGCCATTGGGTGGGGAGCTTTCGGTGACCTCACCAACATGGAGAATGACCGCGAGGCATTTAAGAAAAAGTATGCGGAAGTCTATCCGCAGGACAAAAAAGGTGCCATCGCTCTGGCTGCTGGAATGCTTTACCGTTTTCGGTTTGAGATACAGATTGGAGACTATGTGGTGTTCCCATCGAAAAGCAACCGGGAGATAAATATTGGAATTGTTGACGGGGAATATCAATATGAGGCTTCAGCGCAAGAATATGTCAATCGGCGCAAGGTAAAGTGGCTGAAGCATTTTCCCCGAACTGCCTTTTCACAAGGCGCTTTGTATGAATCTGGATCGGCAATGTCACTTTTCACAATCAAAAACTATGCAGATGAATTTTTGGCATCTCTGGATACCGGGTTCAAGAAAACGGCGCTGGAGGATGAGGATGAAAGTGTAGGGGCCACTGCCGAGGAGATCAAACAAAGCACCAAGGACTTCATCCTAAAAGAACTTAGCCGGAACTTGAAGGGCTATGCTTTAGAGAGTTTTGTGGCCGATCTGCTGAATGCGATGGGATATCGCACAGAACTTTCACCCCAGGGAGGTGACAGCGGCATTGACATAACTGCGTACAAAGACGAGCTACCCCCTCGGATTTTAGTGCAAGTAAAGAGCCAGGACGGAGATATTCGGGAAACCACGATCCAATCACTGAAAGGGGCCATGCGTGAAGGCGACTACGGATTGTTCATCTCACTGTCAGGCTATACAAAAAACGCAAGGAAGTACTTGGACAGCACTCCTATCATCAGAGGCATTGATGGGGACGAACTTGTAACACTGGTTCTTAAATATTATGAGAATCTCAGCCCCAAATACAAAAAGGTCATTCCACTGGAGCGGGTTTATATTCCCGTTCCGGCAGATGAATAAGTGCCGGATAAGGTACAATAAGTTGCGCAAAAAAAGACAAGGTTTGCAGCTCTCTGGTAGAATGAAGTAGCGACACACCATTCTGAGAGGAGACAGCAAACCATGTCAGAGAAGATTGTACAGCTAAATGAAGAAGTAATCAAGGGTCAAGTTAAGGAGCTGGTACGCGGGAGCGTGGAAGAAACGCTGAATGAGCTGCTGGAGCAGGAGGCGGAAAAACTGACTCAGGCAGGCCGGTATGAGCGAAATGAGGCTCGCCAGGGGTACCGTAGTGGTCACTACAGCCGAAACCTTACCACCACCTCCGGTGATGTTACGCTCCATGTGCCCCGCCTGAAGGGAGTCTCGTTTGAAACGGCCATTATAGAGCGGTACCGCCGGCGTGAAAGCAGTGTGGAGGAAGCTCTCATTGAAATGTATCTGGCTGGTGTCTCGGTGCGTCGGGTAGAGGACATCACCGAGGCGCTGTGGGGAAGCAAAGTGTCCCCAGCGACCATCAGCGAGCTGAACAAAAAAGCGTATGTCCACATTGAAGATTGGCGCAGTCGGCCTTTACAGGGCGGACGCTATCCGTATGTCTATGTGGACGGGATCTATCTGCGGCGGAACTGGGGCGGAGAGTATGAGAATGTAGCCGTTCTGGTGGCGATTGCGGTAAATGAGGACGGATACCGCGAGGTTTTAGGCGCCGCTGAGGGCATGAAAGAGGACAAGGCCAGTTGGGTCAGCTTCTTCCAGTGGCTGCGAGGCCGCGGACTGGACGGGGTCAAGCTGGTGGTTGGGGACAAGTGTCTTGGTATGCTGGAGGCTGTGGGAGAAGTGTTCCCAGAGGCCAAATACCAGCGGTGTACCGTCCATTTCTACCGCAATGTCTTTTCTGTGACACCGCGCTCTAAGGTGAAGTTGGTGGCCAAGATGCTTAAGGCGATCCACGCCCAGGAGAGCAAAAAAGCATCCCGTGAGAAAGCTAAGGCCGTGGTAGCCCAGCTGCGGGAAATGAAGCTGAAGGAGGCGGCCAAGAAAGTGGAGGACGGCATTGAAGAGACACTGACCTATTGCGACTTTCCCAGCGAACACTGGACTCGTATCCGCACCAACAATGTCATGGAACGCCTCAACCGGGAGATCCGCCGCCGCACCAGAGTAGTGGGCTGCTTCCCGGATGGCAATTCTGCTTTGATGCTGGTCTGTGCCAGGCTCCGCCATGTAGCTGGCACCCAGTGGGGCTACAAGAAGTACATGAATATGAAGCACTTAGAGGCTGCCCTGGAGGATGCCTCTTCTGCTGGCTGATTCTATTCTGCCAGAGCCTGCAAACTTTTTTGCGCATAATTCTTGACACTACCAAGTGCCGCCGAATTAGCCGTTGAGAATGATTTAATACCTGTCTAAAGTTTTAACGGCTCCAACCTCCAAACCCAAAAGTTTAACGCTTTCTGCAAGGTTTCAACGCATACAAGCGTCCAGAACCCAGAGAAAAGTAAAAAAGCACCGCTGCAGGCCGGAGAGTATTCTGGCCCGCAGCGGTGCTTTTTCTGAAAATGTACGAAAATCAGCTGAAAACATCCGTTTTGGCATAAAAGTAGGGACAATAATTTCGATACCTTTGTATCAAAATCATCGTCCCTACATGGTGGGACAGGCTGGACGCTAACCGGGAGCGCAGGGAACGCTATCACGAACTCAGCCGCAGCGGTGATGATGTTCCGCTTGACTACGGTGCATCTGCCAATGAACTCTTTTTCCCGGATACGCTGAACGATGTGCTGGAAAAACAGATACGAAAAGGTGATTTCATTGATGCCATTTTCTACTGTCCTTACGACATCCATGAGCTTGTGACAGAGGAATATCTGTCTGAAATGCTGTTGGAAATGAAAGAGGATCACAAGGAGTTGCTGTTTCTTTGTGCCGTTCGGTTATTCAGTTCCACGCAGATTGCCAAAATACGAAACCAAAGCGACCGGAACATCCGCAAGGTGCGTGGTACGATGGTCAAAAAGATACGAAAAAAGCTGCTCCCTGCACTGTTGGATAAGGCAGAAAAGCAACAGCCAATGACCTTATTGGAGAAAGATTTTTTAGAAGAATCTGGAATGAAGATTGATTCAGGGGAAAAGAAATAATATAATTGATAATATAAATTGAAGTTATTTAGGTTACAATATATGACGGAGGGTTTTGTATATGAAGAACCTTTTTGAACGCACCAGTTCTAACTGGGTGCGATATAGTGAATATGAATGGAGGGCGACAGAGGACGGAACTCTGTATCTTACGCCCACCAAGACAGCACAACCGAGTATTTATGATCCACTGGCAGAGTATCAGAAAATTGTGCTGGATGCCATCAACATAGGACGCATGGGTATGAGCAAAAAGCCAGATGCAGAAATTCAGAAGGCTATCCAACAGTTTGCGGTGAAATACGGCTTGTTTGGACTGATGACTGCACTACCCACTACGCCGAACTTTATGGAGTACGAGGCGGTGTATCTTCCGAAAAATCACTTCATCAAGGAAGAAACCATGTCCACCGAAAAATATCTGGCACTGTTCTTTCCATTTGACAAATTGGATGTGATCAAGCGTGGTATCGAGTCCATGTGGAACATCCAGAATGACCGTGTTATGATGGCACTGGCTTTGACCATGACAGATAAGCCGATGGCTGTCAACATGAGCTTTCAGCGGGAATATGCGGAGCGGTATGACTGGATGAAGCAGCAGTTCATCGACTGGGCGTTTACCTATATCAACAGTTTCCTTTATTATGAGGATTATGATACCTTGAACGATGAAACCCGGCAGATGATGCAGCAGAGCATGACAGCTTTTGGCGGCATAGCACCGACTTACCATATCGCCCTGTTGGATAAGCCGACCATCGTTTGGGACTTTCATTCCCTGCTGCTGGGTATTCAGATGCTGTTCAGCTTTATGCTGACCGACAGCGAAAATTCGATTAAGCTTTGCAGGCATTGTACCAAAGCTTTTGTCGCAAGCAGACCAAGTGCTGTATTTTGCAGTCCTCAGTGTAAGAACAAGCATAATGTGTATAAGAGCAGAGCGAGAAAGAACAGTTCTGATAGGGAGGCACAAGATAATGATTGATAGATGGATTGCTGAAGCAACAGAATGTGATTTCAAGGTTGCTCTGGAAATAAAGAAGCCGAAAAGCTGGCTAAAAAGCGTCAGTGCCTTTGCAAATGGTATTGGTGGTACTCTGCTTTTTGGCATTGATGATAACCGAAATGTGGTTGGTTTGACGGACGCACAGGCAGATGCGGAGGCAATCAGTCGCCTGATTAAAGAGCGTATCTCGCCATATCCCAATTTCATTCTTGTGCCGGAACGAGCGGATGGTAAAAATATTCTGATACTGACAGTCTCCTCTGGATATTCTACACCTTACTACTACAAAGCAGATGGTGTTATGGAGGCATATATTCGCATCGGAAACGAGAGTGTGATTGCTCCAAGTTTCGCCCTGAATCAGCTCATATTGAAAGGCATGAACCGAACCTATGACACTCTAAACTCTGAATATGATTTCAAGGACTACGCTTTTTCTAAATTGCGAGAGAGATACAAGGTCTGGACCGGTAACAGCATGGAAGATAAACTGTTTGATTCCTTCGATATAAGAAACGAATACGGAAAACTGACAAATGCAGGTGCTTTACTGGCAGATGATTCTCCAATCAGACATTCCCGACTGTTCTGTACACGCTGGAATGGTTTGGATAAAAGCGGCGGTATGGTGGATGCTCTCGACAGTGCAGAATATTCCGGCAGCTTAATTATCCTGCTCAATACATCATTTTGGTGTTCAACAATATGTTGCATAAACTCCTCTGGCGAGGTATAATAAAATACCTTTTGACATAGCTTATTCAAACTATCCATAATAAGTTTATAAGTTTCCTTTGGTGTCATTTCTAAACATAAATTATCGATAGATAGTGTAAATGAGTCAACTAAATCAGCAATAAATACAACTCGTTTGGTTTTCAATAATTCGTATTCAATCATAAAAATAACCCTCCGGATCATTGAATAAAATATTTAATAATCTTTACTCTAAGAAGTTTATTACTAAAGGATAATTAGCTATTATCCTATATGTTTCATATTATAGCAAATATAGACACCAATGTCTATATTTCTAGCCTGCTTTTCGTATAAATTTTTCCATCTAAAACTAGCATTAGCCTTTCATATCTAATCTCAAACAGATGAATCGTGATGGCTTAATATTTCCATATTTGCACGGTCTAGATAACTAATAACTTTTTAACTATGTTAAGCTAAATGAAAAAAGTAAATTGGGAGGATTGAGTATGGATTTATGTAAAAACATTCAAATATATCTTGAATACTGTCAGTTCCGAAAAAGGCTGGATGGAAAGACATTGAAGGCGTATAGGATAGACTTAACCCAGTATCAATTATATATAGGCAATCAGGATGCTACTAAGGAAATAATCGAGAAATATCTGGCCACACTACATCAAAAATATAAACCCAAAACAGTAAAGAGAAAAATTGCTTCGATAAAAGCTTTTTATAATTTTATGGAAGATGAAGCCATCTTAAGTGAAAATCCATTTAGGCGTGTCAAAGTTAAATTCAAAGAAAATATGAAGCTGCCCCGCATAATTCCACGTGCAGAAATAGAACGGCTGCTAAATTTCGTTTATGGTCCACAGGAAAAAAACAGCAAATGGCAGCTGCGCGATATAGCAGTCATAGAAATATTTTTTGCAACAGGAGCAAGAGTATATGAAATATCAAATTTAAGAGCAGATTGTATCGACTTATCCTCTGGCACCATAAAGATTTTAGGAAAAGGTGGCAAAGAAAGGTACATACAGGTGGGAACCCCGGATATAATAGAGGTTTTGAAGAGATACTACGCTAAATTTCAACAGGAAATAAATGAAAGCGGATATTTCTTTATAAATCAGAGAGGAAACAGGTTCTCTGAACAGTCTATTCGAAACATGCTGAGGAAATATACATTGTTGTCGGGCATTGATAGAAATATTACGCCACATATGTTCCGGCACTCATTTGCAACCTATTTGATAGAGGAGGGAGTAGATGTCAGCTGTGTGCAGCAGATATTGGGGCATAGTTCTATAAAAACAACTCAAATTTATATTCATATAGCCGCAAAAAAACAGGCTGAGATTTTACGCGTTTATCACCCACGGAATACTATGAAAATATACAGTATAGCATAGTGCATAGATATTTTGATATGGTAAATCCTTCGGCTGGCAAAGGTATGCTGGTTTTATTTATATGTAATAATAACGGTATCTGCGAATCATCGTCTTGCATAACTGCAACTGTAAAGGGGAGTGTTAATCTGCTATAATAAAGCTGTAAAAGAGGTAAGCGTATTTCAGGTCAGAGTAAATGCGGCAGGCTTTGTCCACCGCGGTTATGAAGGAGGCGAGTTTTTTTGCTGGCCGCCTGGTAAAAAATCATCAGGCAGTGCGCTTGACACGAACAAAATACTTATTCTCAAAAAGGAGGAGCAGCGATGAGTGAAGAGAAAAAATGGAACGACGATGAAATGCTGAACATTGGCAGCGTGGGCGAAGACGATTTCGATAAATTGAAGCTGAATAATGGTGACCTGAAAGCTACCCAGGGCGATACAGGACACGCACAGACGAGTACACTCACGGAAATCTACGCACATGTATTAGATGAAGACAGGAAAATGAATGCGCAGAAATTTGAGCGCGCATTTTACGCAAAGCCTGATTTGCGAGAAATAAAGGTGGAACAAAGCAGGACAGATGATGAAGTTTTGAATGATTTGATTGCGGAAATCAAAAGCAAGCCTGATTTGCATAATATGCTTATAAAACTTCTGGCAGATTAGAGGCAGAAAGCGGAGTTGTTTTGTGGATAAAATGCCATATTAGCAAATCGGCGGATTTTATTAGCAAGCACGAAAAAGCATTTTTAGATTAGTATGAAAAATATGGACATCTGGACTTGAAAATCATTGCAGGACGAAAGGACTTAAGGAACGTTTTTCTTTTCCTGATTACAGAAAAAGAATATGGAATAAAAGTACTCAAACGGCGAAAAATCTTGAAATATAAGGCATTTACAAACTGTCGCCATGGGAAAAGCGGAATAAACACAGGGGAAATGCAGGGTGAAGTTTTACTGAAAAAAAGGACATGCGGCAAAGCCCGTCGGCAACTGAAAACGGGCAGCAAAAAATGAAGACAGCGGGGCTCGAACCCACGACCTCTTGCCTGTCAAGCAAGCGCTCTCCCAGCTGAGCTATGTCTTCATGGAGAATATTCTAACAGAAAATTCTATCCGGTGCAAGCAGAAAATAAGGAAAATGCGAAAAAGATTTTCGGCAGCAGATAATACCGGAAACGACTTGTATCTTTTTTCGGACTTTTGTATAATGTGTGAAAAGAACAGGAAGCTTTTTGCAGGAAAGGCAGTGATAAAATGGGAAACCAAACAGCTGAAAATATATTTGAGAAAGACAGAAGGAAGCTTCTGGAACGTATGGAAACGCAGTCGGCGGCAGTTTTATTTGCGGGACGTGCGCCATATAAAAGAGGGGACGAGAAATATCCCTTTTCTCCAGACCGCAATTTTTACTATGCAACAGGCATAGACAAGGAAGAGTGTATTCTGCTTTTAGGCAAAACTGCGGGCGGTATCCGTCAGACGCTTTTTATTCAGCGGGATAACGGAGAGCTGGCGAAATGGGTCGGGAGGAATATGACAGCCGATGAGGCACAGGGAATCAGCGGCATTGACGACATTGCCTATATAGACACCTTTGAGCAGACGTTTGCGGATTATGTATTCAAGAATATGATAAAAACGGTATGGCTTGATTTGGAAAACAGGGATTGGGATGCGGATTTCTATCCGGGACTGCGTTTTGCGGAGGAACTCATCCGCCGCTATCCTGCTTTGCGGATAGCCGACCTGTATCCGGTTTTCAGCGATTTGCGGCTCTTGAAAGAGGATTGGGAGCTGGAGCGGATGCGCAGGGCAATGGATATCACGCGGCTGGGCATTGAGGAAATGATGAGGCAGGCAAAGCCGGGCATGAAGGAATACGAGATTGAGGCGTGCTTTGATTATGTGCTGAAAAAGAACGGCGTACAGCAGAAGGCGTTTCAGACAATCGCGGCAGGCGGTGCGCGGGGAACGATACTGCATTATGTGGGAAATGACCAGCCTGTTGCCGACGGAGAGCTGATACTGATTGATGCGGGGGCGCAGGTGGACTGGTACAATGGTGACATTTCCCGCACGTTTCCGGTTAACGGGAAGTTTACAGAGCGGCAGAAGCTGGTATATGAAATTGTGCTGGAAGGGCAGCAGAAGGTGATTGAGGCGATACGCCCTGGCGTACCGTTTGCGTCACTGAACGAACTGCTGAAAGAGCATTATTTTGAGGAACTGAAAAAAATCGGGCTTGTGGAAACGGAAGCTGATGTTGCAAAGTATTATTACCATGGTGTGAGCCACTACCTTGGGGCGGAAACGCACGATATCGGGCGTTATGCGGAAAGGACGCTTCAGCCGGGAATGGTGTTGACGGTAGAACCGGGGCTGTATATCGAAGAATGGGAAATTGGCATCCGCATTGAGGACGATGTACTTGTGACGGAACATGGGCGCGAGGTTATGACGGCAGATATGATAAAAACACTCGAGGAAATCGAGGCGTTTATGGCATCAAAAGCTGAGTAAGCAGATTTTCGGGCGGCAAGATGAAACCAGGCAGAGGAGATAGGAATGGATACTTTTCGCGAAACGGATTTATATGAGCCTGTCCGCCGCTTTTTGGAAGAGGAAGGTTACACGGTGCAGGCGGAAGTAAAGGGCTGTGACGTTGCGGCGGTCAAAAACGGGCATCTTGTTATTGTGGAACTGAAAAAGGCGTTTAATCTGCGGCTGGTCTATCAGGCGCTGGAGAGGCAGAGCCGCACAGAACTGGTATTTGTTGCAATACCCCGCCCGAAAAAAGGGCAGAGGGAAAAGGCATGGAAGGATATGCTTCGTTTATTGAAACGGCTGGAACTGGGGCTTTTGACTGTTGCGATAGACAGCCCCCTCCGGACGGTAGACGTTGTTCTGGAGCCTTCTGACAGCATCGCATGGAAAAACCGCAAAAAACGGGAGCGTTTACAGGCGGAATGGGATGGGCGGCAGACAGATGCCAATACCGGCGGCATAACGCGTCGAAAAATCATGACGGCTTTTCGGGAAAAATCACTGCATTTATGCTGTCTGATAGAAAAATACGGGGAAATTTCTACGGCACAGCTTAAGGACTGGGGACTCGTGGACGGATATGCCGCGATACTCAGCCGCAATTATTACCGCTGGTTTCGGCGTGTGGCAAAAGGGTGCTATACACTTTCAGAGGAAGGGCAGCGCGCCATTTTGGAGGAGGATTATCGCAAGACGGTGGAATTTTACAGGAATGAGGGAGAAAAATGACAGGATTTCAGGTTTTAGGCAACATTTTGTGGATTCTTTTTGGCGGGCTGCTTTCCGCGCTGTGCTGGTTTCTGGCGGGGTGTGTCTGCTGCATTACGATAATTGGCATCCCTGTGGGACTGCAATGTTTCAAATTCGCGAAACTGGCGCTTTGCCCCTTCGGCAGAATCATTTACTACGGCAATATGTCCTCCGGCTCTGTCTTGCTGAACGTACTTTGGATACTGCTCTGCGGGATAGAACTGGCGGTTGCTTCCGCCATGATGGGTATTATCTGCTGTTTGACGATTATCGGTATTCCCTTCGGTTTGCAGCATTTCAAATTTGCCGCGCTCGCGCTTATGCCTTTCGGCGCGGAGATACGGGAAGGCGGTGGCAGGTAATGGAGCGGAGCAGAAAAAATTTTCTGAAAAAGGTTATCCTGAGCCTGTGCTGTCTGTGTATATTGGGGCTGGGCGTGGTATATGGTATCAGCGACTACATGGAGCGGCATACAGTCGGGCGCATTCTTT
The DNA here is from genome assembly GCA_910576545.1 of Lachnospiraceae bacterium. Classification (GTDB taxonomy): domain Bacteria; phylum Bacillota; class Clostridia; order Lachnospirales; family Anaerotignaceae; genus Anaerotignum_A. Next base: position 18,597 of record CAJTKM010000016.1, read on the forward strand.
CATCAGGGGAGGCGCAGAAGCTGGATGCGGATTGTATTCTGGTGCTGGGCTGCAGGGTGCATGAGGATGGCAGCCCCAGCCTTATGCTGGCGGACAGGCTGGAAAAGGGCATTGAGCTGTATGAAAGCGGTGCATCGGCGCGCCTGCTGATGAGCGGCGACCATGGACGTTCGGAGTATGACGAGGTGAATACCATGAAAGCGTTTGCGGTGGAGCAGGGTGTGCCCTCAGAGGCGGTCTTTATGGACCATGCCGGATTTTCCACCTATGACAGCATTTACCGCGCGAAGGATGTGTTTCAGGCGGAAAAAATCATTGTGGTTTCTCAGGAATACCACCTGTCAAGGGCGTTGTATATCGCAGAGCGTCTGGGATTGGATGCCTATGGTGTTGCGGCGGCGGATATTTCCTATCAAGGGGCAACCTATCGAAGCCTGCGTGAAGCTGCGGCAAGGGGGAAGGATTTCCTGCTGGCATGGGTGCAGCCCCAGCCGAAATTTCTCGGTGAGGCGGTGCCGGTCAGCGGCAATGGAGATTTGACGAATGATAAAGAGATGTAAAACAGGGAATGGTTAATCTACACCGTATTGATATCAGTGAACGGTTCGCTTCTTACTCGTCTTTTTCTGCATCCTGTACGGCAGTTACCCTATTTCAGTTTGTTGGTTGATACTGTTTTATGAATAGCTATCATACGAAGGATTTTTTCTTTTGCCGTTGTGTGGCAGATTATTATTCTATATTCATTTCTATAGCAATCCAATATGGGTTCCCATCATGCGATTGTTTAGGGTGGTTTCGTTCATGTGATTATATGCAATAATTTATTGGACTGCTATAGTTCCGTTTTGTCACAGTACGGGGCAGTCGTACTAAAATTCTGCTTTGACATTTCTGCACAAATGCGGTATTTTCCCCATAAAAAGACCTAAGACTTTCTCTGGAAAGATTTGTTTTGAAACCAGAGGTTTCGTTGTTTCAGCTGATAAAAAGATTTTTTTATAAAAAGGGCGTTTTCTGTTCCGGCAGGGAACGCTTTTTTTGTATTGCGCGGAATTGCGGAGAGCGGGACAAAATAAAAAAGCCTGCCAATGGCGGGCTACACTATTTTTAAGAAGTTACAATTTGCCGGATTCAACTTTTCTTGTCAAATATCACATTTTTTTCAAGTTCTACTTCTGATAAACAGAATTATCAGAAGTGAAACTTCACAAAATTTCAAATTTTATGCACTTTTTCTTGCCTTTCTGATTTGTATATCGGCACACATCCCTTTAGATTTAGTGTTTTGGAAAAAAATTTTTGGAATTTTAGTAAGATTTTTCAAAAATTACTTCTGATAATTCTGTTTATCGGAACCAAGCAGGAAATCTGCCTTTCAATATTGCACAAACAGCGAATACAAGGAGGTTTTTGCGATGTTATCACTGGGAAGAAAATCCGGACAATATGTTGTCATTGGCGAGAACATTGTCGTAAAAGTGGAGGGGACGAAAAACGGGCTGAAATTGCTTGTAGACGCCCCTGCGGATGTATCAGTCATCCGAAGCGAGGTTTGGGAGAGGGACCACCCGACTCCGGCATGCATCCTGGAGGATGCGAAACGGGCAAAGAAAAGCCCTGCTTAAATCCATCTGATTTTGTTCTTCCGCCGCGTTAAGGTACCGGCGGGGCGGAGGTTCAAAATATATCACATTACTCAACGATCAGGGGGAAAAGGAAGTCCCCTGGTGCATATTTCCATGAAGGAGGCAATATTTATGAGGATTCAACACAACATTATGGCGCTCAACGCTTACAGACAGCTGGGCGGCAACAACAACGCATTGGCGAAAAATCTGGAAAAACTGTCTTCCGGTTACAGAATTAACCGCGCAGGCGACGACGCGGCTGGTCTGGCTATCTCCGAAAAAATGAGAGCGCAGATCAAAGGCCTGGAAGCGGCTCAGAAAAACGCGAACGACGGCATTTCCCTGGTACAGACCGCAGAAGGCGCGCTGACAGAAGTTCATTCCATGCTGAACAGAATGGTATATCTGGCTACACAGTCCGCAAACGGCACATACGACAACGAAGTTGACCGTGCGAACCTGGACAAGGAAGTTCAGACTCTGAAAGAAGAAATCGACAGAATTTCCAAATCCACAAACTTCAACGGCCTGAAGCTGCTGGACGGCTCTATGGACGCAGAGGCGACACAGACCACAGGCGGCACGACAGACGTTCCTATCCTGCAGGAAGTTGCTACAAACCCGACTTTGGAAGTTGGTACAAAGACCGTTCTGCATAAGGACAGCCCCGAAGAAGCAAAAACGGAAATCAACGTAGAACTGCACAATGTACAGCTCACAGAGAAGAGCCAGGAAGGCGATACCATCCAATTCAAGGTGGGCGACAACACGGTTGAACTGGAATTTGCCGCAACAGAAAACCTTGCACAGGGCATCCTGAAAGCCGGCGAATCCTATGACGCTGAGAAGATTGCAACAGCAATCGCAAACAAATTCAACATGGCTGGCAACAACCTGATCGAAGGGCAGGAATTTAGGGCAACCGCAACCAAAAATTCGATCAAATTCGAGCAGGAGCAGCCGCCGAAAGACCCGACACAGGTTGTAAACGCGAATGTTGACGTCAAGATTGACTATGTTACAAACCCGAACGGCAACCCTGTGGAATATACAGCGAAGATCAAAGATGACGCACTGAAGGTTGGCAACAAGATCACAATCGGCGGCGACCAGCTGACAATCGGCGAGGGCAAGCTGGCAGGCACGACTGGCCTTACAGATGCTTTCCCTGCGGCTGGCTTTGAAACAGAGAGCGGCTATAAGGTAAGCTACGATGCGGCAAAGGGTGAGTTGAAGGTAATAGATCCGAACGGCACGCTGGGCGCACCTGCGTTGAAATTTGACAGCTACAGCACAGCTTTGAAGGTAAAAGGCACAGAAACAAAGGGTACTGATGCAACAAAGGCAACGGCTGAATATACACTTGCAAAGGACCTTGCGACTGGCGACAAGATTGAATTTGCTGGAGATACATTTACAGTCCAGGCTGACGGAAGCCTGGTTGGTGGTACTACCTATGATGCGGCAGTAGCAAATGGTAAGGTAACATTTACTGCTAAAACAGCTGGTGTTGCAGGCAACTCTCCGGCAGCTGAAGACGTTAAGGTTACCTATGCGGCAAAGACAGGCGTGACAACAACGACAGGTGCAACGAATTCTACAGCTACAATTACATTGGATGTTGCAGCGGCGGAAAATGACACAATAACTGTTCATGGTGTAACATATACGAGAGGCGCAACAGGCACCACTTGGGCAGCGGCAACAGGTGCTGAATTTGATATTGTAGAATCTGCCGATGGAAAAACCTTGACGCTTACAGCGAACACAGCAAATGCAGCTACTGACTTAAGTGGCGAGGGCGTTGACTACACGTTTGCGGCAAGGACAGATGCAGATGCGGCTACAGCAACTGGCGGTGCGGCAGCAACAAATGCAAAACTGGAGTACAACCTGGATACCGCAAACCTGAAAGATGGCGATAAGATCCTGTTCACAGATAAGAACGGGGCTGACAAGGAAGTTATCTTCAAAACAGACCTTGCAACCTCTTTGGCAAATGCAGGCATTAATGTTACAGATTTGCATAATGGTGCGGCAGTTACCGGCAATAAGCTGACCATCACAAGCCAGGGCACTGCAGGCGCGGCGGACGCAGTTCCCACTTTCAAACTGGAAACCGCGAAGAAAGAGGACAAATCCGTTACCATGACGACACCCGCAAACGCGGACAGCATCACAGGTACATGGAACGTGCGCAGCACGCAGAACAAGCAGGGTGCGGCAGCAGGCGGCGGCCAGCTTGCAAGCACCGTATTCGACCTGACAGCTGACATGGTGAAGGATGGCAACAGCCTGACCATCGGCAAGGAAACGTATGTATTCAAGGTTGGCGCAGACAGCACGACAAAGGCTGCCCCCGGCCAGACTATCATCGACCTGAGTGCTTATAAGGCTGACGATGCTGGTCTGATTGACGCAGCTGGCGCGGCTTTGGCGAATGAAACAGGCAACAAGGCGTTCACGATTGGTTACTCCGATGACGGCAAGATTTCCATCCATGAGAAGGAAGGCCAGACACAGTACACCAACGGTGAACTGGAAAGCATTGAAGAGTTTGACAAGCTCGTTTACATGAAGTCCCCCGAAGTAACAGAGGCAACAGGCAAGGGCCTGACCTTCCAGGTTGGCGATACGGCTGACGACTTCCAGAAGGTTGCGCTGAGCATTAAGGATATGAGCTCTGCCGGCCTTGACATTGCTGACGTTTCTATCGGCACGATTGAGGACGCTTCGGCTGCAATCGACAAGATTAAAACAGCTATCAATACAGTATCCTCCCAGCGCGGTGACCTGGGCGCGATCCAGAACAGACTGGAGCACACCATCAACAACCTGGGTGTTCAGACAGAAAACATCACTGCTGCGGAAAGCCGCATCAGAGATACAGACATGGCAGAGGAAATGATGGCATACACGAAGAACAACATTCTGGTTCAGGCTGCACAGGCTATGCTTGCGCAGGCGAACCAGGTTCCTCAGGGTATCCTCCAGCTTCTCCAGTAATTTCACAAAAAAGAATTTCAGATTCTTTGAGTCCATTTGGGCAGACCTTCGGGCCTGCCCTTTTTTGTAAGCGGAAAACCATGGGCTACGCCCATGGCTTAAAAAAGATTACAACGGTGAGCAGAAAACGAAAATTTTCCTGTGTTGCGATAAAAAAGGTTTGCCAACCCAATAAATTTGCGGCTGGCAGACTTTTCAATGCGCCTTAAGGCACAGCAAGTAACAGAGCCTTATAAGCTAAGTGCAAACCACATCTTTTTTGCGTGGTTTTGATAGTCTGCTTCAAATGAGAATTTCCATGCCGTCATAGGCAAAGGAAATGCCGTCCAGCTGTTTTTCCAGTTCCTGATAATAGCCGTAAGATTTCCCCCAGATTTCATCGATATGCGTGACAATAATTTTTTTGATTCGGTAATATTTCTTTAATTCCATGACCTCATCCAGTGTAAAAATTTCGTCTTTGAATGGTGCGTCCGCAAGCCGCATACCGTCGTTCAATATGCCATTGTCAGAAACCAGACTGAGGATGAAAATATCCGCGTCAAAATACAGGTCATTATGGGCGAATGGCTTGGGATTGCAGCAGGCATACACGGCTTTTTTTGTTCCTTCCCGAATAATGTAAAACGTGATATTCCGGTCAGGGTTATGATTCACCATGTCGATAGAAATATGTTCAATTTCTATATGGGAGGTTTCATGGACATCAATACAATGGAGGACGTCCCCGTAGTATTTCAGGCAGTCCAGATTCATACGGTTAATGTCCGCAATGACTTCGGGAAGGGCATAAAAGCCAACTGGTGTGCTTTTTTCTTTGATAAAGTCATAGCCGATTTTTTCCACAATGCGGATTCCTTTCACATGGTCGGGGTCACAGTGGGAAATGGAAAGATGTTTCACCTTGGAAATATTCTGCCTGTTGCAGGCCACCGCAATATCTTCGGGGGTATCTATCAGCATTTGAATATCTTCAATATACAGGCTTGGCCCCAGCCGTTCATACCGACCGCCTTTTTCCCGCGCTTCCCTGCACAGGCCGCATTCGCAGAAGGAACTGGGGATAATCGACATTCCGCCGCTTCCGACAATTTTTAATTTCATGGTTATCAATCCTCCTGATTCTTTTGTAATCGCAGCAGAAAGTCTGCTGTTCAGGGCAGGATGGCGAGAAATATGCCCGACCTGCTAAGAAGCTATAAGTCCAGACGGAGCTGATTTATTTTGTATGAAAACATCTTTCGCTCAGTAATTTTATCTTCTGTTCCAATTTCACCGATCAAAAGCGGAGAATTGGGATTGTGGTTTCCTCTGTTTGCTCCAACTGACTTTTCGTTATAATTTGCGTAACAATATCGGCAGCCATTTCTGCAAGTATTGTAGGCGCCAATATCCAGACTTTCCATGCAGCCACACTCTGACCGTTGGTTTTTGTCCTTTTTTATTTTCAAAGGAACTTGTATCAGCTGCCCAAATAGCCGGTCATCGATACATCTTGCGTGTTCGATCCCGTATTGCTGCAAGTCGATTCCTTCAGCGCAGGTATCTACACGCAAACCGTAACTATGGGCAATTTCGGCTATACTTTTCGCCAGCTGTTCCTGTTGTTCCGCGGAAAAGCCGGTAGGGGATAACGCTGCTATATTTTTCTCCGTATTGCGGTAAAAATCCAGAAAACTGATTGTACATTTTTTTGTATACGAAGAAAGCCGTTTTGCCAATTTTTCAAAATAGCGGATATGATAGTCCGCTGTATAGGTTTTGCTGAGGAAAATGGGGTCGTATCGCCATATCACACGGTCCGGGCCAATGAAATCAGATAACCGCTGAAAAGCCGGAACGATGACTTTGTCTTTGCTGGGAATGTTTTTTTCCACATCTGCTCCGTAGCTGTTGAGTGTAAACTGGAAATAGTACATATAATCTTTTAGTGCCTCCAGTTTATCCAGCATAGGTATCGGATTTTTTGTCCAAAAGACAATACCGTCCACAACCTCTGGAGAAAGGTTGATTCGGCTGATCTGATGCACGTTCATGGGATTGCGTACATACACGTATCCAGCCTTAATGCGATTCAGAAACCAGCCTGAATAATATGTTGGAATATCTGTTCTTCTGCTTGCGCTTATAATCATAATGGCCTCTCAAAAGATAATATTGCGTAAAGAACCTGATTTTGACTTAGAACTTATCTGTAAATAAGATACTTGCAGATTGCACAGTCAGATTTTTTTGCAGGCAGGGAGCTTTTTTGCAGGCGTACCGGGTGGTACGGCAAGAAAAAGCGACAAAGGCTGCCGGAAAAGATGGAGCAGGATGTGCGTAGATAATTTACGGATAGGTTTTAAGGAAACCATATTAAAAACTTTGTTCCCGATTATAGCATATATGCTGGAAATATACAACTATCAACCAGAATGCACTGACTTTATAACACAATCTGCTGTAAAACAACAAAGGGAAAGAATTTTGTCAAAATTGTTTGTTAAAATGAAAAAGTTTTCTGTAAAAACAGAAAAAAGGATTGACAGAAAAAGAATTGCCATGTTATAGTAAGCGGAGAAGAGGAGGAGGAGCCTGTGATTTGCTATGATAGACTCTGGAAATTACTGATTGATAAGCACATGAATAAGACTGAGCTTCGGGACAGAATCGGAATCAGCAATGCGACTTTAGCCAAGCTGGGAAAAAACGAGCCTGTTAATTTGAAAATCATTGAGAGCATCTGCCGTGAGCTGGAATGCGGGATTGAGGATGTTCTGGAAATAACGTTCTGAAAAATTTGCAGTATGATAAAATGAAATCAAACAAAGGAGAAAACGCGATGATAGATATTTGTTTGCTGGGAACGGGAGGCATGATGCCGATGCCGAGCCGCTTTCTGACAGCAATGCTGGCGAGGCTGAACGGAAGGATGCTTCTGGTTGACTGCGGCGAAGGTACGCAGGTGACGATGAAAATGCTGGGCTGGGGATTCAAAGCCATTGATGTAATCTGCATTACCCATTTCCACGCTGACCATATCTCCGGCCTGCCGGGGCTTTTGCTGACCATTGGCAACGCGGGACGGGAAGAACCGCTGACGATGATAGGCCCTGTGGGTCTGCGGCATATTGTGGAAGGGCTGACGCGCATTGCGCCGGAACTTCCGTTTCCCATAAAATTTATTGAGTTGGATAAAGAAACGCCGAATCCGGTGCAGGCAGGGGAATTCAGCATTGCCTATTGCCCTGCCGACCATATGGTGAAATGCTATGCCTACCGGTTGGATCTCCGGCGCAGAGGGCGGTTTGATGTGAAAAAGGCGGAAAAACTGAACCTGCCCAAGCCCCTTTGGGGAAAGCTGCAAAAGGAGGGACGTGTGGAACACGAAGGGCAGACCTATACGGCGGAGCAGGTGCTGGGTGATGAACGTAAGGGCATTTCCGTGGCATACTGTACGGACAGCCGCCCTGTCGGCAGGCTGAAAGGCTTTGTGGAGGGTGCGCAGCTTTTTATCTGCGAAGGAATGTACGGCGAGGAAGAAAAAAAGGTCAAGGCGCGGGAGAATAAACATATGTTGTTTTCCGAAGCGGCATCGCTGGCGCTGGAGGCTGGCGTGCAGCGGCTCTGGCTGACGCATTTCAGCCCCTCCCTGAATAATCCGGAGGATTATCTCGAAAATGCGCGGGTAATTTTCCCGCAGACGGAACTGGGCGAAGAACGAAAATGGATTACGATAGAATTTCCAAAAGAAGAATAAGCGGAGGCGGGCAGATGGAAAAACAGGAAAAAGACGTTTATATATTGGCAGTGGAAAGCTCCTGCGATGAAACGGCGGCGGCTGTGGTAAAAAACGGGCGGTGGGTGCTTTCCAACGTGATTTCATCGCAGATTGCCCTGCATACGCTTTATGGCGGGGTGGTGCCGGAGATTGCTTCCCGCAAGCATATTGAGAATATTGACGGCGTAATCAGGCAGGCTCTGACAGACGCGGGTATGACGCTGGCGGAGATGGACGCTGTTGGCGTGACGTATGGGCCGGGGCTTGTGGGCGCGCTTCTGGTTGGCGTGGCGGAGGCGAAGGCAATTGCGTTCGCGGCAGATAAACCACTGATTGGCGTTCATCATATCGAAGGGCATATCTGCGCGAATTATATTGAGGATAAAACATTTGAACCGCCGTATATCGCACTGGTAGTTTCCGGCGGCCATTCGCATCTGGTGCAGGTTTCGGATTACGGGAAATATGAAATTCTGGGGCGCACGAGAGACGATGCGGCGGGCGAGGCATATGATAAAGTGGCGCGCGCCATCGGCATGGGCTATCCGGGTGGGCCGAAAATAGACGCGGCGGCGAAACAGGGCGACCCCAATGCGGTCAGATTCCCGCGGGTATTTTTGGAGGAGGAAAGCTATGATTTCAGTTTCAGCGGGCTGAAATCGGCAGTTCTGAATTATGTGAATAAACAGAAAATGACGGGTGAGCCAATCGTGCCGGAGGATATTGCGGCGAGTTTCCAGCAGTCTGTTGTGGAGGTATTGGTGGAAAAGACGGTTAAGGCGGCAAAGGAGCGGGGTATGAAACAGGTTGCGCTGGCTGGCGGCGTGGCGTCGAACAGCGCGCTGCGGGCAGGTATGCGCGCGGCGTGCGAAAGGGAAGGGCTTTCGCTGCATATCCCTTCGCCGGTGCTTTGCACGGATAATGCCGCGATGATTGGCTGCGCGGCGTATTATGAATACCTGGCAGGCGTGCGGGACGGTTGGGATTTGAATGCGAACCCGAATTTGAAGCTGGGGGAAAGGTAAAAGGCATGGGCGCGGTTTGGTAAATTAATCCACTAAAATACGAAAAATTTTCTGACGCGTGTATGCGTGGCAGCAATAAAGTTTGGGGTCAAGCCCTTTTCAAAGGGCTTGCGGGAGTTTGAGGGCAAGGCCCTCAAGGTCTTTATTCTATATCATTATTTAAGGAGGAAACGGCATGTCTGGAATTTTGGGAAGATTTAAGACGATTATGGAAGCAAACGTAAACGCGTTGCTGGATAAGGCGGAAAACCCTGTGAAAATGGCGGAACAGCTTGCGCGTGACTTGGAAGACGATTTGGGCAGGGTAAAGGCGGAAACAGCGTCCGTCATGGCAGAGGTGAAGCGCGCCCAGCGTGCATATGACGAGTGTGCGGAAACCGTTGAGAAATTGCAGAAATACGCCGAAGCCGCTGTGTTGAAGGGCAATGATGTGGACGCAAAAGCATTCCTGATGGAAAAAGCTGAAAAATCCAAAACACTGGAAGGCCTTGCGGGAGCGTTGGACGTTGCAAAGGCAAACGCAGATAAAATGCGCCAGCTACATGACCAGCTGGAAAGCCAGCTGCGGCAGATTAACGAGCGAAAAGCCGCAATCCGCGCAAAGGCGGCGATGGCAGACGCAAAGGAACGCACCGCAGAGCTGGGCAGGAGCATCGGCGGCGCGGCAGAGAACCTTTCCGCATTCGACCGTCTGGAGGAAAAAATAGACCGCAGGCTGGACGAGGCTGAGGCGATGGCAGAGCTGAACGCGCGGAGATCCGGTGTGGAGGATTTGATGGCGAAATATGACGCGCCCGAAGGCGGTGCGCTGGACGATGAGCTTGCTGTACTAAAGGCAAAGCTGGGGAAATGACGAGGTGAGGAAATGGGCTTTTTTGGCAATGAACTGAGCAGCGTGATAGAATGGCGCGAATCTGGCACAGATGTTATATTCTGGAAATGGCATGGCAGTGAGATTAAAAAGGGCAGCCGCCTTATTATCCGCCCCGGACAGGACGCTGTTTTCCTGTACAACGGCAAAATAGAGGGCGTTTTTACGGACGAGGGGAATTATGAAATCGAATCCCAGATTATTCCGTTCCTGAGTACGCTCAAGGGCTTTCAGTTTGGCTTTAACAGCGGGCTGCGGGCGGAAGTGCTGTTTGTGAATACAAAGGAGTTTACCGTAAAATGGGGCACGCGGAATGCGGTCAATATCCCTGCGCAGGGCTTTCGGGGCGGCCTGCCTGTGCGGGCGTTCGGAACGTTTCAGGCAAAGGTAACGGATTATATCCGCCTGATTGACGCTGTGGCAGGCGTGAAGGAAATGTTTACCGTAAAAGATGTACGCGACCGCATGGTCAGCACACTGGACGAACTGCTCATGAAGTGGATTAGCAGGGAAGGCAGAGACATGTTCCATTTGCAGGGCAATGCGGCGGAAATCGCGCGCGGCATGAACACGGATTTGGATATGGAACTGATGCGCTTTGGCATGACATCTTCAGAGCTGCATATTTCCAGCTTCAGCTACCCGGAGGAGGTACAGAAGAAAATCAACGAGGCTGCCGGATACGGCATGATGGACATGGATACATACCAGAGAGGGAAGATGGCGGATTCCTTTGGGCAGCCCGGCAGCAGTGCAGGCGGCGCGGCTGGCGCCGGCTTTGGCATGGCAGCGGGGATGGAGATGGCAAAGGAAATGTTCCGGCAGGGGCAGGCGCCGGCACAACCGGCACAGGGCGGCGCACATTGCCCGAACTGCGGCGGCAGCGTGCGTACTGGTGATAAATTCTGCCCGGGCTGTGGGCAAAAGCTGGAAGCGGCGGCTTTCTGCCCGGAATGCGGGGCAAAGGTCGGTGCGGCGGATAAATTCTGCGCGTCCTGCGGGAAAGCGTTGCGGTAAAGGAGGAGCGGCATGATTCGGCTGGCTAAACAAACGGATATTGATGATGTGGAAAAGATTTTTAATGAGATACTGGATACGCCGGAGATGGTGCGCACCACGAACTGGCTGAAGGACGGCTATCCAACGCGCGCCGATGCACAGAAAGCACTGGACGCGGGGACACTGTATGTCGGGGAGGATGAAACAGGCGGGCTTTACGGAGCTGTGAACCTGAACCATATACAGCCGCCGGAATATGCGAAAATCCCCTGGAAAATCGAGCCGGAATGTAGCCGAGATGAGGTGCTTGTCATTCATACGCTGTGTATACGCCCGAATTGTGCGGGTAAGGGCTATGGCAGGGAGTTTGTGGCGTTTTCCGAACAGCTTGCGCGGGAAAAAGGCTGTAAGGTTGTCCGGCTGGATACATATGAGGGGAATAGACCGGCAGAATCGCTATATTCTTCTTTGGGGTACACACTGGCGGGCAAAACACTGTTCCATTTCCATAATGTGATTTGGGAAACATTGATTTGTATGGAAAAGAAGATGTAAGACCTTGGAGGCTCTGCTTCCAAACCTCCGCAAGGGGCGTGGTTTCCGCTCCGGTCGGCGCTAAACGAAGCTCCTTCGGAAGTTTGCTTCGCAAACCGACCAAAGGTTGCCGCTTGCGGTTCCTGAGAGCTTCTGCGCCACTTGCCCCTTCTGCAAACGTGCAGATGCTCGGTTGAAAGTAAAGTTTAGGGTCAAGCCCTTTTCAAAGGGCTTGCGGGAGTTCGAGGGCAGTGCCCTCAGGGTCTTTTCAAGTCTAAAAATACAGCAGGAATAAAAACACAGTCCGGTTGGTAGTCCGGACGGGGAAAGTTTCCCTCAGTAGCCCTCCATCCGGAGCGCGGCATGCCGTGCGATGGTCGTCCGTTCCCTGCCATATAAAATAAGGAGGGTATTTATTTATGGAAGGAACGACGGCAGTACTGACGGTATTTTTCGAGAAGGAAACGGGCTTCTGGGTCGGCGTTTACGAACGCCGGGATAGCGGATTTTTGGAGGTATCGAAAACAGTTTTCGGCGCGGAACCAAGCCTGAAGGAAGTCCACGCTTTTTTGCTGGCGGATTGGAGCCGTATGTGCTTTGGGCGGTCAGACGGAGGTTTGCAGCTCTGCCAGAGGAAAAATCCGAAGCGTTTGCAACGGGAAATACGCAGGCAGACGGGCGAGCAGGGCGTTGGAACAAAGGCACAGCAGGCTTTGGCTGCTCTGCGTGAGGAACAGAAAACAGAGCGGAAAACCCGCCAAAAAGCCGAGAAAGCAGCGGAGGCGGAACGCCGGTTCCGGCAGAAGCAGGAAAAACGGAAAGAGAAGCACAAAGGTCATTAAGGAGGACGTAATGAGGATTGGTTCAGGCTATGACGCGCACCGGCTGGTGGAAGGCAGGGATCTGGTGCTGGGCGGGGTGAAGATACCTTATGAAAAAGGACTGCTGGGGCATTCCGATGCGGACGTGCTGCTGCATGCAGTGATGGACGCACTGCTTGGCGCGGCGGCTCTGGGTGACATCGGCAGGCATTTCCCGGACAGCGACCCTGCCTATAAAGGTGCGGACAGCAAAAAATTATTATCTGAAGTTTGGGGCTTGATTTTTGCAAATGGATACTGTATAATGAATGTCGACGCTACAATTATCGCGCAGAAACCCAAACTTGCACCCTATATTGAGGAGATGCGGCGGAATATCGCCAAAGCTTTGCAGATAGAAATTGGGCAGGTCAACATAAAAGCTACCACAGAGGAAGGCATGGGTTTCACCGGCGCGGGGGAAGGGATCGCGGCTTCGGCTGTGTGCCTTCTGGAAAACAGAGAAAAGTGACGATGGAAAAGAGTAATCCTTTTTTCACCTGACAGAGAATGACGGCCTTGGTGAAAGACGGTGAGATTTGAGCCTGTGCGGAGCGCGGGTTTGATTGTCCCCGGCTTAAGATACATGGGTGGGAGCCGTTTACAGGGCGAGGGGGACGAAGTGCATTCCTGAACTGGACGGGCGAACTTGCAGTAGCCTGTACCCGTTGACTACGTTACAGTCCTTGAGCGGGGCGGTTTTTGCCGTCCAAGTAAAGTGGAACCGCGGAGGATTTGCTCCGTCTTTGCATCATTGCAGGGACGGGGCTTTTTTGTATTATGAAAATGAAAGAACCTTGGATGCAGCCCGAAACCCTGCCGATCCTTTGTAAAGGGTTGGATTCCAAATGCTATTGTGGAAAACAGTGTTTTCCAGCGGTGGAAACAATTTCAGGAGATTTGCGAAAAGCTGGTTGTGGGGGCAGAGCGCTCAGGGGCTTAAGTCTTTACACAAAAAAAGACAGGGGAACGGGCATCCGCCGCACGTTTTGCCCGGTTTTGGATATATAAAGAAAAACAGAGTATTTTTTCAGGAGGAATATGAGTATGTTTAAGGAATCAGTACAGGTTGTAAAAGAAAAAGACCCGGCAATCAAAAGCACGATTGAAGTGTTGCTGTACCCTAGCTTTTGGGCAGTTATCAACCACCGTATCGCGCACAGCTTCTATAAGAAGAAAATGTTTTTCCTCTCCAGACTTGTTTCGCAGACCTCACGCCTGCTGACAGGCATTGAGATTCACCCCGGCGCGCAGATTGGCAAGCGGTTTTTCATCGACCATGGTATGGGAGTTGTGATTGGCGAAACGGCGGAAATCGGCGATAACGTTATGCTGTACCATGGCGTTACGCTGGGCGGCACGGGCAAGGAGAAGAACAAACGCCACCCGACCGTTGGCGATAACGTCATGATTGGCGCAGGCACGATTGTGCTGGGTCCTGTGACGATTGGGAGCAATACAAAAATAGGCGCGGGTTCTGTGGTGACACAGGATATTCCGGATAACGTAACAGCGGTTGGTTCACCGGTTATGATTGTGCGTAAGGACGGTGTACGCATCCCGCCCATTGCGCCCGAACAGCTGACAGGGCATCAGAAACGCCGTGCGGTGTGATAAAATGGTTTCCGAAACGGGAAAGCTGTGGTATACTTGTATATAATTTAAGGTAAAACGTAACTCAGCCATGCAAAGGGCTAAAATCCCTTATAGGGCAATTAAGGGGTGCAAAACAGAAACCGGCGCCCCTGAGGTTTTCATCGTTCAGAAAGGAAGGAATCAAATGAAGGTATATAATACGCTGACAAGACAAAAGGAAGAATTTGTCCCCATGGAGGAGGGCAAGGTAAAAATGTACGTCTGTGGGCCGACGGTCTATGACTTTATCCACATCGGCAACGCAAGGCCTTACGTTGTGTTCGATACGGTTAGACGCTACCTGGAGTATAAGGGGTATGATGTGACGTATGTGCAGAACTTCACAGATGTTGATGATAAAATCATTAACCGTGCAAACAAGGAAAACACAACGATGCAGGCGATTTCCGACAAATATATCGAAGAAGCGTTCCATGACGCAGATGGGCTGAATGTGCGCCGCGCAACGGTGCATCCCCGCGTAACGCAGGAAATGGACGGCATCATTGAAATGGTGCAGACGCTGATTGACAAGGGCTTTGCTTATGAGGATAAAGGAACGGTTTACTATAATACAAAAATGTTCCCCGAATATGGCAAGCTGTCCAGAAAAAATCTGGATGAACTGATTGCAGGGGCAAGCGAACGTGTTACGATTGATGACGCAAAGAAAAATTCTACGGACTTTGTGCTTTGGAAGCCTAAAAAAGAAGGCGAGCCCAGCTGGCCCTCCCCTTGGGGTGACGGCAGACCCGGCTGGCACATTGAATGCTCCGTTATGGCAAAGCACCATCTTGGCGAAACCATTGATATCCATGCGGGCGGCGAGGACCTGATTTTCCCGCACCATGAAAATGAGATTGCGCAGTCCGAGGCGGCAAACGGCAAGACCTTTGCGCGGTATTGGCTGCATAACGGTTTTATTACGGTAGACAACGAAAAGATGTCCAAATCTTTGGGCAATTTCTTTACGGTGCGTGACATTGCGGCGCAGTTCCCGTATGAAGTCATTCGTTTCTTTATTTTGAATGGACATTACAGAAGCCCCATTAATTTCAGCCGCGACCTGATGCAGGCCTGCCAGAACGGTTTGGAGCGTATTAAGAATGCAAGGAAAGAACTGGCGTTCTATATTGAAAACTGCGCAGAAACAAAAATGACTGCGGAAGAAACGGCACAGGCGGTGGAACTGGAAAAATATAAGGAGCAGTTTGAGGCGGCAATGGACGACGATTTCAATACGGCCGATGCGGTTTCCGTGATTTATGAACTGGTACGTTTTTCCAATATTGCGGTCAAGGCTGGTGTTTCCAAGGAGTACGCCGGGAAAATTCAGGATATGCTTGACCATCTTTGCGGCGTGCTGGGCGTTGCAGAACTGGACGAGGAAACCATTTCTGACGAAGAAACGAAGAAAATCGAGGAGCTTATCGCACAGCGGACAGAAGCGAAAAAGGCGAAGGATTTTGCAAAAGCAGACGCAATCCGCGATGAACTGGCAGCAATGGGGATTACCATAAAAGATACCAGACAGGGTGTGCAGTGGTTCAGGGGTTAAGCAGCGATGAATCTCAATGGCGTAGAGTTGTTTTTAGGCGGCGAAAGCGGGCTTGACCCGCATTCGTTTTCGCCGCTGGCATTGGCATATATTGGGGATGCAGTGTTTGAGGTTTTGGTGCGGCTGACCGTTATGACGGACGGCAATGCGCCTGTTAACCGGCTGCATAAAAAGGCGCGGGATATGGTGAACGCAAAGGCGCAGGCGGAGATGTATTTTCGGATAAAGAAGCAGCTGACGGAGGAAGAAGCGGCGGCGTTTCGGCGCGGGCGGAATGCGAAGTCATTTACTGTGCCGAAAAATGCAGATTTGATGGATTACCGGCATGCGACGGGGCTGGAGGCAGTCTTTGGCTACCTCTATCTGAAGGGCGACAGCGCGCGGGCGGCGGAACTTTTCCGCATGGGAATGGAAACGGAATAAAGGCCTCGATGCCTTTTAAGGGCTTTCAGCCCTTGATCCGATTTTCGGCTGTACTGCACTGGGTATTTCTTTAAGTATTCAGAAGGAAAATGCACTCTGTTTTGCGGGTATGGAATTCTTGTTTTTCAGACACATGGAATGCGGCTGGCAAACGGGTCAAGGAACAGCGTCCCCTGCGGGGGCTGGGGCGGAGCCTCAGAAGGAGGACTTTTTTTGGAAAAACGACAGAAAGAAGATTGGAACGAAAACCAGCTTGAGGGCAGAAACGTCGTGCTGGAAGCCCTGCGCAGCGGCAGGGATATGGAAAAATTGCTTGTGCAGAAGGGCAACGTTGAAGGCACGATTCGCCGTATTGTGGCACAGGCGAAGGAAAAAGGCGTTGTGATTCAGGAAACCAGCCGCCAGAAACTGGACGAGCTTTCCCAGACCAAAAACCATCAGGGTGTGATTGCGCTTGTTTCGGCGCATCATTATACGGAATTGGAGGATATTCTTGCGGCGGCGCGGGAAAAGGGCGAAGACCCGTTCCTGTTGCTTTTGGACGGGATTACAGACCCGCATAACCTTGGCGCGATACTGCGGACAGCGGAATGTGCGGGCGTGCATGGCGTTGTGATACCGAAACGTCGCTCTGTCGGCCTGAATGCGACGGTAGGCAAAACCTCTGCCGGTGCGGTGGAATACGTCCCGGTTGCAAGGGTGACGAATATCGTGAAAACGATGGAATACCTCAAAAAAGAAGGGCTTTGGATTGCCTGCGCCGATATGGACGGGCTGGACCATTTTGATACCAATATGAAAGGGCCAATTGCGCTTGTGATTGGCAGCGAAGGCGATGGTGTAAGCCGTCTGGTGCGGGAAAACTGCGACTTTACGGCGTCAATCCCGATGTACGGGAAAATTTCCTCGCTGAATGCTTCGGTTGCTGCGGCACTGCTGATGTATGAGGTGGTGCGGCAGAGGAATTTCAAGTAAAACATAACCCCTTGCGGTGCAGGTTCAGCCGTAAGGGGTTTTTTCGCATGGCACTGAAAACAGTTGTCTTCCGGTATCCGGCTGGGGAAAAGGCGGTATAATTCAAATAGGGAAAAGTTTACAAAAAATGTCGCTGTCTGCCGGAAAATATTGACAAATGCGTTTGTATACATATATAATAAAATTATCTGAGGATAGTATAAAATAAGGAGTGTTTCCCATGATTCCCATCGAAACCCCAGTCACTGTATGGCTCGGCCTGTCCGCAAAATTGCTGATGAGTGTCATTTTACATACATTGGTCTGTTTTCATGCGGAAAAGAGGGCGGGGAAGATATCTCAGGAAAAATGCTTCTTATCGAAAATTGGTTGAAAAAAGGGGAGTCCTATGTATTTTTTCGGCGGCAGTCCTTCTGGTTGCAGCGTTCCTGCTGCAAAAAGAAAGTGTTCCTGTTGCTCCGGCTTTTATTGCGCTGAATGCGGGGGAATTCATTTTTTTAACAGGCTTTATCCGTTTGCGATGGAAATGGTGACGAAAACGGCAAGTTTATGGAAAAAGAGGTGCAGAAAATGAAAAGTATTCGCAAAAAAATTACGGTATGTCTAATGGCGACAGTCTTAATTGCCCTGATT
Source organism: Lachnospiraceae bacterium (assembly GCA_910576545.1). Lineage (GTDB taxonomy): Bacteria > Bacillota > Clostridia > Lachnospirales > Anaerotignaceae > Anaerotignum_A. Next base: position 36,510 of record CAJTKM010000016.1, read on the forward strand.
GCGGTGGGTTCGTCCAGTATTGCCCTGAATTACAGGAGCACTATCATGACAGTGGAACAGATGATGAGCGAAACCGCAGTCCTGGCGGCGGAGCGTATTGAACAGGAGCTGACTGCTTACAAAAATGTAGCGATGGACACAGGATGTATCCCACAGCTTTCTGATGCAGCGGTATCTGTGGAGGAAAAGCGGGCAATCATCGATGAGCGTATCAGCATGCATGGGTTCCAGCGGGGCAATATTGTCGGCGCGGACGGGTACAGCATTTTTGACGGGAACAATTATTCCGACAGGGAATATGTGAAGCAGGCGATGCAGGGGAACGTTTATGTTTCTGAGCCGCTTGTCAGCAAAATCACAGGCGAAAAGTCCATCATGGTTGCGGCACCGCTCTATACTGGCGGGGTACAGGGGGCGGAGATTGCAGGCGTGGTTTATTTTGTGCCGCCTGAAACTTTTTTGAATGACATCGTTTCGTCTATTCAGGTCAGCGCGAACAGCAGGGCTTATATGATAAACAAAACGGGTGATACGATTGCGGATATCACGCTGGAAACAATTACGACCCAGAATATTGAAACAGAGGCGCAGAGCGATTCTTCTTTGGAACAGCTTGCAGCGATCCATGCGGAAATGCGGCAGGGGAAAAACGGCTTTGGCAGCTATAAGAATACGGACGGCACGCGTTATGCGGCATATGCGCCTGTGGGAGGGACAGACGGCTGGAGCGTTGCTGTGACTGCCCTGAAAACGGATTATCTGAAGGATACATATTTCGGCATGATTATCAATGTGCTGGTTATCCTGATTTCCATACTGGCGTCTATTGTGGTAGCCCTGAAGCTTTCCGTCAATATCAGCGCGCCTATGCGTGCCTGCGCGGAACGTATGAAACTGCTGGTGGAAGGTGATTTGGAATCACCCGTACCGGAGAGCACGGGGCGGGACGAAACAGCGGAACTGACCCGTTCTACCGCGAAAATGGTGAGAGGGCTGAACACTATCATCCATGACATCAGCTATCTGCTTACGGAAATGGCAGGCAAGAATTTTGATATTCAATCTTCTCACAGAGAGGCTTATGTGGGGGATTTCCAGAATATCCTGCTGTCCATGCGCACGTTAAAGGTGGAACTGAGCAATACCATGCGGCAAATCAATATTTCGGCGAATCAGGTATCCTCCGCAAGCGGTCAGGTTTCCAACGGGGCGCAGACGCTGAGCCATGGTGCGATGCAGCAGGCAAGCTCCATACAGGAACTGGCGGCGACAATTGCTGACATTTCCGAGAGTGCGAAAAAAACTGCCGCTGCTGCCGAAGAAGCAGGGAATTTTGTGGGCAAGGCAGGCGCGCAGCTTGGAATCAGTGTAGAGCATGTGAAGGAATTGAATGTTGCTATGGAAAAAATATCCAATTCCTCCGAGGAAATTTCAAAAATCATTACTACGATTGAAAATATTGCTTTCCAGACAAATATCCTTGCGCTGAACGCCGCTGTTGAAGCTGCACGTGCAGGGACTGCCGGAAAGGGCTTTGCCGTTGTTGCAGATGAAGTGCGCAATCTGGCGTCTAAATCCGATGAAGCGGCGAAGGCAACGAAGGAACTGATTGAAAATTCGATTTCGGTCGTAGGCGAAGGCAGCGAGGCGGTAGGCAAGGTAACGGCGGCACTGGAGCAGACCAGCCAGCATGCAGGAAACGTGTCCGCGCAGATGGATGTAGTAGTAGAAGCTATAGAAAAACAGACGACTGCGCTTGGGCAGGTCAATGATGGGATTGACCAGATTTCTTCCGTTGTGCAGACAAACAGCGCAACGGCGGAGGAAAGCGCGGCGGCAAGCCAGCAGCTTTCTGCGGAGGCGTCCAGCCTGAAAACACTTGTTGACCAGTTTACACTTGCGAAAGACTGAGCCTGACAGGAACCGTTAAGTACAACAGAAGTTTACAATAACAGAGTAAGAGGAAAAGCCCTGGCTTTCGGAATGTACCGGAAATCAGGGCTTTTTTGCTGGAAATTTTTTGTATGGCGCAAAACAGTATGCTTTGACGCAGGAAAGCCATACTATTGCAAAGGAAAACCGTTCCGACGGTTTGGCAGAGCAGGAGGTGCTGGCAATGGATATTTACATCAAGCCTGTGGAAAAAGCACAGGTCGTGCGGAATAGGAATGTCCGACTGAAAGACGTGGCAGAAGTCTTTTTGGACGGGCAGGCGGCAGACGAGGCCGAGCGGCTTGTGGTATTCCAGATTCCGGAGGAGAAGAAAAAAACCTATCTGGTTTCTGCGCTGGATATTATCCGTAAATTAAGCAGGAAATATCCTGGCGCAACTATCTCCAATGTGGGCGAGATGGATATTCTGGTGGAATATCTGCCGGAACCGGAAAAAAAGTGGCCGGTTTGGACGGCGGCAAAGGTACTCATTATCAGCCTGATATTGTTTGTGGGAGCCTCCACAACAATCATGTGCTTTCATTCTGACGCACAGCTGCCGCTGATTTTTCAGAATGTGTATTATATCTTTTTTGGCGAGAACAGGGAGATGCCCGCCATGCTTTCTATCCCTTACAGCATCGGGCTGGGGCTGGGGATTATCATCTTCTTCAACCATTTTTCCAAAATCACGCTGACAGAGGACCCAACACCTATTGAAATTGAAATGACAACATACGAGAAAGAAGCCAACGCCAGCATCATAGACGCTCTGGAACGGAAGAAAGGGGGCGGCGGACAATGATGCGTTCTGCCGCCCTGATATTTTTTGCCTTTTCATCGGGCGTACTCGTTTCTGCCGGTGTGTTCGCGTTTATTGCGGCAATCGGCATTGTTCCACGTATGGCAAACCGGACAAAAACACAGCGCTTTATTCCGCTTTATGAGGACGTGATTACGCTGGGAGGGCTTTTCGGAACAACAGCAATGTTCATAGATTACCGTCTGCCGCCTGTCCCCTTTCTGGCATCGGCGTTTGCCCTGCTGACGGGGGTTTTCGTGGGCGTGCTGGCGGTTGCGCTGGCGGAGGTGCTGAACGTCATGCCTGTTATGCTGCGGCGGAGCAGGCTGACGCAGGGGCTGCCCTGGCTGCTTCTGGCGTTCGCGCTGGGAAAAATGGCCGGTTCGCTGGTTTATTTTCTGGTTGACGGATTTTATGTCATATAAAAGGAGGGGTTTTGTATGCAGACGACACAAAAAGCACAGCAGGAGTATGACAAAATGGTGAAAAAGGCTTCGCCGAACAGCCCGATTTTCACAAACTGCCTGAAAGCGTTTGTTTCTGGCGGGCTGATCTGCGCAGGCGGCCAACTCCTGCTGAATCTTTTTCTGGATCGCAATTTTACGGAGAACGAAGCTGCGCTTTGCGTTTCCATCACGCTGATTGGGATTTCAGCAGTGCTGACGGCCCTGGGGCTGTATGAAAAGCTGGGGAAATTCTGCGGTGCGGGGACGATTGTACCCATTACAGGCTTTGCCAATTCTGTGGTTTCCCCGGCAATTGAATTTAAAAAAGAAGGCATGGTTTTCGGCATGGCGGCGAAAATGTTTCTTGTGGCAGGCCCTGTCATTGTTTATGGCACGTTGACCTCCATGCTGGTTGGTTTGATTTATTTTCTGATTGGAAGGTGAGAGAGATGGGCAAAAAGATCGGGAAACAGACGGTGCGCCTTTCTAAGGGCGTACCGATTCTTTCCACAGCTTCAACGGTAGGCCCCAAAGAAGCTGAGGGCCCTCTGGGGGCGTATTTCGACAAAAAGGTGGAGGACGCACTGTTCGGGCAGGATACATGGGAACAGGCGGAAAGCTTTTTTGTGCAGGAAAATATGGCTCTGGCGGTGCAGAAAGCAGGGCTGAAAATGAAGGACATGGACTATATTCTTTGCGGCGACCTGCTCAACCAATGTACAGGCTCCTGCTTCGGTATCAAAAATTTTGATATACCGTATTTCGGGCTATTTGGGGCTTGTTCAACGATGGGAGAAGCGATGAGCCTTGGGGCAATGCTGATTGACGGCGGCTTTGCGGGGCATGTGCTGACAGGCGCGTCCAGTCATTTTTGCGCGGCGGAAAAACAGTTCCGCTTCCCTCTGCCGCTGGGAACACAGCGTCCGCCGACAAGCACATGGACAGTGACCGGAGACGGTGCGGCTGTGCTTGCGGGGAAGGGCGAAGGGCCGGAAATTGTGGAGATTACGACAGGAAAAATTGTGGATATGGGTGTGACGGACGCGAACAATATGGGGGCGGCGATGGCTCCCGCTGCTGCCGCACTTCTGTTGGCACATTTTGATGACACCGGAAGGACGCCGCAGGATTACGACGTTATTGCAACGGGCGACCTTGGAACAATCGGGCGGGAGCTTGTGGTAGAACTTTTGTCAAAGGAAGGCTATGAAATGGACAGCCGTTTTACGGATTGCGGCATTGAAATTTTTGACGCGGAAAAACAGGATACACATGCCGGAGGGAGTGGCTGTGCCTGTTCTGCGGTGACGTTTTGCGGGTATTTTTACCCAAAGCTGAAAGCGGGGGAAATCGGGCGTATGCTGTTCATTCCGACAGGCGCGCTGATGAGCCCGACGTCCTCCCAGCAGGGGCAGCCCATACCGGGCATTGCGCACGGGCTTGTGATAGAGGGCTGTGGAAAGGGGGCGGCGAAATGATGGAGTTTGCGAAAGCGTTTCTTGTCGGCGGGCTGCTGTGCGTGATTGGGCAGATTTTGATTGATAAAACAAAGCTGATGTCAGGCAGGATATTGGTGATGTATGTCTGCCTTGGATGTATTCTGGGCGGACTTGGTATTTATCAGACGCTGGAGGAATTTGGCGGTGCAGGGGCAACTGTGCCGCTGACGGGCTTCGGCTTCCGGCTTGCGGAGGGCGTGATGAAAGAGGTGGACAGTGCAGGTTTTCTGGGCATTTTCACAGGCGGCATGAAGGCGGCGGCAGGCGGCGTGACAGCGGCGGTATTCTTTGCTTTCCTTGCCGCGCTCGTGGCGAACCCGAAGGAAAAATAATGCGAAAAAGGCAGCTGGCAGCTAGGTTCGGGGGAATATATTTTCATAGCTGGTTTTCTGCGCAGCTATCTGTAAAAACAGTCTGGCGTTAAAAAAATTTTTTATGCCGGACTGTTTTTTGTGCAAATTTTTTATAAATTTTTTATGTAAATTGGATTGCGTTTGTGATATAATCATTCCAAAGAGGCAAACTGCCCCTTTCAGAACTGACTGAACAGAATAACGAGCAAAGGAAGTGACGCCGATGCACAAGGCGATCGGATCCCGCAAGGATTTCAGCAGATTGGATGAGGATCAGCTGCTGGCAGAATATAAGGAATGTGTTGGGGAGATTTTGGAAAATGAGCAGGTGCAGAAGCTTGACAGGCATATGCAGCACTGCAATACAAGCAGGCTCCAGCACAGTATCAACGTTTCTTATTACAGCTTTCTGATTTGCCGCAGGATGGGCTGGGATTACCGCTCTGCAGCAAGGGCGGGGCTGCTGCACGACCTGTACTTTTATGATTGGCGGACAAAAAAATATATCCGTTCCGGTCATGCTTCGTGGCATCCGCGGGTCGCGCTGGATAACGCCAGCAGGATTACAGAGTTGAATAATGTGGAAAAGGACGCAATCCGTAAGCATATGTGGCCCTGTACACTGGTTCCGCCGCGCTACATCGAATCGTACGTAGTAACTTTTGTGGATAAAATCTGCGCGCTCTGCGAAATGACAGAACGGAAATATGTGCAGATGTTCAAAAAACAGCCTGCGCATCTGTAACATTTGCGGGATGAACGAAAAACCGCCGCTGGAAAAGGGAATCCTCCAGCGGTGATTTTTATTTCCGGCAGAGAAGAACGGAGGGATAGGAATGGGGAACATGTGGTTCTGGTGGATCATGTTTTTCGCGGGGCTGCTGATACCAGCGGCAATGGTGATATTTGGGCGCGTGATGTGGAAACACCCCTCAAAGGAGATTGGGTGGGGCAGCTGCGGCTATCGTACTGCCATGTCGCAGAAAAATCAGGAAACATGGGACTTTGCGCAGCACGCCTGCGGCAGACTTTGGTGGAAGGGCGGCTGGATGCTGCTGGTCATTTCGGTAGGCGCACAGCTGCCGTTCAGGGGCTGTGATGCGGGAACAGTGGGAAAGGCGGTGCTTGTGCTGTGTGTGTTTCAGTGCGTGTGTATGGTCGGGACAGTGGTTCTGGTGGAGTTGGCGCTGCGCCGGAATTTTTGTGATGATGGGAGAAGAAAGGAAGCGACTGCGGCGGATTTGCGGAAATCTGAGCCGTTTTGACGCCTGAAAATGCGCCGATTTCCTTAAATATTTGTTAAGAGCCCCCAAAAGCGGGAATTTCCTCTTGCCTATGGGGGTATTCTTCTGTTAAACTATAACAATGTAAAATGTAGCAGTATGCCTGTGCGCGGGAACGGGTCAGGCGATCACATAGAAAAATGAGGTGAACCGAATGGGGTTATTGGAAAAGATATTTGGGAATTACAGCGAAAAGGAGATTAAGAAAATCAAACCGATCGTCAGTAAGATCGAGTCGCTGGCTCCCCAATATGAAACCCTTTCCGATGAGGAACTGAGAGGAAAAACACAGGAATTCAGGGACCGTCTGGCGGCGGGAGAAACGCTGGACGACATTCTGCCAGAAGCATACGCCGTTGTGCGGGAGGCTTCTTCGAGAGCGAATGTGCTGAACATGCGTCATTTCCCGGTACAGCTGATGGGCGGCATCGTGATGCACCAGGGGCGCATCGCGGAAATGAAAACAGGTGAAGGCAAAACGCTGGTAGCAACGCTGCCGGCTTATCTGAACGCGCTGGAAGGCAAGGGCGTGCACGTTGTCACGGTCAATGACTATCTGGCACAGCGCGACTCTCAGTGGATGGGTGAAGTGTTCCGCTTTCTTGGCATGACGGTGGGTTGTATTCTGAATGGTTTGGACAACAACGAACGTCGTGAGGCTTACGCGTGCGATATCACTTACGGCACAAACAACGAGTTCGGGTTTGACTATCTGCGGGACAACATGGTTGTGCGCAAGGAGAACATGGTGCAGCGCGACCTGCACTTTGCCATCATCGACGAGGTGGACTCTGTCCTGATTGATGAAGCGCGTACGCCTCTGATTATTTCCGGCAGCGGCTCCAAGTCTACTGATTTGTACCGTGTTGCGGATTTGTTTGTAAAACAGCTGAAAAAAGGCCGTATCCTGAATGAGGAAGAAGCCATGAATCCCCTGATGAAGGAGGAGATTCAGGAGGAAGGCGATTACATTCTGGATGAAAAGGCGAAATCCGTTGTTCTGACACAGGAAGGTATTACGAAGGCGGAAAAATTCTTTTCCATTGAAAACCTTTCCGACCCGGAAAATCTGGAATTGCAGCACCATATCAACAACGCGTTGAAAGCAAACTATAATATGCATCTGGACAAGGATTACGTTATCAACGAGGGCGAAATCGTTATTGTTGACGAATTTACAGGGCGTATGATGCCCGGCAGGCGCTATTCCGATGGCCTGCATCAGGCGATTGAGGCGAAAGAAAACGTGCAGGTACGGCGTGAAAGCAAGACGCTGGCGACAATTACGTTCCAGAACTTTTTCAACAAATATAACAAAAAATGTGGTATGACCGGTACGGCAAAAACGGAGGAAGAAGAATTCCGTAATATTTATGGCATGGATGTTGTGGAGATTCCTACGAACCGTCCAGTACAGAGGAAGGACTTACAGGATGTGGTTTACCGGACAGAGGCGGGCAAGTTCCGCGCTGTGGTAAAGGACATTTTGGAGGCGCATGAAAAGGGACAGCCTGTTCTGGTTGGTACGGTTACGATTGACAAATCTGAGGAATTGAGCAGGCTGCTCAAGCGCGAGGGCGTGAAACATCAGGTGCTGAATGCGAAATATCATGCGCAGGAAGCGGAAATTGTTGCACTGGCCGGTCAGATGGGTGCGGTTACGATTGCGACCAACATGGCTGGCCGTGGTACGGATATTAAGCTGGGCGAAGGCGTGGCAGAACTGGGCGGCCTGAAAATCATTGGTACGGAGCGGCATGAATCCAGACGTATTGATAACCAGCTGCGCGGACGTTCCGGACGTCAGGGCGATCCTGGCGAATCTCGTTTCTATATCTCTCTGGAGGACGACCTGATGCGCTTGTTTGGCTCTGAAAAGACCATGAAGGTTGTAGATGCGATGGGCATGAGTGAGGACGAGCCGATTGAGGCAGGTATGCTGACAAAGGCGATTGAAAACGCGCAGAAGAAAGTGGAGGGCAATAACTTTGCCGTTCGTAAGCACCTGCTGGAGTACGACCAGGTCATGAATGAGCAGAGGGAAATAATTTACGGAGAACGGCGCAGGGTGCTGTATGGCGAAAACCTGCGGGACAGCATGATTGCAATGATTCATGCGGTAACCGACCGCGCTGTGGATGCGCATATCGGCGATGACCAGCTGCCGGAAGAATGGGATATGAATGCGTTCAGCGAAAGCATTTCGGCAATCATTCCGATTGGGCGTATCAATATTAAAGAGGACGCGCTTGCGCAGATGACAAAAGAAAAGCTGAAAGACAGCATGAAAAACCTTGGCGAACAGCTGTACCAGCTGAAGGAAAAGGAAATCGGGCAGGGACAGCCTGATGGCGAGGAACGCATGCGCGAACTGGAGCGCGTTGTGATGCTGCGTGTTATCGATCAGAAATGGATGGACCACATTGACGATATGGACCAGATGCGGCAGGGTATCGGGCTGCATGCTTATGCACAGCGCGACCCGCTGATGGAATATAAATTCACAGCGTATGATATGTTTGAGGAAATGAGCCAGCATATTCAGGAGGATACGTTGAAAATACTGTACCGCGTGCGGATACAGACAGAGGTGAAGCGCGAGGAAGTCGCGAAGCCGATGTTTACGAATAAGGACGATTCCGCTGTGAAGCAGCCGAAGAAACGGACTGCGGAGAAGGTTGGGCGGAATGACCCCTGCCCCTGCGGCAGCGGGAAGAAGTACAAGCAGTGTTGTGGAAGAAATGCGTAAAGCGTTAAAACCCTAAAACCCTAAAACCCTAAAACCCTGGGGCTCTGCCCCAAACCCCGCCGGGGCATCATGCCCCAGACCCTGATTTGCGCAAAGCGGAGCTTTGTGCGAAAAAGGGCGGTAGCCTGAATTCGGATATTATGTTTTCCGGCACGCGGATGCGTGGCGGCAGGGAGGGTCAAGAGGTGTGCCCTTTGCAGGGTGCGGGACAGAGTCCTGCGGTCTTAATTCTTTAAGAAGTTACGCCGCGCAGCGGTTTAACGATATAAAATTTTTATCTTTGAAGGAGATGATTTTGCTATGTTCGAATTAGAACAGATCCGTCTGGGCCTTACGGCGTACGACGAAAAATTAGAGGAAATGGGGGCTTCACTTTGACGTCGCTGGCGCGAAGGAGAAGATAACCGAATTGGAAGAATTGTCCGCTGACCCGGATTTCTGGAATGACCTGGAAAAAAGCCAGAAAACATTGCAGCAGCTGAAAGCACTGAAAACAAAGGTCGGCAGGTACGAAGGGCTTGTAACGAAATACGAGGATATTCTGACACTCATCGAAATGGGCATTGAGGAGCAGGATGACAGCGTATATGAGGAAGTCAGGGAAATGAACGATTCCTTTTTGAAGGAATATGAGGAGCTGCACGTTTCTACCATGCTGGACGGGGAATATGACCGGAATAATGCCATTGTCACCCTGCATGCCGGAACGGGCGGCACAGAGGCGTGCGACTGGACAAACATGCTCTACCGCATGTACACGAAATGGGCGGCAAAGGCTGGTTACGAGGTGGAACTGCTGGATATGCTGGACGGCGACGAAGCGGGGCTGAAATCTGTGACGATACAGATAAACGGCGAAAATGCTTACGGTTATCTGAAAAGCGAGAAAGGGATTCACCGCCTTGTGCGCGTTTCCCCGTTTGACAGCTCTGGCAGGCGGCATACATCATTTGCTTCCTGTGACGTTATGCCTGAAATCGAAAATGATAACGAAATCGAGGTCAAGAGCGATGACATTCGTATTGATACCTACCGGGCGAGCGGCGCGGGCGGTCAGCATGTCAATAAAACATCCTCGGCTATCCGTATCACACATTTCCCGACGGGAATTGTGGTGCAGTGCCAGGACGAGCGCAGCCAGTTCAGCAATAAGGAACGGGCGTTCAAGATGCTGAAAAGCAAGCTGCTGGCGCTGAAGATTGAGGAGCAGATGCAGAAGCTTGCGGAAATCCGCGGGGACGTGAAAGAAATCGGCTGGGGCAGCCAGATTCGGTCGTATGTTTTTATGCCGTATACCATGGTAAAAGACCACCGGACGAGTGAGGAAACGGGCAATGTCAACGCTGTGATGGACGGGGAGATTGACCAGTTCATGGCGGCGTATCTGGCGTGGATTCACAGTTGATATTAAGACCTTGGGCTCTGCCCAAACCCGCCCTCTTTCTTGAAAGAAAGAGGGACAAAGAACTTTATTTTCAGCCGCATAAATATGCGGCTGGGTTGTTCACATTAAGATATATTTCCCCCGCCATGCTTTGCATGGCGGAAAAAGGGTCAAGGGACATTGTCCCTTGCAGGGGATTGGGGACAGAGTCCCCAAGGTCTTAACATGTTTTAAGGAGAAACGGGTTTGAAAGAAATCAGGATAACAGCACAAGAGGAAAACCAAAGGCTGGATAAGTTTTTGCTGAAATATATGAACAAAGCCTCAAAGGGTTTTTTGTATAAAATGCTGCGGAAAAAGCGCATTAAGCTGAACGGCGGCAGGGCAGAGGGCAGTGAGCTGCTCCGCGCCGGTGATACGCTCCAGCTTTACCTTGCGGAGGAAACGATAGATTCTTTCACAGAGGAAAAAACGCTTGCTCCGGCGGAACGCCATTTCGGCATTGTCTATGAGGACGATGATATCCTTGTGGTTTCCAAGCCTGCGGGGCTTTTGAGCCATCCGGAAAAAAGCACCGACAGGGATACGCTCATCGACCAGATTTTGTATTATCTGCACGAAAAGGGGCAGTATACTCCAAAAGGGCAGAACGGTTTCACGCCCGCACTCTGCAACCGGCTTGACCGCAACACCAGCGGCATTGTTGTAGCGGGAAAGACGCTGCGCGGCGTGCAGGCGGCGAATGAAACCATACGTGGGCATGGGCTGGAAAAATATTACCTGACGCTTGTGGCGGGCGAAATTCACGAGACGGGCGAGATTACGGGCTTTCTGCAAAAAGACGGGGAGCGGAATCAGGTGCGTCCCGCAGGCCCCGAAACCGGAAGGCGCGCTGTGACGAAATACCGCCCTGTGCGCTGCGAAAAGGGCTATACCCTGCTGGAAATACTGCTTGTGACAGGGAAAACCCACCAAATCCGTGCGCATATGCAGGCCATCGGGCACCCTGTTGTGGGCGACAGGAAGTATGGCGATGAAAAGGAAAACCGCAGATTCCGTGAGGATTTCGCGCTTTCCAATCAGTTCCTGCATGCGGGCAGAATCATCTGGCGCAGACCGAAAGGCGCGCTGGGCTATCTGGCAGGAAAGGAAATGACAGCACCCTTGCCGAAAACGCTGCAGGCTGTCTGCGGCGGCATTTTTGGTGGGGAAACATAACAGTACCGAGGAGGAGAGAAGATGAAAGCCATCATCTTGGCAGCGGGCTATGCAACAAGGCTTTATCCCCTGACGCGGAATAAGGCGAAGGCTCTGCTTCCTATCGGCGGAAAGCCGATGATAGATTATATTGTGGAACAGATGGATACGGTCGCGGAGCTGGACGAAATCTATGTTGTGACGAACAGCCGTTTTGCTGCGCAGTTCCGGGAATGGGCGGCACAGGCGCAGAGCCGTCTGTCGATTTCCATACTGGACGACGGTACAACGAGCGACGAAAACCGGCGGGGTGCGATTGGCGATATCTCTTTTGTGATCAACGAAAAGCAGATTGACGATGAGCTGATGGTGGTCGCTGGGGACAATTTTTTCACGTACTCTCTCAGGGACTATGTGGCGTATTTCCATGAAAAAGACTGCGACTGTGTCTGTGTAAAGGAGTGGCCGGATGAAAAAACACTTTCTCAGTTCGGCATTGCCCTGCTGAACACTGACGGGCGTGTGCTGGACATTGAGGAAAAGCCGGAACATCCAAAGTCAAATATGGCTGTGTTCGCGGCGTACCTTTACAGGCAGGATACTGTGCCTTTGTTTGCGGAATACCTTGCTGCGGGAAATAAGCCGGATGCGCCGGGAAACTTCCCTGCATGGCTCTACCGCCGGAAAGAAGTCTACGCGTATGTATTTGAGGGCGAATGTTACGACATTGGCACGCCGGAAAGCTATGAGGAAGTACAGCGGCTGATGGCGGAAGGGAAACTGTTTCCGCAGAAATAAGAAACCATGATACCTTGTCAGGCTGGCAGGGTATTTTTTTGTGCAGACGGGCCGGGAAGTGTATGCAAAAGGCTGGAAAATATCGGTTTCCAGCCTTTTGCGATGTATTGCTGTTTTATGGTTCTGTTACGGACGAAAGCACAGAGGATTGCAGAAATTCCTGGATAAAACGCCGAGTCCGTTCGGGAGATTCATAAGCCTTGCAGAAAGCAAACTGCGCGGAAAGTCCATCGATTTCTTCCATCGCGTTCTTGCATTCCAGCATTTTTTCCATTGGCAGCTCCGATGCGTTTGCAAAATCCAAATGTGCAGGGTCTAAGCGATGGCTTTTTATGGCGTAATTGAGCCTGTTTTTGCAGCGGCATTTTCCGCTGCCATATTCGCCGCAGTAGTCGGAAAGGAAATCTGCCATTTTCCGGCGGATACGGGAAAGACGCTGACGGTAAGAATCCGCCGTGATGCCAAGAATTTCCCCTGCGATGCGGCTGTCAATGCCGAACATTGTACCAAGTATGAAAATACAGCGGCTTTCCGCATCCAAACATTGCAGCATGACGTTTGTACAGGAAAGCTTCAGTTCTTCGGCAAGCAGTTCTTTTTCCACGCCCTGCGTCATATCCGGGATTCCGTCAAGCGGGGCATTGACGATGTCCGCCGCATAAAAATCAAAGCTTAAAGGGCGTTGGGCAAACATGTGCTTTTTGCAGGGAATCAGCGTATTTACCGCGATGCGGAACACCCATGTAGAAAAAGCACATTCCTTGCGGAAGGACGGAAGGCTTGTCATTACCTTCAAAAGGATATCCTGCGCGGCATCCTCCGCATCGGGGAATGTGCCCAGCATGCGCAGAGAAAGGCTGAATACCTGCCCCTGTACGCCTGTAAGCAGTTCTTCCATTGCGGCTTTGTCCCCGGCGGCGGCTCTGTCGACCAGAGCGAAAATCAATTCATTTTTATTCGTGTTGTTTTCCATAGTTTCGACCTCCTTATATGATTAGACAGGGAAACGGAGCTTTTGTGACAAAAAAGTTTTTTTTATTTTACGGCTTGCCGAAAGGAAAAACAAGGGCTATTTTCCATGCGGGGGTTACGGAACAGGGCGATGTATGGTATACTGTCTTTACATAAAAGAAAAAGGTGGAAAGAAGGAAACGGCTACGAAAACAGGAAAGGATAGGGAACATGGAAAACAGAAAACTTTGGGAACAATACGCAGAATGGAAAAAGGAATACCGCTGGGTTGACCTGACAAGGGAGCTTTCCATAGAAACAGACCACTGGTCTGGTTTTGACACAATGAGGGTGGAGGTCCCTTTTGATTATGCGGAGGACGGCTTTTTTGCGCATACATATACCCTGGTGAGCCAGTACGGCACGCATATCGACGCCCCATGTCATTTTGTAGAGGGCAAACGTACGCTTGACCAGATTATGCCGGAGGAAATGGTGCTGCCGCTCTGTGTGATTGACGTGGCGGAGCAGGCTGCCGCAAATCCTGATTTTATATGCGGCATGGCGGAAGTTTTGGCATGGGAAGAAAAATACGGCAGGATACCGGACGGGGCGTTTGTGGCAATGCGCACAGATTGGAGCAAGCGCGCGGATATGGACAACATGGGAGAGGACGGCGTGAAGCATTTCCCCGGCTGGGGTATGGATGCGCTGAAATTCCTGATTGAGGAGCGGAACGTTACGGCGTTCGGGCATGAGCCGAAGGATACAGATGCGGGCATAGAATCTGCGGTAAATGGGTATGCTGGGGAATATTACCTGTTGGAGCAGGAGCGCTACCAGATTGAGCTGATGTGTAACCTTGACCAGCTGCCGGCAGCCGGCGCGCTGATTTTCTGCGGCTTTCCCAAGGCAAAGGGCAGCCCGGGATTTACGGCAAGATGCCTCGCGCTCTGCCCGAAAGCATGATTTTGCAGGAAATTTCTGCCCGCCGTATCCCATGCGGCGGGTAGTCGGATAAAGGAGGGGCGCGCCCCAAGTTCTTTTTTAGGAGGATAAACATGGAAGCACTGAAGAATCTGGACTGCGGCAGGGTGTTTTATTATTTTGAGGAAATCTGTAAAATACCGCACGGCAGCAGTCACGAAATGGCATTAAGCGATTATATTGTGCGTTTCGCAGAGGAACGCGGGCTTTACTGCCGTCAGGATGACCGTTACAATGTTGTGATTAAAAAGCCTGGCTCGGCAGGCTGCGAAGCTGCGCCGCCGCTAATCGTACAGGGACACATTGACATGGTCTGTGAAAAAAATGCGGACGTTGTGCATGATTTTCAAAACGATCCCCTGGATTTGTATATTGACGGGGATTTTATCCGTGCGAGAGGAACGACGCTGGGCGCGGACAATGGTATCGCTGTGGCGTACATGCTGGCGATGCTGGAGGACGATACGCTCGTTCATCCGCCGCTGGAGGCTGTTTTTACCGTTGAGGAGGAAATTGGCATGGGCGGCGCGGCGGACTTTGACGCGTTTGATTTGGAGGGCAGACGGTTCCTGAACATGGATACGGAAGTGGAAGGGGACCTGCTTGTCAGCTGCTGCGGCGGGCGCAGGATGCGGGTCTATCTGCCTGCAAAGCGGGAAACGCGCCCGATGGATAAAACGGCGTTCGCGGTGCGTATCCGCGGGCTGAAGGGCGGGCATTCCGGTGCGGATATCCACTTGCAGCGGGCAAGCGCAAACCGCCTTTTGGGGCGCACGCTTTATGCCCTGCGGGAATTGACGGCGTATCATCTGGTACAGGCGGACGGCGGGAATATGGATAATGCCATTTGCCGCGAGGCGGACGCTGTTATCCTGATTGCGCCGGAGCAGGAGGGTGCAGTGCGGAACCTGCTTGCGGAGCTGGAAAAAATGTTCCAGGAGGAATATATTTCCCGGGAAACTGCCATAACTATAACAATGGAGCCGTTGCGGGAGGAGATTCAGCAGACGCTGACAGACGAAACGCGCGACCGGATAATCGCGTTGCTGATGCTCCTGCCCTATGGCGTGCAGACGATGAGCTGGGACATGGATGGGCTTGTGGAAAGTTCCAGCAATATCGGGATACTGAAAACAAGGGAAGAAGATATCTTCATTGATAATGCGGTACGCAGCTCCGTAGAAAGCCGGAAGGAGCTTATCTGTCAGAAGATACAGGAGATTGCCGCGCTCTGCGGTGCAAAAACGGAAGGGGTACACGATTACCCCGGCTGGAAATATGAGCCGGATTCTGAGATTCTGGAGATTTTCCGTCAGACGTATATTGACCTGCGCGGGAAAGAACCGAATGTGCAGGCGATACATGCCGGTGTGGAATGCGGGCTGTTTTCGCGGAAAATAGAGGGGCTGGATATGATTTCCATTGGGCCGGATATGTACGATGTGCATACGCCGGATGAGCGGCTTTCTATTTCTTCGACAGTGCGCGTGTGGGAGTATTTGAAAGAGGTTTTGAAGCGGCTGGGATAAGGATTGCGGGACGCTGCCCCACACCCTGCCAACCCTTTGAAAAGGGTTGGAGCCCAAACTTTATTACGCAAAACTGCGTTTTGCGGGGGTTATTTTCAAGAATTTGGCAACCAGAAAAAGCCATGTGCTTTCCGATTGCAAAAATATCCCGTTTTCAGCCGTGCTTTTGTACGGCTGACAGAAGGGGCAAGGGATAATGTCCCTTGCAGGGTGCGGGACAGAGTCCCGTACTCTGCAGCATTTTTCAGAAAGAAGGCGGACTATGCGGCTTCCGTGGAACAGGAAATATCTGGAAATCTGTTTTCATGTTTTGATTACGGTTCTGGCTCTTGCCGGAACGGGGCTGCTTCTGTTCCGCCTTCCTGCGGCGAAAAATGTCATATTGCATACGGTGGGGCAGGCCCTCACCGTTTTTGCGCCTGTGCTTTGGGCGTTGTTTTTTACCCTCCTGCTGGAGCCGCTTGTCGGTTTTTTTCAGCGGCAGTATGAAAAACGCTGCTCTCTGCGCCGCCGCAGCCGTATCCACAGCCGCAGGGCAGGGACGGCATTTGCCTATCTTTCCGTTCTGCTGTTTCTGATTCTGGCGGGAGGCTGGTCTGCAAAAAAAATCGGCGGGACAGATTTGGAGCGCATCGCGGAGCAGATTGGCGGCTATCTGCGCAGTGCGGGCGATTTGCTGGTGCTGCTGAACCTCAAGCTGGCGGAATACGGCGTTCTGCGGAACGTGGAAGGCATGCTTTCCGCCTGGACAGATGAACTGACGGAATGGATACAACGGAAAATACTTGGATTTGCGGGGATTCTGCCCGGGCTGGGCGGCAGCCTGCTGGATATTGTAATCGGTGCGACGGCGGCGTTTTATTTCCTGATGGAAAAAGAAAAAATACTTGCCTTTCTGCGGGAAGCTTCGGCGGTCTGCTTCGGGGAACGCTTCACAAAGGGCGCGCGGCGGATTTTCCGCGAAATCTATTCTGTTTTTTCGGGCTACCTGAGCGGGCAGATGCTGGACGCGGCGATTATGGCGGTGCTTTTTTCGGCGGCGTTTTCGGTGGTCGGGCTGCCATACGCTGTTTTGCTGGGCGTGATTTCGGGTTTTTCCAACCTGATTCCCTATTTTGGGGCGGTGATGGCATTCCTGCTGGCGGTATTTACAGGCCTTTTGAGCGGTACGCCGCTGAAAGCCTTATATGCCTCCATACTGATCCTTCTGCTGCAGCAGGTCGACAGCCTGTTTATTGTACCGCGCGCGGTCGGCAGGCGGGTAGAGCTGCATCCGGTGCTGGTACTGCTTTCGCTGGCGGTGTTCGGGCGGCTGATGGGCTTTTGGGGGCTGTTGTTTGCAGTACCGCTCGGCGCACTGCTGAAAAATTTCTTTTTCTGGTTTTATGAGAGGCGCAGGCATGTAAAAGAGGGCAGGGAATAAAATTTTTCCTGTTTCCGACAATTTTTGCGCCAAAAACCACTTTTTTTTGCAGGGGATTTGGTGTATAATCCTATTGTATGGAAAGAATGATACCCCAAATGGGCGAAGGATAGAAAGGCGGTAACGATATGAAGGGTTTGGTAAAGGACTCGATGGGTGACCTTTTGAAAGTGCATATTGTCAGGAACGAGGCCTGCGGCGAATGCAGGGCGTGTTTTTCGGGCTATATGAAAAAAGATATGGAGATCGAGGCGAAAAACCTTTGCGATGCAGAGGTTGGCGACTGGGTAGAGCTGGAATTACAGGAAAACGCATTCATGAACGCGGTGCTGATACTTTACGGTATTCCGCTGGTGGGCTTTTTGGCAGGGATACTGCTGGGCTATTTCGTTGTGGGGCAGTTCCTGCCGATTTCGGAAAGCCTGACGGCGGTTGTATTCGGTTTTCTGGGGATTTTCCTGTGCTATAAATGGATAAAAAGCCAGAATCCGCGCTGGGAAAACGGAAAATACCGTCCGCTGGCGGTGAGCCTTGCTGAGGAAGGCGAGGAAGGCTGTCAATAAGGAAAGGATTTATGGGCTTCTCTGCGGATTGTGGAGAGGCCTGTTTTTATCTGCAAAGGGGGGAACGCGGTGAAAGGAATTATTTATGCGGTATGGCTTTGTCTGCTTCTGGTGTTGTCGGGCTGTGCGGCGAAAGTGACGGCATGGAACGGGAAAACGGAGTATTACGCGCAGGTTTGCATGACGATTGACCCGACAAATCTGCAAAAATATGTTGACGCGGTAGATTATGTATTCGTTGGAACGGTGCAGGAAACCATCAAAAATGTAATATCTGAAAAAGATGATTATAGTACATACAGAATACATGTGGACAAAAATCTCAAGGGTGAACTTGCGGAAAGCGTTATATGTGCGAAAGAGGGCGGGCTGAGAAAAGACGGGACAATGCTCCTGGTGGCCTCCGGCGAGAAAAAGGATACGGGCATTCCGGAAGATGGGAGGCAGTATATTTTTATGGCAAACGCACAGCTGGACGGAAGCCTGCTGTTGTCAACATTTTTGGACGACCGCCCGTACAGCGCGGAGCTGCTTCAGGAATACTTGGAATATTGCGAAAATGAGATTCCTTCTGACGAAGAATTTACTGCTTTAGACGATATTCAGAGTGGGGAAGAATAACGCAGGGCATTGATATGTCCTGAAAACAGCCTGCCTTTGTCCGTAAGGGGAATATATGTTTCCTATTGGACAAAGGCAGGAAAATGCTGTCTGGCGGAAAGATTTCATATTTTTCAGGCTGGGCGGCCATTTTTTTGAAAATAAAGTTTGTTTTTTTCCACAGCTTCGTCATTCGGCTTGAACAGCCCCGCCATGTCGTTATACATTTCCGCTTTTTCCCGTTCGCCGAGCCTGTCATAGCAGACGCAAAGCTGTATGCAGGGCAGGTAGCCATAACATTCCTCCTGCACGAACGCGCCGCTTTCCGTCCGTTTTTCAGCACGCAGGGCGTTTTCATACCAGAAAGCCGCCTGTTTCCAATCCTCCCGCACAAAGAAATGCCAGCCCAGAGCACAGCATAGCTCTCCGCCGGGGACGGCATAGGAAAGCCCGTTCAGCAGGCTTTTGAGAGCCTCTGCCTCCTTGCCCAGAGCGGAAAGGCAGTCCGCAAGCTGGCGGCAGGCTTCGAGCTTATTCTCCAGCCAGCCTTTCGGGTTTTTCAGAAACTGCCGGAACATTGCCGCACTTTCGGCGTATCGTTTATGGGAATACAGCTCCCGCGCGTAGTAAAATTCTTCGCGGGGATCCAGCACTGCGCCCTCCGCAAGCATGGTTTCATAGATGCGGAGATTCCGGTCGGAAAAGCCCTGTTTCGTTTTCCTGTGCTGTATGTGGATTTCCATATGGCGGATTACACCGAACGGCGGCACAACCTCATGCACGCGTCCTTCCCAGCGTGCCGGCGGCACATTGCGCAGAAGCCGTTCCCGATAATAGGAAAACACAGGGACGCCGTTTTCGTCAAAAGCAGTGTCATAGGGCATCATAATGACGTCGCAGGGGCAGCTGTCCAGCTCCGCTTTGAAGGCAAGCAGCTTTTCGGCGTCCGGCGCGGGAAGGACATCGTCTGCGTCCAGCCACATCAGATAGTCCCCGCTTCCTTTGGAAAAGGCAAAGTTGCGTGCGGCGGCGAAATCGTCCCGCCAGACGAAATCGTAAATTTTATCTGTAAATTCTGCGGCGATTTCCTTTGTCCTGTCTGCGGAACCTGTATCCACAATGATGATTTCGTCAACAGCCTCTGCCGCGCTTGCCAGGCAGCGTCGGAGCACATCCTCCTCATCCCGCACAATCATGCATAAACTGACTGACGCCATAACAGTCCCCCCTTTTGCCATATACTGCCATGATATGCGGGAGGGCGGCGGGCGTGCCTGTTTTTTGGCGGAAATATACAAAAAACAGAGAGGCGGCGGACAGTAAAAAGTGACGGAAAAGCGATTGTTTCGTGGAAAAAAATCTACATCAAAAAACGCTGCTGCATCTTGCACTCGCACAGAAATGTGATACCATGTAAGAAAAAATGACGCGAAGAAATGATAAAAATATTTTGAATTGGAGGCGGTACGAATGGTGAAGAAATACGTTTACGGCAGACCGGTGGAAACGGAGGCGGCAGTCGTTTCCTTGCAGGAAACGGCAGGTACGCCGGAGCTTGGCGAAACAAGCCTTACGGAGGGCTTTTGTTTCCGTTATACGCTTGCGGAGGAGGACATGATTTTCGGGCTGGGGGAGGCAAACCGCGGCATCAATA
The DNA here is from genome assembly GCA_910576545.1 of Lachnospiraceae bacterium. Taxonomy (GTDB): domain Bacteria; phylum Bacillota; class Clostridia; order Lachnospirales; family Anaerotignaceae; genus Anaerotignum_A. Next base: position 56,660 of record CAJTKM010000016.1, read on the forward strand.
AGCGTGGCTATGTCTATATCAGCGACTGCACGGACGACCCTGACCATACGGAGAACAAAGCCTCGCTTTACGGTGCGCATAACTTTATTGCAGTTTCGGGAAAAACATGCTTCGGGCTGTTTTTCGATTACCCCGGCAGGCTCCGCTTCGACATTGGATATACGGACAGCAGGGTGATGGAAATTTCCTGTGCAGATGCGAATCTGGCGGTTTATGTGATAGAGGGTACAGATGCTTATGACATTGTTAAACAGTTCCGTAAACTCATCGGACGGAGTTATATTCCGCCGAAATTTGCTTTCGGCTACGGGCAGAGCAGGTGGGGCTACCGTACGCCGGAGGATTTCAGGGCGGTTGCAGATGGCTACCGCGAAAACCATATCCCGCTGGACATGATTTATATGGACATTGACTATATGGAAAACTACAAGGATTTTACATGGAATCCGGAAAATTTCCCGGATTTCGGGGCGTTTGTGCGGGAGATGAAGGCAAGGAATATCCGGCTTATACCCATCATTGATGCGGGCGTGAAGGTGGAACAGGGCTATTCTGTTTATGAGGAAGGCGTGAAAAACGGCTATTTCTGCAAAAAAGAGGACGGGAGTGAATTTACCGTTGCCGTATGGCCGGGGTATACCCACCTGCCGGATGTGCTGAACGATGATGCGCGCCGCTGGTTCGGGGACAAATACAAAATATTGACGGACGAGGGTATTGAAGGTTTTTGGAACGACATGAACGAGCCTGCCATGTTCTATACGCCGGAGGGCATTGCGGAGGTAAAAGCCGCGATGCGGACGTTTGTGGAAAATGAGCCGGAGAAAGACGCTGTCTGGGCGATGCGCGACATGACGCGGGGGCTTGCCAACCGCGCGGAGGATTATGCGGCGTTTTACCATGACAGGAACGGCGAAAAGATACGGCATGACAGAATACACAACCTGTACGGCTATTATATGACGAAAGCGGCGGCGGAAGGGCTGGAACGTATCAACGCGGACAAACGTTTTCTGCTGTTCTCACGTTCCTCCTATATCGGCATGCACCGCTACGGCGGCATCTGGACGGGCGACAACCAGTCTTGGTGGGCGCACCTTCTGCTGAATATCCGTATGATGCCTTCGCTGAATATGTGCGGATTCCTGTATTCCGGCGCGGATTTGGGCGGCTTCGGCGCGGATACGACAAGGGAACTCCTGCTCCGCTGGCTGGCGTTCGGCATTTTTACGCCGCTGATGCGCAATCACTCCGCAGAGGGTACGAGAATGCAGGAGGCTTACCGGTTTGAGCGGCTGGAGGATTTCCGTAATCTGATTGGCGTGCGTTACCGCCTGCTGCCGTATCTTTACAGCGAATATATGAAAGCTGCGCTGAATGACGACCTCTACTTTAAGCCGATGGCGTTTGTTTACCCGCAGGACCCGATTGCGCGGGAAACCGAGGACCAGCTGATTATCGGGAACGAAATCATGGTCGCTCCGGTATATACGCAGAACGCGAAGGGCCGCGTTGTATATTTCCCGGAGGAGATGCGTATGGTGAAGTTCTGTGCAGACGGGAGTATTGCGGAAGAAGTGTTCCGGCAGGGATATCATTATGTGGAAACCGGACTGGGCGAAGCGGCGCTGTTTATCCGTAAGGGCAGATGTATCCCCATTGGTGCTGCGGTGGAATGTGTGGAGCAGCTGGATAAAGCCAGCCTTGCGGTGTATGGCTGGGAAGGTGCGGCGTATACGTTGTATGATGATGACGGTATTTCCAAGGACTGGGATATGGAGAAAAATTGCACGGTGATGAAGCGGTAAAGAGCAAAAAAGAGGGGAGGTTTTCCTCCCCTTTTTATGTTCCGACATACTTAGAGCCTATCTGTAAATTATCTGCGCACATCCTGCTTCATCTTTTCCGGCAGCCTTTGTCGCTTTTCCCTGCCGTACCACCCGGTACGCCTGCAAAAAAGCTCCCTGCCTGCCGAAAAATCTGGCTGCGCAATCTGCACCTATCTTATTTACGGATAAGTTCTTATTTTATGATTTCAAATTCCTGCTGGCCTGCCGCGCCCGGGGCAATTTCATATGGCGCGAATACAATAACGGGATTGCCAGCGGCGTTGACATAGAATTTTGCGTCCTCGGTAAGGCCGCCCCAGTCCTCGTCCCAGAAATTCATGCCGGTCTCCTTTTCCTTCTGTACGATTTGGCTGCGGATGTTTTCCTCAGCGGATTTCAAATCACCGTCCAGAACATCTGAAAGTGTAAGCCATTTACCGGCTTTGGCGTCAAAGGTATAATATTTTGCATCGGCGCTGGCGTTGCTCCAGCTGTCGGTTCCCATAACTGCGATGGAAAGGTAATCGCCCGTAAATGCTTTTACATCGTACCATACCTTTATCTTGATATCATGCGCTGCCCATTCTTCTTCTGTGCCGCCGGTTTCCAGAAATGCCTGCCGGTATTCCTCGGCTCTTGCCTGCGCTTCCTCCGCGTACTGCTCACAGAAAGCATAGATTTCCTTGTTTACGCCTTTTTCCAGACCGTCCAGCTCTGTGGAAATCATTTCGATGGTGGGGATATCCACGGAGGTTTTGATGTCTGTTTTATCTGTTTCATAGGAGCGGAATGTCAGGACGCGCGCGATAGAGCCGACTACGGGAATGCCGCCCAGCTCCTGTGCAAAGGTCTGGCTGGTGTTCAGGCCTGTGGTAAGTAATACGACTGCTGCTGTTGCTGCGATTGCCGTTTTTTTCATCAAAATACGCCTCCTTTGAATGTGAATGGCTTTTCTTTTCTGATTTGCGTTTGCTTTTTCTATTTCCAGTTGTACACGCTTTGATAATTCTGCCGGAATCGGGATATTTTCATAGCTTTTTTTTGTATCCTCCATTTCCTTCATGTACAGTCCTCCTCTCTGATTGCGATTTTCAGGGCTTTCAGCCCACGGTAGAGCTTCGTTTTCACCGTATTCAGGTTCATGTTCAAAACCTGCGAGATTTCCCTCAGTTCCAGTTCTTCGAAAAAGCGGAGTTTTATGATGTTCTGTGTATCCGGCTCCATCCGGCTGATTTGGGCATACAAATCATCGTGTATCTCATACCGCTTTTCTTCGTAAGGGATTTCGGAATAATGCGTATCATCTGCCGGTATGAACCGTTTTTTTGCGTTTAATATGGCGTAGCTTTCATGGAGTACGATTCTGTAAAACCATGTTTTGACTGCGTCCTCGTTTCTTAAATCCTCATAATGCGCCAACGCCTTGCAGACTGCGTTTTGTACCGCGTCTAAAGCATCTTCCTGATTTTTCACACAGCTGAACGCCAGCCGGTAGAATCTGTCTTGATTTTCAACAATGTAAGCGACCAGCTTATCATAAAGATTCTCTTTCAAGGGGACACCTCCTTACTGCTTTATTTTACTATATAGATGAATGAGAAGGGGAAAAAGTTTCAGCTTTTTTCAGGAAGGGGATTTTACGGCGTGCAGCCAATCGTATCCATTAGCAATCATTTCCCCGATATCAGCCGGCTGTTTTCATAAACAGACATGCAAAAAGGCATGACCTGCCAAAACTTCCTTCTAATTACATTTTAATCTGATTTCAAAACGACTTTAATAAGAAAAATATATGATGGAAACAGAATAGATGGTATACTATAAGGAAAAACTGCCTTAGGCAATGGGAGCGGGAAGGCTCCCCGGAGCCTGAAACACATTTGGCGGAAAGGAATCGGATTTATGGAACGGAAAAAAATTCTTCTGGTGGAGGACGAAGTGAAGCTGGCCCGTTTTGTGGAGCTGGAACTGCAATATGAGGGCTATGACGTAACTGTCTGCCATGACGGCAGGGAAGGTATGAACCAGATTATGGACAATTTATTCGATATGATACTGTTAGACCTGATGCTGCCGGGGCTGACGGGCATCGAAATCTGCCGCAGGGTGCGCAAATTTTCACAGGTGCCGATCATCATGCTGACCGCGAAAGATGAGATTATGGACAAGGTTGCGGGGCTGGACAGCGGCGCGGACGATTACCTGACGAAGCCCTTTGCCATAGAGGAGCTTCTGGCAAGGATGCGCGTGGCGTTCAAACACTGCGAGGGTACGACTGTGAAAAAATCTCTTTTGCAGGTGCAGGATTTGACGATTGATACGGAAAAGCGTATGGTAACGGTGGACGGCAAAGCGGTGGAGCTGACGAAAAAAGAATATGAACTGCTGTCCTACCTGGTGCAGAATAAAAACATCGTGCTGACGCGGGAGCAGATTCTCAATGAGGTCTGGGGTTACAGCTATATCGGCGAAACGAATGTAGTAGATGTATACATCCGTTACCTCCGCTCCAAGATAGATGAGGCGTTTGGCAACAAATATATTCATACGATACGAGGGGTCGGCTATTATGTCAAAGAGGAGTGATGCAGGGCTGTTCGGCGGCATCCGGCATATGGCAATCGCCAAAAAGATTACATTGATGTACGGCGGCATCTTTTCCATATCCCTGCTGTTTATCAGTATTTTCATGGCTCTGAACATTTCGAGCCTTCAGCAGGGCAATATGCGGCGGGAGCTGACGCGGACGGTCGATAATATACAGAATTATCTGGACAGCGGCGGGGTTTTGAACGATGAAACACTTGCGGGTCTATTGGAAAACAAATATGTAGAAGTCAGCATACACAGCCTGAAGGACGGGAAAAGCTACAACAGCTATGTATGGGAAATGCCTGCGTTTATTATGGGGCGTCCGGAGCCGCTCGGGGAGCCTGTCCCGCCGGAAAAACGTGAGTTTTACGAGGACGCTTTCCGCCAACAGGAGAGGGAGATGCGGAAAAAAGGCTTTCAGGTGCATATGAAAAAAGAAAGCGATGGCGGCATTACGGAATATATCCTGCAAAATGAGCTGGAACAGCAGTTTATGCTGCTTTCCGGCATTTATGAGGCGGGGGACGGTCTTTATCTGATACAGGCGTTTAAGATGATGGACAGCGCGCGGTACATGTTCAAGCACTTCCTTACCACGCTGATACTTGTGGATTTCGTGGGTATCTTCTGCGCCTTCCTGATTGGGCGGTACATCAGCCGGAAAATGCTGCGGCCTGTGGCGGCGATACGTTCCGCTGCGGAGCGCATCAGCATAGAGGACCTGAGCCGGAGGATACCGACGGAGGGGCCAGAGGACGAAATGATGGAGCTGACAGTCACGTTCAATTCTATGATAGAGCGTCTGGATACGGCGTTCCAACGGCAGAATCAGTTTGTTTCAGACGCTTCGCATGAGCTGCGCACGCCCATTGCGGTTATCCAGGGCTACGCGAACCTCATCAACCGCTGGGGCAAGAGCGACCCTGACGTTTTGCAGGAATCCATTGATTCCATACTGACGGAAACGGAGCATATGAGCGCGCTTATCCGCAAGCTGTTATTTCTGGCAAAAAGTGACCAGAACAGGCTGCACGCGCAGAAGGAAAAAATACTGCTGAATGATGTCGCGTCCGATATCGTGCGGGAGATGGCAGTGCTGGAACCGAAGCGGGAGGTTGTCTATCAGGAGGAGGCAGGCGTGACGCTTTGGGCGGATTATGACCTGATGAAACAGCTTTTATGGATACATGGGGAAAATGCCATAAAATATACGCATGACGGCGGCAGGATTACCGTACGTGTCTGGAAGGACAAAAAATACGGTTATGTTTCCATTGCGGATGACGGCGTAGGCATTGGCGAGGAGGACCGCGCGAAAATTTTCGACCGCTTTTACCGCGTGGATAAATCCAGAAATAAGGAGATTTCCGGCACAGGGCTGGGGCTGGCGATTGCACGCTGGATTGTCGAATGCCACGATGGGGAAATACTGCTGGAAAGCGAGCAGGGGAAAGGCACGGTATTTACCGATAAATTCCGGCTGTACGATGGGGATTCGTATGAAACAGCCAGAAAAGCGTAAAAATAAAGTATACACAGAAATACGGAAAATTTTCCGAAAAAATGCCGGAGAGCCTTGAAAACCAAGACTTCCGGCATTTCGCATGTTCCGCTGGATACGCGGGGGCGCGTTCAACCTTTGCAGCCGTTCTGCTGAACGAAGAAATAATGTTCCCTGTTCAGATAGTCCCGCGCAATCTCAAGGGCTTCGCCGAATCTCTGGAAATGCACAATTTCCCGTTCCCGCAGGAAACGCAGAGGGGCAAGCACTTCGGGGTTATCCGTCATATCAATAAGATATTCATAGGTACTGCGGGCTTTCTGCTCTGCCGCACCCGTATAAACACAAACTCAGATACCCATATCGCCCAGATTTATGGTATAATTTACGCGAAGAAGCGGAGAAAAGCGAAAAGCAAAAAGAATTTTGCCGCTTGAGGAAAAAATTATTTTTGCTTTTCGCTTTGCAGAGCAACGCGACCGCAGAAAAAGCAATTTTTCTGCGGCTCCGCTTCGAATTGAAGTAAAATAAAAGCGAAGAAAGGCGGAAAAGACTTTGCCGCTTGAGGAAAAAATTATTTTTGCTTTTCGCTTTGCAGAGCAACGCGATCGCAGAAAAAGCAATTTTTCTGCGGCTCCGCTTCGAATTGAAGTAAAATAAAAGCGAAGAAAGGCGGAAAAGACTTTGCCGCTTGAGGAAAAAATTATTTTGCTTTTCGCTTTGCAGAGCAACGCGACCGCAGAAAAAGCAATTTTTCTGCGGCTCCGCTTCGAATCGAAGTAAAATAAAAGCGGAGAAAGGCGGAAAAGACTTTGCCGCTTGAGGAAAAAATTATTTTTGCTTTTCGCTTTGCAGAGCAACGCGACCGCAGAAAAAGCAATTTTTCTGCGGCCTCCGCTTCGATTCAGGTATTTCCACATATTTGAGAAAGGGGAAAGTTTATGCAGTTTCTTCATTTGGCAGACTTACATTTCGGGAAATCCATTCACGGAGTTTCCCTGCTGGAAAACGGCGACCAGCCAATCTGGACAGAACGTTTTCTGGAGCTGGTGCGGGAGGTACAGCCAGACGCGGTCGTCATTGCGGGGGATATTTACGACAGGAGTGCGCCCTCGGGGGAGGCGGTTGCCTTGTTGGACAGCGTCATAACGGCTTTGGCGGAGCTGGGGACGGCAGTATTGATTATTGCGGGGAACCACGATTCCGGACAGCGGCTTTCCTTTGGCGGCAGCCTGCTGGCAAAGCAGAATATTCATATTGCGGGTGTGCTTTCCCCGAAGCTGCCCTGCGTCACGCTTTATGATGAATACGGGCCGGTCCATTTCTGGCTGATGCCCTATGTGTTTCCGGCTCTTGTAGCGCAGAAGCTGGAGGACGACAGCATACACGATTATGACACCGCTGTGCGCAGGCTTTTATCGCATCAGGACATTGATTTTTCGCAGAGGAACGTCCTTGTTGCGCACCAGAACGTGACGTCAGGCGGGAAGGAAACGGAGCGCGGCGGCTCAGAGTCTATGGTCGGCGGTGTGGGGCAGGTGGATTATACTGCGTTTGATGGCTTTGAGTATGCTGCGCTGGGCCATATCCATGCGGCGTATCCAGTCGGGCGGAAAACAGTGCGTTATGCCGGTTCCCCGCTCTGTTATCATTTCGATGAAACGAAACAGCCTGCAAAAGGCCCTGTTCTTGTGACGCTGGGGGAGAAAAGGACAGAGCCTGTGACAGAAATAAAAACGATTGCACCGCTTCATCCTATGCGCGAAATCAGGGGCGCATATGAGGAAATACGGGAGGCAGAGCTGCGGAATACCACACGCGGGGAATATATCCGTATTGTGCTGACAGACCGGAAAGCCACGCCGGAGATACGCGCGTTTTTTCAGGAGCTTTTTGAGAGCAGGGGCAGTGTTTTGATGGAGTTTGTTTCGGAATACAGCCCGTTTGGTGCGGTTTCAGCGGCGCAGACGGCGCGGTCGGCGGAGGAGCGGGCAGTAGAGGATTTATTTATGGATTTTTATGCGCAGAGATGCGACGGCGCGGCACCGGACAGCAGAGAGCAGGAGCTTCTGCGGTTTGCGGGGGAACAGCTGCGCCATGCCGAACAGCTGGGCGGGGAGGATGCGCCGGAAAAACTGGCGGCAGCTTTGCGTGATTTTGCACTGGAACAGGGGGATGCGGAATGAAACCGATTTTACTGGAAATGACTGCTTTCGGCTCTTACGCGGAGAAAACAGAGGTTGATTTTGGGCGGCTCACGCAGGGGCTCTATTTAATTACCGGAGATACGGGGGCGGGCAAAACAACGATATTTGACGCGATAATGTTCGCGCTTTATGGCACGGCAAGCGGATCTGACCGTACGCCGGAAATGATGCACTGCGATTTTGCGGACAAGTCAACAGATACGGCGGTGCGCTTCACGTTCCGGCAGGGTGGACGGGATTACACCGCAGAGCGCACGATTCATTATCGAAAAAAACGAGGCGCGGAAAATCAGTTTGGCGATGGGCTTCTGGATGCAACGCTTTGGGAGCCGGAAAAAGACCCTTTGACTGGCTCGACGAAGGTGACGGAACGCTGTACTCAGCTTCTGGGGCTGAATGCGGAGCAGTTCAAAAAGATTGTGATGCTGGCGCAGGGGGAGTTTAAGGAATTTTTGAAGGCAGACAGCGACAAGAAAAACGAGATCCTTGGAAAGCTGTTTGACAATTCCGTTTATGTGCGCTACCGTGAACTGTTGAAAGGCGCGCGGGAACTGCTCAGGAAGGAGCGTGAGGCGCACCGTAATGCGGCGGCGGATACCATGCAGAACTTTTTTCGGCTGCCGGAAGAAGCGGAACAGGAGGATTTCCTGCCGGAACATCCGAAGCTGCTGGAGCACCTGTCCATGTTGGTTCAGACGGACGAGGGCTGTATGCGTGCGGCGGAAACGGAACGAGAAACCTCTCAGCAGAAGAAAAGTGCGCTGGATGAGCGAAAGGGTGCAGCTGTTGGACAAAATGCCCTGCTGGACGAGCTTGCGGCAAAACAGAAACATCTTGCCGCGCTGGAAGGGCAGGCGGAGGAAATGGAGCGGCTGCAAAAGGCGCATGACGCGGCGGAAAAAGCATTGCATATGGTACAGCCGAAGCGGGAACTGCTGGAACAGGCAGAGCAGGCGTTTTTGCGTGCGGAAACGGAGATTGCAGAGCTGGAAAAGCAGCTGGAAGAGCAGGAAAAGACTGCCGCGCTTGCGGAGGCAGATGTAAAGGCGGACGAAGCTGTGAAAACGGAAATCGACAGCCTCAGCCTTGCCATACAGACTCTGGAGCAGACCCTGCCGCAGTATGAGGAGCTGGACGGCAAAAATGCAGAAAAGCAGAAAAAAGAAACGGAGATAAAGGAGGGTGCGCAGGAGCTTGCGAAGCTGGAAACGCAGAAGGAGCAGAAAAAGGCGGCTCTGGAACGCATCGGCGCGGAGCTTGCCGCCCTTGCGGGGATCGACGCGCAGACTGTTGTGCTGGAAAACGAATATACGCAGATGAAGCGTGACACAGCCGCGCTTATGGGCGAAAAGGGGATACTGTTCCGCGTGGAGAGCGTCATTTTGGACGAAAAAACGTTACAGGAACAGCGGGATACTCTGCGGGTGCAGACAGCTGAAGCGGCAGACGCCGAAGCACAGTATCACAGCCTTTATCAGGCGTTTATCGGCGGGCAGGCGGGGCTGATCGCGGAAGGTCTGCGGCAGGAACTTGCGGAAAAGGGCTCGGCATGCTGTCCGGTCTGCCGTTCTGCGTTCCGGACGGGAGAAGAATGTGCGTTTGCACCGCTGGCGGAGGATACCCCAACCGAGGCAAAAGTCGCCGCCGCAAAACGCAGCCATGAAAAGAAGGAGCAGGAACGCGCGGCTCAGGCGGAAAGCGTGATTGCTTTGCAGTCTGCCATTGGAAAGGAAAAGGAAAGCATTCTGCGGGAGGTACAGCTTCTTATACCGGAGTGTGAAGGCTGGGATATGCTTGCGGCGGAAGGCTTTCTTGCGCGGAAAGCAGAGGCGTTCCGGCAGGCGGAAAGAGGCAGGAAAGCATCCTTGCAGGAGGCGCGCACAAAGCAGGCACGAAGCAGGGAACTGGCAGAAAAACGTGAAAAAACAGAGAAAATCTGTAAAAAGCTGGAAGATGATTTTTCACAGAAGAAGGAAGAACAGAATACAAATTTGCTTGCGCTTGGCAGACTGGAAACGGAAATTTCCGCACTGCAAAAACAGCTGAAATATTCGGATAAAGCCGCCGCCGATGCCGAGATTCAGGCGCGGAAGGGACAGCGGAAGCAGTTTGTGGAACAGGTCAGGGCGAATCAGGAACGGCTCACAGTTGTTTTGCAGGAGCGGGACACCACAAACGGCAGTTTGCGCAACAAACGCGACAGCCTTCCCGCACTGGCGCAGAGCAGGGCAGACATGGCAGACGTTTTGCGGGGCGCGCTGGCGGAAAGCGGCTTTTCTGACGTTGCGGAGGCTGACCGCGCCCTGCTTCCTCTTGAGGGGAGGAGCGGCGGAGAATGGCTGAGGGAACAGCGCGAAACGCTGGAGCAATATCGCAATGACTGCAAAAATACACGTGAACGCATATGCGCACTTGCGGAACAGACGCGCGGCGCGGTATATACGGACATTTCTGTTCTCGGGGAGCAGATTGCGCAGGCAGAAATGTTTCTGCGTACCGCAAATGAGGCCTGCGTGCAATGGGAAAAGCGGCTGGAAAACCACCGCATCACGCGGGAACGCATTGCCGGGGCAAAATCTGCTCTGACTGAATCGGACAGGGCATGGAACCGGCTGGACCGTCTGGCGGATTTGGCGGCAGGCACAAGCGGAGAGGGCGGAAAGCTGAGCTTTGACCGCTATGTTATGGGCGCGGTATTCCAGGAGATTCTGGAACTGGCAAACCAGCGGCTGAACATCATGAGCGGCGGGAAATATGAGCTTATCCACCAGACTGGCGCGGGGCGCAGGAACGCCAAGGCAGGGCTTGAGGTGGAGGTGCTGGACATGGCGACAGGCAGACAGCGCAGCTCCAAATCGCTTTCAGGCGGTGAAACCTTCCTCGTTTCGCTTGCACTTGCGCTGGGGCTTTCAGATGTGGTGCAAAGCCATGCAGGCGGCAGAAAGATAGATGCGCTCTTTATCGACGAGGGCTTTGGCTCTCTGGACAGTGACACGCTGGATACCGCGCTGTATGTGCTGAACCAGCTGACGGAGGGCAGCTGCCTTGTGGGTATTATTTCGCATGTGGGCAGGCTGGAGGAAAGCATCCCGCAGAAGATACGCGTCAGGAACAATGGGGGCAGAAGCAGGCTGCAATTTGAATAAACCTGGAGGAAAAGGCAGGAAAACCGGAATCCGTAAGGCTTCCGGTTTTTTGCCGCTTTCCGTACAGCGGCAAATTCCCTCTTGATTCTTAGGGCCGGATGAGCTATGATAATTTCTGGCAAAAATATTTTGAGAAAATTATTATGAGAGGAAAAGACTGATGGAAAGTAAGCTGAAACATTTTCTGAAGGAAGAAACGGTGTTGTGCGTCGCGCTGCTGCTGGCGGCCTGCTCCGCGCTTTTAATCCACCCCGACCTGCAATATTTGTCATACATAGATTTCCGCACCCTTGCCATATTGTTTTGCCTGATGGGCGCGATGGCGGGGCTGCAGAAAACAGGCGTGTTTCAATGGGTTGCACAGGGGCTTTTGGGCAGGGTGAAAAATGCCAGACAGCTGGTGTGCATTCTGGTGCTGATGTGCTTTTTTTCCAGCATGGCAATCACGAACGATGTCGCGCTGATTACCTTCGTTCCGTTTACATTTATCGTCCTCAGCCTGCTTGGTGCGGAGGAACGGAAACGGCTTGTTGTTCCTGTTGTGGCGCTCCAGACCATTGCCGCGAACCTTGGCAGCATGTTGACGCCTGTGGGCAATCCGCAGAACCTGTATTTATACGGCAGGGCGGGCGTTTCCCTTGGCTCTTTTATCGGGCTGATGCTCCCGTATACGCTCGTTTCCTTCCTGTTTATACTGCTTTGGAGTGCAATACAGTTTCGGGCGTATGACACGCCGATACGGGTTTCTTTTGACGAAAGTATCTGCCCTTCCCAGAAGGGGCTGCTGGTGTATCTTGCGCTGTTTGGGTTGGACCTGCTGGCGGTGGCAAGGGTGCTTCCGTATGAAATCGCTCTGGCGGCAACGGTTCTCGGACTTCTGATAGTGGACAGGTCGATGTTCGCGCGCGTAGATTACAGCCTGCTTTTGACGTTTGTCGGTTTTTTCATATTCATTGGCAATATCGGCAGACTGCCGGTGTTTTACGATTTCCTGCGGCGTGCCGTTTCCGGAAACGAGCTTCTGGCGGGAGCGGCTGCCAGCCAGATCATCAGCAATGTTCCCGCGGCGTTACTGCTTTCGGGCTTTACGAACGACCTTTCTTCTCTGATTGTCGGTGTGAATATCGGCGGGCTGGGGACACTGATTGCCTCGATGGCAAGCCTGATTTCCTACAAATTTATTGCACGGGAAGAGGGTGATGTAAAGGGAGCATATTTTCGCTGGTTTACGTTTACAAACCTCTGCTTTCTGGCTGTTTTGCTGATGTTTTCGCTGCGCTGACGGGTCAGAGCTTCCAGTAAATACATATGGGAACGTTCCGCGTTCCGGAAATCCGCCGTCCGATGTCTATGTGGTCTATGAACTGCTCCACAAGTTCCCGCGTCAGGCGGCTGGGCGCGGTGTACTGCCGGAGCAGTTCCCTGTGGCTTTCCCCCGCTGTGATGCGTGTTTCGGTTTCCGCAAGCTCAGCCTGCATCTCTGCCAATGCGTCCGAAAGGCGCGTTTTTTCATGGGCAAATTCCTGCGCAAACTCCATATAATCGCTTTCGGAAAGGATACCTTTTACTTTGTCCAGATAAAGTGTTCGTGTGGCTTTGGCACATTCCTGAGCCTTTTTTTCGCAGATGGAAATGCGCTTCAAAAGGTATGCCCGCTGTGCGTCCAGACTGCCGTTGAGTGAAACGCCGCGTTCCAGAGCGTCCCAGTCCAGATATGCGTCAGTGAACCGCAGAAGCTCGGCAAGTATGGCGTTTTCAAGGCGTTCTTCGGAAATAAACGCGCCGTCACAGGCGTTCGTTGCGACATGGCGGTTGGGGCAGGTGAGGTATCTGCGCCCCTTGCTTTTCGTGGAACGGAGGGCGTAGCCGCATGAGGCGCAGCGTGCCTTTCGGGAAAATAATCCGACATTGCCGGATGCAAAGGGCTTTGCCCGCTGTTCGCGCAGCAGACGGACGCGCTCCCACAGTTCCCTGTCGATAATGGCTTCGTGCGTGCCCTCCACGCGGTACCACGCTTCCCGTGGGCGCGGCCTGTTCTGCTTCGTTTTGTAAGACACGCTGCCGTATCTGCCCTGTACCATTGTGCCGATGTACATCTCGTTTTCCAACATATCCGCAATGGCGGCGTATTTCCAGAGCGTGCTGTTTTTACGCTTTGGCTGGCTGTGCCGCAGGCCCTTCTGCCGCTTGTATTCTGTCGGATTTGGGATTCCCCTGTCGTTCAGCAGGCGCGCAATGGCGCTTTTGCCCATGCCCTGCGCAAACAGCGTGAATACCTCCCTCACGACTGCCGCCGCTTCCTCGTCAATGAGCAGATGCCCCTTGCGTTCGGGGTCTTTGCGGTAGCCGTATAACGCCGTTGAGCCGATATGCAGCCCGTTTTCCCGCCGGTTTGTCAGCACACTGCGTATGTTTTCAGACATGTCCTCCAAATACCATTCATTCACAAGCCCGTTGATTTGGCGGGATTTTTTGTTGCCCTTGTTCGCGGTGTCCGCGTTGTCCACGATGCTGACGAAGCGTATGCCCCAGAGCGGGAACAGCCCGTGTATGTATTTTTCCACTAATTCCAGCTCACGTGTAAAGCGGGACTGTGTTTTGCAGAGTATGACGTCAAAGCGGCGCGCCTCAGCGTCCCGCAGGAGCTGCTGGAATGCCGGACGGGAACGGTCTGCGCCTGCATAGTCGTCGTCACTGTAAATGCGGTAGATTTCCCATCCCTGCCGCGCGGCGTATTGTAAGAGCATAGACTGCTGGTTTTGTATGCTTGCGCTGTCCTCGGATGCAGAACGTTTTTCACGGTCTTCCTCCGAAAGGCGGCAGTAGACCGCCGCCCTCATGTCTGCCGCGCTGTCTGCGTTTCTGCCGGAAACATTTTGGCGCGCTCCATTTCGTTGATCAGGCATATCCACGCCAGCGTGAACCGCTCCGGTTCCGGTGCGTCTGTCCCGTTTTGAAATATGTTTTTGCAGGTCGAAATATTTCCCATAGACACAGCCCCTTTCTGTATATGATATGCGCGGGGAGCTGTCCGCTTTCGTTGTCGGCTTGCATTTTTGCGATTTTGTGCTATGCTAGATTTTATAAAGAACGGGCGGCTTTGCAGCTCGGAATGGAGGCGGCAGTGTGATTTATGTGATGTCAGATATACATGGCTGTTTTGACAAGTACCAGAAAATGCTCAGGCGGATTGATTTTGCGCCGGAGGATACGCTCTATGTGCTGGGGGACGTAATCGACAGGGGGCCTGACGGCATTAAAATATTGCAGGATATGATGGGGCGGGTGAACGTGTTCCCGATATTGGGCAACCATGAATTTACCGCCGCCGTATGCCTTCCGTGGCTGATGGAAGAAGTGACAAGCCTGGAAATTTCCAGACTTGACGAAAGTCAGATTGCCGCGCTCAGTGAATGGATTGCCAACGGGGGGACAGAAACACTTTATGCATTGCAAAGACTTGACGCGGAGGAACGCGTTGAGATTTTGGAGTATTTTCAGGAAATGGAACTTTATGAGGAAGTCGAGGCGGGGGGACAGTCTTTTGTGCTGACACATTCCGGTCTGGAGCATTTTGCGCCGGAAAAGGCATTGAATGCGTATGAACTGCAAGATTTCCTGTTTTGCCGCGCGGAGTTAGAAAAGACGTATTACGCGGATAAAATTGTTGTGTTCGGGCATACGCCAACGGCTGTTTTGGGCGGGGAAAATCAGATTCTCCGGCGGGAAACGTGGATTGATATTGACTGTGGTTGTGCTTTTCGGGGTGGGCAGCTGGGCTGCCTTTGTCTGGATACTATGGAGGAGTTTTATGTGTGATGGGAAGGCTGCGCCTGTGCGTGTGCAGCATCTGCTGCCATATCCTCATACAGGTCGGTGATGGGGTCGCCCTTGGACTGTAAAGCTGCTGCGGTGAAGGGGACGCCTGCCGCCGATGCGGGATATACGCCAAGCCCGTGGTTGACGTAATAGGGGTCAAGGCCAGCGGCGATGATTTGGTCTTTTGTCAGGCCCTGTGTGAGCTGGTGGACGATGGTTCCCATCATTTCTAAATGTGCAAATTCGTTAGGCTGTTAATACTATCAATGAAGTCAGAAATCTTTTGAAATCGCGGGAAAAAGCTGGATTTCAAAGCTGTCCGGCGAATTATGCCAGCGACCGTTAACGGTTTTATGGTATTCCACATGATCCAGAATTTCTTTTAAGCGTCTGTTTTGCGCTGCCGGAGGCAGGGAGTCATACGTTTCCAGCAGGGCGCGGATTTTCGGGAAAAAAGAGGTTTGCTCCATCTGCATTTTTTGCAGGGCGGCAATCTCTTTTTTTATTCCCGCTATGGTGGTTTTGGCTTCGCTGATTTTCCGGGAAAGCATTTCATTCCGCTGCGTGAACACTTCGGCAGAATATACGCCCGTTTCCAGAAGTTCAAAGGTCTTTTCAAACTGCTTTTCCAGCAATTCCAATTCTTTTTCGGCGGATTGGAGGGAGGTTTCCAGCAAATCGGTTTTTGCCGCGAAATTCTGCGGGGCGGCGGTATCCCATGTGGCGTTATGCTGTTCTGCCCATTCTTCTAAAGCCTCCAAAATGCGCCGTTCCACCATATAGAGCGGGGCGGAAATCTGCGGGCAGTTATGCGTTGCGCAGATTAGCGTTGCAGGCTGGGAGCTTTTCTGATATGGCCGCCGCTGCATCAGGTTCCCGCAGAAGGAACAGCGGACAAGGCCGGAAAGCGGGTTCTTCATGGCACTTTTCGGAGGGAGCGGAGAAGTCGCGCTTTTTTTCATTTTTTCCTGCACAGCCTCCCAGAGTTCGGGCGAAACAATAGGTTCATGCAGACCTTTTACGCAGAGAAAATCAGGGTTGACGGGGCGGGTAATCTTTATTTTGCCGTTTTCGGTAGTCTTTTTTTCCTGACGGTATTTCCAGACGACATTGCCGGCATATACAGGGTTTTGCAGCATACGGGTGACGGATGATGTCGCCCATGCCGCGCCCTTGCGGTTTTTCAGGCCCATATCGCTGAAGCGTTTGGCGATGGAAGGGCGGCCGATTTCGCGTATTGTTCCATCCTCCTGTACTTCGCCATAGGCGTACAATTCAAACGCCAGCTTTACGGCGGCGGCTTCTTCGGGGACGACAGCAAGGGTATAACCCTTTTCCTTCGGCAGTTTTACGCGGGTATATCCATAAGGCGGGATACTGCCGATAAACTTTCCTTCGGAAACGGAGGCTTCGCGCCCGCGCTGCATACGCCGCAGAATGGTTTTATATTCCCGTCTGGACATAAAAAGCCCAAATTCAAAGTATTCTTCGTCAAATTCATTATTCGGGTCGTAGGTTTTGGCGGGGGTAATAATTTTGGTATCGCTGTACTTAAAGGCATTGAGAATAACGCCCTGGTCCATGGTATCCCCGCGCGCCAGACGTTCCACCTCCATCACAAGAACGCCCTCCCACTGGCGGGCTTCTATGGTCTGCAAAAGCTCCTGCATGACGGGGCGGGCGGCTATGGTTTCGCCGGAAACGATTTCGCGGTATATTTTTGTTATCGGGAGCTTCTGCCTTTTGGCAAGGGCAAGCAGGCTTTTTTCATGGCGGGCAAGGGTTTCACCTTCTCCGGCGAGCTCCGCCTCTGCATCGGCGCGGGATTTTCGGAGATAGATACAATAGGGCATGGGGGGCGGCTCCTTTCTTCTTGGGGAATCGTTTACACTATCATAGCATGGGAGAACGGGAAAAGGGAAGGGGCAGAATGACGAAAATGGAAAAGCCCCCAGAGGGGACTTTCGGGTTGCAATATTATTTAGTGATATTTTTGCTGAAACATACAATATGGACAAGGTGTAGCCCAATCAATAGAGTCATATTCAAACATTCTTACATCGGTAGCATAGTAATAATCAAGACCACCACCTTCAGTAAGTCTTGGACATTCTAATCTATGGTAACACATATCATTTCTAGTCATTGGGACATATACGATTAAATCATCCATAATTTGGCTTTTAAGCTCTTGGTTTGTTGAGGGGAGCGTACTGATCGAAAATGAAACAGGATTAAATGTACGCGTTATTTTGGCACCCATCAATGGCAAGAGTTGGTCTATGGGGATGTAATACATATTTTTATATAGCAGGATTGGTCCAGCTAATGCTATTCCATCTACATCAACAGTTACATCGGTTACTTCTGTTGCAGAGGCAGCTGATTTAGGGACGGAGGATGTTGCCGCTTTTGGCGTTGACGTTGCTGCTTTGGGTGTAGATGTTGTTGTTTGCGGCAATGTTGGAGTTGTTACACTTGGGGTTGTTGTTTTGGGTAATGAAGCAGTGCCGCTATTATGGAAATGATATAATCCGGTTTTTCTATCATAATGCCCGCCGAAAGCATCAGTGCGTCCAGGATGTGCAAAGGCAACAGAGGAAAGGCAAAGCGTAAAAGACAGAAAAAGAGCCCCGAACATGGTAGATTTTTTCATAAGGATAACCCCCTTTTTCTTTTTATAGTAGCATGGAACAGGGGCGAAAGATATAGACAAATTGACGAATTTTGAAAGGGCGATTTAATCACCCTTTTCTTTTTGCTGAATTTCTAGTAGTTGCTCAATTTGCTTAAGGATATATTCTTGATAATCTGGCTTTAATTCTTTGAATGTTGCAACTGCTAATTCTGTTAGCTGGTTAGGTTTTTCATTAAACATGCAGCCTTCTCCGGTTTTCAGCCATTGTTCATTTACATTAAAAGTAAAACAAATAAGTTTGATAATTCGGTCATTAACTGCATTTCGTTCTAACTCAATTCCGGCAATATAACCATTTGACATTGACAATGCCTTTGCAAATTTTGCCTGGGAGAGGTTTAACGTTTGCCGTATCTCTTTGATACGCTGATTAACTGACATTTCGGTGTCCTCCTTTCTGCGTATTCTTATAATATCACAATTACACTCACACTACAAGTGAAATTTCACAGAAATAGACTTGACATACTCACATAACAATGCTATTATACTCACATAACGAGTGATATGAAAGGAGATATGCTCAATGAGTGAGAAAAACTTGACGAAAGAGTTTAATGAAAAATTTGACGAATTGACTTTACACAATCAAAGATACATCTTTGCGATACAGCAGGCATTGATGTATGCACAGGAGAACGAGCAAATTGCAAAAGGTATACGGGATAAAAGTATGCTTGAAAATGCTGTCGGATAAAAAAGGAGGCGGGCTGATGGACGGACAAGACAGCACAATGAGGAGTTTACATCTTCAAAATTCGATGCTTGACAGCAGGGTTGCGGAGTTAAACGCACAACTTGTGGTCGCAGAAGAAAAAATTTGGAAATATCGGGTAAGCTGCACGGGGCTTGCGGGATTATGCGGGCTTTTGGGGCTGGGATTACTCGGAGTGATATTCTCAAAACAGAAAAAACAGTTATAAGGGGTTGTGAAGCCCGGCAGGATTAAGTTACTAACAAAGGAGGCGGGTTAATTTTGG
>CAJTKM010000017.1 GCA_910576545.1 Lachnospiraceae bacterium
CCGCCCGTCACACCATGGGAGTTGGAAGCACCCGAAGTCGGTGACCTGACCGTAAGGAGGGAGCCGCCGAAGGTGAAGCCAGCGACTGGGGTGAAGTCGTAACAAGGTAGCCGTATCGGAAGGTGCGGCTGGATCACCTCCTTTCTATGGAGAAAAGCGGAGGAAATACATGAGTATGGCGAAGCCATGCGAATGGGTTTTTCGAAGCTAAGGTTGTGCAGATACGCTGTTCTGTTTTGAAGGTTCAGGTGGCTTTCCTGCAAAGTTTGGGTGGATTCCCGAGCGGCCAAAGGGGGCAGACTGTAAATCTGTTGCGATAGCTTCGAAGGTTCGAATCCTTCTCCGCCCAGAATGACTGGAAACGGGGCGGTTTGCAAAGAGCAGACCGTTTCCATTTCCAAAATGGGACAGGTTCTATGTTTCGCTGAAAGACTTCAAAAAAATGATGGGTGACAGCGAAAAAGTATTGACAAAATCTTGTTCCTCTGGTATAGTATACAGGCGGCTGGAGCAATGAAAGATTTGCCCGAGTGGCGGAACTGGCAGACGCACAGGACTTAAAATCCTGCGGGGTAACACCCGTACCGGTTCGATCCCGGTCTCGGGCAGTTTACCAAAATTTTTAGAAATGCCCAGATAGCTCAGTTGGTAGAGCAGTGGACTGAAAATCCACGTGTCACTGGTTCGATTCCGGTTCTGGGCACCATTATGCGCGAGTGGCTCAGTGGTAGAGCATCGCCTTGCCAAGGCGAGGGTCGCGAGTTCGAATCTCGTCTCGCGCTGGAAAAAAGAGTACAACAGTGGTTGTGCTCTTTTTTTGTGCGAAACCGGAAAGGAGAGGAAAAAATGCATTTTGAAAACTGGGAGGAACTGGAAAAAATTTCTCCGATTACAAACGGAAACTGGAATAAGGATTTTTTATATGAATATCTGGTGCGGAGTTGTGATGGAAAGTTTGCGGAGCGGCTGGACGCATTTTTTATGAAGCACAGGAACGATGCCGTGCTGGCGGGGCTTTTGTTCGATTTTCTGCTGGACGAGGCATACAGCGGTTCAGATTGCCAGAAGGGGGCAGCGTATTATATTGCAAGGCTCGATAAAGAATTGCTGAGGAATGAGAAGGAACGGCGGCTTTTCAGTGTGGGAAGATAAAGCAGTGCGGAAACATCTGTTCGTAGAAAATGTGCTCTGGAAGGGAGGAAAGGGCGGCGAAAGGGGGAGAGAAAACTATGTTTGATATTATATTGTCAAAGTTTTGCAAAAAATGTTTTTCAAGGAAAAACCAATGAAGCTGCTAAAACTGTTGTCTGACAAAATAAAAGTGGAAAAACTGCAAAAAACCTAAAAAAAACATAAAAATAATTTTTAGAACATGAAATGAGCGGCAAGGATAAGAAAAACGCATTTTGTTAGAAACATAACGGACTAAATTTGATTTTGCTGTTGAAATGAAGGGAATTTGATTGTATAATACTAGAGTAATAACCGCTGGTTTTAGTGTGAAAGGCAGAATAATGTTGTTTGACAACAACATTGATAATTTTTCAGCCATACTGCATAAACAGCGGAAAACACCCGCAAAGGTGGCTTGGCTTAAAATACAAACTTTTCTTTAGGGTTGCTTTCTTAAGTCGGATGCCTGCAAGGGTGGAAGGTTTTTCTGGAAGGGCAGGAGCCGGGGCTCTGCGCTCATGGCTTCCGTTAGGGGGCTCCAAGGAAATTCCCTTAAGTAACATGTCCACTTTTATTTTTTTTTAAGGAGGAAGAAGAATGTCTAAAGTAATGAAAACGATGGACGGTAATGAGGCTGCTGCATACGCTTCCTATGCGTTTACTGAAGTAGCTGGCATTTTCCCCATCACACCGTCTTCCCCAATGGCTGAGAAAACAGACGATTGGGCAGCGAATGGCAAAAAGAACCTTTTCGGACAGACTGTAAAAGTTGTAGAAATGCAGTCCGAAGCAGGTGCGTCCGGTACAGTACATGGTTCCCTGGCTGCTGGTGCGTTGACAACAACATATACAGCATCTCAGGGTCTTCTGCTGATGATTCCCAATATGTATAAAATTTCCGGCGAACTGCTTCCCGGCGTATTCCATGTAACGGCGCGTGCGCTGGCTGCACAGGCACTGTCCATCTTCGGCGACCATTCCGACGTTATGGCATGCCGTCAGACGGGCTTCGCTCTTCTGGCTTCCAACTCCGTACAGGAAGTTATGGACTTGGCGTGCGTTGCGCATCTTTCCGCAATCAAGGGCCGCGTACCCTTCCTGCATTTCTTCGATGGTTTCCGCACATCTCACGAAATCCAGAAAATCGAAGTAATGGATTACGAAGAACTGGCTAAGATTATCGACATGGACGCGGTAAACCGTTTCAAGAGAAACGCACTGAACCCCGAGCATCCCGTTATCAGAGGTACCGCACAGAATCCTGACATCTATTTCCAGGCGCGTGAGGCAGCGAACAAGTATTATGAAGCTCTGCCCGCAGTTGTGGAAGAATACATGAAGGAAATCAGCAGAATCACAGGCAGAGATTACAAGCTGTTCAACTACTACGGCGCACCCGATGCTGACAGAGTTATCGTTGCAATGGGTTCCGCGTGTGAAGCAATCGAAGAAACGATTGACTTCCTGACAGCAAAAGGCGAAAAGGTTGGTCTGGTAAAGGTTCATCTGTTCCGTCCTTTCGTTGCTGCAAAGCTGCTTGAGGTACTGCCTAAGACAGTGAAGAAGATTGCTGTTCTGGACAGAACAAAAGAGCCCGGCGCACAGGGCGAACCTCTGTACATGGACGTCTGCACAGCTATGTTTGAGGCAGATCAGGCTCCTGTTGTTGTTGGCGGCCGCTATGGCCTTGGTTCCAAAGACGTTACACCCGCGCAGTTCCTTGCGGTATATGCGAACCTGTCTTTGGATAAGCCGAAAAACCACTTTACGATCGGTATCGTGGACGACGTAACAAATACATCCCTTGCGGTTGGCGAGGAAGTAGACGTTACAGGCGATGACGGCACAATCAGCTGCAAATTCTGGGGTCTGGGCGCAGACGGTACGGTTGGCGCGAACAAGAACTCCATCAAGATTATCGGTGACCACACAGATATGTACGCGCAGGCTTACTTCAGCTATGACTCCAAAAAGTCCGGCGGTATCACACAGAGCCACCTGCGTTTTGGTAACAAGCCTATCCGTTCTACATATCTGGTTAAGACAGCAAACTTTGTTGCATGCCACAAGCAGGAGTATGTACATCTGTATGACATGGTAACAGAGCTGAACGAGGGCGGCACATTCCTGCTGAACACAACATGGTCTGTTGACGAGCTGGATCAGCACCTGCCCGCGAAGCTGAAAAAACAGCTGGTAGCAAAGAAAATCAATTTCTACATCATCAATGGTACGGAAATTGCGAAAGAAATCGGTCTTGGCAACAGAATCAACACCGTATTGCAGGCTTCTTTCTTCAAGCTGGCGAATATCATCCCTATTGAGCAGGCTGTGGAATATATGAAAGCAGCTATCACAAAGTCCTACGGCAAGAAGGGCGACACCATCCTGAACATGAACTATGCCGCTGTTGACCGTGGTGTGGACGGTGCAGTGAAGGTTGAAATCCCTGCTGCATGGGCTGATGCTGTTGATACTGCAGAAAAGACTGTAAGAAAGACAACAGAATTCGTAAAGAACGTTGTAGAGCCTATGAACGCACAGGAAGGCGACAAGCTGCCTGTATCCGCATTTGCCGGCAGAGAAGACGGCACATTCCCCTGCGGCACGGCTGCTTACGAGAAGCGCGGCGTTGCGGTTGACGTACCTGAATGGAATGCTGAAAACTGCATCCAGTGTAACCAGTGCTCTTATGTATGTCCTCATGCTGCAATCAGACCTGTTCTGGTAACAGATGATGAGCTGGCTAAAGCACCCGCTGGCTTCAAGGCTGTTGACGCAAAGGGCGGCGCAGCGTTTGCCGGTCTGAAATTCAGAATGCAGGTTTCCGCTCTGGACTGCCTTGGCTGCGGCAGCTGTGCAGTTGTCTGCCCTGCTCCCAACAAGGCGCTGGTTATGCAGCCTCTGGCAACACAGGAAGCAGAAGCTGCAAACTGGGATTTCGCAATCGACGAAGTTGCGCCTAAGGCGAACCCGATGGGCAAAGGCTCTGTAAAGGGCAGCCAGTTCGAACAGCCCCTGCTTGAGTTCTCCGGCGCATGCGCAGGCTGTGGCGAAACTCCTTACGCAAAGCTGGTAACACAGCTGTTTGGTGACAGAATGTATGTTGCAAACGCAACAGGCTGTTCCTCCATCTGGGGCGGCTCTGCACCTTCTATGCCTTACACAGTAAACAAAGACGGCCGCGGTCCCGCTTGGGCAAACTCCCTGTTTGAGGATAACGCAGAATATGGCCTTGGTATGGCTTCTGCTGTAAAACAGATGAGAAACGGCCTGAAAGATAAACTGGAAGCCCTGAAAGCAATCGATGGTTCCGTTGCAGGTGTTGTTGATGCATGGGTGGACACAATGTTTGACGGCGACAAGTCCAGAGAGGCATCTGATGCTCTGGTGGCTGCTCTGGAAGCATATAACGGTGCTAATGCAGAAGCAAAGAACATCGTTTCCTATGTTCTGGAAAACAAAGACCAGCTTGTGAAAAAATCTCAGTGGATCTTCGGCGGCGATGGCTGGGCATATGACATTGGTTACGGCGGCCTGGATCACGTTCTGGCATCCGGTGAGGACGTAAACGTTCTGGTATTCGATACAGAGGTTTACTCCAACACAGGCGGTCAGGCTTCCAAGGCTACTCCTGTTGGCGCGGTTGCACAGTTCGCGGCATCCGGTAAGAGAGTGAAGAAGAAAGACCTCGGCATGATGGCAATGAGCTATGGCTATGTATACGTTGCACAGGTTGCAATGGGCGCGGATAAGAACCAGCTTGTAAAGGCTTTGACAGAGGCTGAAAAGTACCATGGTCCTTCTCTGGTAATTGCTTACGCTCCTTGCATCAATCATGGTCTGAAGGGCGGCATGAGCGGTGCGCAGACAGAAATCAAGCGCGCGGTTGACTGCGGTTACTGGCATATGTACCGTTTTAACCCCGCTCTGAAAGAAGAAGGCAAGAATCCGTTTACACTGGATTCCAAGGAGCCTACAGAGAGCTTCAGAGACTTCCTGCTGAGCGAAGTACGTTACAGCTCCCTGCAGAGAACATTCCCTGAAGTTGCTGAGGAACTGTTCATTGAAACAGAAAAGAATGCAAAAGAAAGACTGGAAAGCTACAAGAAGCTGGCAAACCAGTAATATAAGGCAGTACAACACGGGGCGGTCGAAAGACCGCCTTGTTTTTTTGTGGAGGGAGTGTCCCGTTTGCAGAGATTATGGCTAGACCCAAAACCTTGAAGGCACCCGGTCTGCACTCCGTTCCGGTCGGCGCTGGGGAATAAAAAAAATCCTATTTACAATATTTTATAAAATATGCGTTAGGACACATCTTTTGTGGAAAACCTATTGTGTTTTGGCAAAAACGGGTGTATAATACTGATTAAATAAATACAGGGGAGCTTGTTTTGACAGGCTGAGAGGAAGGTTTTACCTTCGACCCTTATACCTGATGTGGATAATGCCGCCGTAGGAAATGATTTTGCTCTGTTACAGGAGGATGCCGCAAAAGGTATTCTCCTGTTTTTATCTTTGAGAAAGGAGGAAACGAGAACCACTTATGTGGCGGGCTGAGGGGGAGCGCCCTGAGTCTTGTAAAAATCAGCGATGGGAAGCCGTGTTCCGGCGTGAGAGGATGCCAGTAAGCATCGACCGCACTTCCGTGCAGTTCTGTGGAATAACTGCGTTTACTTTTGGAAGCGTCGCTGATTACGGACGTTTCCTGATTTACTCAAAGGAGAGATGGAATATGACAAAAACAAATACGAAGAAATTAGCAATCGCAGGAGTTTTCTGTGCTGTTGCAGTTGTGGGGAGTTTGTTTTCCTTCCCTGTTTTCGGCAGCAAATGCGCGCCTGTGCAGCATATGGTCAATATACTGTGTGCGGTACTGCTGGGGCCAGGTTATGGGCTGGGAGCAGCGTTTGCTGCGGCGCTGATTCGCAATCTGCTTGGTCTTGGGAGCTTGATGGCATTTCCTGGCAGCATGTTTGGTGCATTGCTGTGCGGACTGGTTTACAGCAAGACCCAGAGTGTCTTGGGTACTTTGGTCGGGGAAGTATTTGGCACTGCGGTTCTGGGTGGTCTGTGCGCTTATCCGGTTGCAATCCTTTTCATGGGGCAGAGCGCGGCCGGGCTGGCATTTTATGCCTACATTATCCCGTTTTTAATCTCTACTGCCGCTGGCGCTGCCATTTCCGCAGTATTGATTTACAGCTTGCAAAAATCAAATGTTCTGTATACCATGCAGAAATCACTTAACAGATTTAATACATAACGTGAAGCGCGGGGAGGCAGGCGGGCGGCATTGTTGGAGCGTCCGGAAGGGGACAGCCGCCCGTTTTACCCCGGCTCAAAGGGACTGAGAACAAGCGGCATATAGGTATACCGCCTGTTCTCGGACTTTACAGGTTTCTGTTCTCCGATACGGCAGGAAATACTCCAGATTTTTCGTTGTTTCAAGGAATAAAAGACGCTTTTTATTTCTCAATAACTCTTGCCGGAAACCCTTTGGAAAATTTTCCGCTTCTGCATAGGAGGAGATTTATCCCAATACCTTTGTAATGATTTCCTCGCAGATTTCATATTCATTCTTGCCATCTGTGGGTATGATGATGTCGGCAGCGGCTTCGTATTTCGGGCGGCGCTGTTCCATCAGTTCGGCGATGAATGGAATGTTTTTATTATTCTCGAGGACAGGGCGGTCGTGGCAGTCTTTGATGCGTTCAAAAATTGTTTCTGGCTTCGCCGTCAGCAGAATGACCTTGCCGATTTTTTTCATTTCGGATACATTCACTTCCCGCAAAGGGGTTCCACCGCCACAGGACAGCACTATATTTTTCCGGCTTTGCAGTTCAATCAGAAGATCGGTTTCCGCATCGCGGAAGTATTGTTCACCATAGGTTTCAAAAATTTCAGAAATGGACATACCTTCTCTTTCGGCTATGATTTGATCCATTTCAATGACGTCTATGGCGAATATATGCTTTAATGCGTTGGAAATCGTGGTCTTTCCGGCTCCCATAAATCCTGTCAGCACAAAATTATAATCAAATAATGCTTTTGTTTGAATTTTTTTGCTGTTCAGCAGGATTGCGTCAAACACATTCAAAATTTCTTCCTGATGCTCGTTTTCTTGCAAGCGGTTTTGCAGAAAGTATTTTTTCTTTTTTTCCTGCTCCGGCTGAACAATCTGCATATTGTGGGAGCGTTTGTATTCCGCAATATCCTCTGTGATTTTATTCCGCATACGCAGTGCGTCAAGAATAATTCCATCACACATATCCAGACGGGCCCTTAATTCTTCAATCTGTTCCATGGCTGTTTTCCTTTCTAAGAACCTATCCGTAAATTATCTGCGCATATCCTGCTACATCTTTTCCGGCAGTCTTTGCCGCTTTTCCCTGCCGTACCACCCGGTACGCCTGCAAACAAAGCTTCCTGCCTGCCGAAAAATCTGACTGTGCAATCTGCACATACCTGATTTACGGATAAGCTCTAAAAAACAAATGTACTTCCGGAAGCCACTAATGTCTGTTTCGTGAGTTTCCGAAAGTACATAATCAGTATTCTATCCCGAATTAGAGTATATCGAAATTCTGTCAGAATAGCAAGTATGGTTTTTCATGGGCGGCTTAAAGAAAGCCCTTTTGCTCCAGAATATGTATGATATTCCTCCCCTCAAATGTGCCGTCAATAATCCGTCTGGCACGTTTACTGTCCCCGACATTGATGACTTCCACTGAATCGGCAGAAAATGCCCTGGACAGTGTTTCAAATGGCTGGCCGTTGGCACGCATGCCCAGACAGATAAATCCATAGTCAAAGGGAAGGGTAAATGTATTGTCATCTTTTTTCAGGAGGAAAGACGAGTCCTTCACCTGCAGCAGTGCGGTGCCTGTCAGCTGTGCAACATTATATTTTTTCATTATGGATTTTGCATCATTTTTTGTAACAGGGTCTAAATCCCGCCCGATTTCTGCCATCATCTCAATGATGGAAACTTCTGCTTTTTTCTGGGTGAAAAATTCTACGACATCTAATCCTACTGCGCCGCCGCCAACTACGGCAATTTTTTTGCCTTCCATGGATTCCGGAAAATCCCCGATATGCTGTATCAGGCCCAGAATGGAATATACCCTGCCGCCATCTTTGTCAACCAATTCTTTCAGACCGCTGATAGGGGGCAGGAGTGGGCGGGAGCCGGCGGCGGTCACAACGATATCAGGCTGGAACTGACGGATAGTATCTTCTGTCCCTTCCGTACCGGTCAGTATGTAAAGGTTTTTCAGCTGGGCAGCCCTGTGTGCCAGATAAGCGGGGAAATCCGCCAGCCGCCGTTTGGCGGGCAGCTTCGAGATTTCTGACGCCAGCCCCCCGGGCGTTTCGTTTTTTTCCAGCAGGAAAGTGGTGCAGCCGACTTCAGCCGCGGTGCATGCAGCTTCTAGACCTGCTGTTCCGCCGCCGACTACAACGACATTACAGTTTTTTGTAACTTTCCGATTTTTGTAGGAGTCACCTTCCAGCACAGAAGGGTTTACTGTACAGCGGATTGGACGGTTAAAGCCGATACGGTTTCCGGCGCAGCCGATATTGCAGGAAATACATTTCCGGATATCTTTTTCCCTGCCTTCGGCAACTTTATTGACCCACTCAGGGTCGGCAATCAGCCCGCGGCCCATGCCAATCAGGTCGGCATCCCCATCTGCAAGGATTTTTTCGGCGATTTTGGGGTCGCGAATATTTCCCATGGCAATACAGGGCTTGTGGAATTTCTCTTTGACGGCCTTTGCCATGTAGGCACGCCAGCCGTCCTCAAAATAGTTTGCGTCGATTTGGTATTGAATCGAGCCGTTCAGACCACAGGAAACATTAAAAATATCGACCTCATCTTGCAAAAATTCCAGGTATTGCAGAGTATCAGCCAGCGTATTGCCGCCCTCCATCAATTCATCGGCACTGATACGCAGGAGGATGGGGAAGGAGGGCCCAACCTGTTTCCTGACTTCATCTGACGACCAGACGAATAGACGTAGAGGAAAACGCCGAGAAAAACAGGGAAAATGCCCGATTATCTGTCAAAACTCCGACAAAAAATGTAGAAAAAGTGGCCTACTCTGGCACACACTGACGGTCATTGCCCTGCTGATGGTGCTTTTTATCCATCAGGTTGCCATTATTTATGTCGCTGTCGTTCTGGTAGGATTTGGCGCGGCGGGCGGTGCGCTGCAGACGGGCCTGAGCGTTGTGCAGCTCTTTAACCCAGGGCCGAAGGGAAGGAATACGGGGATTTATTATACCTTTATGGGAATTGCCTCGTACCTGGTTCCTGTGCTTGCTTCCAGACTGACGATTGTATCCGGCGAAGCGGCTGCCGTTTATACTCTGATGCTTCTGATGGTTGCGTTTGGCGTACTTGAAATCCTGAGCGCGCTGTTCCTTGTTGGCCAGCATAAAAAGATTTTTGGTACAAACCCGCTGGCATAAGGAAAAAACATTGTTTATCATGTATTCGTTGATACAGCCGTACATTCAGATAAAAATGTATGGCTGTATTTTTGCAAAGACAGGAGATGTAATCAATGAATCGAAAAATAACAAACGAAGTTCCTTACATTCCCTGCGGCATTTTCAAAATCCGTTTGCCGTTTCTCCATTACCGTATCGAAACTACGGAATTTATACAGGGCCTTGTGCTGGGGGTGACTGCGCTGAGCGCGGTGCCTTATTTGGAGACTTATATGGGGATCCCCTATGAGCTGGCGTGGAGCATAGTTATTCTGGACTGCTTTCTTTATATGCTCCATGGTTTTCTGGGCGATCCGGTTGTACCCGGCTGGATTACGCCATCCCTCCCGCTTACCATTGTTTTTCTGGAAGGGTTTGAGATGGGAGAGGAACGGATTCAGGCAATGATTGCGCTTCAGCTGCTGATAGGCGCGGTATTTGTGTTTATGGGCATTACCAAACTGGCGGAGAAGTTTGTCAATGCTGTGCCGCCCTCCATTAAAGGCGGCATCCTGCTTGCCGCGCCGGTGACGGTGATTGCGGGGCAGATTGGGGAAGGCGGAAACTTAACCGATACCCTGCCGCAATTACAGCAGGCGTGGGATTACTGCTGCTGATTAGCTTTTCTGACGAATACCAGCGCAGGAGGGCGAAGAACAGGATTCTTGACGTGATTGCGAAATATGGAAACCTGTTCCCTTATCTGCTGGCGATGGCAGTTGGTATTTTGCTGGGTGAATTGGATAAGCCGGGGCTGGTGCTGGGAACTGTGCTCAAAATTCCCGATATTGGTGCGATTATGAGCAGCGTCAGTATCTTCGGTGTTGGGTTCCCGCCTCTCTCTATATTTGTACAGGCTCTGCCGCTGGCGTTAGTCAGCTATATCATTGCTTTTGGGGATTTTATTACTTCTGAAACTCTCCTGACGGAAGCGCAGGAATTCCGGAATGATGAACATTTGGATTTCAATTCCAGCCGTTCCAATCTGGTATGCGGCATCCGAAACCTGACCCTTGGGGCAGTTGCCCCTTTTCCGCCCCTTTGCGGTCCGTTATGGGTTGGTCTGACCGTTTCCGTGTCACAGAGATATAAGGAAGGAAAAGAGGCAATGCGCTCTCTGATTGGCGGCATGGCTTCTTTCCGTATTGCGACTTTTCTCAGTGTACTGCTGATTCCGGTGGTGGAATTTTTCCGCCCGATTTTTGGCGTCAGTTCCTCTATTACGCTGCTGTTTCAGGCGTTTGTATGCGCGCGGATCGGTATGGCATACTGCGGGA
Organism: Lachnospiraceae bacterium; assembly: GCA_910576545.1. GTDB lineage: Bacteria > Bacillota > Clostridia > Lachnospirales > Anaerotignaceae > Anaerotignum_A. The sequence continues at coordinate 10,944 of CAJTKM010000017.1, forward strand.
CTGACAGGGATAAGATGATTGCCGGAGTGATGGCGGCTATTTTGGCAACGCAGGGTACAGCATGGGCATCTGCCTGGGCCCTTGGCGTGGGTCTTGCGCTGAATCTGTTTCTTTCGAACTGGCATCCTTTTCGAAAGGGAACTGGGGAATAACAGCTTTGAAAGCGGCAAGTAAAAAACTTGCCGCTTTTTGTGTAGGGAAAATCATGCGATTGTTAAAGGTGGCCGCTTATTGCTCATCTTTTTATTCCCAATCCCCAGACTGAATCCGTTCCCAAAATTCCTGCTTTCCGATATTTTTCATATCCCGCCAGCGTGGGCGTTCTTCATAATCATACCGGCAGACAGGGCGGAACTGGCAGTACTGGCAGGGCGTCCGCCCCTGACTGCGGGTCGGCATAGGGGAGATTGTGCCGTTTTTCATGCTTTCGCCCAATGCCCGTGCCCGCTCGGAAACAAACGTCAGCAGGGCGGCGTACTGTTCTTCTGTGGCAACGTTGGAGGCTGCGGAAATACCTGTTTTTGTATATCCCATTGGTACAATATGCGATTTCCTGCTGTTTTCCAGATTGCTGTCAAGCCCCCGTATCAGCGCGTCATCTGCCAGCAGAAGACCGGACATTTTCATTTCTTCATAGAGTTTTTGCTCGATTTCTTCGGCGGAAAGCTCGGAATCCAGTGTCAGGAGGCGGTCGGAGATGCGGAAATAAAATACGCCGCCGGGCTTCAGAGGGCCTTCACCTGTTTTTTCAAAATATTTCAAATATGCATCCAGATAAATTAAAAGCTGAAGCTGCAAGCCGTAGTAAATTTCCTGAAAACTGAACGTCTTGCTGCCGGATTTATAGTCGATGATTTTCACATAGCGCGTGCCTGCTGCATCCAGCAGGTCCACGCGGTCAATTTTTCCGCTGAGTATCAGGCTGCCGCCGTCGGCAAGCTCAATTACGATAGGCGGCAGGGCGTCATGCAGACCGAAGCCGACTTCAGAACCGGCAGGGACAAAAGCCCCGTCCTGCAAATGGCGCACGAGTGCCCAGGCGGAACGGGCGGAAATGCGCTTCAGCCGCCGAATCAGATAGCGGTTTGCCGCAGAATCCAAAAGGATTTCGTTTCCAAGATGGGGAGCGGCTTCGTCCACAGCCTGATGAATCAGGGTTTCCGTCTGCTCCTTTGTTAAATCCGTCCAGAGAACGCCGTCCGTTTCCAGCCTCCGGGAAAAACGTTCCAGCACTTCATGGAACAGAAGCCCCAAATCCGGCGTATGGAGCTGGTAAAGCTGGCGTTCTTTTGCCCCCAGCCCGTATTCCGCAAAGAAGGAAAACGGGCAGCCTGCGAAGCGTTCCAGACGGGAAACGCTGGAAAGGATATTCTTGCCGTAGAGCGCGCGGGCGGTTTTGGGCGAAAGGCGTTCTTTTCTGCCGTTTTTGCCCAGCCCTTCCCGCAGCAGTTTCAGGCGCGGGCTCCATTTCGGACTGCTGTCGAAAAAGCTGTAAACATCCTGCCAGAGCGGGGACATAGGGGTTTCTGCGGTATGGGCACGCATTTCCGCTCCCAGAAGATGGAACGCGGCTTCCGGTGCGGTTTCGCATGGAAGGAACATGCCTGGTTCCTGCACAAACGGGACGAGTGTATCGTCCATACGGCGCAAGCGGTCAATCAGGGAGGAGGGGGACATTGCGCGCCCTTCGCTGTCCCCTGCGGCGTAGGTCAGCCAAAGCCCGCAGGAGGGTTTTGTCAGTCCAAGGTATATCAGAAATTGTTCCTCAAATATTTTCATGCGCCCGCCATCGGCAAGCTCCATGCCGTTCAGGGAAAGAAGGTCGCGCTCATTTTCGGTAAAAATGCCATGCGGCAGGGCGGGTGCGGGCAATATGCCTTCGTTTACGCCAAGCACAAACAGATGCTTGATTTCCGGCAGGCGGCTGCGCTCAATATCCCCGATGAGCAGGCAGTCTACCGTAGGCGGTATCATGCCCATTGTACACTGCTCCAGGCCTGCTTCCAGAATGGCGGCGGCTTCTGCCAGTGTCAGGCGTTCTTCCCCGAGGATTTCCTCTGCCTTTTGCAGCACGTCCATCACAAGCTGCCAGATTTGGCGGTATTCCCCGGCGCGGTTGAGGTTTCCGGCAGCGGCAGCCTCTTCCGCCCATACCTCCAGTTGCTCCGCGGCGTGCAGTGTTTCCAAATGCTCCCGCAGAAGGGTAAGAAATTCTCGAAAGGGATATTTTTTCGTTTTGGAAAGTGCGAGAAAGGGCGCGAACGGCTGCATCACCCGCTCTTTTAACGCCTGTATCTGTTCCAGCGTTTCCGCACCTTCGCGGCTTAGACCATATTCCCATGTTTTCTTTTTCCATTTGTATCCCCGTATCCCATAAGCAAGGACATAGTTTTCCAGCAGGTCGGTTTCTTCCGTCGTAAGCGGCGCAAGCCCTGATTTCAGGTAAGAGAATACAGCTTCATACTTGAAATCATATACAAGAATATCCAGAAGGGAGGAAAGCAGAATAATGAGCGGATGTGCCGCTGTGTTCCGGCGGGAGTCCAAAAAGCAGGGAATGCGATATTCCTCCAAAATGCTGCGGAAACTGTTTTCATAGGTTTCCATTGCGTTTGTTACAATTGCCATATCCCGGAAACGGCAGCCGTCCTCCCGTGCCAGCCGAAGGATTTTGCCGGCGGCAAAGCGAATTTCATCCTGAATGGTGGGGCAGGCGGTGATATGGACGCTTTCCGCAATGGCGCATTTTTTGAAAAAGGCATAAAAATAATTCCGTTCTAATTCCCGCAGGGCGGCAGTTTCCGCACGATGGTTTTCTTCCAGAATGACAGGAGGCGGACAGTCCGCGCCCAGTTCCCGTGCCAGCTCCATCAGCTTCTGCTTTGCCCGCCATGAACCGAAAAATGGTGCGGAGGGCGGCAGAAACGCGCCGTAAAACGTGTTGCGGTCCATCGGCAGGGTAATTGTTACCTGTGGGGAAAGCAGGAGCAGGCGACGGATAACGCCGAATTCCTGCGGCGTAAAGCCGTAAAAGCCGTCCAGCCAGAATTCGGTCTGCCCGAAGCCTGCGTTTTTATCCAGCCGTTCCGCCAGAAGCCCCAGCATTTCATCGCCGGAAATATAATCTTTTTTCAGGAAGTCCATATAGGCGCGGAAAATCAGGCTTAAATCCGCCAGCTTTTCCCTTGCGGCGGCAGTCAGCCCTTCGTTTTGGGAAAGCGCTTCTGTCTGCTCCGGCGTAATCTGGTATTGGAAAAATTCCGTCAGCGTCAGCCCAAGCTGCTCCACAAAGCCGGGCTTGTCCATTACATTCTGGAAATAAACGATATTCTTTTTTTCCTGCAACAATATTTTTTGCAGTGCCATAGATTTGCCGATTTCATCGAGGGGGACGCGCGCGCCTATGCCCGTTTTGGAAAAGACCCTGTGCGCCAGCCGCCCGAAGCTGAGGACCTCGGCGGAGAGGATTGCACCCTGTCCGCAGGCTTCGATGAAATCCCGCTCTGTCTGGGAAGTGAATTGTTCCGGCACAATCAGCACCTGCCTGCCGCCCGCCTTCCCTTTTTCAATGATTTCTTCCATGCAGCGTGTGGTTTTTCCAGAACCCGCCCTGCCTATGATAAAACGCAGTCCCATGCCGACCCTTCTTTCTGTTTGTTTCTTTCCATGATACCGGAAGGGTGGCTGTTTTGCAAGGAGAATGTCTGCATAAACAGGCGTGCCGCGTCATATGGTATGGATAAGAAGCTATTTCAGGAGGGAAAGATGTGAGCGGCACGAAATTTGTGGTGGTCAAAATGAAGGAACTGGTAAAAACGGCGGTGTTTGCCGTGCTGGGTGTTGTGATATTGGCAGGGTTGATTTATTTCTTTCTGCACCTTGGGGACGACGGCGGGGACGGCGCGTACAGGGACGGTACATATTATGTGGATATGGAGCTGGGTGGCGAAACGGCAGCGGTCGCGGTAACGGTCGAGAATGGTAAAATTGCAGATGTCGCGCTTTCCGAGCAGAGCGATTCTGTGGCTGTGTTTTATCCGCTGCTGGAAACAGCCGTTGAGGAAGTCAGCCGGGAGGTAACAAAAAATCAGTCCCTGACAATTGAGGTTTCCCCGCAGAATGCACATTCTTCACAGCTTGTGCTGGATGCTGTGGCGGAGGGGCTGGAGCAGGCAAAACGGTGAAATGGGATAGGTGCATTCTGGGCGGTTTGGAACAGCTGCGCCAAAGCAGATAAGATACTGGAACAGTATTCGGAAATACAGTGGAATCAGGAGGGGTACACATGACGGAGCGGGAGAGAAGGAGACGCAGGATAGAACGGCAGCGGCGTATGCAGGGCAGACAGCAGCCCGGCCCGGCGGCGGGGCTGTTTGCCTTTCGCGCATATGTAACGGCAGTTCTGGTAGGCGCCTGCTTTGTGGTTTCCGTATTTCAGACGGAAAGCTCCGAGGCATTTTGTGAAAAGGTAAGGGAAACGATTGCGGCACAGGTTTCGGCGGAGCGTATCGCTGGTCTGCGGGAAAAGGCGGTACAAATCTGGGAGGAAAAAAAGGAGGCCCTGCCTGCCTTCCGGGAGGAGGAAACGCCGGAACCTCTGGATGAGGAAAAGAAAGTGTTCCTGCCTGATACAGGGGAATCCCCCTAGTATTGCCACATGGGCAGGGCTGGACTGGGAGAAGAAAACGGAAAACTGGATTGACCCTTTGCAGGGAATCATCACATCCTCCTGCGGCACGCGGCAGAATCCTGTATTGGAACGGGAGGAACTGCATGACGGGATAGACATTGCCGTTGCGGAGGGGACAGAGGTTGCGGCTGTGAAAAGCGGCGTGGTAACGGAAACGCGTACATCGGCAACGCTGGGCAGGCTGGTGAAATTTCGCACAACAGACGGATATGACGTGATGTATGCCCACCTTTCGGAGATTTTGGTGAAAAAAGGAGAGGAAATCCGGCAGGGACAGGCTGTTGCGCGTTCCGGCAATACGGGGCTTTCCACCGGCCCGCACCTGCATTACAGCGTTTGGAAGGACGGCACGCTGCTTGACCCGCTGCCTTTCGTTACCCTGCGCTATACGGAGGAGGCGCGGAAGGAATATGAAGCGCGGGACGAAGTGATGGCACGGTGAAACCGGAGGCTGTCTGAGGGCAGACTCCGGCAGTACGTTCCGCATATGGAAAATTATTTGAAAAAACTCTTTACAGTTTTGGATTTTCTGGTATAATAGAAAAAGTAAAAGAGATGGTATGCGGATGTAGTTCATTGGTAGAATGAAAGCTTCCCAAGCTTTAGAGGCGGGTTCGATTCCCGTCATCCGCTTTTGATTAGCCCCGAAAAACGGGGCTTTTTCTATGCGGAAAACCCATTATTACCAAGGTTGCCCAGGTGTTGTAAAGCACGCATATGACACAAATGATATTCTGGCCTATGCGGGTTCGGCAGGGAACGAACCTGTGATCCTGCCGAAGAAGAACCGTAAAGAACAGCGTGACTATGATAAATATCTCTATAAACTGCTTCCTGACTCTGAAACGCTGGAGAGGTATTGCCATTCGCGATGTCAAGGCCTCTGATGCCTTTATCGCAGCGGTACACGTCCGTTGTATCGCTATTTGGGCGGCTATCCGCGCTTAACTCGTGTAGACGCTATCTAAGTGATTTATTGATAAATCAGTTTTGTTTTTCTGGTAAGAACAACAGCAATAGCAAATGTAATCATTTCGGCAGCAAATGGAGCTGCCCAAATCGCCTTGACTCCCCAAATAACAGGGATACAGAATATAGCAATCGCTTTTATCACAATTCCCCTGCAAATGGCGATGATATCCGACTGTTTTGTTCTTTTCGTAGAATAAAGCAGTGAAGTGTAGACCAGATTTAAAGCCATGGGAATAAAGGACAGGGCAAAAACCGGCAATGCTTTGGACGCTGCCTTTACAAGCACTATCTCCTGGCTGAAAATGCAGATGGTTGGTTCGTTGAAGAAAACCAGATCGGCATAAACCAGAACCGACAACACGAGGTTTACTGTTATACCAAAGCGGAAATAGTCATTGATTTCTTTTGTATCCCGTTTTCCATAACTGTTGCCCCAAAGCGGCTGCAATCCCTGTGCCACACCGGAAAGAACTGCATTTGCCAGAGAATAGATAAAACTCAGGACGCTGTAGGTGGATACCCCAATATCGCCTACAAGATCGGCAAGGACAAGGTTATAACACAGAGCTGTGACAGGGGTGGTAAGCTGTGTGACTGCTTCGGGAGCGCCGCGCTTGCAGATCTTCCTGATCAGCGCAGGCTGTATCGTAAAACGCCGAATCCTGAGATTTCCATGTTTACGGATGAAATGGGACAGCAGAACCAGAAGTGAGACAATCTGTCCCAGTCCGGAGGCAACAGCAGCCCCAATCACGCCCAACTGAAGCGGGAAAATAAAAAGCCAGTCAAGAAAGATATTGGATACTGCCCCTGCACACATACCTGCAAAGGACAGGGTGGGGGAACCGTCATTCCGGACAAATACGGAAAGGCAGTTACTCATCAGCATGGGAAGCGAAAACGCGGAATAGTAAAAAAGATAGTCCGCTGACATCCTGCGCATTTCATCTCCTAAATCACGAGCCCCGCTTAAATCCACAATCTGTTGTGAAAAAACAGTTCCCATGATTGTCAGAGCAACTGCCGTCAGGATCGTCAGTGTCAGGGCAGACATGAAAGCTTGATTTGCCCCAGCCTTGTCATCACGTCCCATTCTGATGGCAATAATAGTGGCACCACCCATGGGGAACATTGCAACAATGGCTACAGCGAATGTAATGAATGGAACACCGATATTGACAGCGCCCAAAGCAGCTGAACCAACTCCCTGACCTACGAAAATACCATCCATGACATTATACAGATAAGTGACAAACAGGCTGCCTACAGCCGGAAAGATATAGCTGCATAATTGCTTTACTTTGGGATTCATAGCATAAAACCTCCTTCTAAATTTAAAAAAGTGGGATAAAATCCGTTGGATCTTATCCCACTTTAACAATCAAATTGATTGCAAGTCCTCTGACAAGCACATAGATATATTTAACATCTTTTCATGAAAAAGTCAACCCATAATTTTACGGTATTGAAAAGTTTAACAAAAATCGATTGTTGCGTTTTAATCATCAATAATGCTGAATATTCACTTCACTTTTCTGGAAAAGTGTGTTTTAATAGCCCTAAAGAAAGCAGAAGGCTTTCAGCTATGAAAGGAGCGATGCACTATGTTATTGCCAAGTATTTTCGGAGAAAGTTTGCTGGATGAGTTTTTTGACCATCCGCACCAGAGAACCCATTACCAATCCCATGTGTCCGAGATGATGAGGACTGATATTAAAGATTTGGGGAATGCTTATGAAATGACCATGAATCTTCCTGGCATTAAGAAGGAGAACGTAAAGGCAGAGCTGAAAGATGGATATCTGACAATCAGCGCTTCATCCGCTTCCCGGAATGAAGAGAAGGACAGCAACGGAGTATATATCAGGCGGGAGCGCTATGCCGGTACCTGCAGCAGGAGTTTCTATGTAGGGGAAGATGTGAGGCAGGAAGATATTAAGGCACGTTTTGAGGATGGCACTTTGAAACTACAGGTTCCGAAGAACATGAAGGAAGCAGTCACTGAAAAATCCAATTATATCGCAATCGAAGGGTGATGGGGCTGTACGGCAGATAAACAGACATTCTGTATACCAAATAAAAAGCGATATGGATGCTTTCCAGTATCTATATCGCTTTTTGTTGTGAAAGTTAATGGTAAGATGTATTCGTAACGATAGTAATAAATTTTTTCAGCAAAGGATTTTGTGAACTTTTTTTATAAAAAAGACCATAGGATAATGGCTCGCTGTTTTTCAGAGGGACTGAACAGATGTCTGAATTTACAAAATTCATCTGTGGAAGTACAGATGGGCCATACCCTGCCCTGACAAGAGTAAGAAGCACCTGTAGGTTTTCGCATACATAAGTGGATTCAGGCAGGATATGCTGTGAAATCTGGTTCTGCATTTCTGCGACTTTGGCAGGAATTGCATAGGAATTACAGACAACAATATTTTCCTGATACAATTCCTCTTTTGCAAGCTCAGATCTGGCCGCATAAGGATGTGTGGCGGGAACAACACAGCACAACGGTATCCGGAATAATTCTTTGTAGACGGTATCGTTCTTTATTGGGGTGTCATCCTGGAATCCAAATAGCAGATCCAGTTCTTCCTGATAGAAGAGATTTAAAATGGACCTATGGGGAATCACTTTCAAAAAGGGATATAGTTCTGGTAGCTGCTCCCTGCAGGATTTCAGTATCTTACAGAGCAGGTCCAGATTAGCCTCACTTTGGCAGCCTATCGTTAAGACCTGCAGATTCGTGCTTTGATGGCGCTGCAGTTTCTGTTCGGCAATTTTTAACCTGCCCAAAACATTTTTTGCATCTTCCAGAAAGCTGATCCCGGCGGGAGTAAGGGTAACTGTCCTGGTGGTACGGTGAAGAAGTTTTGTCCCCAGTTCATCTTCCAGCGAATGAATCTGCCGGGAAACGGCAGACTGGGTAATCTTTAAAATTTCAGCGGCTCTTGCAAAGTTCAGGTTTTCGGCAACCTGAATAAAGCTCCTTAACTGGTCTGTATTCATGGGTTTCACCTCGATTATTGCGTTTTCGTCATTGATAATACCATATTTTCACTTCACTTTCAAGAGCGGTTGTGCTTTAATATGTATTGCAAAGGCTGGCACTCACATAAAAGGAGCGCTAAAAATAAGAAGAAAATGGAGGCACAGGATTTTATCCGCAGGGAAAAAGTTTCCCGCGATGATCGTTTGAAAAGAATACTGCCAACCAGCCATACAGTGGAGATGAAGGAACAGGTTAAGCGGCATATTACCCTGCTGGAAAAAAGGCTGGCTGTGCAATCTGCACATATCTTATTTACGGATAAGTTCTAAAGGCTTTCTCTGATGTGCTGAAAAAATGCAGGAAAATATGGAATTAACGGAAAAGGGAAACAGATACGGGCAGGCTTTTGTTCTTATGATCATCATGTGTTTTGAGGTAGGAGGTAAAAATGGATACAACAGTAACAAAAATAAATCCACTTGGTACAGAACGGATTGGAAAACTGGTACTTACATTTGCTGTTCCAAGTATCATTTCTATGGTTGTCAACGCCTTATATAACATTGTTGACCAGATTTTTATCGGGCAGGGGGTAGGGTATCTTGGCAATGGAGCGACCAATGTTGTTATGCCGATGACTGTGATTGCCATTGCTTTAAGCCTGCTGATCGGCGATGGGGCTGCGGCATACTTAAGCCTGAAGCTCGGCGAGGGTGATGAAAAATCAGCAGCCAGAGGCGTGGGGTGTTCCATATCGGTCATGGTGATTGTTGGGGTTATTCTCTGCATCCTGTTTAATTTGTTTTTGGAGCCTTTGTGTAAATTATTTGGTGCGACAGAAGATATCCTGCCTTATGCCATGGATTATGGACGGATCATTTCCTATGGAATTCTGTTTTCTTCCATTGATTCCGGTATGGCGGGTATGATTCGTGCGGATGGCAGTCCAAAATTCAGCATGGCAGGGCTGCTTTTGGGATGTATCACCAACATTATCCTTGATCCGGTTTTTATTTTTGTGTTCCATTGGGGCGTAAAAGGAGCGGCATGGGCAACGATTGCAGGGCAGATATTGAATGCCTTCCTGTATCTTGCTTACATTTGGAAATTTAAGAGCATCAAACTGGATAAGGAATGCTTCCGCATCTCAGGGAAAGTCATGGCAAAAGTCAGCAGCCTTGGCGTATCAAGTTTTATCACACAGATTACCATTGTCCTGGTTATGGCAATTACAAATAACATACTGGTGTCCTATGGTGCAGAATCGAAATATGGCGCAGAAATCCCGCTGACGACTATTGGCATTACTATGAAAGTAAACCAGATTGTTTCTGCCATACTGCTTGGACTGGCAACAGGAGCGCAGCCTATTTTCGGCTACAATTATGGAAGCGGGCAGAAGGACAGGGCGAAGCAGGCATACCGCATTATCTTGGCAGTATCTACAATCGTTTTGATTCTGGCATTTCTGGTATTCCAGTTTGCGCCTATGAGCATTGTCCGCCTGTTTGGTTCAGAATCGGAGCTGTACAATGAGTTTGCGGTGAAATGTTTTAAGATTTTCCTTCTGGCATGCCCGATCAATGGACTGCAGATGGCGACAGGTATTTTCTTCCAGGCTATTGGAAAACCGACACAGGCAACCATCCTTTCCCTGTCCCGCCAGATTGTTTATTTGCTCCCGGCGACATTATTGCTGCCGCTGGTATTAGGGGTGGAAGGTGCATTATGGGCAGGCCCGCTGGCGGATGTGCTGGCGTTTATAACAACTTTGGTTATGTTGAAATTATATTGGAAAAAAATTTAGGAGGTATCTATGCAGGGAAGAGTTATTACAATCAGCAGGCAGTGTGGAAGCGGTGGACACAGTATTGGAAACGAATTGGCAAAGAGGCTGAATGTTCCATTCTACGATAAAGAGATCATCGAAATGACGGCAAAAGAGAGTGGCTTTCATCCGCAGTTTGTGGAGGAAAAGGGGGAACATATGGAGAGCAGTATGCTCTCCAATCTTGCAAGGCATCTGCCCTATGCGGGGCGGGGAAATTATGAGGAGTATCAGCCATTACAGGACCAGCTTTATTTTTCGCAGGCAAAGATCATTAAAGAGCTTGCGGAAAAAGGCCCGTGTGTGATTGTAGGCAGATGTGCAGACTATATCCTGCGGGACAGAAAGGATGTTTTGAATGTCTTTATCCATGCGGATATGAAATTCAAAAGGAAACACTGTATGGAGAGAGGGCAGTTTCCGGAAGGGAATGTGGAGGATATGGTCCGCAGGAGGGACAAACTGCGTGCAGACCATTACCGGTATTATACAGACCAGAAATGGGGGGATTCGTTCCATTACCATTTATGTCTGGACAGCAGCATGTTTGGCATTGAGAAATGTGTTGACATGATTGAAGATGCCTGTAAAGCTATGCGTCCGACTTCATAAGACAGCGGGAGAGTTTCAGATATTTATGAAAAAAGCATGAGGCATTTATGTTTGAAACACTTTTTAGAAAATGCTGACAAATCAAGGAAAAGCGATGATTTCATAAGTTGTAAAATAAAAAAATCCAGACAGGCAATATTTTACAAAATACCTCATAGGATAAAACTGTAACGAAAAACCCTTTATCCTGAAGGAGGTATTTTATTATGTGTGGATTTGGCTGTGGGAATGAAAGCATCATCTGGATTATCCTTCTGCTGTGCCTTTGCGGGAACAACAACGGTAACAGCTGCGGCTGCGGCGGGAACGAGAATTCATGGATTTGGATTCTGATTCTGCTGTGCTGGTTTGGCAACGGAAGCTGCGGAAACCAGCTGAATAACTGCGCGACTTGCTAAAAGGCGGCGGAGGCTCCCGTATTTTGCGGGAGCCTGTCTTTTTTTGCGGTGGAAAAATACGCATACGCCTCCATTTCGTTTTAGAATAGAAGGGAAAGGAGGCGAGACTATGATGGAACGCAGAAAGCAGGGCGCATCGGTGCGCCAATGGATAGAGGAGGAGCGGGAACGCCTGTCAGAACGGGCATATGCGCTTGCGGAGGACTGCGCGTTTTACGGTGCGTTTTATGCGCAGTGTGTGGAAAGCACGGCGGCAGACGCGCACGAAGTATTTTTGGAAACGCCGTTGGCCTATAATTATTTCAGGGAAAATCTGCATCGCCTGGATTGCGCGGGGGTTTTGCGGTTTTATAAGCTGGCGGCAATCCACCATACCATCCGCATCGTGCGGAGGCGCAAAAAGGATTTAGACTGGCAGGAAATGAAATCCGCTATGGAGCAGGTTTATGAAATGAATGGGCAGGAGCTGGAAATAGCAGAACTTCTGTACGGCTGTTCCGGCCTGTACCGGAGCGGGTTTTATGAGCTGTTCCACAAAACAACAGCGCGGTACTTATTCGGCGACAGGATACTCAGCGGTTTTTCCTTCGCCTTTATCGGCAATTTCTGGTACAACTCTTATAACGGCTTTATGGCGTCGTTTGGGGGATATGTACCGTTCCATGTAAGAATGAAAAGCGCACTGTGACCCATGATATATGGGGCTTTTCGTTTGAAATTTCCGGCAGGGCGGCAAGCCCCATTCAGGAGCCTGCCGTCTTATGCAGCAGCCATCAGTTTTTGGCTTAAGAAACCAACCGGAAAGAAAAACTTGTTTTCTTATGTCAGGCTGCCTTTGCCGGAGAATGTTCTGCATTACAATATTACAGCTTTGCCCAGTGCGAAGGAATACAGACAGGTTTCCTTTACATGCAGACCGGTCGCCTGTTCCAGAGCGGTGCGGTAAAGCCTCAGCTGTACGGCGTAGCGTTCCCGTAACGCCTGCGCGTCATATATTCTGTCGCTTTTATAATCAAGCAGGACAATAGAATCATCTTCTTCTGTAAAATAACAGTCAATGATTCCGTTTACAAGAATTTTGTCTGGTACATCAGCGTACTCCTCACCGAAATACAGTTCTCCGGGCTGCATCAGCATGGCGAACGGACGCTCTTTTTCGATTTGTTTTGCGGAGCGGAGCCGCGCGGCAATATCCGATACGAAAAACCGGCTCAATTCCTTTCTGCGCAGGGCAGCCGCTTCTTCAGCGGAAAGCCTGCCACGTTCCACAAGCTCGGCCGCAAGCGTTTCGATTTCCGGCAGACTGTACATCTGCCGAAGGTCGGCCTCTTCCATAAAAATATGCATTGCTGTACCGATTTCTGCCGCTGTCAGCGCGGCTCCCTCCCGCCGTTTCGGTAGTTCCAGATGCGCCGTATTTGGAAGGGCTTCTTCTGTCATTTCCGCCTGATATTTCCGCTTGACTTCAGAAATAGATATTTTTGCAGGCAGCAGTGTTGCCTTTTCGTGCGGGTACTGCCAGCCTAAAAGCTGGAACAGTTCTTCTTTCTGCGGCGTTATTTCCGCGCTTTTTTCCCAGCTTTGGAAAAAGGCTTTCTGTTCTTCCGCTTTTTTCTGCTCCTGCACAGGAGCGGATAAAATGTCCTCTCGAGATAACAGAGATAAATGCCAGCGGGACGGCTCATCGGGGAATTTGCAGGAATCTTCCCAACCAAAAGGGCTCCACGACCTCCGGAGCTCTGTTTCCTGAGGGTGGCGCAGATAGGCGGGCATTATCCAATCCAGATAGCAGGTGCCCTTTTTCAGGAAGGCGGCAGGCAGCTGCTCTGTTTTGCAGTTTGCGCGGTCTGTCCATTTTGCCAGTCCGCCGCTCCATAGATTCTTTACCGCGCCAGTCAGTATCAGCTTTTCTTTGGCACGCGTCAGCGCGACATAAAGTACGCGTATTTCCTCTTCGCGGTTTTCCTGACGTATTGCTTCCGCCAAAGCCCGTCTGGAAAGCGTATAGGATACTGTCCGCTTCTCAGGGTCGGTAAAATCCATGCCGATGCCCCATTTCTGGTGGAAAATAACAGGGCTGCGCGCGTCCATATCGTTGAACTGCTTTCCCAGATCAGAAACAAACACAACAGGAAATTCCAGTCCCTTGCTTTTATGTATCGTCATTACGCGCACCAGATTCTCACCCTCGCTTTGGAGCTTGGCGGCAGAGGTTGCTGAGTCTGCTATTTTCATCTCATCTACATAGCGTATGAAGTAAAACAGTCCTTTCCGGCTTCCTTTTTCATATTGTTCTGCTTTTTCCAACAGAAGCCGCAGGTTTGCCTGACGAAGCGTTCCGCCGGCTGTTACGCTGAGATAATCGTAATAGCCGGTTTCCCGATAAAGCATCCGCAGAAGCTCCGGCAGGGAAAGGTCGCGCGCGGCTTTGCGCCAGCGTTCTAAATCCGCAAGGAAAGCCGAAAGCCTGCCGCGCAGAGCTTCATCCTCCCCATCGCGCAGATAAGCGGTCACACAGTCGAAAAACAGCCCGTCCTTTCCGCCCTCCAGGCGAATCAGCACCAGTTCTTCCGCGGTCAGTCCGTAAACAGGGGAGTGAAGCACTGCCAGAAGCGGGATATCCTGCCTTGGGTTATCCAGAATACAGAGGAATTGCAGCACCGTTTCTACCTCCGGCATATTAAAATAGCCTTCAGCAGTTTCGGCATAATAGGGGATGCCCTCCCTGCCGAATACATCGTCCAGCGCGCTGCCCCAGTTCTGGATACTGCGGAACAGCACTGCAATATCGCCATAGGCAAGCGGACGGTACGCGCCTGTTTTTTTATCCAGCACACGGAAATCTGATTCCATCAGCTCACGAATTCTCGCCGCGATTACCGTTGCCTCCAGCTGGCGGCGGTCTAATTCCGCAAGCTCTTCGGGCAGCCCGATATCTTCCGTCTGTGCTGATTCCAGCAGGAGGATTTCATTTTCCCCGCCGCAGAAACCATCGTCACAGGGCGGGAATGCAGCCCCTGCATATAGTGCAGCATCTGCGTCATAGGCAACGCCGCCGAAATCCTTCCGCATGATTTGGCGGAACAGGAAATTTACGCCGTCCAGTATATTTTTGCGGCTGCGGAAATTTTGCGAAAGCATGATTTTCCTTGTTTTTCCGCCTTCTTCTGTCGGATAGGCTTCATATTTTTGCTGGAATAACTCCGGCATTGCGTGGCGGAACCGGTAAATACTCTGCTTGACGTCGCCCACCATAAAACGATTGTTTTCGCCTGTGCTTTCGCCCGAAACCGCCGCCAGTATCATTTCCTGTACGATATTGCTGTCCTGATATTCATCAATCATGATTTCGTCATACCGTCCGCGCATCTCTTCCGCCGCGGCAGTCGGGAGGATATGCTCCGGCGTACTGCCCTCAGCGACAAGGACTTTCAGACAGAAATGCTCATAATCGTTGAAATCCATAATCAGCTTTTCTTTTTTTGCTGCCGCGAACCGCTCGGCAAACAGCTTTGTCAGCCGTACAAAGCTTTGCACGATGGGCGCAAGGCCGTGCAGAAGCTGCGCCTGCGTTTCCACACCATAACGGAAATAAGATTCCCGCAGCTTTTCAAGCGCTTTTTTGGCTTCACTGCGCAGGTCGCTTATTTCTTTGGCGGTGTCTTTATCCTCACCACGGTAGGCGGGCAGACGGGCAAAATCAATGGCGGCAAAAGCCAGATACCAGCTTTTGAACGGACCGGAAAGGGCGTTCCGCATGGCCTCTACACGCTCCAGCTCTGTTTCAAGCCGTTCATGATATCCTTCAAAACCGGAGAAAGAGGCAAGCTGTTCTGCCCGGCGCAGCAAATGCAGGGTAAAATCCAGCCCATCGGAAACAGCCTCCCGAATCAGCGGGAACCAGACAAAGCTGTCCACAGGCTCATCTTCCGCAAGACTGTACTGTGCGGCCAGCCTGTCCAGAAAGATATCAGGTTCAGGGCTGCCCTGTGCAAAGGTATACGCCTGCAATACAAATTCCCGCAGACGGCTGTCCCCTGTGGAGGGGGAAAGGGCTTCCAGAAGGTCAAAAAACCACTGGCTGGCTTCGCCTGCATAAAGTTCCTCAAGCAGGTCGTCCAGCGCCTCCCGCTGCAAAAGCGTGATTTCGGAGGGGTCAGCGGTACGGGTTGCGGGGTCGATGGCAAGGACATGGTAATATTCGCGGATAACCTGTAAACAGAATGCGTGTATCGTCTTGATATCCGCCCGCGGCAGGAATGCAATCTGGTTCTGCAAATGCTGGTTGTCCGGCTCTTTTTGCAGACGCTCGGAAATTGCCGCGCCAATGCGCTGGCTCATTTCGGAGGCCGCTGCCTTTGTGAATGTCACAACAAGCAGCCTGTCGATATCCTGTTTTTCCTCTATAATGCGGGTGATGATGCGTTCTACGAGTACCGCCGTTTTGCCGCTGCCGGCCGCCGCGGAAATCAGCAGGTCACACCTGCGTGCCGCGATTGCCTGTTTTTGCTGTTCTGTCCATCGGTTTGCCATGTCCTTCTCTCCTTTTGGCTGGTTTGTATGTCGCTATTATAGTATAAAATGAGGAGGAACTCAACAGAGAGCGTGTTTCTGCCAGAGAATAGGAAAATGTGTCTTCGAATCGTGTGGTTTATGGCTGTCTGCAAAGCAGAAATTTTGTCATATGCAAAAATAAACAAATGGTATCAGCAGTATTTGCAGTTATTTTATGTAAGCTGACACTTGCATTTTAATCTATACTTTTGTAAACTGACAAAAGGCGGCATATGGCAATAACAGGCAGTATGCCAAAGAGAATTAAAAACAGCAGATTCATGCTGGAAAACAGGAGGGTCAGAGCATGACAGGCAAGAAAAAAGGTTCACATTCCAGCCAGGGGATGAAGCGCAGCCTTAACGGGCGGATATTGAAAAATACTACTTTGAATATTTTATTGCTGGTAGTCATCAGCTGTATCGTCATGGCGTTTTCAATGCAGTCTTTGGCGAACAAGATACTGCTGGACAGTCTTCAGCCAATGGCAAGGCAGTCGGCAAAGACGGTGGAAGCCAATATACATATGCTGGCGGACCGTATGATGACGATTGCAGATAATGCCCAAATGAAGGCAGGGGATATTCCGGAGGACGAAGTGTACAGGAATCGTGAAACGCTTTTGACAGAGGCGGCTGAAATCTATGAGTTCCATTCCATAGGGCTGTACAATGGGAGCGGGCAGCTGATACAAGGACTTAAGGACGCGCCGCAGAGTCTGGAACAGGATTTCATTTCTCTTCTTCAGGAAACAGACAATCTGACAGTATATTCTTCGACGATATTCCAGAATAAGCTGGGCATTGCAATCGGCATGCCTATGAAGGAGAATGGGGAAACTGTTTTATATGTAGTCGGGGTATATAAATATGATACTCTGAATGATGTTATCAGCAGTATTAACATCGGTAAAAATGGTATGGCGTTTATGGCAAACAGGGAAGGCATTGTCACAGGGCATCCCGATCAATCTGTTGTTCTGGCGGGGAGCACGCTGCTGGAGCTGAGCGGCGGCAATCAGGAAGCCAGCAGCCGCGTGACAACGGGGGAAACCGGTGCAACGGAATTTTCCATCAATGGGGAAAAGATGCTTGTCGCGTTTTCACCCATCCGTGGCACACAGTGGTCTTTGGTGATACAGGTCCCGAAGGCTGACTATAATTATTTGATAAACAGCGCGGTGCTGCTGGCGGCTGCGGCAACGCTGGCTGTTCTGGTGCTTTCCATATTGCTGGTTCTCCGGCTTTCCCGTTCGATTTCCCGTCCGGTAAAGAGCGTGACGAGCCGTATGGTTGCGCTTTCCGATGGCGACCTGCATACGGAGGTTCTGCCTGTTGATTCCGGGGATGAGATGGAAGTTATGAACCAGACGCTGGGTGAAACAGTCGAGAGTATTAACCGCTATATATCCGATATCCAGAGGGTGCTGACGCAGATTGCGGGCGGCAATCTGGATACGGAATCCCGGGTGGAGTATAAGGGCGATTTCACGTTAATTCAGCACAGCCTGGGTGAAATTATCAGCTCCATGAATGGGACGATACTTGGCTTCCAGTCTGCCGCTTCGCGCCTGACGGGCATGGCGGAGGAAATGAAGGGGCAGTCCGCGCAGCTGTATCAGGCTTCTATGGAGCAGAATGAATCTACGGAGGAGCTTGTGCAGGAGGTATGCAATGTAAAGGAACGCCTTGCGAACGTTACGGAGAGTACGGGACAAACCCGCTCCAAAACGGAAGAAATTGCACAGCGCATTGACGAAGCCAATGCGCAGATGGCTTCACTTTCCGATGCGATGGATGATATCAGCGGCAATGCACAGGAGATTACTAAGATTGCCAAGGCAATTGAAAGCATTGCCTTCCAGACCAGCATACTTGCGCTGAACGCTTCTGTTGAGGCGGCGCGCGCGGGGGTTTCCGGTAAGGGCTTTGCGGTTGTGGCAAATGAGGTCAAGGAGCTGGCAGCCAAGAGTGCGGAAGCGGCGAAAAATGCAACGGAAATGGTGGGCAACACCAGCACGATCATACAGACGGGCGTAGAACTGACTGCGAATACGGCAGATTCGCTTCGGGCGATTTCTAAGGTTTCCGCCCAGATTAATACGATTGCAGACCAGCTTGTTACTGCGGTAGAGAGCCAGGAAGGCGCGCTTGCCAGCATGGAAGGCAGGATAGAGGTGATTTCCTCCGCTGCAAACAGGAATCTGCGGAATGCCGCGCAGACTGAGCAGTCGAGCGGTATGCTGGCGGATGAAGCGGAACGGCTGCAATCCCATGTGAGAAGGTTCAGACTGAAGGAGGGACATGGCAAATGAAACGGATATTGTTGAGCATACTGCTGTTTTCTCTGACGATGCTGGCGGGCTGCGGCGACAAAGCGGCACTTCAGGATGGCTACTATACTGCGCAGGCGGCTGAATTCAGTCATGGATGGAAAGAATATATTACAATCATGGTGAAGGGCGGGGAGATTGTTTCTGTGGAATATAACGCGGAAAACGCCAGCGGTTTCATCAAAAGCTGGGACAATGCTTATATGCAGAATATGTTGTATGTAGCAGGGACTTACCCGAATGAATACACCCGTTATTATGCCGGTCAGCTGCTGGCAGGGCAGGGAAACGGAGAGTATGATGCCATTGCGGGCGCAACGTCCTCTTTCGGGTCGTTTGAAAAGCTGGCCGAAGCTGTGCTGGAACAGGCAAGGCTGGGGGATTCTGCGATTGTAGTAGTGGATGCGGCGCACTGAGCAGATTGGATCGAGAGCAAAAAACCGATGATTGGATTTTTCCAGCCATCGGTTTTTTAATTGCCTGCATTTTCCTTTTCATGGCCCCTGTGAGGCTGCAATGCGCAGGAAGGAAAACAGCAACAGGCAAATACTGATTCATGGTACAGTTAAGCGGTTTTACCTGCACCAATACTTACACCATTTTTACACCCAATTATGCCGGTTTACACCAATTTATAAAAAAGCAAACACAGGAAACATGCAAATCAGGTAAAGAAATAAAGTGAAATCCCCTTAAATCAACTGCAAAAACCTTGATTTTATGCGGAGAACGGAACAAATTCTGGAATCTGTCAAGGATTGGCTTGACGAGGAGGGCAAACTTTTATATAATAACTACATTATATTATACAAATTTCAACAGAGAATGCAGAGGAGAGAAAAAAGATGTATGGATTTGTACCATTTTTGTTGGATGCGGTAATCAAACCGAGTGATGGCAGCGGTGCGGCAACAGGCGGAGCGGCTTCCGGCGGCGGTTTGTTCAGTTCCAGCAATCCTGTCATGATTATTGTAGTATACTGTGTCGCGCTGGTCGTTATCATGTACTTCCTTTCGGTAAGACCGACGCAGAAACGTGAGAAAAAGCTGGCTGAAATGAGAAATTCTGTTGTAGTAGGCGATTCCATCATTACGAACAGCGGTTTTTACGGTAAAGTTGTAGATATGACGTATGATTGCCTGATTGTGGAATTTGGCTTAAACAAGGGCGTGCGTGTCCCTGTTGCAAAAACGGAGATTTATGGCAAAGCAGAGCCGAACATGTCCAACGAGGCACCTCCGCAGCCGGAACAGCCGAAAAAGAAAGGCCTTTTCAGCAAAGAAAAGGACTGAGAGTAAAACCGAAGCCCGGGGCGGACCTGCGTGATGCAGGATCCCCTCGGGTTTTTGTATGCCTGGATTTTGAAAAAGGAGGGCTTCGCTGTGGATATGAATATTCAGAAATATGCCGCTTTTCTGAAAACAGTGGAATACGGCAGTTTTACAAAGGCGGCGGAATCGCTTTCCTATTCGCAGTCCGGAATCAGCCGTATGATTGCCGATTTGGAAAAGGAATGGGAGGTTTCCCTCCTGGAACGGGGGCGTGGCGGGGTCAGGCTGACCTCCGACGGGATTACCCTGCTGCCTTATGTAAAAAGGCTCTGCACGGAGTACGACAGTCTGCAAAGGCAGGTAAATGAAATGAAAGGGCTTCAGACAGGGCTGATTCGCATTGGCACGCTGACGAGTGTTGCAACGCATTGGTTGCCGAATATCATACGGAAGTTCCATGCGGATTATCCTAACATAGAGTACGAGTTGATTTCTGGTGAATATATTGAGGTGGAAGAATGGATACTGGAGGGCAGGGTGGACTGCGGCTTTCTGCGGCTGCCTGCACATCCGGATTTGGAAACGGTATTTATGGAGCGGGACGAACTGCTTGTAATCCTGCCGGAAAACCACAGGCTTGCGGATTGTGAGGTGTTTCCGGTTGAGGCACTGTGCGAAGACCCGTTTATGCTTCTGGAAAAAGGCGGCAGGATGGAGGCTTCTGAGCTCTTTGAGAAATACCATTTGAAACCTGATGTACATTTCAGGACATGGGATGATTACGCGATAATGTCCATGGTGGAAAGCGGGCTGGGAATCAGCATTGCGCCGGAGCTTTTTCTGCGCCGTACGCCATACCGGATTGCAAAGAAAAAGCTGAATGTGCCAGCCTATCGTGACATTGCCTTTGCGCTGCGGAGCAGAAAAACGGCATCTATGGCGGTAAAGCGGTTTATGGAATATCTGGATTATCGTTAAAAGTGGTCTGCGGATACCGTCTTGTCTGCCTTGACTTTTCCATATGCTTCCTGTAAAATAACGACAGGTATTTCAGAAAGAATATAGGGGATTTGCTGTTTGTGCATTGGGAGGAGGCATGCAGCTGTGGCTGTTTTTGAACATACGGAGCAGAACCTCAAACAAAAGGGGACGAAATGGCAGAAAATGTTACCGCTGATGGTAGTGGCGGTGCTTGCGGTTCTGGCGGCAGCCAGTACGCTGACGTTTTATCAATATATGGATAAAACGTTTTTTAAGGAGCGAAGTTCCCATTTTATAGAAATATCGGATACGGTAACACAGGTGATTGAATCAGCCGTACTGCATTACCGTACAGCGGCGCATACGGCGGAGGCTATGTTCGAGGATGCAGACACGCATACGGAAAGCGCGGCAAAAGCTGCTCTGGCGGAAATCCAGGAAAAACTGGGGACAGATAATGGCACGGTGGTAGCATTTGACAGCAGCGCGTGGTTTTACGCTTCAGATGGCAGCACGGGACGGTGGCAGGAAACAGAAATGCTTTCCAACGGAGAGGAAATGCAGACAGTCGTGACGCCGCTGGATTACCGTGAAGACGGTAAATCGTACATTCTTTTTGTGAAAAAGCTGGATATGCAGAAAAGTGAAGGGATTGCGCTGACCCATATAGGTGTGGTGGTGGACCTTTCCGTTTTCCAGAAAACCTTTGATGCGGAGCTGTTCCAGAACCGGAGCCATGTTTATGTAGTGAATCCTGACGGGTACAGCCTGTACCGGCATGAATGTGCCGGTGGTTTTATTGACGATTATGATATCTTGGGCACGCTGAAAAAGGACTGCGAATTTATTCATGGAGGCACTACGGAAAGCCTGCACAGAAACCTGCAGGAGAGAACAAGTGCAGGCTATGAGTTTTATTTTGGAGAAGAACGTTATTTTGTCGCGGCTTCGCCCGTCAGGCAGACAGACTGGGCTGTGCTGACGTTCGTTCCGACAGAGGTTCTGTCGGCGGGTACAACGTCGTTCCTGAATATGGCAGTCGTGTATGTTTCGGTGATTGCTTCCATGGTTGTGCTGATGATGGGACTGCTGATGTTCTTTTTTATCTCCAAACGGGGCGACCGCCGAATCATTGCACACCAGAGGCAGGCCAATGCCCTGCTGAAGGATGCGGCAGACGCTGCGAATGCCGCGAGCATTGCAAAGAGTGATTTTCTTTCCCATATGTCGCACGATATCCGCACGCCTATCAACGGCATTATGGGTATGACGGAGATTGCGCTGAAAAACATTGATGACAAAGACAGGGTTCTGGACTGTCTGCAAAAAATAGACGGCTCATCAGGGCATTTGCTGAGCCTTGTCAATGATGTGCTGGATATGTCCCGCATTGAAAGCGGGAAGGTGCAAATCAGCCATAAACCGCTTAACATTCTGGAACTGCTCCGGCATTGTTCCTCCATCATCAGCGGACAGCTGCAGGGGCGGGATATAATGTTTACAGAGGAATTTGAGAATATAGAAAATCCGCATATCCTTGGAGATGAACTGCACCTACGGCAGGTATTGATTAATATTCTCGGCAATGCGGTGAAATTTACGCCAGACGGCGGGAGGATATACTTCCGCGTGCGGGAGTTTTCGGCGGAAGGAGAAGCGGCGCGGTTCCATATTGAGATAGAGGATACGGGAATCGGCATGAAGCCGGAATTTCTGCCGCATATTTTCGAGCCTTTTGCGCAGGAGGACGGCGGCAACCGCAGCAGTTACAAGGGTACCGGTCTGGGCATGTCTATCACCAAAAAATTTATGGACCTGATGGGCGGTATTGTAGAGGTACAGAGTGAGCCGGGCAAGGGTACGCTGTTCCGGCTGGAACTGCCTGTGGAAATTGACCGCGAATGGCAGGGGGAACAGGAGCCTGCGGGACAGCAGACCACACTTGCCGGAGCGCGCGTGATTCTTGCCGAGGATAATGATTTGAACATGGAGATTGCAGTTTTCATGCTGGAAAGCCTTGAAATAGAGGTGACGGCGGTGACAGATGGGAAAGCGGCTCTGGATGCTTTTGCCGCTGCCGCGCCGGGAACATTTGACGGGATACTGATGGATGTCATGATGCCTGTGATGGACGGGCTGACGGCAACGCGGGAGATTCGTGCTTTGGAGCGGGAAGATGCTGGAACCATTCCGATTATTGCCATGACAGCCAATGCTTATGACGAGGACAGAAGGAAATGCATGGAGGCGGGTATGGACGCCCACATGTCCAAGCCGATTGACGGAGAAGTGCTCCGGAAAATGCTTGTGCAGTATATTTGCGTGGAACGGCATACCTGAAAATGTTTGCAGTATATAATAAAGAAAGCCTGCGGCAAATGGAATATATTCCGGCCGTGGGCTTTTTCTGCTTCAGGCGCTTTTTCCGATTTTGGAATAATTCACGAAATTCCGCGGACAAAATCGATTTTTGTTCTGCTGTGAAAGTACAAATTGCCAAACGAACGGGAAGAAGCGCGCAAAATCGTTGACAATTTTATGTATGCGGGGTAAAATAAGGAGGAACAAAATGCTCATGTTGTATGTGAGCGTTTGTTTCTTACAAACAAAGCCTATATGAAAAAAGAAAGGGAGAGGACTATGAAAAAAATGCTTTCATTACTGCTCGCTTCCGCACTGACAGTGTCCATGCTGGCAGGCTGCGGCGGCGGGAACGACACGCCGGCGGCAGACAATGCGGATTCTGAGGGCGAAGGCAAAAAGGTTTATAAAGTATGTAACCTTGTGAACGGCAACCTTGGTGACAAATCCTTCTTTGACTCTGCGGAAGCGGGACTTCAGGAGCTGAAGGCAGCGGGCAGGATTGAATATGACAAGGCAATCGAAATGGGCGGCACAACAGAGGACGAGGTAAAATGGGAAGGTATGCTGGAGGAAGTTTCCGCATCCGGAGAATACGACCTGATTATTGTAGGTACATATCAGATGCCTGAGTATCTGAAAAACGTATCCGAGAATTACCCTGACCAGAAATACCTGATTTATGATGATACAACATATGTTCTGCCTAACGTAGTAAATGTAAACTACAAGCAGAATGACCTTGGCTATCTGGTAGGTACATTTGCAGCGGCTATGACGACAGAAACAGGTGTTGAAGGCATCAATGAGGATGCGGTAGTCGGCTTCGTCGGCGGCGTGGACAGCCCTGTTATCAATGACTTCCTGTATGGCTTCCTGCTGGGTGCGCAGGCGGTAAATCCTGATATCAAGGTTGACACAAGATATACAAACAGCTATGTTGACCCCGCGAAGGGCAAAGAGCTTGCAGAATCCATGATTAACGATAATAACTGTGACATCATCTGGGGCGTTGCGGGCAACTCCGGCAACGGCGCGGTTGAGGCGGCTATGGAAACAGGCAAGGCTTACTTCATCGGCGTTGACTCCGACCAGGAAGTTACACTTCCCGCTGAACAGGCTGCAATCACACTGACATCCGGCCTGAAGAACATTGACAAGTCCCTTATCTGGATTTTCGATGAATGGGATGCAGGCAGAGAACACTGGGGCGAACATATCCTGCTTGGTATGAAAGAAGACGGTATCGGTATCGTTACAGATAAGAACTATGACAAGATGGTTCCCGATTCCGTTAAGGAAAAGGTAAATGCTGCAATCGAAGCAGTTGCCAGCGGCGAAATTGTAGTTCCTACGGCAATCGGCGATGAAAGCAATGCGGTTGTAGAACTGAGAGAATCTATGAAGCCTTAATGCGGAGCGCATTGACAGCTTTTTGAAACTTGAAGGGGGGCGGGTTCGCTCCCCTTTTTCAAAGTAAGGAAAGCTGTGCCCTGTGAAAAGCCTTTTGCGGTGTTTTGCGGACGGGAAAGGTTTTTTTCAGGACACAAAAAGGAAACGAAAAAAGAAATGCAGGCGGCTGTGCCGGAAACGCGGGAAACGGCGTTTTGGCTGATGTTTGAGAGAGGCAAAAAGGAGGGGTGTCTATGGGAGAGCAGGAGTATGTTGTCCAGATGAAGGGCATTACAAAGGTTTATCCCAATGGTGTCGCTGCAAATCAGGGTGTGGATTTCAACGTGAAGCGGGGGGAAATACACGCTTTGATGGGTGAAAACGGCGCGGGGAAATCTACGCTGATGAAAATGCTGTTTGGCTTAGAACAGCCAACGGAAGGCGAAATTTTTATCAACGGAAAAAAAGAAACGCTTTCTTCACCAACGGCTGCCATTTCCAAAGGGATTGGCATGGTACACCAGCATTTTATGCTTGTGCCGAACCTGACGGTTGCGGAAAACATGGTGCTTGGCATGGAACCAAAGCAGAAATCGCTGTTTTTGGATTACAAAAAAGCAGTAGAGATTACGAAGGAATATGCCCAAAAGTATAACCTGCAAGTTGACCCTGACGCGAAAGTACGAGATATTCCGGTCGGCATGAAGCAGAAGGTGGAAATATTGAAAGCATTGGTGCGCGGTGCAAAGATATTGATTCTGGACGAGCCTACTGCCGTTCTGACGACACAGGAAACGGAAGAGCTGTTCAAGGAGCTGGTGCAGCTTAAAGAGCAGGGCTATACCCTGATATTCATTTCCCATAAGCTGAACGAAATCAAACAGATTACGGATCGGATGACCATTATGCGTGGCGGCAAATCCATGGGCGTTTACAATACGGCTGATGTTTCCAAGGAGGAAATCTCCCGCCTGATGGTAGGGCGTGATGTTATCCTGACGGTGGAGAAGGAGAAGGCTGTGCCGGCGGAAGTCGTGCTTAAGGTCAGGGATTTGGAATATACGAACGAGTGGAACAAAAAAATGCTGGACAGGATTTCCTTTGACGTGCGCAAAGGCGAGATACTGGGCGTTGCGGGTGTTGAGGGCAACGGGCAGAGAGAGCTGGTAGACATGCTGTTCAGCCTGAATACGCCGGACAGCGGGGCGGTTACGGTCAATGGGGAATCTGTGCTGAATAAGTCCCAGCGTGTGGTGCGCGATCTGGGCGTTTCTCTGATACCAGAGGACCGCATGACATTCGGTATTGCGGGCACTGGAACGATTGAAGAAAACCTGATGTCCGACCGTGTTGCCAGCAAACGCTACAACAAAGGGCCCCTGTTTGACATGAAGGCAATGCATGAGGACAGCGACCAGCTTATCGTGGATTATAAGGTGCTCTGCAAATCCAGAAAGCAGCAGGTTGGCATGCTTTCCGGCGGGAATATCCAGAAGGTCGTTGTTGCGCGGGAATTTTCCTGCAATCCTGTCCTTATCATAGCGGATCAGCCGACGCGCGGCATTGACGTAGGTGCGACGGAGTTTATCCGTAAAAAGCTGGTGGAATTGAGCAGGGCGGGAGCCGCCGTGCTTCTGGTTTCGGCAGACCTGAATGAGGTTATGGAACTTTCCGACAGCCTGATTATCATGTGCAATGGAAAAATTGCCGCGTATTTTGAAGATACCTCCAGGCTGGACGATACTGTAATGGGCGAATATATGCTCGGCCTGAAACAGCAGGGTGAGGAGGAAGTAAGGAGGGTGCAGCATGAAGCATAAACGGAAATTTATGTTTGAAATGATTCGGGGGCTTGCGGCAATCGTGATTGCGATTGCGGTGGCGTTTGTCCTGATACTGCTTTCCTCCGACAGCCCGGGAACGGCTCTGGAATGTCTGCTGATACGTCCTGTTTTCAGCGGCGGCTCACTGAACGTGAAATCTATCTGGGCGATTTTAGGGCGCATGACGCCTATCATATTTACGGGCCTTGGCGTATGCGTAATGTTTTCCGCAAACCAGTTCAACCTTGCGGGCGAAGGCACGACCATGCTGGGCGGTTTTATCGGCGGCCTGATAGCGATTTACATACCCATGAGCGCGGGCCTGCATCCGGCGGTCTGCATACTGGCGGGGGCGGTTGTCGGCGGTCTGGCAATGCTGATTCCCGCAATTATCAAAGTGAAGCTGAATGCCAGCGAAATGGTATGCTCCCTGATGCTGAACTATGTCATCATGTACATCATACTGCATTTCCTGAATAATACCTTTGCGGACAGGAGTAAGGGCTCGACGCAGACGTATCCTTTCCTGGAAACGGCAAAGGTGACAAAGCTGATTCCGGGAACAGAACTGACATGGGGCTTTCTGGCGGCGATTGTGGCAACGGCAGTGATTGCGGTATTCATGTTCCGTACACGCTGGGGCTATGCCATCCGCATGATTGGCATTAATGAATCTTTTTCGAAATACTCCGGCATGAAGGTTGGCGCGATTATCATTGCGTCACAGGTTATTGGCGGCCTGCTTTCCGGCATGGGCGGCGCGATTGAGGCATTGGGACGGTACAATACGTTTCTTTGGAAGGAACTGCCCGGCTATGGCTGGACAGGCATGACGGTTGCGATTCTGGCGAAAAATAACCCGATTATGGTGCCGTTTGCCGCGCTGTTCATTGCATACCTGAATCGAGGCTGTGAACTGATGTCCATTTACGCGGGCGTGCCTTCGGAAATGATTGATATCATACAGGCGGTTATCTTCCTGTTCTTCGCGGCGGAGCAGTTCATGGCGAAAACGCGCCAGAAAATTGTCGTGAAAGACGCGAAAGAAGAAATGCGTGAAAAACAGCTTGCGGCGGAAGGAGGGAATGTGTAATGTTTGAGCAGTTGATCAGCATGGTTTTTACAACCAGCTTTGGCTATTCCATTATCCGTATCACTTCCCCGATACTGTTTGCGGCTCTGGCGGCCGTTGTGGCGGAAAAAGCCGGTGTTTCCAATATCGGTCTGGAGGGTATTATGGGCATTTCCGCGCTGTTTGGCGTGCTGTTTGCCTATTGGACAAATAACTGGCTGGTCGGCGTGCTGGGCGCGCTGGTGGTCGGTGCGTTTTTGGGGCTTATTATGGGCTTCTTTGCGCTGAAACTGAAAACGGATATTATCCTTGCGGGTATCGCCATTAACCTGATGGGCGGCGGCGGTACGATTTTTCTGCTGTACCTCTTTACAGGGCTGAAGGGCAATACCGCAAGCCTGACGACGCCGGCTATGCTGACGCCGAGAATCAACATTCCCCTGGTTCAGGATATTCCTGTGCTGGGTCCGATTCTTTCCGGACATTCCATATTGACTTATGTTGCATTCCTGCTGGTACTTTTGGTTTGGGTGCTGCTGTATAAAACAGCAACGGGCCTGCGGATTCGTGCGGTGGGCGAAAATCCCAATGCGGCGGACAGCGTAGGCGTCAGTGTGCTGAAAATCCAGTATATCGCGCTGGCAATTTCCGGCGCACTTTCCGGCCTTGGCGGGGCATATATGTCCATGTATTATTCTCAGAGCTGGAACACAGGCATTATTGCCGGACGCGGGTTTATCGCGCTTGCAGCGCAGGCGATGGGACAGGGCGAGCCTGTGGGGGCAATGCTTTCTTCATTGCTGTTCGGCTTTGCGAGCGCGCTTGGCAATAAGATGGAGGGTATGCCCGGCTTCTCGTCCTACCTTGTGGCGGCTATCCCCTATGCGGTGACGATTATCGGCCTTGTGCTTTATGCAGCTGCGACAATTAAGCGAATCAAAAAGACACGGAAGTAGGTCAGGCAGTGTCGTCACAAGTATCTGCACACGCCTTTTCGGCAAATTTTGTCGGCTTTTTCGTTAAAAATTCTTGCCGTACAGCCAGTACGCCTGCGAATTTTTGCCTGAAATCCGCCCCAATTATGCTCGAAAGCACGTATACATAACTTATGACGACACTACCCAGGATTCTGCCTGTGGCAGTTTCAAGAAAAACGGAGGGATTTTGGAATGAAGAAAATACCTGTTATTCTGGAGGGGGACCCGGGGCATGACGACGCGATGGCGTGGGTGCTTGCGAACGCCAGCCCTGAGCTGGATATCCGTATGGTGGCTTCCAGCTGCGGCAACCAGACCATAGAAAAAACAACATATAATGCCAGACGCGTCTGCACATTGATTGGGCTGGACGTGCCGATGGCGAAAGGGCGTCCGCGCCCTCTGCTTGCGGAACCGATGGCAGCGGCATCTGTGCATGGGGAATCCGGCCTTGACGGCGCGGAGCTGCCGGAACCTGCTTACCCGATGGAGGAGATGGATTCTGTCGCGCTGATGGCGAAAATCATCGGGGAAAGCAGCGAACCCATTACGATTGTGCCGACAGGTCCGCTGACGAACATTGCGGCACTGCTGATGGCGCATCCCGAGCTGAAAGAAAGGATTGCCCGCATTTCTATGATGGGCGGCGGCGTGCAGTATGGGAACTGGTCGCCTGCGGCGGAGTTCAATATTTTGGTTGATCCTGAGGCGGCAGATGTTGTGTTTCGTTCCGGCATCCCGATTACAATGGCGGGGCTGGATGTAACGGAAAAAGCTCTGATTTTTCCGGAAGATTTCGAGAGGATCCGCGTGCTGGGGAATCCTGTCGCGCTGGTTGTGGCGCAGTGGCTGGAATTTTTCTATGAATTCCACCGCGAAATCGGCTACGAAGGCGCGCCGGTGCATGACGCTGTGGCTGTGGCGGCGCTGGTGCGGCCGGAGCTGATGGAAAGCCGTGATTTATATGTGCAGATTGAAACGAAAGGCGATTTCTGCCGCGGCGCAACGGTTGCCGATTTCAACAACAGACTGGGGAAAGCTCCAAATGCGAAGGTACTGATGGGAATTGACCGTCAGGGCTTTGTTGACCTTCTGGTTGAAGCGATTGCGACATATGGGAAGGGGGAGAACGTATGAAAAAAATTCCTGTAATCATAGACTGTGACCCGGGGGTAGACGATACGGCGGCACTATTGCTGGCGCACCAGATGCCGGAACTGGAAATACTGGCGGTAACGACGGTAGCCGGGAATGTGAGCGTAGACAAGACAACGATAAACGCAATGCGCGTGCGCAAGGCTAGCGGCGCAGGCTATCCTGTTTTTTCCGGCGCGGAACACCCGATGTTCAGGGAACCTGTTACAGCTTCGGGCGTACATGGTGAGGATGGTTTCGGCGGCGTGGAGATGGAAATTCCCGACGATGAAATTCCGGCGGAAAAGGCATGGGACGCGATGTACCGCATTGCAAAGGAACAGAAGGGTGAACTGACGATAGTTGCAACAGGTCCTATGACGAATCTTAGTATTGCGCTGTCCAAATACAAAGAACTGCCGCAGCTTGTGAAACGTATCGTAATTATGGGCGGTGCGGCGATTGGCGGAAATGTTACGCCCGCAGCGGAGTTCAATATTTATGTTGACCCTGAGGCGGCAGATATGCTGTTCCAGTCGGGGATACCGGTATATATGTGCGGGCTTGACGTAACCATGAAGGCTTATATCACGCCGGAAGAACTGGAGAAAGTGGGGGCTCTGGGCAGCCCGCAGGCGAAGCTGTTTCATGATGTGTTCCAGAATTTGCAGAAAAAGGCGCTGGAAGAATGGGAACAGCCGGGTGTTGCCCTGCATGACCCTGTTGCGGTGATGTATGCGGCGGACGACAGCATTTTTGAAACGCACCATGTTGGTATCCGCGTGGAAACGAAGGGTGAAATTACGCTTGGCAAAACGGTGACAGACCTTTACAGTGATAAGCAGATGGAGCATAATGCCTATATCGTTATGGATGTAGACAGGGACGCATTTTTGAAAAAGGTTATGGATTTAATGGCGAAGTATTGATGATTTTCGTTCCGGAAGGGTGCATTAAATTCTTGCAGGAAACCGGAGGGCTTTGGGTATTCCAAGGAGCCTCCGGTTTTAATATGTGGCGATTATCTGTGACGTGTGCATGGGGATATAAAAAGACTTACGGCAAAACGCGCCATAAGTCTTTTCATATTCTGCAAGATGCTTTCTTTTTATTTTACTGTCACTGTCCATCCAAAAGTATCATCCTGTTTGCCCCATTGTATCCCGGTCAGGTTATCATACAGCTTTTGGGTGAAAGCGCCAATTTTATTGTTGTTTACTGTTACTTTCTGTTCCCCGTATGTAAATCCGCCGACAGGCGTAACTACCGCCGCTGTACCGCAGCAGAAAGCCTCCTCGATTTCTCCGTTTCTGCACGCCTCCATCATCTCATTTACCGGAATCTGGCGCTCCACTGTTTCTACGCCCCAGCTTTTTGCCATCTCCAGTATGGATTTGCGCGTAACGCCGGGCAGTATGGAGCCGTTTAATTCCGGTGTTACCAGCCTGCCATTCCATTTGAACATGATATTCATGCCGCCGCCTTCTTCAACATATTTCCGTTCTACACCGTCCAGCCAAAGTACCTGTGAAAAGCCCTTTTCTTCTGCTCTGCTTCCGGCCCGTGCCGCTGCCGCATAATTGCCGCCGCATTTCGCAAAGCCTGTTCCTCCGCGTACTGCGCGTACGTCCTCGTTTTCGATCAGCAGTTCAACCGGCATCAGGCCGTTTTTGTAATAGCTGCCGACAGGGCAGGCAATAATCATGAACATTGCCTGATGGATGTCATGCAGAGAGAGGTTTGCCTCTGTGCCAAACAGCACCGGCCGCAGATACAGTGATGTACCATAAGCTTCCGGAACCCATTCTTTTTCTACTTCCACAAATTTTTTCAATGCCTCCAGCGCAAAGGCTTCGTCCGGCATAGGCAGGCAAAGACGTTCCGCCGACTGGCTCATGCGCTTCATGTTTTCTTCCGGCCGGAATAACTGCACTGCGCCGCCTGGTGTGCGATATGCTTTCAGTCCTTCAAATACCTCTGCGCCATAATGGAACACGACTGCCCCGGGGGAAAGCGATAAATCTGCAAACGGCACGATGCGCGCGTCATGCCAGCCGTTTTCGCTGTCATAGTCCATTAAGAACATATGGTCTGTAAATGCCACGCCAAACGGTACAGTCGCTGGGTCTGGTTTTGCTTTCGGGTTCTGCGTCAATGTTATTTTGATTTCCATGTTAAAATCTCTCCTTTCATAAAAGACCTTGGGCGTTTACCTTCAACCGCACTGCAAGGGATATTCCATCCATGGCCTCTTTCCATAAAATTTTTGCAATGGAAGGGCATAGTTTTCGATAGCATTCCGAAGCGATCAATGTTGTTCGGAAATGTATTTGATATTGCTGCGAATTACATCGCACGCTTTATGGAACTCTGCCTTTTCTTCCTCTGTCAAAGGCAGTTCCACGACCTGCTCCACGCCATCTTTACCGATTACACAGGGAACGCCTGCAAATACGCCGGTTTCGCCGTATTCCCCGCAAAGCTCCGCACTGGCGGGCATAATCAGCTTTTCATCATGCATCACAATGCTTGCCATTCGTGCCGCCGTTGTAGAAATGCCGTATTCTGTGCAAAACTTTCCGGAAAACGTTACCCAGCCGCCGCCAATGGATTCCTTTTGCAAAGCGGCTTTATCGAAGCGAAAGCGTTCATCTGTTTTTGCCCAGGCTTCCAGCGGCCTGCCCTGAAAGGATACATTTGACCATGCCGCAAACTGCTGATTCCCATGCTCCCCAAGCATGTACGCTGTAATGGATTTATGGCTGATACCCGTCTGCCGTGCCAATGCGGAAAGCAGTCGGGAGGTATCCAGTCCCGTTCCTGTGCCAAATACACGCCCGCGCGGCAGTCCAAGCCCTTTTGCAAGCTGGTATGTCACAACATCGCATGGGTTTGTAA
Source organism: Lachnospiraceae bacterium (assembly GCA_910576545.1). Taxonomy (GTDB): domain Bacteria; phylum Bacillota; class Clostridia; order Lachnospirales; family Anaerotignaceae; genus Anaerotignum_A. The sequence goes on from CAJTKM010000017.1 coordinate 43,231, forward strand.
TATTTATCAGCACACCGTTGAAGCCAGACGCTTTCAGCTTATCGATATAAGATGCAACTGCCGCTGTTGTAAACTGCATTTCATGAGTACGGTCCTGACATTCCCGCAGGATATCAATTTTACCCACGCTGTTGATAATGATATCGCAGCCGCCCAATTCTGCAAAATCTCCAACCTGCACCGAAACCCTGTGAGGCAGATATGCTGCGCTGTCCCGCAAGTCCTGACATTCGCTGGCGGCTTTTTTCTCATTTTTATCTACCAGCACCAATTCATCTGCAATACCCTGCACCGCAAGGCTATATGCGCAGTGTGCGCCAACATGTCCTACGCCAATAATTCCAATTTTTCTTGTTTTCATTTTTTTTCCTCCGTTTTTTGATTGTTATTCTTTTTTTGTATGTGAAAGCCTGCCTCAATGTTTTACGCCCCAAAGTATGGGAACAAAATATGTGCATAAACCATACCAAGGCACATATACATCAGCAGCAGGACTGCAAACACAGCAATGCTGCGCCGAAGGACTTCTCCTTCCTGCCCGATGATATTCACCGTAGCGCAGGCGGAAACAACATTATTGGGGCAGACCATATTCCCCAGAGACCCTCCTGCGTTTTGCCCCGCAAAGACAACAACAGGGTTTAATCCCAGCATCTCTGCGGCATCAACGTGCATTGGCGCAAACATGATATTTGAACCAAGGCCTGTCCCTGTCACAAACGAGCCCGATGCACCAATGAGTACCGCTGCCGCAGGATAAAGCACGCCGGCTGTTCCTGCAATGCTGCTGGCAATAATCGTCATCATGCCTGTGTCAGTGCTTTGCATAATATAAGAAACTGTCAGCAGCGACCCCATTGTCACCATGACTGGAACAACACGGAGCGATGTCTGCTTCATTGTATCGCAAAAGCCCTCCATGCTTACCCCAAGGATAACGCCGCCCGCAGCCGCGCAGAAAAAAACTACGCAGTCAACCCAGACGATATATCCAAATGTTGTCAGAATAGAAAACGGAACCGTATACCGTATGACCGGCAGCAGCACGACCAGCAGCAAATATGGCGAGAGTGCGCGGAAGGACGAATACGTTTTTTCAACATCCTCTCCGAAATCCGCTTTATAGAGATACTCTTCCGGCGTATTGATTCGAAACAGCTTCAAATAACCTATAGAGAGCACGATGGACAGCAGGCCTGTGCCGAGGCTCGTAATTTCCGGCCCAATGAAATTGGAAATACCAAACATGAGCAGGCAAGTGCTTGCACCCGCGAATATCAGATATGGCACAATGCCTTTGAAGCCCTTCCGCCCAAAGCCAAGCAGTGTAATCAAAAACGGGATAATCAGTACGCCAAACATATGGAACCGCCCAACCATTGCTGAATTCAGCGCCGAAGTGCTCAACCCCTGGTCTACCAGGTATGCTCCGCCCGTTATCGTTGTCAGGCCGGCACCGCCCCATGAACAGGGGGTGGCATCGCCCAAAAGAGCAACTGCAATGGCAACCAGCGGGTCAAACCCAAGCCCTACCAAAAAAGGTGCGGCGATTGCAGCAGGGGAACCGGCTCCGGCTGCTCCCTCCAAAAATATCGGCACCATCATGCCGACTATGACAAGCTGTGCCCTCCTGTCGCGCGTCACGCTTGCCAGTGTTTTCTGAACCTGCCGAATCGCTCCTGTGCGCTGCATCAGGTTTAACAGCAGGAAGGAAGAAAATACCAGCATAACAATTTTTGCACCTTCTTTCACCCCTTTCCATAGCAGTGCATCTGTCCCTGCAACAAGTGACTTGAAATCCAGGCCGTTGATGTTGAAATAAGAAAATGCAATGATAACGGTATACAGCAGTGTCAGCGGGGCGACCTTCATTGCCCCTTTTTTCAGGAATAAAATCCCGACCAATACAAAACCAAGCGGGCTTAATGCCATGACAAAATCCATTTTTACCATCTCCCATATCTTTTGTAGTTTTTGTTTCTTTGTGATGGGCGTTGCCATAAGAAAATTTCATTTTTAATACCTGAATCATTATGATTTTTCAGAGCCGCTCCAGTTTTGGGAGAAATTTTCTCAGGCAGCTGCCATCGGCGTTTAACTTAAGAACCCAATCAAAAAGAACAAAATGTTTTCTTTAGTTAAACCGCCTTACTTTGCGTTCTTTTTCTTTTGTATTTCTAAAGGCTGCGAGAAACTTCCTGTCTGACGGAATAAAAAAACCATGGCGGAATGCCATGGCCTTTACTGTTCTTCAAACAGGATTCAGAAATACTCTTGGATGTATGTTTCCTGCGCATGACAATCGACGCTATTCTCTTTTCCCTTTGTAATCCCAAGGAGCAGAATAATAGCGCTAATCAGCATGCTGGAACCGTATGCAGTTGCAACAAAAAACATTTTATCCATCTCGCAAACCTCTTTCTGAATGTGATGCTAAAACAATACCATTTTCTGTTTTTAGCGTCAACCGAAAATAGTCCCATTCTTTTTCCTGCAATCGCATGTATTTTCTACAATACATACGATATTCTGGCAAAAATACCAAATCTTTTGAGAAGAATTGTATTTTTTTTGATACAAAACAATATGCCATATTAAGAACTTATCCGTAAATAAGATACATGCAGATTGCACAGTCAGATTTTTCAGCAGGCAGGGAGCTTTTTTGCAGGCGTACCGGGTGGTACGGCAGGGAAAAGCGACAAAGACTGCCGGAAATGATGAAGCAGGATGTGCGTAGATAATTTACGGATAAGTTCTAAGCATAAAACCCGTCTGCATTGATTTTCTTTGCCTGAATCCATTATGAAGCGATTTTTGTATTTGAAATTTACATAAATTGGAAAACTTATCCCTTAACTCCATAAAGGCAGGGGAGTTTTCTGTGCCATGCCGTTGTAATGTAAAATTTATCTGCTTCTTACAACATTGTTATGTAACCTTATATGCAATAGGCAGAAACGCTTCAGCTGTCGTACCGCTTATCATAATGTACCTGAAGCCATGCTTTCACTGCCGCGGAATCGCCTTTTTCTATATTTTCCAGTATCATGGAATGCTCAAAGAGATTTTCGCGGTGCTCATCATCGCTGCGCTGGTGGCTGTACAGAACAATCAGAAAATAAATATCCTCCATACGTTCATAAATAGAGAGCAAATAGCTGTTCTGTGTGGCACAGACGATACTTTTATCAAATGCAAGGGTATGTTTCATAAAGGCGTAGAGGTCTTTGCTGTCAACTGTGCTTTTTTGCATGCGGAGCGCGTCACGCATATTACGGATGGCGTCGTCTATGGTATTTTGACGGAGGCAGATGTCATAGGAGCCGGAAACGACAAGATGCATGGAATCGCTGATTTCCCGATAAGCTGTGGTAGAAAATGTAACAACATGGCTGCCTATATTGGGAATGTTTTCCACAATCCCCTGTTTTTCCAGCATATTCAATGCTTCGCGGATAGGGGAATTGCTGACATTCAGCGTTGCAGCAAGTGTATCAATATTGATTTTTTCCCCCAGGCGGTATTCCTGCCTGAGGATCATTTCACGAATAATTTCATAAACCTGATCTTTGATGGTAGCTTTGTTCGGCTTTTTTATCGGCATTTTATCAAAGCGTCCTTTCTTTTGTAGTTTATCTTATTTGCACAAGTATAACATAAAAAGCTCAGAAAACCAATGTTTTTATAGCAATACGGACAAGAGTTTACTATTTTTCACAAAAAAATTGGAAAAACTGAATAAAAACTGTTGACAAATACAAAAAAATGTGGTTATATAAAAATAGAAATGCATCGTGCATTATTTTGTGCACGATGCATTGTCAAAAAGTATCAGGCAGTACGCTGCAGGAAAGGAGAATGAACATGAAGTATTTATTAACAGGCGACGAAGCGATTGCTCGCGGTGCGTATGAAGCCGGCGTCCACTTTGCTTCCGCTTACCCCGGAACCCCTTCAACGGAAATCTTGGAGAACCTTGCCAAGTACGAGGAAATCTGTGCCGAATGGGCACCCAATGAAAAGGTGGCTTTGGAATCTGCGATTGGTGCATCTATCGCAGGCGGTCGGGCGATGGCATCTATGAAGCATGTGGGACTGAACGTAGCGGCAGACCCTTTCTTCACGTTTGCCTATACTGGCGTTAACGGCGGTGCGGTTATTATTTCCGCAGACGAGCCGGGCCAGCATTCCGCACAGAATGAACAGGATAACCGCAACTATGCGAAATCCGCAAAAATCCCTATGTTTGAGCCTGCAAACAGCCAGGAATGCCGTGACATGGTACTGGAAAGCTACAAGCTCAGTGAGGAGTATGACACACCCGTTATGATCCGTATGACGACCCGTGTCTGTCATGGCAAATCCATCGTGGAATGCGGCGAGCGTAAGGAAGTGGCAATCCGCGAATATGTGAAGGATGCAAAGAAATATGTCTGCGTACCCGCAAACGCGAAAGTGCTGCGCAGAAATCTGGAACTGAAACTTGCAAAATTGAAAAAATATTCCGAAACGACACCGTTCAACTTTGAGGAAATCAAATCCGATAAGGTTGGCGTAATCGCTTCCGGCCCCTGCTATCACTATGCGAAGGAAGTATTCGGCGAGGACGCTTCTTACCTGAAGCTGGGCTTCACATTCCCTATGCCGGATGACAAAATCCGCGCATTCTGCCAGAAGGTAGAAAAGGTTTACATTGTAGAAGAAAATGACCCTTACATAGAAGAACGCGTAAGATATCTTGGTTTCAACTGCTACGGCAAGGACCTTCTGCCGAAATACGGCGAAATGACACCTGATGTCATTAAACAGGGCTTCTTTGGTGAAGAACCCGCTGTTATCGCTTATGACGAATCCGCAGTAGTCGGCAGACCGCCTACACTTTGCGCAGGCTGTCCTCACAGAGGTTTCTTCTATGAACTGGGCAAACGCAAAAACGTAATGATTTCCGGCGATATCGGCTGCTATACACTGGGCTTCGCAAAACCTTACAATGCTTTGGATTCCTGTATCTGTATGGGCGCAAGCTTCAGCATCGGCCATGGTGCGCAGCAGGTATTCAACATGACTGAAGACAAGAAGATGCGCGTGGTATCCGTACTGGGTGACTCCACATTCCTGCATACAGGCGTGAACTCCCTGATTGACGTTATCTACAACAACAGCAACGCAGTAAGCGTTATTCTGGATAACCGCATCACAGGCATGACAGGCCATCAGGAAAACCCCGGCACAGGCTACAATGCAAAAGGCAACGAAGCCAACATGATTGACATTGAAGCTCTTGTAAAGGCGATTGGCATCAAGCATATCCGCACCATCAACCCGAACAACCTGAAGGAAGTAAGCGATGCTCTGGACGAGTTCCTTGCACTTGACGAGCCTTCCGTAATTATCACAAAGTGGCCCTGCGCTCTGAAGAAGTTCTCTAAAGAAGATAAAGAGGAATTCCCTGGCGCATTCACAAAGAAGATGGTTGTAAACAGGGATAAATGTATCGGCTGCAAGATGTGCATGAAGTGCGGCTGTCCTGCAATCAGCTTTGACGCGGAAAACAAGAAAGCGGTTATCGACGGAATTCAGTGCGTAGGCTGTGGCGTTTGCAGCCAGCTTTGCCCGAAAGACGCGATTGAGTGGAAGGAGGACTAATCATCATGACAAAGAATGTTTTATTGGTCGGCGTAGGCGGCCAGGGAACGATTTTGGCTGCGAAGATCCTGACACAGGGCCTTCTGGAAGCGGGCTATGACGTAAAAATGAGCGAAATTCACGGGATGAGCCAGCGCGGCGGCAGCGTTTCTTCCCATGTACGCTACGGTGAAAAAGTGGAGTCCTCCACGATTGAACCGGGTGCAGCGGATATTCTGGTATCCTTTGAGAAAATGGAAGCTCTGCGCGAGCTGAAATTCCTCAAACCCGATGGTATCGCTGTTGTAAATGAGCATGAAATGCCCTCTATGCCTATCCTGACAGGGGACGCTGTTTACCCGAAGGATGCAGTAGAAGAAATCAAAAAGCATGTAAAAACAATCGTACTGAACGCTACGCAGATGGCTCTGGATCTGGGCAATGGCAAAGTTGCAAACATTGTTCTGCTGGGCACAATCATCAAGGCAATGAAGCTGGAAAATATTGATTGGGAAAGCATTGTAAAGAAACAGGTAAAACCTGCTTTTGTGGATTTGAACCTGAAAGCACTGCGCTGCGGTATGGATGCGGTAAACTTATAATAACGGAGGGAAGCCGATGGCTTTGAATCGATTTTATCAGGAATATCAGTCAAAACTGAAAACGCCGGAGGAGGCTGTAAAAATAGTCAAAGACGGCGACTGGGTGGATTACAGCTGCGGCGTTGGCGCGCCTACCCTGTTGGATGACGCGCTGGCAAAGCGGAAGGGCGAAGTCAAAGATGTTAAGGTAAGAGGGAATCTTGCAGTGCGTCCTGTTCAGATTGTGGAACAGGACAGAGGGCAGGAAAGCTTCACTTACCAGACGTGGCATTGCTCCGGATATGAGAGAAAGCTCTGCGATGAGGGGCTCTGCTTCTATATCCCGATGCTGTTCCGCAATCTGGCGGCATATTACAGAAGGCATCTGACGGTTGACGTTGCGATGATTTCTGTTGCGCCGATGGACGACAGAGGCTATTTTAGTTTTTCGATGGTAAACTGCTCGACGAGGGCGATCCTTGATACGGCAAAAACCATTATTCTGGAAGTTGACGAGAACCTTCCGAATGTATACGGCGGCATGGAGGACTGCGTGCATATCTCTGAGGTTGACGCGGTGGTAGAGGGCAAACACGCGCCTCTGGCACAGCTCCCCGTAGCAAAGGCAACGGAGATTGACGAGATGATTGCAAAGCAGATTGTGCCGTATCTGACGGACGGTGCGACGATTCAGCTGGGCATTGGGGGTATGCCCAATTCGGTTGGCAAGCTGATTGCAGAATCCGACCTGAAGCATTTGGGGATGCACACGGAACTGCTTTCGGACGGCTATGTGGATTTGTATGAATCCGGCAAGCTGGACAACTCACGCAAAACCATCCACAGGGACAAAGGTGTATTCGGCATCGCGCTGGGAACACAGCGCATGTACGACTGGGTAGCGGAGAACAGAGGTCTGCTGTCCTTCCCGATGGATTACGTCAACAGCCCGGAAGTTATGTCCAAAATGGAAAACATGATTTCCATTAACAGCTGCATTGGAATGGATTTGTATGGACAGATATCTTCCGAAAGCTCTGGTACGCGCCACATTTCCGGTACAGGCGGACAGGTGGACTTCGCGACGGGTGCATTTATGTCCCGCGGGGGCAAGGGCTTCATCTGTATGAGTTCTTCCTTTAAGGATAAGCAGGGCAATCTGCAGTCCCGCATCAAACCGAAATTCACGGACGGCGATATTATCACAACGCCCCGTACACAGGCGTTCTACCTTGTAACGGAATATGGCTGTGTGAATATGGCAGGACGTTCCACGTGGGAGCGCGCGGAGAACATGATTTCTCTGGCACACCCTGATTTCAGAGATGAACTGATTAAAGCGGCAGAGGAACAAAGAATCTGGCGCAGAAGCAACCGTATCTGAAACAATATAAAACTGGGGGACAGGGCTGCCGGCAGCCCTGTCCCTGGCAAAGCGTCTGCCGGGAAACGGATACCGTTTCCCGGCGGGGACGCCTTGCAGAAACAGTTTTATGCAAACAGAGCAGAGAAAACAGAAACAAAGGGATAGAAGTAAGGGAGGAAATGATATGTATAACCAGCATCTTTATGAATTGGGGCTTGCCCCCTCTGTGATAAGGGAACTTTTTAGCTACGGGATACAGAAAGCGGCTGAAGTCGGCGCGGAAAATATCTACGACTATTCCATCGGTAACCCGAGCATCCCCGCGCCTGCGCCTGTAAACGCGGCAATCAAAAACGTTGTAGATGAAATTGAATCTACCATACTGCATGGCTATTCCATGGCGCCCGGCCTTGCGGGCACAAGGGACGCAGTTGCTGCGAACCTGAAAAAGCGTTTCGGCGGTGATATCACTGGGAATGATATTTTCATGACATGCGGCGCAGCACCCGCGCTCATTATGACGATGAAGGCACTTGCTGTGTCGGCGGAAAGCGAAGTTCTTGCGATTGCACCTTATTTCCCGGAATATAAATGCTTTGCGGAAAACTGTGGTGTGAAGCTGCGTGTGCTTCCGGCAGATACAGCACATTTCCAAGTAGACCTTGCTGCGCTGGAAAGCATGATTACACCGGAAACATGCGCTATCATTGTGAATTCACCGAATAACCCCTCTGGCGTGGTCTATACAGAGGAAACACTGAAAGGCATTGCGGATATCCTGACACGCAAGGGCAAAGAATATGGTCATACCATCTGCATCATTGCCGATGAGCCTTACCGTGAACTGGTATATGGGGATATTAAGGTACCGTTCATTCCGAACATTTATGACAATACCATCGTTTGCTATTCGTGGTCGAAATCCCTTTCTCTGCCCGGCGAACGTATCGGCTACGTCTATGTTCCCAAGAAATGCACAGACGCAGATGCTATCATGAAGGCGGTCAGCGCGGCGGCAAGGGTTATCGGCCATGTCTGTCCTCCGACACTGATTCAGCGCGTTATTGAGGTCTGCGTGGATGAAATGCCGGATTTGAAGGCATATGAGGAGAACCGCGACCTGCTCTACCAGTCCCTGACGGAAATGGGCTATGAATGTGCGAAGCCAGATGGGGCGTTCTACCTGTTTGTCAAAGCACCGAACGGCAACGATTGGGAATATTCGGAAAAGGCAAAGCTGGAGCATAACCTGCTGGTAGTGCCGGGCAGCGTATTTGAATGTCCGGGCTATATGCGCCTGTCCTACTGCGTTTCCAACGACATGATAAAGCGCTCACTTCCCGCGTTCCAGGCGATGATGGATAAAATTAAAAACAAATAAGTATTAGACACTGTACTTACCGCCGGCATATTTGACGTTTTGCAGAGCCGTTCGAATGTCGGCGGCTATCAACAAGGCAGGGGGAAATTATATGAAAGAAAGCAAAAACAAGACGATATTGATTATGGGCCTTGCTTTATTTGCCACATTCTTTGGCGCAGGCAACCTGATTTTCCCGCCGTTTTTGGGAAATGAGGTAGGCAGTGCGTGGTTTGTCGGATTTATCGGATTCTTCATAGTAGACGTAGGCCTTAGCGTACTGGCAATTTGGGCGTCCGTTCTGAATAAGAGGGGCGAACCACAGGGCGTTGTATCGAAGATTGGTGAAATGCCCGGTAAAGTATTCCTGTCCATATGTATCCTTTGTATTGGACCTGGCCTGGCTATCCCCAGAACAGGTGCGGTTACATTTGAAATGAGCGTACAGACGCTGATGCCCAGCATGAATTCATGGGTATTCAGTGCGATATTCTTTGGCGTGGCTCTGGCATTGACCATCCGCCCCACAAAGGTTGTTGACATCGTAGGCAACTACCTGACACCTATCCTTGTAGCGACAATGGCAATCCTGATTGTTATGGGTATTGTTTCCCCGTTGGGACCCGCAACCGCTACACCGGACGTTGTTCCCCTGAAAGAAGGCCTTATGCAGGGCTACCAGACGATGGACGCTCTGGGCGCACTGCTGATGGCAGGTATCGTTATTTCTGCAGCGCACAGCAAAGGCTACACAGAAAAAGGCGAAGTTTCCGGCATGATTGTAAAAGCCGGTGCAATCGCTGGTATCCTGCTTGGTCTGGTTTACGGCGGTCTGACATACCTTGGCGCAACAACTTCCACGTTGGGCGACTATGCTGGCATGGGTCAGGCGCAGCTGCTTCTGGCAATCGTTAACGGCCTGATGGGTAAAACAGGCGTTATCCTGCTTGCGGTTGTTGTTCTGCTGGCTTGTATGACGACAGCAATCGGCCTGACATCTGTTGCAGGTCATTACTTCACAGACCTTTCCGGCGGAAAGCTGCCGTATAAGTATCTGGTAATTGCAATCCATACATTCAGCTTTGTTGTATCCAATATCGGCCTGTCCAACATCATCAGCATTTCCGCACCTATCCTTACGGTGCTGTTCCCTCCTCTGATGGTTCTGGTTATCATGACATTTGTGGACAACGCGCTGAAAAAAGACACATATGCAGCAGCAGTCGGCACATTGTTTGCGTTTGTTGTGAGCGCGTGTGAAGTACTTACGGGCTTTGGCATGCCTTTTGGCTTCGTAGGTTCTATCCCTCTGGCGCAGTTTGGCCTTGCATGGCTGATTCCCGCAATTATCGGTGCAATCATAGGCTTCTTCATCAAGAGGAATGTTCCCAAAGAGGCTTAAGGATAAGTAACAGCAAAATATGCAGTAACATAAAAATGGAAAGCCGCAGGAGAGTGAAAGCCTGCGGCTTTTTTTGCATGGAAAACGAAAGGCGCACTGCAAAAACGAAGGGCTTTTGTATGAAATGAAAGCAGTTGACAGACTGTTTTTTGTCAAATATAATGGAATAAAATGGTACGTCATGGTTGAGTGTAATTTTTTTAAGCTGCTGGGCGGAAAAACACTGGTACAAAATGTCCTGTAAATACTATGCGAATGTTTTCTTTATGGGGAAAAATACGGCACAGCGGCATAATGTTTCATCAGGAAAAAATTTCATTGGCTGGACGATTTAAATATTAAACATGGAAAGGATTTGGCAGCATGAAACAATTTTATGGCGCAAGCCAGAGCGGAAATCTGGCAGAGGCGGTTCGCGGTTTGGACCAGCCACAGTTTATAATGCTGTTATCGAACAACACGCAGTTTGAAGCGCATGTAAGGGAGTTGGAAGCATCATTCCCCGGCGTTCCCAGTATTGGCTGCATTGGCATGGGCTATGATACCCGTGTCGTGGAAAATGGGGTAGCCGTCATTGCGTTTTCAGACGGTGTAAAGGCAAGCGCAAATGTGCTTGAAGAAGTATCGACAATGCCGGTAAAGTACATAGGACGGCTGGAACGGGATATACAGGCTGTGGGCGGCTCAGAGCATGATACCGTATGCATTGACTTCTGCGCGGGAAATGACGCCTGTGTTCTGACGACGCTCAACACCGTTCTGCGGGGCAGGGGGATTTCCCTCGTCGGCGGGACAGGCGACGGCGGCAAGGTATCTGCGAATGGCAGGGTCTATCAGGACGCTGTGGCGTATGGCATCGTCAAAAATTTAAGAGGGCGCATTAAGACATATAAAGAAAATATATACCATCCTTATAAAAATTATCGCTTCATTGCATCCGATACGGACAGAGAAAAATACATCATTGGTTCCCTGAACGGCAGGCCCGCAAAACAGGTATATAAGAGCATTTTGAAAGTAACAGACGAGGAGATCCTGACAAGGACATTCCAAAATCCCTTTGGGAAAATTAACGGCAACGATGTCTGCATCATTTCTATTAAAGAGGTTGCGGGCGATGCGCTGGCATGTTTCCGGCAGGTAAACGATTCGGACGTTTTGATATTGCTGGAGCTGGGTGATTACAGGGCGGTTGCACGGAATACCATACAGACCATCTGCAAGGAATTCCCGAGACGTTCGGCAGTATTTTCTGTGAACTGCCTGTTCCGTTATAAGCTGTTCAGTGAACGCGGCTATATGGAAGAATATCTGCGAGATATGGCTGTGCTGGGCAGTCATGCGGGCTTAGTTGGCTATGGAGAACATTATAACAATCGTTTTGTAAACCAATCCATGACGTGCGTTGTATTTGAATAAGGAGGCGGAAAGATGTTTTTCAAATCAGAAATGAAACAGACTGTGCAGGAAAAACGTGCCGCAAACAGCCTTTATCCGGTGGCGCATGTGGCAGGCAGCTTGAAAGAGTATCAGAAACAGCTGGTTCGGAAAGAAGTGGAATCCCTGAGGGAATTGAGCATGATAGGCAGTTCTTTTTCCGGCGTGATGCGGGAGGCAGACCATTTTCAAGAGGAATTGCAGGATTTTGGCGGCTCTTTTTCCAATATCAATAATGCGGCAAGCCGCTTTGCAGACGTCCGGCAGGAAATTTCGGAGGCTGTAACAGAGGCGGAAAGCAAGGTCGCGGAGATGAAGGAATCCTCTATGGAGGTGGAAAAATCTTACAGCGATATGGAGCAGACGTTTGAACAGCTGAAAGAGGCTGTCCATGGTATACAGAGCTGCATGGGAAAAATCGTATCCATTGCAGAGCAGACGAATATCCTTGCAATCAATGCGTCTATTGAGGCGGCAAGGGCAGGGCAGGAAGGCAAGGGCTTTGCCGTGGTCGCAACGAATGTAAAGGAGCTTGCAGAGCAGATTAAGGGACTTGCAAATGAGGTTGACGCGGGGATACGCGATGTGGAACGCGATACGAACCAGCTTAGCGACAGTATTGCAGCTTCGCAGCAGGTGCTGGGGGACAGTATTCAGACAGTAAACAGCACTTACGAATCCTTCCGGAAAATTACAGATGCCGCAGAAGGTGCGTCCTCTGTGCAGGGGGAGATTGCCGGTGTGATTGGAGATTCTCAGAGCGCGCTGCAAACGATTTGCAGTTTTTTCGATAGTATCAAGGATAAGTATCAGGACGTTGTGCGTCATATTGAACAGGCAAGCCGTCTGGGAACGACAAAAAGCGCGATGTTTGAGGACATGGATAACATGATTTCTCAGATTCCGCCTATCATTAAGGATTTTGATTCTAACGAATAAGACCCGTAGGTTTGATACCAATATTGGGACAGGGAAAAGTCCGGCTGAAGGCAATGCCTTTGGCAGGGCTTTTTTGTGCGTCATCGCGGGCGCGTTTTGCGCGGATTTTGCTGGATACTGCCGCTATATACTTGACAGTTTGGCTGTTTGGTAATAAACTACAAGAAGGGAGAATGACTTATTTGTAAGGAGGACTTTTTTTGGAAACCACAATAGGTTTAATCATATCGCTGCTGGTCAATTTGTTCCTGATTTCCCTGCTGATGAAAAAGAAGAAGGCGGAGCAGGAAAACAACATCACTGAGGAAGGCATCCGCCAGATGGTTGATGCGGGCGGCGATATGGGCAGCATTGACGAAACGGAAAAGGAAATGATTAACAACATTTTCGATTTGAGTAATATTTCTGTGGGCGAAATTGCGACCCACCGAACGGATATTGTTGCAATCCCGCTGGACGCGACGCTGGAGGATATCACGAACGTCATAACGGAAGAAAAATATTCCCGTATCGTGGTGTATGACGAAAGCATTGACAATATTGTCGGCGTGTTCCATGTAAAGGATATGGTAAAATATATCCTTGGAGATGCGAAACGTATGGAGGAAGATTATTTTCATATTGAAGATATTCTTATGACGCCGTATTTTGTGCCGTTTTCTAAAAAAACGGACGAGCTTTTTCAGGAGATGCAGAAGGAAAAGGTGCATATGGCTATCGTAATTGACGAATACGGCGGTACGGCGGGCATCGTTACGATGGAGGACGTTATTGAAGAAATCGTAGGCAATATTTTCGATGAGTATGATGTAGAGGAAGAAGAGGACATCTGCCCCATTGGGGAAGATGATTACCGTATTAACGGCACGACGGACCTTGGCGATGTGGAAGAACTGCTTGGTATTGCTTTTGAAGATGATGAGGATTACGATACATTGGGCGGTTATCTGATTGGCAGGCTGGGGCGTATTCCGGACGAGGAGGAAAAGCCGGAAATTTCTGTTAGCGGCTGGTTGTTCCAGGTGGAAAGCATTGAGGAAAAACGCATTGAAAAGGTGCGTACGATTCGTGCGCCAGAGGAACAGGCAGAGGAAGAATAAGAAAAGAGATATAAAACAGGAGGAGAAAACATGCTGAACAAAAATGTTGCAGAGCTGCTGAACACACAGGTAAATAAGGAGTTTTATTCCGCGTATCTTTATCTGGATTTCGCAAATTTCTATGAAGCAAAGGGTCTGAATGGCTTTGCGAACTGGTATAAAATTCAGGCGCAGGAGGAACGCGACCATGCACTGTTGTTCTATCAGTATCTGCATAACAACAATGAAACAGTGACACTGGAGGCAATCGCAAAACCTGATGTGAAGATGGAAGAGCTGATTGACCCGCTGAAAGCAGGGCTTGCACATGAGGAGTATGTAACAGAATTGATTCATACGATTTATGCGGCGGCAAGAGATGTGAACGATTTCCGCACAACACAGTTTTTGGATTGGTTTGTAAAGGAGCAGGGCGAGGAAGAAACCAACGCTAACGACCTGATTACAAAGATGGAACTGTTTGGCAGCGACCCGAAAGGGCTGTATATGCTGGATAACGAGCTGGGGGCAAGAACATATACCGCACCTTCCCTGACATTGTAAGAATATTATATTGTATAAACAAAAACGGGCTGGAATCTCCAACCCGTTTTTTATTTTGGAATAATTCCAAAAACGATGGAGTTGAGCAAAAGTTTAGAACTTATCCGTAAATAAGATGAAGCAGGATGTGCGCGGATAATTTACGGATAGGTTCTCAGTTGCAGGCGATAAATTCACCGATGGTAAATTCTGCGGTTAGGGTGTAATCGTCGTAATCGCCTGTGCCGCGGAAATCTGAGACAGTCTTTACCAGACGATATTCTCCGGGGGGCAGTTCGCCGTAAAGCCAGCCCCAGCTGACCGTAAGCGTTTGGGGTTCGCCCTTTGGCAGGTTATACGCTTCCATAGTAAATGCCCCGTTTTCAATGGCATAGGGCAGATTGCTCCATTCTCCGTTTTGCAGCTTTTGCAGCGTATAGGCGGCACCAAATTGCAGCTCGGCGTTTGTGTTGTGAAACAGGCGGAAGGACGCGCCGCAGGGCGTGACGCTGCCCGGCAGTACGGACAGCGAAATTCCATCGGGCAGAGTTTCAGGCAGGGCTGGCAGGGTGGGAACGATGACAAGCCGCTCTGTGGACGCCTGTGCGGGGTAGGTTTCCGCTATGTCGTCATACCACGCGAAAACCCTGTCACCGGCCTGTATGGCTTCGGGTGTGCCGGCCGTGCCGTCCGCAAAGAAGGTCAGGGCGGCGCCCCGAGGGGCGGAAAGATGGAGGGAACCGCCGTCTGTCGTGATGAGCAGTCCATTTTCCGTTATGGCAGTTTCTTCTACGGTATGCAGATGCACATCGAGGGCCTGTTCCGCAAGATGCAGCAGGACAGCCTCGGCATACGGCGGCTGGGAATCTTCCGCGGGAATGATGCAGGCGTCGCGTTCTTCCAAGAGGTCAGATGCGGGCAGACGTTGACCGGTCTGCCCGTCAAGGAAAAGGGTCTTATCTGTAATCTGGAAAGCAGCTGCGCCGGTTCCTGTGGAGATGCTGGCGGAAACAGGCATACGGCTGGCTGTGCCGTCCAGTATGATTTCTGCAATACGGCCTTTTGCCGGAGTCTGGCGTGATAATGCGGTTTCTTCCGTGGGCGGCGTATTCTGCCCGCAGGAAGGGAGGCACAGGAGCATTAATGCTCCGATTGCACCCGCAAAAAATTTCTGTTTTTTCATATGTTTACCCCCTTTATGTTTTGTCTTATAGAAAAGGACGGAGATTCGACGGAAAAAGTTCCCATAAGAATGTATTCGTCACAAAAAGACGCGCCAATTCCTTTCACATGAAATTTTGTCCTGCCATATAGTAGAAAAAAAGATGGAATGGTGAGGAAAATGGCTATAAATAATAACTGGTATGAAACAAGTGAAGATATGGTAATGCCGCTGCCTTTGACGGAGGAACAGATTGGGGAGCTGCCGGAGAGCAGCCTGACGGAAGAAATGACGGAGGACGCGACGAGCAGGCTTTACCCGGGCATACATTGGCCGCCAACCACGAATGTAATCGTGATCCCCTTGATTCCTGGTATTACAATGTTTGGCTATATCCGCTTCTTTAACGCAAGCCCTGCCGCAAATGATGTGGATATTTATGTGAATGGGAGAAGGGTGGCGTCTAACCTTTCCTACCAGAATTTTACGGAATATATGAAAGTTTTCCCCGGATATTACCGCGTTGCCGTTTTTGCGGCGGGCACAAGGACGAATCCACTGACAGTGACGAATATCAACATCGCGCCGAACCGCATTTATACGGCGGCTGTAATCGGGATGCGGGGGGATATCAGTCTGGAGCTGATTAATGATAACCGCCGTTCGCTTGACGGGAACATGGCTTATGTGCGTTTTGTACAGCTTTCGCCGAACGCGCCCCGGATGGATGCGTATTGGGATGACAGCCTGATTTTGGAGGATATCAATTATCAGGAGGTCAGCCGTTATCTGGCGGTAACGCCGGGAGAGCATAACCTGAAGCTGCGGGAATATATCAGCGGGAATGTTCTTCTGGAAGACCCTTCTATTCAGGTGGAGGGCGGTAAGGCTTACACCATTTATATTGTTGGTGATATGTATACCGACAGAAGGGGATTGCAGGTTGTGATTCCTCTGGAGGGTACGACATATTTGCAGTTTTAACAGTGTGTGAGAAGCAGACGCGGAGGCTTCAGAATTGCTATGGCTTCTGCGGCATAAATAAGGGAAAGTATATGTGAAGTGAATGTTCTGACCACCCGTTTAACGGGTGGTTTTGATTGTCTGTCTGATATTCTTATCCCACCTGTGTTTTTTTGGAAAAGTGTCTTGACAGAAGGATAACACCATGTTATATTTTATTTGTCAACACCGTGTTATACATAGAGGAGGACACATTATGGTACAACAAATATCTGATGCAGAACTTGAAATTATGAAAATCGTATGGGGAAACCCGGAGGAGGTGACGCTGTTCCCCTATATCATGGACGGGATGGCGGCCAGGGGTAAACCCTGTCAAAAAAACACCTTAATTGTGCTGCTGTCGCGGCTGATGAACAAGGGCTTTTTGAGTGCAAAAAAAATTGGACGCCGCAACGAATATACTACGCTCATTTCGGAAACAGAATACCAGACAGCGCAGACGAAAAATTTCCTGAATAAGATTTATGAGGGGAGCGCAAAGGGGCTGGTTTCTAATTTGATTTTGGGCGACCTGCTGGCAGACGAGGAATATGAGGAATTGAAACGGCTGCTGGAGAAAGGAAAAGGGCAGCAATGAACGCAATTTCGAAAATTTTCCTGTCTATGTCCGTTTCCGGCAGTTTGCTTATTCTGACCCTGTTGTTAGGAAAACGATTATTGAAAGACAAAATCAGTCGGCAGTGGCAGTATTACATCTGGCTGGTTGTTGTTTTGCGGCTCTTGTTCCCGTTTGGACCGGAAGTGAGCCTGATGGGGAAGGCATATCAGGCTGTCGATCGGGCAATATCCCAGACTGCTCCTTTACCGCCACAGCAACAGTCCCCGCAAAACGCTCCGGGAGGCAATTTTGCTCCCGCTGTTGGGGCGGAGCAGCACAATGAAACGGTGAATAGTCTTGCAGATGATGTAACAACTGCCTATTCGCTTCAAGATATTGGAGAGTTGTTAATCAATCATATCTGGCTGGTTTGGCTGGCGGCTGCGCTGGGTCTGCTGATACGGAAAATAACAATCTATCAGGGTTTTGTACGGTATATCAGGGCTGGATTAACCCCGATTTCTGACATTGGGCGATTAGACGAACTTTCCATTGTCGCGGAGCAATCAGGTGTCAAAAAGCCGATTGAGTTATGTGTCAATCCGTTGGTTTCTTCCCCATTGCTGATTGGATTTTTCTATCCATGTATTATACTGCCCAGCGCAGACATTCCCGAAAAGGATTTTCAGTATATCATACTGCATGAACTGACGCATTATAGGCGGCGGGATATGTTTTATAAATGGCTGGTTCAACTTACCGTCTGTCTGCATTGGTTTAATCCGTTGGTTCATCTCATGAGCAGGGAAATTACCAAGGCTTGTGAGTTTTCCTGTGATGAAGCCGTCCTCGCAAAAATGGAGGGCGGCAACGCACAGGAATATGGACAAACCCTTCTTGACGCGATGGCGGCGGTTGGGAGATACAAGGAAAATCTTGGGGCTGTCACATTAAGCGAAAATAAACAGTTTTTGAAAGAAAGGTTAGATGCAATTATGAAGTTTAAGAAACAATCAAGATCAGGCAGGATATTGACTGCCGTGCTGACACTGTGTGTAGTTCTGGGAGCGGCCTTTGTTGGTGTCTATTCGCTGGGGCCAGTCACAGCGAATGCCCATGAGGTATCTCTCCCAGGTACGCCATTGGACACCACCGGCAGGCCCTCGCTGTCGCTGAATGTCAGCAGCGCCGCTGTAAATGTGCTGGCGGCGGCGGACAATCAGATTTTGGCTGAATACAACAGCGATGTTTATATGGTAAACATCAGCCAGCAGAACCGCGACTGGAAGGTTTCAATCTCTTGCAAAACCAGTACGAACACAAATGATGAAACAATCAAGCTCTATCTTCCCAACGTGGATTACAGTGATGTGAAATTGAAAGCCGATAACGGGTATCTGACCTGCGGCCTGATTCGGTCCGGTAATATCGTGGGCAATTTCAATATGGCTTCCGTCTTTTTAATCTTGCCGGAGGGATTTTCCGGCTCGGTAAACGCCATTGCCAACAGTGGATATTTCCAGTTGGTTTCCCAAGATGATTTCAAAAATACCACCACCACCATTACCGACAACGGCGATTGGGGCGAGATTTACAAGCCGAAGAATTTCAAGGAAAACGGGAATACTTCCACATTTACAGACGGCACAGGGGCAAATACCATTCGGGTTACGCGAAAAGGCTCTGGCGTTATGGGGATTTATACTTCACAAAGTTTTACCGCTCCTGATGAATTCCCTGATGATTGGAAGGAGCTGTGGCAGGACGAATGGCAGGGCAAGCCCTGGGAAGACGACTGGTGGCAAAATTCCTGGAGGGAAGACGATACCTCCAATGCTCCTGCTGCGACTGACGAGCGGTCTGAAAAAACGAATACAGCTTCTGCGGACATAGAGCGATACTATGAGGCTGGCAGTCTGCCTCTGTTTGAAATCACCTTCCCCCGGCTGGATGAAAAAACGCAAAAGAAATGGCTTGAAAAGCTCTATGAAGATGGGGACTTTACGTTTTTCTCTGTCGCTGCGCGCCGGCTTGACACAAATTCCGCTCTGTTTACCAGCTTCGCCGAAAAAGCGTATGTTGATGGAAAAATGACGTTTTTTTCCACGCTGATAGGCTGCATGGATGAAACGGAGCTGGAACTTTGGCTGGATCGGGCACTGGAGGATGGAAACTGGGCATTCCAATCCATGCTTTTTGATAGGCTGGACAGGAAAGACGAATTTGACGAGTTGAAAGAGAAACAGGAAAAGGAATGGGCCGAGGCGCAGATGGCGGAATATGAGAAGGCAGGCGTCACGATGGTTGATGAAAAGACCTATTATTATCAGGGGCAACTGGTTAATATCTTTCTGGACATCCAGAAGGAAGGCTCCTTCTATACTCTGAATATGAACCCGAAGGGAACCGTTAATATCAAAGTTGTCCGTGATGCAGAAAACAAAATCATAGGCGTTTCCCATATGACCGAGGCGGAAATGACTGAACTGTTTGGGGATATGGGCGGTGACGATGATGATTGGCAGGAAACAGCAGGGGGCAGCACTTGGTATCCCCAGGTTATTCCAATCAACCTGGAAACGATGGCAGACGGAGAGATTATTTGGCTGGGGGAATACACGCTGTCCGACGGGGACAGGATTTGGTATGACTTTTCAGCGGAAACAGGAAATGGCTTGCAGGTTGGCTTTGCCAAACCCGGAGATACCCATTTGAACACGACCTGTTATTCTGTGAAAAACTTGCGTCAGGAAGATGAAACACTGGAATGTTCCGCAAGTTTCACGGTTAAGCCGCCAGTAAAACCTGGAAAATATCAGTTATTTCTCCGAGCCACAGATGGCGCTTTGGGAAATATAACGGGCAGCATTTCTTTTGGATTTGCGGCATAAGTATCTTAGAAAGTGTCTACACAAATTGAATGGGTTGTGATAAAATGGAGGTATCTTAAAGGACAGGAGAGAAAAAGATGGATGCTTCCTGTCACCGACACGACATAAGTGGCAAAGTATGGGTGTTACTGAATGGATGATTAAACTGCGTCATCTGGCAGAAAGCTGCTTTCTATCCCTGAAACGCTGGAGAGAGATTGCTACTCGCTATGCGAGGACTTCTGATGCCTTTATCACTGCGGGACACGTCCGCCGTATCGCTATTTCAGTTGCTATCTGTGCTTAACTTGTGTAGACACGATCTAAATTCCCTTAAAAACTCTTGTTTTTTCCAAAAAACATGTTATAGTATTTGTTGCGGAATACAGCGAACCGCTGTGGCCTGCTTTCAAAAATGAAAAAACGGAGTGATAGAACATGACTTCCAACCGAAAAAAAGTTCTGGCCTATGGGCTTCTGACAGTGTTAATATGGGCGTCAGCCTTTCCTTTGACAAAAATTGCACAGGAGCAGTTTGCATCCTATTCCCTCGGTTTCCTCCGCTGCGGGATTGCGGCAGTTTTCCTTCTGCTGATTGGAAAAATCCGCCATATCCGTCTGCCGAAGAAAAGGGATGTGCCGCTATTTATTCTTTCCGGCGCGCTTGGGTTCGGAATATACCTCATCGCCTTCAACACAGGCATACAGACACTGACCTCTGCTACGAGCAGTATCGTTATTGCAGTTACGCCGATACTGACAGCAATTGCGGCGGTTCGTCTGTATAACGAAAGACTTTCGCCGATTGGCTGGGCTGCTATTTTTTCGGCATTTGCCGGAGTGCTTCTGCTCCTGCTTTGGGACGGCATTTTTTCCATCAATGTTGGCTTGCTCTGGACACTGGGAGCCGCTGTTTCCTTCTGCGGATATAACCTGATTAACCGCAAACTGTCCTCCATGGGCTACAATGCCCTTGAAATTGTAACATACAGTATGCTTTGCGGCGCGCTCCTGCTCGGATTATGGTCTGTACGGGGCATAAACGAGCTGTTTGCCGCGAACCATAAACAAATCGCCGCCATCGTTTACCTTGGGGCATTTCCGAGTGCGGCGGCATATTTCTTCTGGGGTGAGGCAATGTCCTATGCGGAACGCATCAGCGAGGTAACGAATTTTAACTTTGTTACGCCGCTCCTGTCTGCGGTTATGGGCTTTCTGCTTTTGAAGGAAGTCCCGAATGCGGGGACGTTCATCGGCGGTGCGGCTATCATTGCCAGTATTATTGTATTCAATAAAAAAGGAAAAGTATCCTGAAAAATGTTATGTTCTCTTAGATAGTGTCTACACAAGGTGAATGGATTGTGATAAAATGGAAGCATCTTAAAGGACAGGAGAGAAAAAGATGGATGCTTCCTATCACCGACACGACATAAGTGACAAAGTATGGGCGCTACTGGAACCACATCTGCCGGGACAGCGCGGCCAGTGGGG